>NZ_OZ245750.1:3255000-3973544 GCF_965227385.1 Sphingomonas sp.
TCGGCGGGTTTGGCGCGGGCGCCGTGCTCGGTGCCTTTGCCTCGCGGCGACTCCGCCAGATGCTGCCCACCGAGTTCCTGATCCGGCTCGCCGCGCTCGCTTTGGCGGCAGGTGCGGCACTCGTCGCATTGAAACTTGGCCTGGCTGCCACCCTTGCCGCGCTGATACTGGCCGGCGCAGGCTGGGTGAGTGCGCTTTCCACCTTCAATGTGAGCGTCCAGATGGCCTCCCCGCGCTGGGTCGTCGCCCGCGCGCTCGCCATTTATCAGATGGCAGCGTTTGGCGGCATGGCTGCAGGAAGCTGGGTTTTCGGCGCAATTGCCGGCGACCATGGCCTTGCCACCGCACTCCTCATTGCAGCTGGCGTGCAGTTGCTGAGCCTTGTTGCAGGTCTTCGATTCGCGGTACCAACCATCGAACAGCTCGACCTCGATCCGCGCGACAGCTGGCGTGAGCCACAGACAAGTATCCCGGTCGAACCGCGCAGCGGGCCAATCGTGATCACGATCGAGCATCGGATCGCAGAGCACGACATCGCCCGCTTTCTCACGGTAATGAGCGAACGCCGACGGATCCGGCGACGCGACGGCGCACACCACTGGACCTTGCTGCGTGATCTCGAAGAGCCCGAGCTGTGGATCGAGCGCTATCACGTCGCGACTTGGGTCGATTATGTTCGGCACAATCAGCGGCGCACCCGCGCCGACGACCTCAACAGCAACGCGTTGCGCGCACTCCAGATCGACGGTGCGGCACCGGTGGTGCATCGCCGGATCGAACGCCAGACCGGATCGCTCCCCGCAACGCGCACGCCCGACGCGCGCGAACTCGATCCGGTTACCGACGCGACGCGGTCGAGCTAGGCGAGACCTGACTGAGCCCCCAACCGACCCCTGCCCGTCCGTTAGCGAGGAATGGGGGGATGCCGCGTTCCAGCCATCGTTCGCCGATCAGCCCGTCAGCGCGGCAAGCAGGGCGTGCGCGGCGCCCTCACTCGATGCCGGGTTCTGACCGGTAATCAGCAACCCATCGGACACGATATGGGGTTGAAACGGACTGCCGCTGGAGAACTCGGCGCCCTGTGCGCGCAACTTGTCCTCGAGGAGGAAGGGCACGATGTCGGTCAGGCCGACCGCTTCTTCTTCCGCGTTGGTAAAGCCGGTAACCTTGCGCCCCTTCACGATCGGCGCTCCATCTGGCGCGGTGACCGGCTTGAGGACGGCGGGCGCATGGCAAACGAGCGCGACCGGCTTGCCTGATGCAAGTGCGGTTTCGATCAGCGACTTGGATGTCGCGCTTTCCGCGAGATCCCAGAGCGGTCCGTGGCCGCCAGGATAGAAGACGCCGTCGAAGCTGGCGACGTCCATGTCGGCGAGCTTCAGGGTTGAGGCCAGCTGTGCCTGAGCCTCGGCATCCTGCTTGAACCGTTCCGTCGCCGCGGTCTGTGCATCCGGTTCGTTGGATTTTGGATCGAGCGGCGGCTGGCCGCCGGCAGGGCTGGCGAGCGTGATGTCGTGTCCCGCGTCCTTGAGCACATAATAGGGGGCGGCGAATTCCTCGAGCCAGAAACCGGTTTTCTCGCCGGTGTCGCCGAGCTGATCATGGCTGGTCAGGATCATCAGGATCTTCATGAGTGGGGTCCTTTACAGGTTGGGGCCGGGCACGAGTGCGCGAGCGTGTCAGGGCGTGGGAACCCGTCAGCGCGAAATGAGTTTCGCGTCCGGAACGTTTTTTCTGGATGGTTCGGGAGCGTGCGCGAACAGCGCGCGTGCAAGGCGCGCTTGCGCCTTGCCGCCGCCTTGGGCGCGCGCTAGCGAATTTATTCAACAGGTATTGAATTAAGGTCGCAGGACACCGATCTGGTCGCGCAAGGAGCAGTGCATGAGCGAGCGACGCGGCCGCGGACGGCCAAAGGAGACCGAGACGGATACCAGCGCGCTGATCGCGCGGTCGGCGCTGCTGCACTTTGCCGCGCAGGGTTATGATGCGACGAGCCTGCGCGAGATTGCGGGCGCTGCGGGGGTCGATGTCGCGCTGGTCGCCTATCGCTTTGGCGGCAAGGAGGGACTGTGGAAGGCGATCGTGTCGCAGGCGGCGCGCGATCTGCATACGGCGCTGCAGGCTGCCGAGGCGGACCGTGCTCCGGTCGAACGGTTGCGGCACGCCATGCGGAGCTTCATCGCCTATCTGCTTGATCGGCCCGAAGTGCCGCGCCTGTTGCTGCGCGACATCACGATCGACAGCGAGCGGTCCCAGTGGCTGCTGGATGAGCTGTCCTCGCCGCTGCATTCCCATTTCTACGATCTCGCCGTTGCAGCAGCGGGCAATTGCGTCGGCAAAGCGCCGGATCATCTGCAGTTTCGGGTCGCCAACTTCATCTATGGCGCAGCGAGCGCGGTGGCGCGGCGCGAGCGGCTGACGCGGCTGGTTGACGGGATCGGCGACGATGCGACGTTCGCGGCGGCGTTGGAGGCGACCTTGGTCGAGGGAGCACTGCGTTGTGAGTGAGCGGCCCGTCCTGATCGACGATGCAGCCGGTTACCGGTTCAAGCCGCACGAGCTGCCGATCCTGCCCGGATCGCCCGCCAACCCGGACCACCCGCGCCGGCGGCGTATCGCCTATCTGGGCATCGGCATATTCATGGGCTTGCTTGGCGGCGCGCAGAACGGGTTTCTGCTGGCCAATGCGGGTGCGCTGCAGGCGCAGCTTGCGCTGACTCCCGTCGGGGCCGGATGGCTGACGGTCGCCTTCTACTCGACCTATGCGACCATGAGCATGATGCTGTTCCGCATCCGGCAGGAATTCGGCATTCAGATGTTCGTGCGCTGGGCGATGGTAGGGCTGGTTGCCGCCAATTTCGTGCAGATGATCCAGCCGGGCTATTATCCCGAGCTTGCCGCGCGGGCGGTTGCCGGGATCACGGCAAGCGGCCTGTCGGCGCTCGCGATCTATTATCTGATGCAGGGGCTGCCCGCCGCGGTGCGGGTCGGCGGACTGGTCATCTCGCTGGGACTGACGCAGGTCGCGTTCCCGCTGACCCGTGCGCTGTCTCCCGCCTTGCTGGTCGATGGCGATATGAGCCGGGTATTCCAGTTCCAGTTCGCACTGTCGCTGCTCGGGCTGGGACTAGTTACACTGCTGCGGCTGCCGCCAGGCATCCGCAAGAAGACGTTCGAGCCGCTCGACATCCCCAGCATCGCGCTTTTCGTGATCGGGGTTTCGGCGCTGTGCGCGTTCCTGATCCAGGGGCGGATCGAGTGGTGGGATACGCCGTGGCTTGGCTATGCCCTCGCGCTCGCGATCCTGGGCATTGGCGGCTGCCTGTTGATCGAAGCCAATCGCAAGAGCCCGATGCTGGACCTCAGCTGGTTGTCGAGCCGGGCGATCCTGGGGCTGGCGCTGATCGGCGCGACAGTGCGCATTCTGGTGGCCGAGCAGGGCTTTGGCGCGAGCGGCATGTTCGCCGCGCTGGGGTTCGGCAATGACCAGCTGGTCGGCTATTTCTGGGTGCTTACCGGTGCGACCTTTGGTGGGATGATGGTTTCGGTCGCGCGGCTCGATCCGCGCGATCTGACCCGGCCGGTGCTGGTGGCGGTGGCGCTGATCTGCATCGCGGCATTCGCCGATACCCGCACCGGCGTGATGAGCCGCCCGCAGGACCTGTATCTGACCCAGGCCGCCATCGCCTTCGCCGCCGTGTTCGCGATGGGACCGCTTCTGATGGAAGGCATGCTGCGTGCGCTGGCGGCGGGACAGAATTATGTGGTCAGCTTCATCGCGATTTTTTCGCTGTCGCAGTCGCTGGGCGGGCTGGCAGGGATTTCGGTGCTGTCCGCCTATCATACGATCCGGCTCAAGACGCATCTGATCGATGCCGGCAACACGCTGACGTTGGGCAACGCGCCCTTGGCACAGGCGCTGAGCAACGCAGCGCAGCGGGTGGCACCCGTGCAGCTCGACCCCGCACTGCGCCAGCAGGCGGCATCGGCAAGCATTTCCGCCGAGGTCGGTCGCGAGGCCGCCGTGCTCGCATTCAACGACGTGTTCTTCGTGATCGGTACGCTGTCCGCGCTGACCTTCGTCGCGCTGTTCGTGCCGTGGCTCATCAACAAGATTCGCGGGCGCAATCCGCTCGCCAAGGAACTGGCCTTCATGGAGGCCATGCGCACAGGAACGACGCAATGACCAAAAAAGCTGAACCCGGACCCGAAGCCGTGGCCCGCGAAGACGAAGCGCCGGCAGTGGAGCAACCGACCGGCTGGGCGCCGGCACGGTCGCGCCGCAACATCGTAATAGCGGTCGTCGCGATCGTGATCGGGGCGCTGGTGGCGCTCTATGCCTGGGGTCTGCCGCCGTTCGACGGCGCGACCCAGACGACGAACAACGCCTACGTCCGGGGGCGCACGACGATCGTCAGCCCGCAGGTCGGCGGCTATCTGGTCGACGTGCCGGTGGCGGATTTTCAGCGCGTGGAGAAGGGCGATCTGCTCGCCCGGATCGACGACAAGCCGTTCCGCGAAAAGGTGCAGCAGGGCGAGGCCAATACCGCCGCGCAGCGCGCGACACTCGCCAACAGCGCGCAGAGCCTGCGTTCGGCTCAGGCTCAGCTCGACCTGCAGGATGCCGCGGTCGCAGCAGCGCGTGCGGGACTGCAAAAGGCGCAGGCGGACATGAACCGGATCGCCGAGCTGGTGGATGAGGGATCGGTTTCGCTGCGCGAGCGCGATCAAGCGCGCGCGGCGCTGCAACAGGCTCAGGCCGGGGTGCGGCAGGCGCAGGCACAGCGCGCGATCGCGGCGCAGAATGTGCGATCGGTCACGGTCGGCCGCGGCGCGCTCGAAGCGCAGGTCGCCGGGGCGGAAGCCACCAAAGGCCTCGCCGATTTCGAGCTGTCGCGCACCGAGATCCGCGCCGCGCGTTCGGGTCGGCTGAGCGAAGTCACGGCGCGCGTCGGCCAGTTGGTCACGCCTGGAACGCAGCTGATGTACATCGTCCCCGACGATTTGTGGGTGGTTGCCAATTTCAAGGAGACGCAGACCGCGAAGATGGCTGTCGGGCAGCGCGCGACGCTAAAGATCGACGCGCTGGGCGGCATCCGCCTCACCGGACGCGTCCAGAGCATTGCGCCGGCCGCGAGCAGCGAGTTCAGCCTGGTCAAGCCCGACACCGGCGCGGGCAATTTCGTGAAAGTGCCGCAGCGGATCGCAGTGCGCATCGTCCTCGACAAGGGGCAGGCGGCGGCGCGCCGACTTGGTCCGGGCATGTCGGTGGTGGCCACCGTTCACACCAAGGGATGAGGATGATGCGCAAGTCTCTGATCTTGGCGGCAGTGTCCGCCCTCACCCTGTCCGCCTGCGCCCCGGCCTTGCAACAGGTGCCGCCAGGTAGCGCCGTCGCCCCGCCAACCGAATGGCGCACTCCGCTGGGGGTGACCGCGCCGATCGAGGCGGACTGGTGGAACGGCTTTGGCGATCCCCAGCTCACCCGGCTGGTCGAGCAGGCGCGGCAAAACAACGCCGATGTGCAGGTCGCCGCCGCGCGGGTCGAGGAAGCGCGCGCGACCGAGCTGGGATCGCGCGGCTATCTGCTCCCGTCGGTCGGCGCGGGTGTCGAAGGCGGGGTGCGGCGGGAGGTTTCGCCGTTCGGCCGGGCGCAGGAATCGATCGCGGCGCAGCCGACGTTCCGCGCGTCGTACGAGCTTGACCTGTTCGGCAAGAATGCTGCGCGTGTCGACGCCGCGAAGGCCGGGGTCGCGGCGAGCGCGGCGAGTGCGGAAGCCGCCCGGCTTTCGGTGAGCGCGGCGACCGCGACGGGCTACATCACGCTGCTCGCGCTCGACAAGCGGCTCGAGGTGCTGGAGGCGACGCGTGACGCGCGGGCGCGGGCGCTCAAGTTCGCGCGGGACCGGGCGGAGGTCGGCTACACCTCGCAGCTCGAACTGCGCCAGGCGGAAGCGGAGTATCAGGCGACGGTGCAACTGCTCCCGCAGCTCAAGGCACAGATTGCGCGACAGGAAAATGCGCTGTCCGTGCTGACGGGCGTGGTGCCGGGGGCGATCACGCGCGGCGGAGCGCTGGAACAGCTGCGCCAGCCCGCGCCGCCGGCGACGCTGCCGTCGCAGCTCTTGCGGCGTCGCCCGGACATCGCCGCTGCGGAATATACGATCGCGGCTGCCGATGCCCGGATGCGCGTGGCGCGCGCCGAGTTCATGCCGTCGATCAACCTTGGGGCGAGCGCGGGCGTGGTGCTGTCCGACCTGCTCGCCAATCCGATCGGTGTCTGGTCGCTCGGCGGCAGCGTGCTTGCGCCGATCTTTCAGGGCGGCAGGCTGCAGGCGCAACTCGACGGGGTGACCGCGCAGCGCGATCAGGCTGCGTGGAATTATCGTTCAGTCGTGCTCAATGCGTTTCGCGAGGTTGAGGATCGGATGGCGGTGCTGACAAATCTGCGCGATCAGGAGGTCGCGCTCATGGCGCAGCAAAGGGCTGTCGCGGATGCATTGCGCCATGCGCAGAATCGGTACCGCGCCGGCTACACGCCATACCTCGAGCAGATCGATGCACAACGCGCACTACTCGGGGTCGAACTGTCTCTCGTCCAGACGCGTGCGGACAAGCTGACGGCCATGGTTGGATTGTTTCAGGCGGTGGGCGGAGCTCCGGAATAAGCTCCGGCGCACACGTCCTTCATTGTCTTGGTCGGCGCGCGCCTGCGCGCACTACACGCTGCCGTAACTGTTTCAGTCCTGAACCAGACCGCTGTTCCTCAGATGGGACTTTCACAGGTAAGCAGGTCGTTCGCGGCGGATGCGATCGCCGGTTTCATGGCTCATACTGATCGAGAAAGTCTGCTGTGCCCAACGCCACCACTACGGCGACCACGGCGGACATGGCGACCGGATCCGGCTCCGTACCCTGCGCGATGGCGGCTCGAACCTCGCCGGGGTCCGGAAAGGCCGCGAGCAACGTCCGCATCCGTTCGAAGTCCAGATAGGGCACATCGTTTCCGCTCCGCGCCTCAATCGCTTCAAGCCGCTGCTGGAGGATCTCGCGATTGTCGACCATGTCCAGTGTGATGCCGGGAAAGGCGGATAACTTGTGATGGCGCTCGCAAACCGATTGCGGAAGCACGCCATGCATCGCCTGGCGAAAAACCTGGCGACGACGTCCCGCCTGCAGAAACATTGCGCTTGGCAGCGACAGGGCAAACTCGACGACGCGACGATCCAGCAATGGAAACGCAAAGGCCACCCCATATCGGGCGCCGGTCGCGGCCCAGCTTTCGGCGCGATCGGCGATGTGCGTTCCGGTGATCAGGCTGGCGCGGCTCTCACGGGCGTCGGCGGACATGGTCAGCGGCTGCGCTGCACCCTCCAGCGCCGCGAGCGCGGCATCGCTCAGCCCGGCCAGTGCGGACCAGCGCCGGGTGTGCCGCCCGGTCAGCGATCGCGCGAAGTTTCGCAGCCGCTCAGGAATGAGATAGGCAGTCACCTCATTGCGGATCGCGCGCGATAACGGCAGGCCGCGTTCGCGCGCAAATGCCCGCAATTCTCGCAACGCGGCGCCAAATTGTCCTCCGGTCAATTGCTCGGCTATCGCAGCTCTGCCGTTAAAGCTTGCGGCTTCATCACCGCCCCAGCCCGACAATATCAGTGAAACACCTTTCGCCGCCGCATCCGCGCACACCCGGTGCTCGGGATCATCTTCGCCCGCAAGCGCGGCATAATCGTCATAGTCGCGCCCACCGGCGAGCCAATCGGTTGCACCTCCAACAGGGCTCCAGTCGATGCCGGGTTCCTGCTCCAGCACCGCTTCGACGAATGGCCGCTCGTCCTCCAGAGCGATATCGTTGCGAGGACGATCGAGAAAGCTCCAGGCCCTGAGCGTACGGCCCTCGTCGCGCAGCCCGCGGGCGGCAAGCACGGCCACTGCCGACGAGTCGAGTCCGCCGCTCAGATGGGCACCGACCTGCCCGCCAGCTGGCAGTCGGCAGCGCACGGCCTGATCCATCAGTCGCCGCATTTCGGCCGCGGCAGCGGCACTTTCGATCGGATTGGTGCCAATCGCCGCCCGATCGATCCGCCAATAGCGCTGAACCGTCAACGTGCCGCCCTCGAGCACCAGGAAATGCGCGGGCGGCAATCGCAATATGCCCTGGATCAGCGTCTCATGGGCAGCGCCCGAGGTCGCCAGCCATCGAACGATCGCGCCGCGATCGGCACGGCGTGGCACGATTCCGGCGCCATGGATTGCGCAGGGAAGCGAGGCGAACGCAAAGAAACGGCCCGGCTCGTACGCATAATATAGCGGCCGGATGCCAAAAACGTCGCGCCCGCAGGTCAGGCGCCGCCCGCCATCATCCCAGTGCGCAAAGGCGAAATCGCCCAACACCTCGGCAAGGCTGGCCGGATCGCGCGCTGCCAGCTGGGCAAGATGCCAATTCCATTGGGCGGGATCTTCGCCAAACGGCTCATCCAGTCTGGCGTCACTGGCGATTACCGACCCGTCACGCTGTACCAATGGTGAGAGTTCTGCATCAAAGCCAAAGAGCAGGCCGATAGAGATACCATTGCCGTCCCATACCCGCTCGCGCCAGCCCGGCACGGCCGGCACCATTGGCTTCAGCATCGCGCGCGCATGCACGGAGGCGTCCTGGTCTCCCGACAGATCGACAAAACCGGCGATCAGTTGCATTGCGGCTCAAACATGCGCGTCAACCAACTGCGCGAAGCGGGTCATCGGCCCGTCCAGCAATTGATGATACATGGCCCCCCACCCTACATTGGTTTCCACCAGTACCGGTCCTTCCGCCGTGAGTGCGACGTCCCAACCGAGAAAGAGGAAGCGCGGCCAGCCGGATTGATGCGCGCGCAGCACCAGCGCAACGCTGTCGTGAAAGAACGGAATTTCCGCACCTGCCAGCCGCATGCCGCTGTCTGGATGGGTTTGCATCGGCGTGCCATCCGCCGCGATCGCGCGCGTAATGCGTCCAGCAACCTCGTCTAGCCCGCAGATAATGCCATTCACGGTGGTCGGATGATCGGAACGCGCCAGCACCAGGAATCCGGCAACGACGACGGCATCGCCGGCGGCAGTCATGCCGGTAACGAGGCGCAACGTTGCCAACGCCTCCGTGCCCAGCGCCGTGATCGCCGGATGGTTTTGCATCAGCGGCTGAACGATGCACTCGGCCTTGAGCGACTCTTCGGCCAACGCGCTTGGCGTCAAGCGTCTGCCGCGGGCATCGCTATACATGCCATCGCAAAGGACCCACCGCGCGCCGCCGCCGCGTCCGAGGTTCGGCTTGATCCACAAGCCCGGTTGATCCGGCACGAATGGCTGTTCCGGGAACAGCTGGGCTTTGCCGTCAAACTGCGCAAGCGTTGCAATGTGCGGCAGTCCCTGATCGCGCGCGATCTGCGCGAAGCGGGCCTTGTCCTGCACGTCCGCCATATCCGCTCCACGCGCGCGGCTTAGCGCAGCCAGGCCGGGGCCGTCGTTCCAAAAGACAAGATCGGCGTCACGCCCGTCGCCCGGGCACAACCGATATAGCCGGTATTCGAGCGGGGGAACTCCATGTCGCAGCGCGCGCCATAGCATGTCCTTCAGCGTACCCCGCGGCAGTGGCGCTCCGACATTCTGGCGCATCGCATGACATTCCGCAATTGAACGCCATAGCGCACCGATCGGCCAACCGAGCGTAACTGCAGTCCGTGCCGCAAAATGTTTGGCTGAACGCTTGGGAAAACGAGTGCGACGGGCGAGCGCGCGAAAGCGGCCAACAGGTCCGGAAGGCGTCCCGATCGTGAAGGGAAAACCGAACTCGATCAGTCCGCGGATCTTTGCAAAATCGCTCCAAACATGCCGGATCACATTCTTGGTGTCCAGATTTTGGACGAAAAATGCCTATTCCGTTCAGATTTTGTAGCTTTGACACCTCTCATACTTGACCGAATTTATGTGTTGCGTCATTCCGGGTCAACACGGGAAGCCGGGAGGAGAAGCACTGTGAATCTGGATTCCAATCAAGGCTCGGGGCGCCGCCCCTGGGCAACTCCCGAACTGGTAGTCGAAACCATCGAAAACACCCGGCAGCCAAAGGCACCGTCGGCGCCCGAGCGCGTCGTGTCCGGCGTTCCGGCCGGTCCGCCCTCCTGATATAGCCGGCGGCATGCAGGTTACTCTCGAAACCCGCCTCGTGAGAAGTGAAGATGTGATGCACGTGTCCGTCGGCGACGACGAGACAGTGATGATGAGCATCGCGGGTGGATATTATTACGGGCTCAATCCCGTTGCCACGTGGATTTGGCGCTTGCTCGAGAAGCCGCAGGCGCTTTCGGACGTCTGCAACAGCCTGATTGAAGAGTTCGAAGTCGACCGCCCGGCTTGCGAAAAAGAAGTCCTGCAATTCGCCCAACAACTGGTTGACCACCAAATTGTCGGACCGGCGGACTGAACTGGCGTCGCGTGCATGGATGCTAGTCTTTCGCAGGCGTCTCCTGCATTGCGCTGGTACCGGATTTGCGGGCTGACGGTCGCCTCCGAAATCGAGTTGTCCGGGGCACTGCCGGTGCCTGCGGCGATCGATGTCGACGTCTCCGTCCGACGCGGTGTTGCAGGGATGGAAGGGTTGCGGCTCAACCTGCCTGAGGGCGGGGCGATATCCGTTTCAGAGGGTCGACTGATCATCATCGATGTCGCGGACGATGGGCTGGAAAAGGCCGCGATATTCGTGCTCGGCTCGGCCATGGGTACCCTGTTGCACCAGCGCGGCACCACGGTCCTGCATGGCTCTGCCGTGGCTCGGGACGGTCAGGCCCTGCTATTCACTGGTGCCTCAGGGGCTGGAAAATCGACGCTGGCAGCGGCGCTCTGCACGCGCGGTCATCGCTTCGTCGCCGATGATGTCTGTGCGATCAGCAGCGACAGGCAAGAGCCAGCGATCCATCCCGATGGGCGGCGCCTGAAGCTGTGGGAGCCCTCCATAGCGCGGCTGGACCTCGCGGACCGACGGAGGGCCCGCATTGCGGCTTTCGGCGAAAAGTTCTTCATGGCCCCACCCGAAAGCATGGCCGTCTCGTGCCCGATCCTCGCGATATACGCCTTATGCGACGCGCCAGAAGGCACTGCGGTGGCATTTGAGCGATTGGGGTCTGTGGACGCGATGCGGGTGCTCGATGCAGACAGTTACCGCCCCGACCTGCGTGACCTGGTCCGTTCCCACGCAGAACGGATTGCGGCTGCAGCGGCACTGACGCGGCGGATCGCCATATATCGGCTCGTCCGACCGCGCGATTTGGCCGGCATCGATCGATTGGTCGATGCCGTCGAGATGCACTCCACCGCCCTGGCGCTAGCCGCCTAGCGCAGCTTCCTGGTCCCGGACCGGCCTGAGATCGGCGACAATGGAGATCCGCCGCTCGGTCAGCCCGGTCGGGACGACATCGTGGAAGATGTGCGACGGAAAAATGGTCAATACCCCTGCCTCGGGCTTGATCAGCCTCCGCCCCCAACTGGGCTTCAATCCCGGCGCGTAGTCATTGCAGCCGCCGAGTGTCAGCATGCCACGGTCATCACTGGAGTCTGCAATCTCTGGCGGAACTACAGCGTGGTAGACGGCGGAAATGTATCCGCGATTATGGATATGCTGGCCATTATGCCCGTCACCCCAGAGCACGGTGTTGGCGGTGTAGAAGATCCCTTTGGCGGGCGCAGGGCCAAGAATTTCCGCCATCCGATAGGCGTCGAGATCGTCGATATACGCCACCATCTCCTGACGCATGAACGCATAAAGCGCCGCGAAGGCTGGACCCTCGCCGCGCGGCGCAAGATTGATCTCGCTATCGGTCAGGGCAACTGTGACCGTTGCCGGATCGGCCGCCACCGCCTCTGCCAGCGCCACATTGAACGCCTTGATCGAGCCAAACGAAGCCGGGGGAACGAAGGCGACGCGTTTGACGCATGCCTCGAGGTTCATGATGGCACACGCTTCGTCATGCCGGCCCAGCCGTTCCAGCGCGATACCCTTGAACGCCCGCACCAGCGCGGTTGCCGCACGATGCGACGGCTGTGCATTGATGGCATCGAGCAACGCGGTGCCGTCGGCCGATCGGGCAAGCAGGATCAGCAACTCGTCCAGCGCCGGAAAGAAATCGAAATCGGGATCCTCCAGGCTGCGCAGCAGCGCGTCTCGCGCCTCCTCGCCCCGGCCCAGTCGGTTCAGCGCCCGACCGCGAACGAGCAACGCCGCTGCGGTTTCACCCATCTTTTCGCAGGCCGCCATGGCATCGGTGGGCCGGTCCAGCGCAAGCAACGCCGACGCCAGCGCTTCCCATGCGGCGGGATCATCCCACTCCGCAAGCGCCGCGCGATGGGACTGCTCGGCGCCGGCAAAGTCCGCTGCCGCAAACTGCAAATTGCCTAGTTCGAAATATTGCTGCGGGGTCGCATGTCCTCGCTCGGCCAATTTCGTGAGCAACGCGATCTTGCCATCGCGGCGCACGGACATCGAGTGCGGTTCTACCCAGAGCATTCTCGACGCTAGCGCAGCCAAGGCGCGGCGGACAATGTCAAAACGGAATGATCCGGCACTTGCCGCATGCGCGGCTATTCGTCACACTTCATCCATGGCCAATCAAACCCAGAATTCCGGCGCCGGGCAGCAGCGTTATATCGTGTTCGACAACGCGTTCGGCTCACAGCACGCGGCTGATCTGATGGCCTATGCCACACAGCGTCAGGACGATTTCAGCTCTGCCGAAGTGCAGTTGCCAACGGGCGGAAAACCCTATTTCAACCCGAATGAACGCGACTGTCTTAAGCTTCGGGATCTCGGCCCGCTTGAGAGCAGGTTTCAAACTGCCATCAACGCGTTTTTGCCGCAGGTAAGCCACGCTTTGGGTATTTCCTCCGAACGGCTCCAGCCTGGTGAGATCGAGCTTTGCGCCTATGGACCGGGCGGACATTTTCACCGCCATCACGACGTGCTCCGTCGCAGCCGGGGCACGCGCGAACTGACTTCCGTTTATTATTTCGGCGCTGAGCCTCGGCTCTTTTCAGGCGGTGAGCTGCGCATCCATGCTCTTAACCTGCCGATCGGGGCATATGGCGACGCGCCGATCGATATCGAACCGGTTGCCGATCGGCTGATCTTTTTTCCCAGCCTGTTGCCGCACGAGGTTCTGGAGGTTCGCAGTCCCTCGCCCGCCTGGGAAGCGCGCCGCTTCAGCCTGACCTGCTGGATTTGGCGGATGCGGGACGAGGATACGGCAGAAGCTGAGCGATCCTCCCCCAGTCCTTGAATGGCGTTGGAGGTAAAAGGGCCGTAACTTGCAGCCAGTCCCCCGGGGCAGATCGCAAGACGCTGTAACTGCTCGTGCAATGCTGGATGGACGACCTGACCGCGCGCGTGGTCGCGATGAGCTGCGTTCGTTCGAGACACGGTCACCCTTTCGAGTCGTTACTTTCGAACAGAGGCATGTGCGAGGTGCCCGGCTCGAAATTGGACACCGTAACGCCAACCAGGCGCACCCCTTGCTCAAGCGGATACAAGGTGCGGATCAAGTCGACAGACGTCGCTCGCAACGTCTCGACGCAGCGCACCGATTGCGGCTGCGTCCGACTGCGTGTCACTTGTTTGAAGTCCGCAAACTTGGCCTTCACGGTAACGGTCCGCCCAAACTGCTGACGCGCAGCGCACCAGGCACCGACATCGTCAGCCATTCTGAGCACGCCCGCCTCGATCTCGGCAGGGTCGCTGAGGTCGCGATCGAACGTCGTCTCAGACCCTGACGATTTGCGCTCTCGGCTCGGGTTTACCGGACGCTCGTCGATGCCGCGCGCGACGGCATGATACCAGTCGGCAGAACTGCCGAAATGTCGCACCAGGAATTCGATCGACCGCGCTTTCAGATCCGCGCCCGTCTCGATCCCCAGCCGCCGCATCTTTGCCGCCGTTACGGGCCCGACGCCGTGAAACTTCGCAACGGGCAGTTGCTCAACCCAAGCAGCCCCCATGTCAGGCGTGACGGCAAACTGCCCGTTGGGCTTGCGGTGGTCGGATGCGAGCTTCGCAAGAAACTTGTTATAAGAAATGCCCGCTGATGCGGTGAGACCCGTCTCAGCGAAAATGCGCGCGCGGATTTCCTTGGCCGTTGCCCATGCGGTTCCAAGACCTCTGCGATCCTCGGTTACGTCAAGATAAGCCTCGTCGAGCGACAGCGGCTGGATCAGCTCTGTGTATTCCGCAAAGATGCCGTGGATCCTGGAAGAGACGGCGCGATAGACCTCGAAGCGGGGCGACACGAACACGAGATCAGGGCAGCGCCGCAATGCGGTTACCGATGGCAACGCCGAGCGTACCCCAAAGGCGCGCGCTTCATAGCTCGCAGCGGCAACGACCCCGCGGGCTCCCGCAGATCCCACGGCGACAGGCTTTCCTCTCAGGTCCGGGTTATCGCGCTGCTCGACCGACGCGAAGAATGCATCCATATCGATATGAATGACTTTTCGAACTTGCGGACCACACACCCCTTCCACCTAGCACATGCCGAACAAAGATGGAACAGCCGCAACCGCACGGTCAGCGCAGTCCTCGGTCGATCCGTTTTCGAGCGTGAGCAGGCGGGACGATCCGAGCAGGTCGGCCCCGAAATAAAATCGTCGCGGGGGAAACCAACGAGCGCTTCGGCAATTTGGATGCTCGGAAGGAGCCTTCATGGCCATCACCATCAACGGTACCTGCTACGATCCACCGGTAGACCCGCGGGTATCGCTGCTCGATTTCATCCGGGATCACGCAGCGCTGCCAGGCTCGAAGAAAGGCTGCGATCATGGCCAATGCGGGGCCTGCACGGTTCTGCTCAACGGCCGTCGCATCAACAGCTGTCTGGCGCTGGCCGTGATGCACGATGGCGATACCGTCACCACGATCGAAGGCATCGGGACGACGGCCGAACCATCGCCACTGCAGCGCGCATTCGTCGCGCATGACGGCTTTCAATGCGGATATTGCACGCCGGGTCAGATTTGCTCGGCCACCGCGATGCTGCAGGAGATTGCCGATGGCTGGCCCAGCGACGCGACCGATGACCTGGCGAGCCCCCCTTCCCTGTCGGAGGACGAACTGCGTGAGCGGATGAGCGGCAATCTGTGTCGATGTGGCGCCTATCCCAATATCATCGACGCCATTCGCACCGTCGCGGACACACCGGCATGAAGCCGTTCGAATATCGTCGCGCCGCCACTGCGGTCGAAGCTGCGTCCGCAATGGCAGAGGCAGGCACGCTGGCCATCGCCGGCGGCACGAACCTGATCGACCTGATGAAGTTGCAGGTCGAACCCCCTGACCGACTGGTCGATGTCACGAAACTGGACCTAGCACAGATCGCCGACACCGATGGCGGACTGCGCATCGGCGCGATGGTGTCCAACACCGATCTCGCGGTGCATCCGCGCATCCGCCGCGACTATCCGGTTCTTGCCCGCGCAATCCTTGCAGGCGCGACCCAGCAGTTGCGCAACAAAGCCAGCGTCGGTGGCAATCTCTGCCAGCGCACCCGCTGCCCCTATTTCACCAATATCGATCAACCCTGCAACAAGCGTGCGCCCGGATCCGGTTGCGGCGCGATCGCCGGCGTTTCGCGCATCCACGCGATCCTTGGCGCGAGCAAGCATTGCATCGCGACCTACCCCGGTGACATGGCCGTGGCGCTGGCGGTACTGGATGCGAAAATCGACATCCTCCGCGCAGACGGTACCGCCCATTCCGTTGCTGCGCGCGCATTTCACCGCCTTCCGGGGGACCAACCCGAACTGGACAACGTGCTCGAGGCCGGCGACCTCATCACCGGCGTGCGCCTGCTCCGGCCCGTCGGCGGCAAGCAACTCTACCGCAAGGTGCGCGAGCGCGCGTCCTACGCGTTCGCGCTGTGCTCGGTTGCGGCGATCGTGGCGATGGAAGGCGGGCGGATCACCCGCGCGGACCTCGCTTTTGGCAGCATTGCGCACAAGCCGTGGACCGACGATCGCCTGAGCGACCTGCTGGTCGGTGAACAGCCGAGCCTCGCCGTGTTCGATCGTGCTGCCGACATCCTGCTGGATGACGCACAAGGCTATGGCGAGAATGACTTCAAGATTTCGCTGGTTCGGCGGTCACTGATCGCAACGCTATGCGACGCGACGGGGATCAGCGCATGACCATTCACCGCAGGCAGGACGAGCCCGACGCGCGCAACCTGCTCGATACGATGGCGCAGGGTACCATCGGCCAAGCGCTCGACCGACCCGAGGGGCCTCTCAAGGTCAGCGGTACGGCAACCTATGCTGCGGAATACCGGCTCGACGACATGCTTGAAGGCGTGCTGGTCGGAGCGACCATCGTCAAGGGCAAGGTGGAGGCCATCGACGATGCAGCGGTCCTCAAGATGCCGGGTATCGCAGCCGTCATCAGCGACAGGCGGATGATTGCCCGCGCCGCGCAAGGCACAGCGGGCGAGGCACCGACCCACACGATCGATACCGTCGAATATTGGGGACAGCCGGTCGCGCTAGTGGTGGCCGACACCCTCGAGAATGCGCGCGACGCGGCCAAAGCGCTCGTGGTCCGCTACCGTAGCGAAGCGGCCGCAGTCGATCCCGCGACCGTCGTTCCCGAGGGCGATGCAGACGCGACGCAGCAAGGCGATCTGGCAAAGGCAATGGATGAAGCCGACGCGGCAGTGGACGTCACCTACTCGACAAAGGGCCACGCCAGCGCCGCGATGGAGCCGCACGCCGCCATCGCCGATTGGGACGGAACGCTCCTGACCGTTCGCGCCAGCCTTCAAATGCTCAACTACAATATCAGCGAGCTCGCCGACGCGCTCAGCCTGCGCGAATCTCAGGTGCGGTTGCTGTCGCCTTATGTCGGCGGCGGGTTCGGCTCCAAGCTTGGCATCAGCCAGGATGTGGTCGCGGCGTCGCTTGCCGCGATGCAGCTGGGGAGGCCGGTCCGCGTGGTGATGAGCCGACAGCAGGTGTTCCAGACGATCATGCGGCGTTCGGAAACCCGGCAGCGCCTGCGTCTGGCAGCGACGGCCGATGGCACCATCAGCGGGATCGGCCATGAGGCGATCGTGTCCAACCTGCCCGGCGAAACATTCGCCGAGCCGGTGACCCAGTCCACCGCTTTCCTCTATGCGGGGAAGCACCGCACGATGGCCGTCAATCTCGCTCGGGTCCATCGCATGACTGCGGGATCGGCTCGGGCGCCAGGGGAAGCCGTCGGCATGCCGACGCTCGAAGCTGCGCTCGACGAACTGGCGGACAAGCTGGCGATGGATCCGGTCGAACTGCGCCTGCGCAACCTCCCCCGGACTCATCCGGTGTCCGGGCTGCCCTTCGGCTCGCGCAAGCTTGCCGAATGTCTCGAACAGGGGGCAGAGGCGTTCGGCTGGGAGAAAGGGCCGCGCAAACCGCGGTCGCGGCGCGAGGGTGAATGGTGGATCGGGTCAGGGGTCGCCAGCGCGGCGCGGGTCCACAATGTCGGCGAGGCAAAGGCGCGTGTGACGCTGCGTAGCGACGCCACGGCTGTCGTGGAATCCGACATGACCGATATCGGCACCGGTACCTATGCGATCCTGCGCCAGATCGCTTCCGAAATGCTCGGGATCGATCCTGCCAGCGTCGACGTCCGGCTGGGCGACACGCGATTTCCGCGCGGTCCCGGATCGGGCGGCAGCTGGGGCGCCGCATCGATCGGTTCGGCCGTATCGCTCGCCTGTGAAGGCATCCGGGAGGCGCTCGCCAAACGCCTCGGCACCCGCGCGGAGAAGCTCGTGCTGAAGGACGGGTACGCGACGCTGTCCGGAAAAGAGCAAGCTCTGGCGGAGGTGATAGACGGCAACGCGATCTCGGTACTTGGCCATTTCGAGCCGGGGGACGTCGAGGGAGCGTTCGTATCCTCTGGCTATGGTGCCTTTTTCGCCGAAGTTGCGGTGAACCACTGGACCGGCGAAACGCGCGTACGGCGCATGACCGGAGCATTCGGGTTCGGCCGCGTCCTGAACGCCAAGACCGCGCGCTCGCAATGTATCGGCGGGATGGTGTGGTGCATCGGCACCGCGCTGACCGAAGCGCTCGAGTTCGACCCGGTCGACGGCCATGTCGTCAACTGCGACCTTGCCGAATATCATGTGCCGGTCCATCGCGACGTGCCGCACATGGACGTGATCCTGGTCGAGGAGCGCGATCCGGCGGCGAGCCTGATCCAGGCAAAGGGGATCGGCGAACTTGGAATGTGCGGAGGTGCCGGCGCGATCGCCAACGCGATCTACAATGCGTGCGGCGCGCGGATCCGCGACTTTCCGATGACGCCGGACCGCGTTCTGGCGGCAATACCACCGGGCTGAAACCGGCCCCCGAGTCCTGGATCCGGGAGCCGGATCGCAGCTTGAGCCTGTGCATCGGCGCGAGGCCGCTCACCCCCAGCCGCGGTTGCGTTGGCTGCAAGCGGCAGAGACGACCAGGATAGAGCGCCGCCGTCCTCAGGCCTTATGCAATTGCGCCCGATCGGGTGTGACCGCAAATGTGGCGATGGTCGAAAGCGCGCCGCCGCGCCGGCTGACCGTGTCCACGCCCTTGACTTGCGTGAGCCAGCGCTCCTTCGTGATATCGAAGACCTGATATCCGCGCTGATCCTCGAACAGCGCGACGTGCGGATTGTTGCGCATCAGCGTATCGTGGCCCGGTATCGGCTTGCCGTCGCCGTTCGTGGAGATGGACGTCGCGAGGAACTCGGTCGCCACCATCTCGCCGTCGAGCGCGTCCTCGCGCAGCGGGACTGTGCCGGCAAAGTGCTTGTGATAGTCGCCGGACGCGATCACGACGTTCGACAGCCGCTGCCGACGAATGCTGTCGACCAGCCGTGCCCGTGCTGGACGATAGCCGTCCCACGTATCAGTTGCGAGGTTCGGGTCATTCTCGTCGGCCTTGCGTCGGTCGAACGGCATGACCAGAATCTGTTGCGCCAGCAGATTCCAGTGCGCATTGCCGCCGAGCCCCTGATCCAACCATTTTTCCTGGTCTTCGCCAAGCACCGTGGCGCCGTTGTGCGCGGCCGGCGGGCACGGCTTGCGCTTGCCGTCTTCGCAGACCTGGTCGCTGCGATTGCTGCGGGTGTCGAGTACGTGGATCCGAAGCAGGTTGCCGTAATCCAGTCGCCGATAGGCAAGCATGTCCCGCGCGCGCGGGAATTGCGATCGGCGCACCGGCATATGCTCGTACCATGCCTGCATCGCGGCGAAGCGGCGCAGCAGGAACACGGTGCGCGGCGTGCCGGTCTCGTCGAAGAAGCCGACCCAGTTATTGTCGACCTCATGGTCGTCGAACGTGGGCAGGAACGCGACCGAGCGATGCGCGGCCTGCAAATCCGGGTCGGACTTGTACTGGGCGTACCGGCGGCGATAATCGTCGATCGAATAGGTTTCATCGCCGACATGCTCGCGCACGCACACCGGCTTGCCGTCAGTCTTCGGACAGACGCGCTGCGCCCAATGTTCGTAGATATAGTCCCCATAATGAAACACCGCGTCGAGCTCGGGTTCCTGTGCCAGATGCTGGAGGGCGGTATAATAGCCGCCCTCCCAATGCTGGCAGCCGGCAACCGCGATCCGCACACGGTCGACCGACGCCCCGGCCGCGGGTGCGGTCCGTACGGTGCCGATCTGGCTCGTCGCGGTCCCGACGCGAAAGCGATACCAATAGCGCCGGCCCGGTTTCAGCCCAGCCACCTCGACATGAACGCTATGGGCGAGTTCCGGCCGCGCATGGGCTTCACCCGATTGCGCGATCCTGGCGAAGCGCTCGTCTTCGGCGACCTCCCAGCTGACCGCCACGGCCTTCATCGGCATGCCGCCGCCGGGATCCATCGGCTTTGGCGCCAGGCGTGTCCACAGCACGAACCCGTCGGGCCAGGGGTCACCCGATGCCACGCCCAGCGTGAACGGATCGCCTTCGAGCGGCGCAGCCAGCAGGCCTTGCGGCGCAAAGCCGGCCAGCAGAACCAACCCGCTGGCGGTCTGAATCAGGGAGCGACGGTCGAAATGCATGGTTACATATCCTTGGCGCAGGCGGGGCGTTGCCCCGGGGCAGCTGGGTCGATGGTCGTCACGGTTGCGGCGCGTCAGAAGCGCGCGCGCACGCCGAATGTCCCGCTGCGACCATTGTGGATGTAGATCGCACTATGGTTGCCCACCGTGCCGGTCGTGGCGAGGCTGCCCGGCACGATCACGTTGATCGGCTCGTTGAGCAGGTTGCGCAGCGAGAAGAATGCTTCCCAGCGCTTCGCGAAGGCATAGCTGCCCGACAGGTTCATATCGATCCGCTCCTCGAACCAGGTCGGCGTGGT
Source organism: Sphingomonas sp. (assembly GCF_965227385.1). GTDB lineage: Bacteria > Pseudomonadota > Alphaproteobacteria > Sphingomonadales > Sphingomonadaceae > Sphingomonas. The sequence continues at coordinate 3,275,387 of NZ_OZ245750.1, forward strand.
GCTGCGGTATTTGTCCCCCGTCCAGACACTGTTGAGGAACAGTTTCACCGGCCCCTTGCTGTACGTGATCGAGAAGGACGCGACCTGATCCGCGACGCGCACGATCGGCACCTCCGGGTGGTTGTACATGTACGATCCGCGAACCGACAGCCCGTCGAGCGGTGCGGGCAGGTAGGTGAGCGCGTGGTTGAACTCGACCTCAATGCCGCGAATGTTCACCGCATCGCCGCTCACCGTCGTCGTGGTAACGAAGGTGTAGTTCGCATATTCAGTGCCGGTATAGCCGAACTCTTCCGCCGTCAGTTCCTGCTCCTGGAACAGACCCTTCACCTTGTTCTGGTAGAAGTTGATCGCCACGATCCCGACTGGCTCGAAATAGCGCGCCAGACGTACCGAGAGATTGTCGGAAATCGCCGGTTCGAGGCTGGGATTGGGTGCGCGGACGATGTTGTCGACTGCGTCGATCGTCCATGCACCGGCCAGGACGCTGACCGGCGGCCGCAAAATCGTACGGCTATAGCCAAGCTGCAGTTCCGTGCTGCGACCGAACAGATATTTGGCCGACGCGCTCGGGAAGAAGAAGTCGTAACGCCCCTTCCGATCGACCCTCGGGTTGGTCAGATACTGATATTCCAGTCCTTCGATCGTGGTCGCGCGACCCGTGCTGGCTGAGACCGCATAGCCCGCGGCCTGAACCTCAGCGGCCGACAACGGATCAAATGCACGCGATCGGGTCCGGGTCTGCTCCCACCGCAAGCCTGCACGCAACCGAAGCTGCTCAAACGGCGTCGCGGTCGCCATGCCGAAGAGCGCGGCGGTCGTCTCGCGATACCGGGCATTGTTTTCGACATTCGCGCTGTACCAGTTCGCGGCGGTAAAGCTGCGCTGCCAGTCCTGGGGATTCTGCGAGAACAGGTCATACACCCGGCCCATGCTGGGCAGATAGATATCCGAATTGCCGGACAGCGACCGGATGCTGGCGCCTGCGTCAGAATAGGAGAGCTGGTTGTTGCTGCGGATCGCGGTCAGAAACTCGGCGTTCGTCAGTGCGCCGACATAGGTGTACTGGTTCGCAGCCGAGCGGTTGTCGAACGCATATTCGGCATCCTGCACCTTGAACCCGGTCTTGAAGACCACCGGCACCCCGGCAACTTCGGTATCGTAGGTCGCGTTCATCGCGCCGGATCTGAGCGAAACTTCGGATGTTGCACCGTTGGTCGTCCGCAACGTCGGTCGACCGGTCAGGGTAAAGGACGCAGCATCGCCCCAATCGGGACCGCTGGTCTGGGACACCGTCCAGTCCGCATCGAGGATGTCGCCACGGCTGGCCGAGAAATTGCCGGTCGACCCGATCGCGCTGGTCAGCGACGTGACCTGCCCCTTGGCCGGGCTGTCATAGCGGCTCGTCGCCCGGGAATAGGACGCAAAGCCATCGATGCGCAGTCCATCGTGCTCCCACTCGAAGCCCGGCGTGATCGCGAAGGTCTTGTTGATCTTGTATTGCACCGTACCGGCCACTGCGAGCGTGCGCGTGTTCGCCGACTGGTTGGTGGTGAAGTCGAGCGCCGCGTCGCCTGTCACACCCGCGGTACGCGCGCCGGTGGTCAGCGTGGGGGTGAGCTCCTGCTGGTACACCGTGCCCCGATTGAAGTTCGTCGCAAGCGACAGGATCAACCGGTCGGTCGCGCGAAAATCGAGGTTCAGCGTCGCGGCCATGCGAGACGTTTCGCGCGCCTGCGTCTGCAGGGCGAGCGACGTGATCGCCAGCGGGTCGGCGCTGCGCGCGGTCGGCACATAATTGCGGCTCGCCGTGATTTCCTCGCGCTCGATATAGGTGTCGGTGTAGCCGAAGCTGGCGAGCACGCCGAGACGCCGGCCGAACAGGCTTTCCGAATACAGAATGTCGGCATTCGGCAGGAAGCGGGCACCGCCGAAACCGCCCTCGTCCGGACCGGTCCGCGTGCGGCTGTCGAACAGGTCGGCATGCGTCGCGCCGCTGACCCGCACCTGAAGCAAGCGCTTGCGCCGATCAAAGGCGCGCTTGGTGCGGATGTTGATCGTCCCCGCCGGCGCATTCGCGTCGACATCCGCGCTGGTCGTCTTCGAAATTTCGATCGAGTCGATCCCGGCCAGCGACATCGACTCAAAGCTGAAGACGCGCGCCGAACCCGCCCCGGTGTTGGCGTCAGCGGTGGCAAGCCCAGCACCGTTGAGCGTCACCTGCGTATAATCCGCGGGCATGCCGCGCAGGAACGCGTTGACCGCCGTGCCATTCGACCCATCGGTGTCCACGCCCGGCATGAACTTGAGGAACTCGGCAGGGTTGCCGTCGTCGATATCGCCATAGCTTTCCGCTGAGAGGACATTCTTGATGTCCATCGACTGGCGCTGGTTCATGATCGCGCGGGCATCGCCTTCGCGCACGCTCCCGACAATGACGACTTCCTCACCGGCCGAGCTCTGCGGACCGGTCGGCTGCATGTCGAGGCTGAGCTCGGTGGCGCTAGCGGCGGCGATCTGAACCGTCTGCTCCAGCGTCGTGTAGCCGGTGAAAATGATCCGGACGGTTGCTGGACCCACAGAAAGGCCACGGACGTCGAAGGTCCCGCCTTCGCCCGAGGTCGCCGTGCGCCGCTTGCCGCCAGCGTCGGTCACCTCGATGATCGCGTTGCGCAGAAATTCGCCGGTGTTCGCGTTCTGGATCTGGCCCGACAGACTCCCCTCATCGGCGTCGGGCTGCGACGCCGCAGCAGGCGTTTGGGCACCGCCCACCGTGGTGGACGACTGAGACTGCGCCACTGCCGCAGGCGCGAGCAAGACGGCGACGGCAGCAGCAGCGCTGCCGCTCAAATATCGAAACTTCATGCTTACCCCCTCAAAAAGGCTGGCTTGATCGGATGTGAATCGGTCGGAAAAGACGACGCCGGAGCGTCACACGTCGAATGCATGCGGGAGGATGACGAGATCGCGCACGATCACGCCCGCCCGCCGGGTGACCATGAACAGGATGGCGTCGGCGACGTCGGCGGGCTCCATAAGGGCTCCGGCGGCGATTTCATCCTTCAGCCGCTGGGGGTCCCAGTCCTTGAGCAGCGGCGTGTGCACCGGGCCCGGCAGCACGGCAGCGACGCGGACGCCGTGCGGCGCAACCTGGCGGCGGACGGTGTGGACGAATGCCTGAACAGCGTGCTTCGACGCGGTGTAGACCGGCTCTGCCACGATCGGGATGGCCCCGGCGATCGAGCTGGTGACGATGACATCACCGCTGCCCTGCCGCATCATCGCGGGCAGGACCGCACGGACCGACTGGAAGGTGGCGTTGATGTTGAGGTTCAACATCGCGTCCCACCGGTCCGCATCGCCCTCCCATACCTTCCCGCCGACATAGCTTCCGGCATTGGCGTGCAAGATGTCGATCCGCCCGTGCGCTGCGACGATCGCATCGATCGCCTGTTGGACGGCGGGATAATCGAACAGGTCGAGCACGACGGACCGGCACTGCGACCCCAACTCGGCCACTGCGGCGTCCAGCGCAGCCTGGTCGCGATCGAGCAGATGCACCACCGCTCCGGCCGCAATCAGCGCGCGCGCCGTCTCGAGACCGATGCCGGATGCGCCTCCGGTGATTGCGGCGATCGCGCCATCAAGCGATTTGGATTGCATAGTCGTCTCCTGGGGCATGGTCACCACCGCAGCTTGGGCAGAATGAAATCGGGCGCCGTGCCATGGCGCGCGAACTGCGCGTCGAGCTCGGCATCGGTGGCGTCGGCGATGATGCCGGTCCGAACGAGGCAGCTCGCAAGCCCCGCCTGGGCCGCGCCGCCGATGTCGTGGTCGATGCTGTCACCGACGCACAGAATGCGCGCGTCTGGCGTACCGGCAACGCGGTCGCGCGCTGCGGTGTAGATGGCCGGATACGGCTTGCCGATCCAGGTGACAGGGCCGCCCAGTTCCAAATAGCTCGCCGCAATCGCGCCGGCGCCAAACCGCAATCCTACGGGCGTTAGCATCTGGAAATCGGGGTTGGTGCAATAGGCCGGAACGCCGCGTCGCGCCGCGGGGGCGAGCAACGCGCGATACGTGTCGAGCGTCATGCGATCCCCCTCGCTCCCGGCGATCAGGACCACATCGCAGTCTGCGGCGTCATCAACCAGCTCGAGCGGCAACCCGTCGATCGCCATGCGGTCGCCGTCGCGCGTGAGCAGCAGGCAGCGCTGGCCCGCCGGCAGCGCGCCAAGTACCGACCGGCCGACCTCCCCGGAAGTGACGATCCCGGAATAGAGCCGGGCGTCAAAGCCAAGCCGTTCGAGCCGCGCGATATTACTGGCCGACCGCTTGCCCGAGTTCGACAGCAGTACGACCTGCTTTCCGTGATCGGCGAGCGCCGCCAGCGTTGCGACCGCCCCGGGATAGGCTGCGCTGCCGTCATGCAGAACGCCGAACTGGTCGATGAAGAAGGCGTCATAACATGCGGCCAAATCCGACAAGCCCGAAAGGATTGTCGGCGCGGAAAGCGTGGTCATGCCGCCACTCCCGCGCTGACGCCCTGGAGCGCGAGCCGCGCTGCGCCACTCGCTGCCTCGACCGACTGGGCGGGGAGGAACGGCGCACCCAACAGGCGCTGGCGCATCAGCGTCCAGTTCGGATTGGCCGCGCCGCCACCCACGCTGCGAACCGAGCGCAATGAAGGCGCACCAAGCTGCGTCAGGCGCGAATAGCCCTCCGCCTCGATCGCGGCGATCCCGGCGAGCAATTCATGAAGGAAATCGGCCTCATTGACAGGACGCGGCGACAGGCGGGGCGACAGCCCGGGATCGGCAAACGGAAACCGCTCGCCCACTGCGAGCAGCGGATAATAATCGAACTGCGCCGCGCGGTCGGGATCGATATGCTCGGACAGCTCGGCCAGGCGATCGCGGTCGAAATAGGCCGCCAGGACCCGGCCACCGGTGTTGGATGCGCCGCCCGCGAGCCAGCCGCCACAGATGCGGTGACTGTAGATCCCGTGTTCGGGCGAGCTGATCGGGCGGTCCGCCAGAACCTTGAGCGTGAGCGACGAACCGAGCGCAGTGACGCCATCGCCGATTTCGCAGGCGCCAGTCGCGAGGAACGAGGCGCAGCCATCGGTCGTGCCCGCGACGATCATCACGTGCCTGCTCAACCCGAAGCGGTCGGCGACCTTCGGCAGGATCGGCGCGATCGGTGTCCCTGCCGGCACGATGCGCGGCAACAATCCGTCACGCAGCCCGGAATCGCCGATCCACCCGCCCCAGCACCCGGCGATGCAGTCATATCCGGTCTTGAGCGCGTTGTTCTCGTCACCGATATCCCACTCGCCGGACAGGCGTGCGGCCAGCCAGTCGGCCTGGTGCAGCAGGCGCGCCACGCCGTTGGTCGTTTGGAGGACAAGCGCCTTGGCCAGGCCTGAAGTCGGCCCATGCGCGGCGCAATCGCTCGGAGCGATCGCCGCGATGCGCCGCACGATCGAAACGTCTTCGACCGCGTCATTGTACATCAGCGGCAGGCCCAGCGGCTCGCCACGGGCATCGATGGCCAGCACGCTACCGGATGTTCCGTCGATCGCGATACCGATCACGGCGTCCCGGTCGATGTGGGACAGCACGTCCCCCACCGTCCTGTCGACCAGCGCGGCCCAGCCCAGCGGATCGCGCGGATCGACATCATGGTCGGCAAAGCGTCGGGCAGCCGAAGCAATGTCGCGGCCCGCGACATCCATCGCTACGCAACGGACACCCGATGTCCCGACATCGATTCCCAGGACCAGTGGGTGGCTCATGCCGCGGACCGCGCGATCGTACCGTCGATCGACGGCAAGTTGGCGCGCCACTGACGCCGATATTCGTCCAGACCGACAAAGTTGCTCGGGACGACCGGCGCAGGTCGCGGAAGTTCCAGCCGGACGCCGTGCGCGGCAAAGGCCAGCGATGCGGCGCCAGCCGCCGTCCCTTCGTTCATCTCCGCTTGCTTCACCACCTGTCGCGGCCGCAGCTGCGCCAGCAATTCCGCCAGCACGCCCCCACTGGCAAGCCCGCCGTCAAGGACGAGATCGGTGTCGGACCGGATCGAATCGAGGCAGAAGTCGGTCATCAGCGCGACGTAGAGCATGGCAACCGCTGCCCGCTCGGCGGCATCGCGCATCGGCGGCAACGCAGGGGCCGGAACATGCCCGAACGGCCCGGCCGCAGCGAAGGCGGGCGGCACCATGATGCGTTGGTCGATCACGCGCTGAATGCTGGCACGATCCACGGCTGGGACGGCATCGCCAGCGATCACATCGAACTCGCGCCCGCCCATGAACCCGATCGTCGGCACCGGATCGCCGTTCACATCGACATTGCAATAATGGTCGAACCGCGCGTCGAGGGCGTCGAGGGGGCAGTCCGGGTTGAAGATGATGACCCAGGTGCCGGTCGAAACGAGCGTGAACGGCGCGTCCGACACGCTGCGATAGGCATGAAGCGCCGCGTTGCTGTCGTGCACGCCATTGTGCACCGCAATCGCCCGATCGGCGAGCTTCAGCTCCCCGATGACCGCCCCGGCGGGCGCGAAGTCCGGCATTTTCTCCCGCCAGCCCTGCTCGGCCACGACCGATGCGAAGTCGCGTCGCGCCGGTGCCCAGATGTGCGAGTGGCATCCCATATAGCTGTATTCGGCAGCCGGTCGCCCGCCCAGCCGCCAGCTCCAATATTGCGGGTAGCCGAGGATCGCGCCGGTTCGCGCCAGAACGTCTGGCTCAAGATGCTGAAGCCACAACAGATGCCGTCCGTAATTGAATCCCTGCGGCCGCGGCGGCGCGAAGGTTTCGGAATAGGGAGGCAGGCCGGCATGCACCGCGTCGGCAAATGGTCCGGGAAGTTCCTGCTCATAGTCGAGGATCGGCCGAGCGAGGCCATCGGCGTCCGTCAGCGCGAACGTACACCCATGCGCCGCGACCATCACGCCCATCATCTCACCGGCGCAGGCAGCGTCGGCTTCTTCCAGCGCCGCATGCGCCCACTGCGCAAGCGCGGCGTCGTCGAGGACCGAGACGCCGTCGATCATGCGCCAGACCGGACGCGTGCGCGCACTATGACGGACCTGACCGTCGGCCGCGAACACGAGCAGCTTGGTGTTGGTCTTGCCGAAGTCGAGAACGGCAATCATCACGCCGCGCCCGTACCGGTCGGCACGATCCTCAGCTCAACGCCCATATCCTCGAGCATCGCACGATGGTCCGGTGAAAGGCCGTCATCGACGATGATCGTATCGATCCGGCTCCACGGCAGCGAAACCTGACGCGCACCGACGACGAATTTCGAGCTTGCGACGAGCGCGACGATGCGATCAGCGCAGGCTGCATAACGCGTGGCCACATCGACCAGCAACGGATGCGATTCGAGCAGTCCGCGCTCATCGGCACCCTGCGCGCTCAGGAAGAATTTGGAGGCGAAGAACGGCTCTGCGCTGCCAGCGCCGTGCAGGATCAGCGGCTCGCGGTGCAACTCGCCACCGGCCACGGTCAATGCGCACGTGCCCGTCTCTCCGATGACGGCGGCAAGCGGCATCGAATTCGTGAACAGGCGGATATTGCGTCGGGCAAGGCGCTCGCCCAGCCTGAAACAGGTCGACCCGCCATGGACGATGACGGCATCCCCATCCTGGACCATGGTCGCGGCTTCGGCCGCGATGGCATCCTTTATCGTGACGTCGACGGCGCTCCGCTCGGCATAAGTGCGCGCAAACACGCCATGCGCAGTCGCTCCGTCGATGGCGGAGATTCCGCCATATACTTTGCGCGCAAGGCCCTGCTCATCCAGCTTGTCGATGTCCCGCCGCACCGTCGCGACGGACACTTGCAGGCTTTCGGCGAGGTCGCGGGCCGACGCGAATGGCGACGCCCGTAGAAGCTCAAGGATCCTGTGATGTCGATCCGAATCGCTCAACCGCCCCTCCCCTGCTTGTTGTGATCGAACTACGCCACATTATGACGCAATTCAATCTAAAAATGATTTTCTTCGATCATAGATTGACGCAAATACGTCATATATGGCAGCTATGCGATCCGGTCGGCGCACGTTGCGGACAGACCACGCACCGCAGGAGAGGATCGATACCGATGGATGATGGTCTCGCCATCCTGCGCGCACGTTCGGCAATCTGGGGACGTGACCCGACGCTCGTGCAGGGCGCCGGGGGCAATGTTTCGCTCAAGATCGACGATACGCTCTGGATCAAGGCGTCTGGAACCTGGCTAGCGGACGCCGACAGGCAGGATATCCTGGTGCCCGTGGCGCTCCCGCTGGCGGACCCACCCCGGGTGAAGGACGGCCATCGCACTGCGTTGCGCCCGTCGATCGAGACATCGCTTCACGCCGCGCTGCCGCACCGAGTCGTCGTGCATGTGCATAGCGTCGACGCGATCGCACATGCGGTACGTTCGGACGCCCCGGCCATTCTGACGCAGCTGCTGTCCGGCCTTTCCTGGGCGCTGGTCCCGTATCGAAAGCCCGGCCTGGAGCTCGCGGCGGCGGTGCGGGACGCTTATGTCGCGACGAAGGCAGAGATCTTCGTGCTCGCCAACCACGGGATCGTGATCGGCGCCGACGATGTCGACATGGCTGAGGCCCTGTTGCGCGAGGTCGTGTCGCGACTCGAAATCGCACCGCGTGCCGTCGTTCAGCCATCTGCGAAGCCGCACAACGTATCGGTGCCGGGATATCGCGCGGTAACCGATCTGCGCGTGGCGGCGCTCGCGATCGATCCGGCGAGTCTTGCCGTCGCGCTCGCGGGACCGCTCTATCCCGATCACGTCGTCTTTCTCGGCGCGGCGCCGCTGGTCGTCGGGGCATATGACGAGATCGCGCCGGCTCTTTCGCGGGCGCAGCGGGGCGGGCACCCTGCCGTTCGCTGGATCATCGTTCGAGACAACGCCGTGCTGATCGCCGACGATGCCCTGCGCGGCAGCGAAGAGATGCTGCGCTGCCTGGGCGACGTGGCAGCGCGCCTGGCGCCCGGCACGCCCCTCGCCCCCCTCGCTACAGCGGATATCGATGCGCTGATCGACTGGGACGCGGAACGCTATCGCCAGGCAATGGCGACCCCGGCAGTCGCGACGCCGACCTGCGCAGTCTGACGGAGCAGTACAGCATGACCCTTATCCCGGAACGCCGCCGCTGGCTGATCGTCGCCGTCATCTTCGTGGCGCTGGTCTTCAACTATCTCGACCGCCAGATCGTCGCGATCCTCAAGCCCGTGCTCAAAACCGAATACGCACTGGATGACAGCGGCTACGCGCTGCTGATCAACCTCTTCACCGTCAGCTATGCCGTGATGTATCCGATCGGCGGCTGGCTCGTCGACCGCTTCGGGCCGCGCACCGTCATGGGCATCGGCATCATCGGCTGGTCGCTTGCGTGCATCGGCGGCGGACTGTCGCGCACGATCGGCATGTTCGGACTGTCGCGCGCGATGCTCGGCGCTGCCGAGCCAACCAACTATCCCGCACAGCTCAAGGTCGTCGCGATCTGGTTTCCCGGTCGTCTGCGCGCCACGGCCAACAGCCTTTGCGTCGCGGGTGGATCGATCGGCGCCATCATTGCCCCGCCGCTGATTGCGTGGGTCGCCATCTCCTATGGCTGGCGCAACGTGTTCTTCATCGCGGGAGCGGTCGGGCTGCTGATCGCGCTTGCGTGGTTCCTCGTCTATCGCGATCCGCCGGAATCGGTCCGCAACGACGTCGAGGCATCGGTCGTCAGGGTTGACGATGGCGCAAAATTCACCTGGCCCCAGCTTTGGCGAACCCGCAGCCTGTGGGGCATTCTCCTCATTCGCTTCGTAAGCGATCCGGTCTGGTATTTTTGCCTGTTCTGGCTCCCCGGCTATCTGCAGGAGGACTCCGGCCTGACCCTGCAACAGGTCGGCATGGTCGGTTGGATCCCGTTTCTTGCCGCCGATATCGGGGCGATCGCCACCGCGGCATGGTCCGATCGAATGGTTCGTCGCGGCAGCAAGCCACTTTTGAGCCGCAAGCGAATGCTGTCCGTCGTCGGGCTGCTTGCGCCACTGTGCGCACTGACGCCCTATCTGCCCAATGCCTTCACCACATTGCTGGTGTTCAGCCTGGTCGCGGTCGCTGCCCTTAGCTGGCTCTTCACGATCAGCGTCGTCATCGCCGAATCCTTCCCCGTGGCCAATGCCGCCAGCGTGCTCGGCATCGCCGGTGGCTGCGGCGCGGCGGGGGCGGTCGTCTTCAACTATTTCGTCGGCCAGCTGATCGGAAGTGTCGGCGCGCACCAGATCTTCCTGGTGATGGCGCTGCTCCACCCGATCGCCATCGTCATCTTGTGGACGATGGTCCGTGAAGAACGGGTACCGCCCGCACGCCCCGTCGCCGTCTGATTTTCGCCCTAACACCTTACCCTTCAGCATCAGGATATCATCATGTCAGCGCAGTTCGTCAGCACGATCCAGGAACCCGCACGCACGCTCGCCGTCACCGCAAACTACGACGTTCTCGTGGTCGGCGGCGGTCCTTCGGGCCTTACCGCCGCACTCGCGGCGGCTGAGGATGGGTTGCGCGTCGGCCTGATCGAGAGCCGCAGCTTCCTCGGCGGCAACATGACCATCGGCCTGCCGGTGCTTGGCTTCCTTGGGCAAAAGGGCAATCAGATCATCGACGGCCTCCCCCAGAAGTTCATCGAGAGGCTGCGCAACGAACGCGACGGCGCGAGCGAGCATCGCCCCTGCCCGCTTCACATGGGCATCACGCTGGTCGAACCCGAGGCGGTCAAGACCGTCGCACTTGAAATGCTGACCGAGGCGGGCGTCGATATCCTGTTCTACACCTTCCTCGCGGGAACCATCGTTGAAGACGGCGCGATCCGCGGCGTCATCACCGAAAGCAAGAGCGGGCGCAGCGCGATCCTCGCCAAGGTGGTCATCGATTGTACCGGCGACGCCGATGTCGCCTATCAGGCCGGGGTGCCGACCGAGAAGGGGAATAGCGAGGGCGGGATGCAACCGCCGACGCTGATGTTCTGCCTTGCCGGCGTCGACACGGACAAGCTCCGCAACACGATCGCCGAGTCCCCGCCCGCAGCACGGACCTACCTCACCGATTTCATTCCGGCCGAATATTTCGGCCAGAACCACCAGTTCATCGTGGTGGGCTTGCGGGAGCTCATTGCCAAGGCGCGCGCGGAGCGCGGGCTGGAAATTCCCAACGAGCGCACGATCATCATCACCGGCCTCAAAAAGGGCGAGGTGTGGATCAACATGACGCGCGTAAAGGGCACCGATGGCACCGATGCACGCAGCTTGACCGAAGGCGAGATCGAAGGACGGCGGCAGATCGATGACATCGTCACCTATCTCACCAACTATGTCGCCGGCTTCGAACACGCCTATTTCACCAAGACGGCACCGTTCCTGGGAATTCGCGAGACGCGCCGCATCGTCGGCAAATATGTGATGAACCAGGACGATGTACTGTCGTGCAGGCATTTCGACGATGCGATCGCCGTCGCGAGCTACCCCATCGACATTCATCGCCCCGGCGACGAGGATTGCACGCTGATCTGGTGCGGCGACTGCTACGACATCCCGTATCGCTCGCTGGTCCCTGAGGGTGTGAGCAATCTCCTCGTCGCGGGCCGCAGCATTTCCTGCACGCACGAGGCGATGGGCGCAATTCGCGTGATGGCGACCTGCATGGCCATGGGCGAGGCGGCCGGCCGCGCCGCCAAAATATCGGTTCGCGGCAATCGCGCGCCAGCCGATATCGATGTCGGCGAATTGCGCCGGCAGCAGCTCGAGCGCGGGGTCTATCTGCGCAACGCTGACGGCTCGCGCATGACCGTGGCGCAAGCAGCATGAAGTTTTTCGCCGACACCGCCGACACCAACGACATTCGCGAGCTGGCGGATGCCGGGCTGCTGGATGGCGTGACCACCAATCCGTCGCTGATCCACAAGGCGGGGCGGAACTTCCTCGAGGTGGTCGCCGAGATTTGCGAAATCGTCGACGGCCCGGTGTCGGCGGAAGTCGTCGCGCTCGATTACGACGGCATGATGCGCGAGGCGGAGATCGTGCGGAAGATCGCCGACAATGTCGCGGTCAAGCTGCCGCTGACGATCGAGGGGCTGAAGGCGTGCAAGGCGCTGACCAGTGACGGGACGATGGTCAATGTGACCTTGTGTTTCTCGGCCAATCAGGCGCTGCTGGCGGCGAAGGCCGGGGCGACGTTCATCTCGCCGTTCGTGGGGCGGCATGACGATATCGGCTTCGACGGCATGGACCTGATCGGCGATATCCGGCTGATCTACGACAACTACGCGTTCGAGACCGAGATCCTGGTCGCCAGTGTCCGCCATCCGATCCACATCCTCGAAGCCGCCAAGCTGGGCGCCGACGTGATGACCGCGCCGCCGGCGGTGATCCGCCAGCTGGTCAAGCATCCGCTGACCGACAAGGGGATCGAGGGCTTCCTGTCCGACTGGGCGAAGACCGGACAGACCATCGCCTGATCATCCGTGGTCGCCGATTGAAGATTGCGACGCCGGCTTGCCGCGTCACGCAACCGGCATCCTACATTCAACTGGAGAGCAATATGTCCCGACCCCGTGCAGTGCTGAGCTGCATGCTCCTGCCGTTCATGCTCCTGACCACCGGCGCAGCCAGCGAGGATCGCGCGGGCTTTCTGTCTCCGGGTGAGTTTGACGTGTCAAAATTATTGGAGCCGGCTCCGCGCCGTGGCGATCCGCGCTATGAGGCGGATCGGAAGATCTTCCGTGCCACCCGCGCGCTGCAAGGAACGCCCCGATGGCAACTCGCTGCCTCCGACGTCGATACGAGTCCGACGGCGATGCTGCGCAAGTTCAGCTGCGCTGTAGGGATCGAGCTGACGCCGCAAGATGCGCCTAAGCTCGCCGAACTCGTACGACGGGCTAGCCTCGACACCGTCGGCCAGATGTCGATCGCCAAGGAAACATTCGCACGCGCGCGCCCGTTCACCATCGATCGCGGCGCGATCTGTCAGCCCGTCGACGCGCTGATCGATCGTCGGCATGATCGCATGAGCTACGATTATCCCTCCGGCCATACGACGCTGGGTTGGACCTGGGCGCTGGTGCTCAGCGCCGCGTTGCCGGACCGCGCGCAGCAGATCCTCGCGCGGGGACGCGCCTATGGCGAGAGCCGGTATGTTTGCGGTGCGCACAACAAGAGCGCCGTCGAGGCGGCCTTCTACGCGGCATCGGCAACGATGACGGTGGTCGCGACGAAGCCAGCCTATCAATCGGCATTGGATGAGGTTCGCGACGAAGTGGCAAGCCTGCGGCGCAGCGCCCCCCGTCCGTCGAAATCAGCGTGCGCGCAGGAGCAGGCTCTGACCACTGGCAACGCGATTTCGCGCCTATACCGCACGGATGAGAGACCCAAAAGGCAGCGTCAGTGACGCCTGCGCGCTGCGATCAGCCCCGCGCTGTCGAAACCATCGACGGGCGGTCGCACGGGGCGTTCGAGGTCCGACCGACGCGTGCGCCCGCCGCGGGGCAATTCCCGCCCGACCGGCTTAGTCGGGTCGAAGCCTGAACATCGCCTGCCGAACCGTTGCGATATGCGGTGTGTCCTTCCACGCTATCCCGATGTCACGGCGCCGGGCTCCCGGACCGCGCGAACCGATTTCGGCGAACCGCGAATCCTGGGGGCGGAAGATCGCCGTCTTGGTCCCGTCGCGCGCGGTTCCCGGCATGCTCGCCCAGCCGTCCGGGTGGATATGCGCGTCCATATGGCAATCGATGAACACCGCCTGCCCGATCGCCGCAGGATCCGCATAGCGGCCATCCGGGAAGAGCGTCGTCGGATGCCAGGGTCGACCCAGCGCCACCGAGCCATCGGCAACCCCGCGCTCGCGCGTCAGGCGCGAGCGATAGATGACGATACCGATCGGCTGCTGAATATTTGTCGACGGAGCGGTGACGAACGAGGCGAACGGTTCACCATCCGTCGCCGCGCCGCGCCGCCGCGTACGAACTTCGCTATGCTCGATCAGCAGCATGCCGTTGCCGAAGATGAAGTCGACATTACCGGCAATGAGGCTGTTGCGGATGATCGTCCGCTTGCCGCGGGTGAACAGCGTATCCTGATAGCCCAGCATCGCCACGCGATCGAACAGGACGCGGTCGCTTGCGGTATCCAGCGTGACCGCAACCGCCTGACTGTTGGAAATCTTGCGCGGATCGCCGTCGGGCCGCGCGTCATTGCCGAGGTAATCGAAATCATTCTCGATCGTCATGCCCGATACGAGGACCTCATCGGCCGCAACGGTCAGCGTCGCCGATCCGGCAGTGCCCCAGCGGCCGCGATCATAATGCGCGGCGTGTTCGGCGACGGCGTCGAAGTGGAGCCGGGTGCGACCAATGCCGCGCCCGATCAGCCGGATGCGATTTCGGCGGATCGTCGGCTTCTCCCGGAACGCGCCCGCCCCGACCTCGATCGTGATCCAGCGATCCGACCGGTCTTGCTCGGCTGCCTCCAGCGCTGCCCCGATCGTGGTGAAGCACCGTGGCTGCTCAGCGCAGGACGTGCGCACCTTCAGCGGAGCGGTCCCGGCAAGCGCAGGCGATCCCGCAGCGCACAGCAAGGACAGGCACAGCGCGGTGAGAGCAGTCTTCATCAGCGTTCCCGGAGAAAGCGGTCGATCTCGGTGGCGACGCGCGGGAGATAGGGGTCGTAGAGCCAGAAAGTGTGCGGCGCGCCGTCCAGCTTCACAAAGCGGTTACGGATGCCGTGCCGGTCGAGCGCCGCCTGCACGGCGCCCCGCCCCGCCGTGAAGCGCGCATGACCGCTGCCGAGGATCAGTGTCGGCGGCGATCGCGCATCGACATAGGTAGCGGCGCTTGCGGCGCGCCACCGCGCGGCCTGCGTCGCGAAATCGCCACCGACCCAGCGCGCGAAGGGTGAGGCCGCGCGGGCGGCATCCTCATGGTGCAGCGCCAGCGGGTCGGTCATGTCGAGCACGCCGTCCAGATCGATCAGCGCGCGCACCCGTGTGTCGCCGCCGGGCTGCGGCGCGAACGGGCCGCGCACAGCCGAATAGGCGAGCAGCGCCGCCATCTGTCCGCCCGAGGAATCGCCGCCCAGCGCCAGACCACCTGGGCGCAGTCCGAACTCCGCCCCACGCTGCTTCACCCACAGGATCGCTGCATTCACGTCGATCAGCCCGGCCGGATATTCCGCCTCGGGCGACAGCCGGAACTCGGGCATGAACACGGCATAGCCGCGCTGGGCGAGCAGATTGGCGAGCGGATAGCTGTGCGACTTGTTGCCCGACGCCCAGGCGCCGCCATGGATCAGCAAAATTCCCAGGCCATTCGATCGTCCGGCGGGCGGAAGGAACATGTCGAGGTGAAGATCACGGTCGCCGATCTGGCGATAGCGCTGATCGAACACCATCCGCTGCCCCCTGACGGTGCGGAGTAGCGGCAGCCTGATTTCGGGGTGCGTCGCGCTATCGGCGGCAAAGCGCCGCGCGACATTGAAGCTGTCATCGATCGGCAAAAGGCTCTGCGCCGCCACGGGATTGGCGACGGCGCAGAGCAGACCTGCGGAGAGGGCCGCCGGTTTAAAAACGCAGGCGAGCACCGACAAACCACTGCGCCCCGGTGTGGGTGTATTCGCGGGTGAGGTCCTGTGTGCCGTCGCCGGTGCCATAGATGCGCTCGACCTCATCGGTGATGTTGATCCCTTCGACGGTCAGCGTGAGCTGCGGCGTCACGTTGTAAAAGGCCGAGAAGTCGACATGGGTTGGCCCATATTTCCGCTCCTGGGCATTGCCGCTGCTGCCCGGCTGGGAGAGGAGATAATCGTCCCGCTTGTTCGCCGACACCCGCGCCCCGAACTTCTTCGAGTCGTAATAGACCGTCAGATTGTACGAATTGCGCGACAGCCCGGTCGAATCGCGGGCAGAGACATAAGTGTAGTTCGATGCCACGCCCAGGTTGCGCAGCGCCCCGGGGAGGAAGGTGAAGGGCTGATTATAGGTCAGCTCGATCCCCTTCACGCTGTTGCCGCCGTCCGCGTTCACGGGGATCGTGAAGGTATAGGGCACCAGCGCCGGATCGGCATTGTAGGACGGGTCATATTGCGGGTCGGCATAGATGGCCGGCCAGAAGGCCGGGTCGACCATCTGCGTCACAACCCGCGTCGTCAGCGACGTCGTGATGTCCTTGTTGAAGAAATTGACGGCCAGCAGTCCGCCCTTGCCGAAATACCATTCGAGGCCAGCATCGATATCGTTCGACTGATAGGGCTTGAGATCCGGGTTGCCGAGATTGCCGACCGTGCGCGTGGTGTAGCCGAACACCGGTCCGGCAATGTTGAGCGTGCTCAGGCCGGGCCGCGTCATGCTGCGCGCATAGGCGAAGCGCGCGACCAGTTTGTCGGTGATATCCAGCGCGAGGTTCATCGACGGCAGATAATTCTCGTAGCTGCGCGTCACCTCAACCGGCTGGCCAGCGATCGTCGCACGCGAACTGAGGTTGGTCTTGACGTAGCGCAGACCGGTATTGGCCCGCAGCTGCATGCCGCCCAGGTCGAAGCTGCCATTGAGCTCGACAAAGCCCGCCAGCGTCTCCTCACCAACTTCCCAGCCTGCGCCGACATTGGTGGTGTAACCAGCCGGGATCAGGTTGCTGCTGGCGATCTTGTCGAAATCGATCACCGCAAAGCGCGTCAGCCCGATGCCCTCGAACCCCTCCCCGAAATTCGGATAGGGAAAGTTGCGCATATAGGTCGACGGATTGAAGTTGACATTGGCCCCTGCCCCTTCGCCATAGCGGACCTTGCGGTTGTTATAGGCAAAGCCGGTCTTGGCAGAGAAACCGTTGTCATCGGCATAGGTAAGGCCGAGCTTGCCGGTGTAATTCTCCTTCAGCACCGTATTGATCCGGTTCGCCGCGGTCAGCGCGTCGACATAGTTGCTGAACGCATTGGGGTCATAGGACCCGAAACTGACGACCGGGACATAGGGATTGGTGCGATAGTCATAGGAATAGGCGTGCGGCACCGAGCGCGCGTAGAAGCGCAATTCCGTGCGGTCGGCGTCATCGCTCGCCTTCCCCAGCAGGCCCTCGACCTTCACCCGGTCAGAGATTTCGTAGGTGCTCGACAGCACGAACTGTTTGAATTCCGACGTGGATTGCTGGTGGCGGCTTTCGTACCAGGACGTCACGTCGTTGAACTGTGCCGCGATCAGCTGCTTGCCGTCCGGGGCGATCGTAAACGCCACCGGGGTCTGACCGACAAAACCGCCCGCCGGGCCATGGGTCAGCAGCCACTCCATCGAATTGTAGCTGTACCGGTCATTGTCCAACCGCGAATAAAGCGCATCGAACGTCACCAGCAGCTTTTCGGTGGGGCGGAATTGCAGCGATGCGGTCAACCCCAATCGCTGCTGATCGTTGCCGAAGAAATCGGCGCGTGGCAGGCGCGGCGCCCACAGGCAGTCGAGCGGATCGGCCGCTCCGCACGCGCGCGGCGTGCCGGTCACGGTCGGGTTGGTGTCGGCCCAGGAGTCGCCGTTGACGTAGGGGCTGATCCACAGGACGCTCGAATAGCCTTCCTGATAGACGGTCCGCTGCGAATAGGCGGCCGACAGCAGGACGCCGATCGTATCGTCGGCAAAGGTATTGCTCACCACCGCAGCGACGCGCGGATCGATCTTCCCGGTGAGCGAATTATATCCGCCCTGCCCCGACAGGAAGACGTTGAAGCCCGGATTGTCGAGCGGCTTGGACGTATAGAGATCGACGGTGCCGGCAATGCCGCCCTCTTCGATCGAGGCGGTCTGGGTCTTCTGGATGTCGATCCGGTTGAACAATTCGGATGCAAAGACGTGGAAGTCGAATGCGCGACCGGCATTCACCGTGAAGCCACCCGAATCCAGCCCGTCACTGCTGGCGGGGACCTCCATCCCGTTCAGCGTGGTCCGGGTAAAGTCCGGCGCAAAGCCGCGCAGGGTGATGTTGCGGCCCTCGCCACCCTCGCGAGAGATGGCCACGCCCGGCAGGCGCTGGATCGATTCCGCAAGGTTGAGGTCGGGGAGCTTGGCGATGTCCTCCGCCATGATGCTCTCGATCGTGTTGACCGCGCGCCGCTTGTTCTCCTGGGCGTTCTGCAGCGACTGGCGGAAGCCGGTGACGACGATCTCTTCGCCCGGCCCGGTTTCTTCAGCTGCAGTGGCAGCGGTTTCCTGCTGTGCCGGAACCGACGAGCTACTGTCGGCGGTGCCCACCGATGCCGCAGTCGTGGTCGCCGGTGCGACGACTGCCTGCGGGCTTGCCGGCCGGCGCTTCACCACCATCGCACCGCCGATATCCACCGCGACCAGATCGGTCCCGGCGAGCAGCTGACGCAGCGCGGTGGCGACATGCATCGTGCCCTTGACGCGGTTGACCTTGAGCCCGTCGACAATCGTCTTGGGGGCAAGGATCTGGATCCCGGCCTGACGCGCAAATTGGGGAATGCCGGTTTGGGCCGGCTGAGCCGGCACGTCGAACCGGCGAATCTGTGCTGCCGCTTCGGCGGGCGCAACCGCCAGCACCGCAACCGCCGCCACACTCGACATCAGAACATGATTCATCGTGCGCATTCGCACTCCTCCCCCAACGATTCCGCGCTCGCCTTGTGCGATGCTGCGATCAAGGGGGAAGAGCGGTGCCCAGCCGGATTTCCGTCACCGGGCGGCGTTTTTATTTCGCGACAGGCCGATTTCGTTCGGGGTGACCGTGACGTCGGCATCCAGCGTCGCCTCCAGCGTCCGCGCGAAACCGACCGGATTGTTGAGCTGGAACAGGCCGACCAGCCGTTCCCGCCCCAGCGCGGGATCGCGCACGACGAGCTGCTGCTGATTGTAGCGGTTGAACGCGGCCACCGCCTCTTCGAGCGTTTCGCCCTCCAACGCGATCTGCCCTTCGCGCCATGCGAGCGATCGCTCGATCGCGCTCGGGGCATTGCCCGTCACCGGCGCGGTGCCGTCGGCGCGAAACGCTGCGAACTCGCCCGCGTCGAGGATGCTGACGGCGCCACTGGCATCCGATGCCCAGATCGCAACCCGCCCCTCGGTCACCGCGATGCGCACGCCGTCACGGGTCCGCTTGACCGAAAAGGCCGTGCCCACCGCCTGCACCTTGGCGATACCGGCATCGACGATGAACGGGCGCTGCCGGTCCTTGGCCACCTGGAACCACACCTGACCACGTGCCAGATCGATCCGGCGCGCGTCCTTGGCCAGGGCGATGCGCAATTCGCTCTCGGCATCGATCGCCGCGATCGACCCGTCGGCCAGCGGCATGCGGCGGATTTCACCGGGACCGGTCGCAACGTGATCTGCCGAAGCGCCACGTAACCCGATCACCGCTGTGACCGCGGCGGCGGCGGCGATACTTCCGGCGCCGGCCAGGACCCAGCGGCGGCTACGCGGCGTCGCGGCCGTCTCCTCCTCCTCTGCGGACCCGGCCGGCTCCGGCGAGATGGCGCGATCGATGCTGCTGAGCGCGGCCTGCGCCCGCAACAGCGCGCCGGCATGGCGCGGGTGCGCCGCCAGCCACGCCTCGAGCGCCACGCGCTCGTCGGGCGAGAGCGGATGGCGCAGCGCCCAGCGGGCGGCTTCGGCTTCGATCGCATCACGCATTGCGACGCTTCCCCCGCGCAAGGCCGGGCTCGGCCACGGCGTCCGGATCGGTCAGCAGGCGGAGAATGGCGCGCAGGCTGCGGCTCGCGTCATTTTCCACGACCGCCTCCGATACGCCCATCGTCTGCGCGATCTCGCGTTGCGACATGCCCTCCAGGCGGCGCATGATGAAAATGGCCCGTGCGCGGTCGCTCAACGTCGCCAGCGCCGCCTGCACCCGTCCCAGTTCGCTCCGCGCCATGACGACGTCTTCGGGCGAGGGATCGTCGGAGCTCCACTCCATGTCCAGTTCCGCGAGAGCTTCAAGCCGGACCACACGTGCCGACCTCAGCTGATTTTGCAGGATGTTGCGCGCGACGGTGTAGAGATAGGCGCGCGGCTGGGTGATATGCGTGACGTCGTGCAGACGGGCGAGCCGACAATAGCATTCCTGCACGATATCCTCGACATCGCTTGGCGACGCGACACGCCGCCGCAACCAGGATCGCAGGTCGCGTTCCAGGGGAAGGATCTCGCGACCGACCCATGCAGCTAACTCCTCACGCGTGTTGATAAAACTCCCCCTCCAACCCTCAAGAGTCGTATCGGCGCGGTTTCCGTCAAGCGCACCAAATTTTCTTTGGGACTTGCGTTGCCCCGAGGAGGACTGCCGCGGGTCTCGCCCGACCGGCCTCACGCGCGGGCACGCGGCTGGCAGCTGCGCAGGATGACCCGGGTTCGCGTGAGAATATCCGAGGTGACGATCGATCGCGTCGACACGTTGCGCCAATCCCCAACGATCGGCGCTGCGCCGCACGCGCCAGGCGCGGCGCTGAACCAAATATCGTGGAGGCGCGTTTCACGGTGACAGGAGACACTTCATGCCCGTCGAGCCGCCCATCCCCGCCCAGCCATCGATCCCGCCGCCCGAGGCGCCGCCCATGCCTCAGCCCGGCCAGCCGGCACCCGCCACGCCGGAGATCGAGCCTCCGGCGCCGGACATCGACATCCCCGCCCCGCATCCGGGCGGCGATCCGCCCTCGACCCCGGTTCAGCCGGTGGCGTGAACAATCACGCCACCTTGGTTGACGCCACCAGCGCACGATAATCGGCGATGTTGCGGTCGAAATAATAGACCTTCGGCGCCTCGAAAGTGATCATGTACAATTGCCCGCGGATAATCGCGCCCGTGGCTTCGCCTGAGCGACGCACCTCTTCGCCCTGGACGGCGAAGCTGTAGGCGAAGCGGAAGCCGGGTTGGCCGGCAAAGGTCGCAGGCTCGATCGCGTCGACGGTAAACAGCGAGGTCGACGCCGCGATACGATAGGTTGATTCGAACATGGCGGCGACGTCGGGTGCCAGCATCTTCGAATCGAATTTCGGAAGCGGCTTGTTCTTCTTGTCGACCTCGCGGAACAGCGTGCCGCCCGCAGGGATCGCCGAATAGAAGATCAGATCGTTCAGCGAATGGCCGTCCAGCGTCCACGCCTCGGCGTTACGACCCAGCCGCGCGCCGAGCCGATTCCACGCGATCGTCGGCGTCACCGACATCGTCGATTTGCGGATCAGCTGACTCTGCCCCGGTGCCATCAGCTTGAACCCGGCCGTCGCAGGCGCGGACACCAAAAGTGCCGCCGCTGCGGCAGACAATATGAGCTTGTTCAATTCAGCCTCCCGCCAACATCTTGATCATTGCGTGGTCTTTTGCCTCCGGTCGATGCCGGAGATACTCTTTCAGCGCGGATTGCCCCTCGACCGTCTGGCCCGCCCGAAGCAGCGCCATGCCCAGGCCGCGATGCGCCTCCACCGGACCGCCCCCGGCAAGGGACTGACGATAGAAGTCGGCAGCGCGCTCGAAATCGCCGACCGCGGCGCGCGTGCGATACAATTCGCCCCGCGCGAACAGCAGATCCGCGTTCCACCCAGCCGATGCCAGCTGGCCCAGCAGAAACTCGGTTCCGCCGAAATCGTTCAGCTTGATCTGGTCGTCGATCAGATCGGGCCAGTATCGCGCGATCGCCGCGCGATATCGCTCCTCCCCCAATTCCCGCCCGTCCGCATGTGGCACGGCTTCAGCCTGCGCCTTCAGCGCCTGCATCCGCTCGAGGCTGGGCGGGTGGCTGGCGAACATGCCGCCCTCCCCGCGCCGCTTGGTCTTGCGGGCGGCGGCGGTCGCGTCATATTCCGCACTCAACTGGCTCCAGATTGCCGACGCCGCCATCGGATCATATTTGCCGGCCACCAGCGCCGAGATTGACCCCTTGTCCGCCGCGCGTTCCATATCGCGCGAGAATTCGAACATCGAACCGAGCAACCCGAGTTGGGCCAGCGCACCGAATGGCACGAACGACAGCCAGGCCATCGCATTGGTCTTGTTCTTGATGCTACGGAATGTCTGAAGCGAATGGCGTTCCTTGAAATGGGCATATTCATGCCCGAGCACGGCCGCCAGCTGCGCCTCGTTACGGACCCGCAGCAACAGCCCGGTCCAGATCTGCATCATCCCGTTGGGGGCGATGCTCGCATTGAAATAGGGCGTGCGCGTAATGTAGATGCGCACCCGCGCGCACTCGGCCTCGCCCACGGTGCGACACATCACGCCGCGAACATAGGCGTTGATCTCGGCGTCGCGCACCAGGAAATTGGATGCCTTGAGCCGCCGCTCGGCATCCTCCACCTGCATCCACAGCCCGCGCTCGTCAGCGTCCTGCGGTCCTTCGCCCACCGCCGGGACCGGAGTCGGCACCTGCGCCGCACGCGCAGGTCCGGCGCACAGCGTTGCTGCGGTTGCAAGCAAGGCAACCGCGGTTACGATCCGCCCGCGCATCGGATCAGCGCTTGCGCGCGGCCGCTACCGGGGCGACGCCCCCCTCACCAGGGCGGGACGGCATTGAGGCCATGACGGCATCGACCATGCTCTGCGCGCCGGCCTCCTCGCGCACATCGCCCTTCGATCCGCGCTGGATATTGAACCACACGACATTTCCGGTCGAAAGCTCGACCAGCGACGCATAGTAGACGTGCTGGCCACCGCCGGCGATGACACAGACGCCGATCAGGCAGCCCAGAAAGCCCGCAACTTGAACCGCCTTGCGCCCTGCGCTCGCGAAATTGTCGCGACCGTAGAAGAAGAGCGCGTAATTTGCCCCCGATGCCTCGCCCAGCTTCCTGGCGTCCGGCCCCAGTGTCCAGTCGAACTTGTCCTTCTTCGTCGGCAGCTTCGCGCCGTAATATTTGTAGGTGATGATCGCATCGGCAACCGCGCGGTGCAGCGCTTCATAATCGTTGATCAGTTGCTCGCTGTCCGCGCTGGGATCGAGCGTCTTGAGCTCGATGTTGCGCGCCGTATGGGACGCCTGCAGTGCCTTGGCGAGGTGTTCGCGCGCGGCCTTGGTCCAATCGGCGTTCGGTTCGATCAGCCCGCCGGCCTGCATCTCGCCGACTTCCATGTCGGGGCGCATCAGCAATATTGTCACCGGCTTGTCAGCGGGAAGCGCATAGCCCTGTGCCGTATGGTTTTTCTGACGCGCAGACGCAGGCGTAGCAACAAGCGCCGCAGCCGCGACGCCAAGCATCAACTTTCCGAACATCAGCCCCCCTTGGCGCCGAATCAACCCCCTCGGCGCGCAGTAATGCTGCGCGACATTCGGCGTTTCCGCAAGTAGCATCGGGACCTGAGCAACAGACACGTTGATCGGTCAGGCAGGGCCGGCTCACAAAGCTTGATCTAACCCGCCAGTGCCTTCTTAAGCAGGTCGTTAACCACGCCCGGATTGGCCTTGCCGCCCATCGCCTTCATGGTCTGACCCACAAAAAAGCCGAACAGCGCTTCCTTGCCGCCGCGATACTGTTCCAGCTGGCCCGGGTTCTTTGCCAGCACTTCAGCGATTACCGCCTCGATCGCGCCGGTATCGGATGTCTGCTTGAGCCCGCGCTCCTCGACGATCCTGCCCGCGCTGTCGCCGGTTTCGAGCATGATCTCGAACACCTGCTTGGCGAGGCTGCCCGAGATGGTGCCATCAGCAACGAGGCCGAGCAATTCGGCGGCCTGTGCGGCGCTGACCGGCGACTCCTCGATGCTCTTGCCGAGCTTATTGAGCGCGCCGAACAGTTCCGACGTCACCCAGTTGGACGCCGCCGCGCCCTTTGCACCCGCGTCGAGCAGCGCATCGAAATAGCGCGCGGTTTCGACCTCGGCGGTCAGCACGCCGGCATTATAGGGCGTCACCCCCGCCGCGATGTAGCGCGCGCGCTTGGCATCGGGCAGTTCGGGGAGCGAGGCGCGGCATGCATCGAGGAACTCGTCGTCCAGCTCGAGCGGGAGCAGGTCCGGATCGGGGAAGTAGCGATAGTCGTGCGCGTCTTCCTTCGACCGCATCGACCGCGTCTCGCCGCGATCGGGGTCGAACAGGCGCGTTTCCTGCACGATCGTGCCGCCGCTCTCCAGCACCTCGATCTGGCGCTTCGCCTCGATCTCCACCGTCTGCATGACGAAGCGGACCGAGTTGACGTTCTTGGTCTCGGTGCGCGTGCCGAACTCGGCACCGGGCTTGCGCACGCTGACGTTGACATCGGCGCGCATCGAGCCCTGGTCCATATTGCCGTCGCACGAGCCGACATAGCGCAGGATCGAACGCAGCTTGGCGAGATACGCCCCGGCCTCGGCCGGCGAGCGCATGTCGGGCTTCGACACGATTTCCATCAGCGCCACGCCGCTGCGGTTGAGGTCGACATAGGACAGGCGCGGATGCTGGTCGTGCATCAGCTTGCCTGCGTCCTGTTCGACATGGATGCGCTCGACCCCGATCGTCTTGGTCTCGCCATCGATGTCGATCTCGATCGCGCCCTCGCCCACCAGCGGGTGGTAGAGCTGGCTGATCTGATAGCCCTGCGGCAGATCGGCGTAGAAGTAGTTCTTGCGGTCGAAGCGCGACCATTTGTTGATCTGCGCGTCGATCGCCATGCCGGTGCGCACCGCCTGCCGGATGCACTCGATGTTCGGCACCGGCAGCATGCCCGGCATCGCCGCATCGATGAGGCTGACCTGCGTATTCGGCTCCGCCCCGAACGCGGTCGCGGCGCCGGAGAACAGCTTGGCGTTGGACGTGACCTGCGCGTGGACCTCAAGGCCGATCACGACCTCCCACTCACCGGTTTCGCCTTTGATGCGGTATGCGGATTCGCTCATTTCTTCAGCTCTTCAATTTCACGACGCAGCGCATCTTGCTGACGTTGTTGATCTCGACCGGACAGCTTCGGCCTTGGGCGCCTGCGCTCGCGAAAAGCAGGTATCAACTCGATGACCCGACCAACAGCCGAGGCAATCGCGTCCGATACGCTCACCACCACTGCTCCGGCCGCGCCGTAAATCCTGCCCGCTGCTCGATCGCAAGGCTCGCGTTGAGCACGCCCTGTTCGTCCAGCGGCTTGCCGATGATCTGCAGGCCGAGCGGCAGCCCGTCCTTGTCCAGCCCGCCGGGCACTGACATCGCCGGGATGCCAGCCAGCGAGGAGGGCACGGTGAAAACGTCGTTCAAATACATCGCCAGCGGATCGGCGCTCTTCTCGCCCAGCGCGAATGCGGCGCTCGGCGCGGTCGGGGTCAGCAGCAGATCGCACTGCGTCCACGCCCGTTCGAAATCGCGAGCGATCAGCGTGCGGACCTTTTGCGCCTGGGTGTAATAGGCGTCGTAGAAGCCCGCCGAGAGGACATAGGTGCCGATCAGGATGCGGCGCTGCACCTCAGGCCCGAAGCCGGCGGCGCGGGTCGCGGCGTACATGTCCTGCAACCCCGCCCCATCGGGCAGATCGCGCTGGCCATAGCGCACGCCGTCATAGCGGGCGAGGTTCGACGACGCCTCCGCCGGCGCGATGATGTAATAGGCCGGCAGCGCGTATTTCGTGTGCGGCAGCGAGACTTCGACGATCTCCGCGCCCGCGTCCTTCAGCCAGTCGATGCCCTGCTGCCACAGCGCCTCGATCTCGCTCGGCATGCCGTCGACGCGATATTCCTTGGGAATCCCGACCTTCTTGCCGCGCAGGTCGGGGTTCAGCCCCTGCTCCCACTTCGGCACGTCGAGCTTGAGCGAGGTGGCGTCCTTCGCGTCGAAGCCCGCCATCGCCTCCAGCATGATCGTGCAATCGCGCACGTCGCGCGCCATCGGCCCCGCCTGATCCAGCGACGAGGCGAACGCCACCACGCCCCAGCGCGAGCAGCGGCCATAGGTTGGCTTGATCCCCGAAATGCCGGTGAACGCCGCGGGCTGACGGATCGAGCCGCCGGTATCGGTGCCGGTCGCCGCGGGCACGAGCCGCGCGCTGATCGCCGCCGAACTGCCGCCCGACGAT
The DNA here is from genome assembly GCF_965227385.1 of Sphingomonas sp. Classification (GTDB taxonomy): domain Bacteria; phylum Pseudomonadota; class Alphaproteobacteria; order Sphingomonadales; family Sphingomonadaceae; genus Sphingomonas. Next base: position 3,301,404 of record NZ_OZ245750.1, read on the forward strand.
CCGCCGGGTGCCAGCGGTGCATTCCCGCCATCCTTGCGCCGCCAGGGCGAGATGACATTGCCGAAATAGCTGGTCTCGTTCGACGATCCCATCGCGAACTGGTCGAGGTTCAGCTTGCCCAGCATCCCCGCGCCCGCATCCCACAATTTCTGCGAGACGGTCGATTCATAGACCGGTTTGAACCCCTCCAGCATGTGGCTGGCGGCGGTGGTCTGCACGCCCTTGGTGCAGAACAGGTCCTTCATGCCGATCGGCACGCCGGCGAGCGGCTTGAGCGTTTCGCCAGCGGCACGCGCGGCGTCAGCCTCACGCGCGGCGGCGAGCGCGTGCTCGGGCGTTTCGACGATGAAGGCGTTCAGCTGCTTGGCCGCGCTCACCTTGACGATGAAGGCGTCGGCGACTTCGCGTGCCGAAAATTCGCCAGCGCGAATGCCGTCGCGTAGCGCGGCGACGCCGAGGTTGGTGAGGTCGGTCATTATTCGATCACCTTCGGCACGGTGAAAAAGCCATGCTCGGCGAGCGGCGCATTGGCCAGCACCGCGTCGCGCATGTCGCCGTCATTCACGACGTCATCGCGCAGGCGCAGCGTGTTGGGGATCACGGCGGTCATCGGCTCGACGGACGAAGTATCGACCTCGCCCAGCTGCTCGATCCAGCCGAGGATGTTGTTGAGCTCAGGCGCGAGCCGCTCGGCGTCGGCATCGCTGATCGCGATGCGCGCAAGGCTCGCGACCTTCTTCACGGTGGCGGGTTCTACGGACATGGGGGAGCGCCTAGCAGCGACGCCCCCGTTTCAGCAAGCGGGGTTATTCGAACGGATCGCCGACGGGTACGTTGCCGATAAATACCTGGCGTCGCTGAACGGGTCGGATCGCAATCTGCCCACGCGCCGCCGCCTCGCGGAGCGCCGCCAACGTAGCCTCGTCCAATGCTGGCTTGGGCCGGTCGTCCGCGACCCAGCGGCCCCCTGCGCCAGACAAACGCAGCACGTTGCAACTGGTGACGTGGCGCGCTGCGTTCGGGCTCGCAACGCAGCCGCCCGACACCGCCAGCGCCTCGGTCGCTCCAGAAGTGTAGAGCAGCACACAGCCCTGATTGGTCATGTCGCCGCAGACGTTCCAGTCCGACAATAGCGCGCTCAATTGCGGCGGCAGTGGCACCCGGCGCGGCAGGATTCGAACGCCTCGTTGGACAACGGCATCGCGACGCGCGCGCTCGGGCGCGTCATCGGCTTCGTAGCGCGTCTTTCTGGCCGCAGTCGTCCGCGCAAGCGTTGCGATCGTTCGATTGCTCGCCGTCTTCAACCGCTCCAGCGCCCTCCGCCCCGGCTCGCCGAAGTCGAACGCCAGCGCCGCCCAGTCGAACTTGTCTGGCGACACCTTCCCCGACTCCAGCCGCGCGACCTGATCACGGGTCGAGATCGCATTGAAGCTGACCAGCGGCGTCGCGAGCAGCAGCGCGACGCCGCACACGATCATCGCCAGATGCAGGTTCGCGGGTCGCACCCGCTCCGCCCAGCCGCCGCGCTCGCGGATCACGCTGGCGAGGTACGCGACCGCCACCACACTCGCGATGACGACAAAAGTGAGACCCCATAACCGCTCCGGCGTGAAGCCATATTGCCCGATGCGCAGTCCGGTCGCGATGGCCGCGATCCCGACCAGCGGCAGGGTCGCCACCGCCAGCACCAACGCCGCCCAGCGCAGCACGCGGTTGCGCGGGGCATCGTCGCCGCCATTGCCGATCACCGCATTGACCAGCAACAGCGCCCCGACCGCGCAGGCGAGCAGGATCGGCGTGGTCGCCTTGGTCGCCTCCCACAAGGGCTCCAGCCCGGTGAACGGCAGCGCGATCAGGAACAGACCCAGCCCGACCGCCAGCACCGGCGCGAGCACGCCGAGCACCAGCATCGCGACATTCTGCAGCAATCCCACGATCCGCCGCTGCTCGCGGAGCAATGCGAGGCCCAGCCCGAACGCCAGCCCGACCAGCGGACGCCAGAACCACTCTTCCCGCAACAGGTCCGAGAGCAGGTCGATACCGATCAGGTCGAACAGCGCCGCCAGAAGGAACGACAGCAGCAGCACGATGCCGACGAATGCCCAGCTGAGGCACCACAGCACCGCATTGGTCCAGGCGTGATCGTGCGCCAGCGGATAGGACAACGGCCGATACCCGCCCTCACGCCCGGCCTGAAACAACGGCGCCGCGATGCCGATGGCGAGCGCGAGGCAGGCCAGCCGCCACCCCTCGGTCGCGCTCCACCCCGATGTTGCGCCGTTGAAATAGAGGATCAGCGCCGCAACGGCGCCGCATCCAAGCGCGAAGAGCGCCGAGCGGATCAGGTCCGTGCGGATCGCGACGAACCCGAACAGGATCGCCGACACGCTGACAAAGCTCAGCAGCGCGAGACGCAGGGCGCTGATCTCGGGCTGATAGCCGGTACCGAAAATCCAGTGGACAATCAGGCCGCCCACCAGGCCCAGCCCGGCGAGGACGGGCGGCAGCAGCGGCCAGCGCTCGTCCCGTTGTTCGACCGCTTCGCTCATCCCCTGCCCCTTCGTGATCGTTTGCCGAGCTTGCATCCTTCGCAACCATCGCGCAACGGAAAGCGATTGCCCGGCAGCCCCTCATGCTGCATTGCACAATGGAGAGGCCCGAGTGGCACGTAAGTTCCTCTATATCGTGGCGGTGTTGATCGTGCTCGCGCTTGCAGCGACCTTTGCGTACCGGATCTGGGGTGTGGAACTGCTGCGGCAGGCCATGGTCCCCGGCGGGCGCTTCGAATCACAGGCAGCGCTGCCCAGAGGCAGCTATGCGCGCGCCGACATGTGGCTCGCCCGCCCCGACAAGCCGGGCAACCCCGCGCTGTGGACGCCACAGGGGATCAAGCCGGCCGACAAGCCCGAGGCGGCGGTGTTCTTCCTCCACCCGACCTCCTACCTCAACCGCGCGAAGTGGAATGCGCCGCTGGATGACGAGGAGGCGAACGACCGCGCCAACCTGTTCCTGCGCGGACAGGCGAGCGCGTTCAACGGCGCGGGCGCGATCTGGGCGCCGCGCTATCGGCAGGCGACGTTCGGCGCGTTCCTGACCAGCAAGGCGGATGCGCAACAGGCGCTCGACCTCGCTTATGGCGACATCACCGCTGCCTTTGACCAGTTCCTGAAGGAAGCGGGCGACCGCCCGATCATCCTTGCCGGGCACAGCCAGGGCGCGCTGCACCTCACCCGCCTGTTGCGCGATCGCGTCGCGGGCAAGCCCCTCGCAAAGCGCATCGTCGCTGCCTATGTCGTCGGCTGGCCCATATCGAAAGCGGCGGACCTGCCTGCACTCGGCCTGCCCGAATGCACCGCCGCCGACCAGAGTGGCTGCATCCTTTCGTGGCAGAGCTTTGCCGAACCCGCGGACCCATCGCTGATCCTCGACACGTTCGACGCCTCGACCGGCTTCACCGGCGCGCCGCGCAAGGGCACGGCGATGGTCTGCACCAACCCCGTTACCGGCGTTCCGGCCGCAAAGGACGCGGCGATGTTCGATGTCGGCAACCTGCTTCCAGCATCGGACCTCTCCTCGGCCACGCTGGCGAAGAGCCAGACGACGCTGCGTTGCGACGGTCGCGGCTTCTTGTTGCTCGGAACCGTACCGCAGGGGGTTGGCGGGCAATATGTCCTGCCCGGCAACAACTATCATGTGTTCGACTACACGCTGTTCTGGAGCAATGTCCGCGCCGACGCCGAACGGCGGCTGACCGCCTATCGCACGCGGCGCAGCGCCTGGATCGACCTCTTTGCGCGCCGGGCAGTGGGATGATTACCACCGACGCCGCTGCGTTTCGCGATGCCCTGCCCGACGGCGGGCGCCTGCTCGGGCTCGATGTCGGGACCAAGACGATCGGGACGGCTTTGTGCGATGCCGGCTGGTCCTTCGCCAGCCCCGCGCACCTGATCAAGCGCACCAAGTTCACCGCCGACAAGGCTGAACTGGTGACACTGATCGGCCACCAACAGGTCAAGGGGCTAGTGATCGGCCTGCCCCTCAACCTCGACGGGACCGACAGCCCGCGCACCCAGTCCACCCGTGCCTTCGCCCGCAACATGGCCGATCTCGCCCTGCCCATCTTCCTGTGGGACGAACGCTGGTCCACCGCCGCGGTCGAACGTCAGATGATCGCCGAAGACCTCTCGCGCGCCAAACGCGCCGAGCGGGTCGACAAGCTTGCCGCAAGCTACATCCTGCAAGGGGCGATCGACGCGCTCGCCGCGGGCTAGACTTGCCCTCCCCGCCTCGCTAACCGGCACCTTTAATGCAACCGCCGATCGATCATCGCCCCGGCGCCCAGATTCAGGGGCGCGCCGTGTTTCCGCACGCGCACCTCACGGGCATTTCCGGGCTCCAGCCGCACGAAATCCTGTTCCTGCTCGACGAGGCGGAACAATGGATCGAGGCGAACCGCAACCGCGCGCCCAGCGACCATCGCCTAGACGGGCTGACCCAGATCAACGCGTTCTTCGAGAACTCGACGCGGACGCTGCTGAGCTTCGAGATCGCGGGCAAGCGGCTCGGCGCAGATGTCGTCAACATGCACGCCGCGCAATCGAGCGTAAAGAAGGGCGAGACGCTGATCGACACCGCGATGACGCTCAACGCAATGCGCGCGGACGTGATCGTGATCCGGCACATGTCCTCCGGCGCCGTTCAGCTGATCGCAGACAAGGTCGATTGCCCGGTGCTCAATGCCGGCGACGGCAGCCATGAGCATCCGACCCAGGCGCTGCTCGACGCCCTCACCATCCGCCGTCGGCGGGGAGCCATCGCACATCAGCGTGTCGTGATCTGCGGCGATATCCTGCACAGCCGCGTTGCGCGCTCGAACATCCTCGCCCTCACTGCGCTCGCCGCCGAGGTCCGCGTGGTTGCCCCGTCCACCTTGATGCCCGCCGCGATCGAGAAGATGCACGTCTCCCCCTTTACCGATTTCGATGCGGCGCTGGAGGGGGCCGACGTGGTGATGATGCTGCGACTCCAGAACGAACGCATGTCGGGGGCCTACATCCCCTCGACGCGCGAATATCACCTCAATTACGGCCTGACGCTCGAACGGCTGAAGCGTGCCAAGCCCGATGCGCTGATCATGCACCCCGGCCCGATGAACCGCGGGGTCGAAATCGACTCGGTTGTCGCCGACCTGCCCGGCCGTTCCGCCATCACCGAACAGGTCGAGATGGGCGTGGCAGTGCGGATGGCGTGCCTCGACGTGCTGACCCGGCGTGCGCGTGGCGTGGAGGGCTGGGCATGAACCGCATCTTCCGCAACGCCCGGCTGATCTGCCCTGAAGGTGGTGCGCGTAGCGGCGACCTGTTCGTCGCCGACGGGCGGATCGCCAACACTGCGCCCGACGGGGCCGAGGTCGTCGACTGCGGCGGCAAGCTGCTGGCCCCTGCCCTCACCGACCTCGGCGTGTTCGCGATGGACAAGGCGGCGTGCCGCGCCGGCGGAATCGTGCGCATCGGCCTGATGCCCGACCAGTCGCCCGTCCTCGATGGCCCCGGCCTGGTCCAGCGCGCCGCCGACATGGGCAAGCCGGAACTTTGGGTCCACCCGATCGCCGCCGCCACGCGCGGGCTGGAGGGGACCGACCTTGCCGAATATGCCACCAATGCCGGAGCGGGCGCGCGCGCCGTCGGCAGCGGTCGCGGCTGGATCGCGGACAGCGGCGTCATGCGCCGCGTGCTGGGCTATGCGCGGGATTGCGGGATGGTCGTCATCTCGCACCCCGAAGACGTCGGACTGACTCGCAACGCCGTGGCAACCGAAGGCGAGACCGCGACTCGGCTCGGCCTCCCCGCCGCCCCCGCGATCGCCGAAGCGCTGGCGGTCCAGCGCGACCTGACCCTGGCCGAAGCGACCGGCGCAGCGCTTCACTTCCGCCAGCTGACCACCGCCGCCGCGTTCGACCTGGTGCGGGCCGCCAAGGCGCGCGGCGTGCGCGTCACCTGTGGCATCACCCCGGCGCATCTGCTTCTGTCCGACATCAACCTGTCCGATTTCCGCACCTTCGCGCGCCTGTCTCCCCCGCTCCGCGACGATAGCGACCGCCTGGCCGCGCTCGCCGCGCTTGCTGACGGGACGATCGACGTGCTGTGTTCGGGCCACGATCCGCGCGGGCCGGAGGAAAAACGCCTGCCGTTCGCCGATGCGACTCCGGGCATGGCAGGTGCGGCAACGCTGCTGACGCTGGGTCTGGGGCTGGTCCGCGACGGCCATTTGACGCTCGACCGCCTGTTCGCGCTCGTCGCACGCAACCCCGCCGGTATCCTCGGCATCGACACCGGCACGCTCGCGGCGGGCATGCCCGCGGACCTCGTCCTGATCGATCCCGATGCGCCGTGGCAGATCGCCGCCGACGCGATGGCCGGAAAGGCGGGGAACACCCCGTTCGACGGCCTCCCCGTTCAGGGCAAGGCGGTGCGGCTGTTCAAGGGCGGCAGCGAAGTAGCCTGACTAAGTAAAGGGCCGGGGAATCACCCCCGGCCCTCTGATCTTTCGTTCGGCCCCCGCCTCAGCGCAGCCAGCTGGCCTTCTTGTCGCCTGCAGCAGGACGCACGAAGCAATTGCCGCCGTCACTACGAACTTCACGGCACAGCGCATCCGCATCAGCGCGGGCGAGCCCGCCGACCGACAGCCGCTGAAACGCGCCCGCCTTGGTCGAAACACCGGCGCTGGCCGGGGTCATCCCCTTCAGCTCGGGCGTGCGGCGCACCATTCGGCCCCATGCGTCACGGGCGACGCCGATGCTGTCATAGGCACCGAGCTGGACATACCAGCTGCCCTTCGCGAAACGCTGGGTGGACGGAACATCTACCCGGACCGGCTTGATCGCGCCGACGCTGGCGACCGAAGTTTCGGCACGCACGGCGCGGGTCGGGAGCGCCTGGACGATTTCCTGACGCGGGCCGAAGACGATCTGCTGACCGCTCGGCGCGGTGACCGACGGTCCCTGCGTGACTTCAATTGCCGCCACATCCACCGACGTCGCGGCTGCGGCTGCTGCAACCGCTTCGACCGGGGCTGGGCCGGGCATATAGGTTTCGACCGGATCGGCGACGCGCGTTGCGGCAACCGCGCTGGTCATCGCGTGGGCCAACGCCAGCCGCTCGGGCTGCCCCTGGTCTGCGATCGGCGTCACGCCGAGCAGCGAGGCGACCTGGTCATAGGCGTTCTGCGGTCGCGCAAAGCTCGCCCATTGCATCATGCGGCCATCGACCTGATCGGGCGACAGGTCGAGCGCGGCGATCGCGCGTGCCTGCGGCCACTGGCCCGCCAGCGCGAGGCTGAGCGCAAGGTTCTGGCGCGTTTTGGCATCAGCGCCGGGCTGGCGCGCAATCTCCATCAGCAGCGCCACGGCACCTGCGGGATCGCCCGCCAGCGCCATGGCCAGGCCGCGGTCGCTTGCCGGGATCGTCGCGCTATGCGTTGCCAGCGTTTGCCGGGCCACGTCCCATTCGCCCGTCGCAATCTGCGCGAGGGCAAGGTTGAGCGCGGTGCGGCCATTGGCGGGATCGAGCGACAGAGCCTCGTTCAGCGCCTGCGCCGCCGACACGAACCGGCCCGCGAACAGATAGGTTTCGCCCAGCAGTTTGCGATATTCGCCATTGCGCGGGTCGAGCGTAACCGCAGCCTCGGCATGGGTCACCGCCTTCTGTCCCTCGCCCTTCTTAAGGGCCTTGGTGGCGGCGGCCGCTTCCTTGGCGGCGCGGCGCAGATCGGCGGTCTCGACACCGCCGCTGGCGACGGCGAGGCCGCCGATCAGCGTGGGACCGCCCACGATCGGTGCACCCAGCACCAGTGCAGAGACCGATACGGTCAGAATGCGACGAAGGTTCATGGCTCTGTGTCCCCCTGGATCAGCGCGCCTTGCCCGCGGGCAGCCGGTCGACCAGCGCCCCCAGTTCGGGCAAGGATTCGAGAAATGCATCGAGCGCCTCGGTGACGATGACCTGCGCCGAGCGGCCATTGACCGCCGAGGCAAGGCGCAGCTTGAGATGACGGTCTTGATCGAGCCGCAGCGTGAACGCCGCCTTGCCCTTGCGCGCGCCGACCTCGCGCCCGATCCGGGCGGCGGTGGCGGTCGATACAGGGCGCACAGGCGTTTCGGGTTCAGGCGCGACCGGTGCGGCAACGGGCGGTGGCGGCGCGAATTCCTCGACCAGCGTCTGGCGCTGAGCAAGCACCGGCGGCACCGGTTCGACCACCGGCGCGGGCGCGGGCAACTCGCCGCCCATGTCGTTCCAGCCGAGATCGTCGAGCGAGGTCCCCGGATCGAGGCCGACGAAACCTTGCGGGCGCATCGCGGGGCGCGCCTGCCCCTTGCGGGCGAGCAGGCCCGAGGACAGCGACGCGGCGGGCTTGGCGGAGCCGAACATCAGCTCACCACCCGGCGGCCAAAGCCACCCTGCGGACGCCCGGCAAAGGCGGCATGCGGCGCCGCCGCAACGGCGGGGGCGCTGAACACGGTGCGGCGGAAATTCTTCTCCAGCCGGTCGTTGATATAGGCCCAGAGGGCGGTGACCTCGGCGGCGGACTTGCCGTTCGGATCGACCTCCATCACGGTGCGACCGTCGATCATCGACGCGGCGAAATCGGTGCGATGGTGCAGCGTCACGGGCGCTACGGTGCCGTGCTGCGACAGCGCGACGGCGGCTTCACTGGTAATCTTGGCCTTGGGCGTCGCGGCGTTGACGACGAAGATCAGCGGCTTGCCAGCGCGGTCGCACAGGTCGACCGTGGCGCCGACGGCGCGCAGGTCGTGCGGTGATGGACGGGTCGGAATGACGATCAGCTCCGCGACCTGGATCACGCTCTGGATCGCCATGGTGATCGCGGGCGGAGTGTCGATCACAGCAAGGCGGAACCCCTGCTGGCGCAGTACCTCAAGATCGGCCGCGAGGCGGGCGACCGTGGTCTGCGCAAAAGCCGGGAAATCGGTCTCGCGCTCGTTCCACCAATCGGACAGCGACCCTTGCGGATCGATGTCGATCAGAACGACGGGGCCATGGCCGGCCCGCTGCGCCTGCACCGCCAGGTGCCCGCTCAGCGTGGTTTTGCCCGAACCACCCTTTTGTGATGCCATCGCTAGTACGCGCATCTACCCCTCGAAAAAATCCCGGTTGCCCAGCCTTGGGGATGCCATCGGGAAACTAAGAAGGGGTTAATACGGTAGCGCGGCACCGGATTGTCCCATGCCGGGCTTAACCAAAGCGCAAGCATATCTTGGCCATGCTATGGTTAACTGGCATTATCCACGTGTTGCGGATCGGGGAACGGACGGAATGAAGCACATCATCTGGGCGGCGGCGGCGGTCGGCGCGATGCTCGTCTGCGCGCCGGTTTTGGCACAGGCCGATGTAAAGGCCGGTGTCGAAGCCTGGCAGCGCGGCGATTATCGCACGGCGGTCGCGCAATGGCGCGGCCCGGCCGTGGCGGGCGACGCCGATGCGCAGTTCAACATGGGGCAGGCGTACAAGTTCGGCCGCGGCGTGCCGGCCGATCTTGCACAGGCCGAGGAATGGTATCGCAAGGCCGCGCTTCAGGGCCACCCGCAGGCCGAGGAGAATTACGGCCTCGCCCTGTTCGAGAATGGCAAGCGGCTGCAGGCGGCTGAATGGCTCGAAAAGGCCGCTGCCCGGGGTGCGCCGCGGGCGCAATATGTACTCGGCACGATGCTGTTCAATGGCGACGCCGTGACCAAGGACTGGGTCCGCGCCTATGCCCTGATCGTCCGCGCGGCCGCCCAGGGCCTGCCCCAGGCATCGACCTCACAGGCGCAGATGGACGGCTATATTTCTTTGGCCGACCGCCAAAAGGGGTTGGAGCTGGCGCGCGTCTACGAACGCGATGCCGGTCGCCCGAGCATCGCAGCGGCGCAGCCGCCGCGCGGCAGCCCGCCGCCCGCTCCGGTCGGGCGCGCCCAGCTCCCGCCGTCCACGGCCTATCAGCGGGGCGAGCCGACCCCGGCGCCGACGCAGAGCGCCGGAGTGCGCCCCGCTCCACCGATTGTCCGTCCTGCGCCCAGGCCGACCCCGAAACCGGCGAACCCGCCCCCCGTGACGGCCACCGCCGCCATCCGCGACGGCGGCTGGAAGCTTCAGCTCGGCGCCTTCGGCGAACCCGGCAATGCGCAGAAGCTGTGGTCACAGGTCGGCGGCCGTTTCCCTGGCCGCGCGGTCAGCTATGTGAAGTCCGGTCGCTTGACCAAGGTGCTCGTCGGCCCCTTCGCCTCCAGCGCCCAAGCCGGCGCCGCGTGTCGCGGCCTAAGCCCCTGCGTTCCGGTGCGGGAGTAGTCCCAAGCTCCTTCCCCGCCAGGGTTAGGATAACTCGGGTTCACGCCACCCAATCCCCTCGCGCGATCCCCTGCGCATAGAGCAGGGCTGTCAGATCGCCATGGTCGATCCGCGCGCCTGCCGCAGCGGCTACGATCGGCTTGGCGCGATAGGCTACGCCAAGCCCAGCCTTACGGATCATCGCCAGGTCATTCGCGCCATCGCCAACGGCCATCGTCGCCGATGCGTCCAACCCCAGCTCTGCCATCGCGCCGAGCAGTGTCGTTTCCTTGGTCGATGAGTCCACGATAGGCTTGGTCACAGCCCCGGTCAGCGCGTCGCCATCGATCAGCAACTCATTGGCAATCACGCGGTCGAAGCCAATCTGTGCGCCGACCGGGCCGGCGAAGCGCGTAAAGCCGCCCGACACCAGGATCGCGGTCGCCCCGCGCGCCTTCATCGTCCGCACCAGCGTGCGCGCGCCGGGCATCAGCCGTACCCGTTCGGCCAGACAGCGGTCGATCGCGTCCGCGCCCAGCCCCTTCAGCAGAGCCACCCGTGCGTCCAGCGCCTCGGCAAAATCCAGTTCACCACGCATCGCCGCTTCGGTCACTTCGGCGATCTGCGCCTTGATCCCGGCATAGTCGGCCAGTTCGTCGATGCACTCGACCGTGATCATCGTGGAGTCCATATCGGCGACAATCAGCGCCTTCTCGCGGCCCGCGACAGGCTGTACGACGACGTCCACCCGCGCCCATGCACCTTCCAGTGCCGCGCGCGCTGCGCCGGGGTCGGTATCAAAGAACAGGTCGCTCGCCTTGCCTTCGTCCAGCGTCTCCACGCCGCGCGGTCCGCACCCGGCATCAGCCAGCTTGTCCAGCGCGGAGGAAATATCCCCCGCGTCGAGCCGATCCGCTGCTATCAGCGTTGCGATGAACATGCCGCACTCCTCCAGGCCAAGGGTCGCGCTCATTGCAGGACCGACCGCCAGCGGCAAGTCCGCTTTGGCGATCGCGCTCGCGCAGGCAACTGGCGGCACGGTGATCAACGCGGATTCGGCGCAGGTCTATGCCGAGCTGCGCGTGCTGAGCGCTCGCCCCTCGACCCGGGACGAAGCGCAGGCGCCCCACAGGCTGTTCGGCCATGTCGCAGGCACCGACGATTATTCCGCAGCGCGCTGGGCGGCCGAGGCGAAGGCGGAGATCGCGGCGGCGCAGGGACGCGACAGCCTGCCGATTCTGGTTGGCGGGACCGGCATGTATATCCGCACGCTGCTCGATGGTATCGCCCCGGTCCCGGGCATCGACCCCGCGATCCGGGCGGAGGTCCGCACGCTTCCCGTGGCGCAGGCCTATGATCTACTCAGCGAACGCGACCCCGATGCGGCGGCGCGCCTCGCCCCCGCCGACACCACGCGCGTCGCGCGCGCGCTGGAAGTGGTCACCGCCACCGGCCGCACGCTGGCCGAGTGGCAGCGGGCCAAGGTCGGCGGCATCGGCGACCAGATCGACCTCGCCCCGCTCATCCTGCTCCCCGACCGCGCATGGCTGACTGAGCGCTGCGACCGGCGGCTCGCCGCGATGTTCGATGGCGGTGCGATCGACGAGGTCGCTGCCCTGCTCGCCCGCGACGACATCCCCCCCGAAGCCCCGGTGCGCAAGGCGATCGGCGTGCCGGAGATCGCCGCGATGCTGGCCGGCGAGATCGGGCGTGCAGAAGCGCTCGAACGGGCGCAGGCGGCGACGCGGCAATATGCAAAGCGCCAATATACCTGGTTGCGCCACCAGCCGCCGGCCGATTGGCGACGCACTGACTCGACAGATATTATCAATCAGATGTCAAATTTCGCACGAATCGTATAAACGTATTGCTTGACACGCATCTTTCATACGCATAGCAGCGCGCTTCCCCCAGTCGCATTGCACTGCGGCAAACCAGGAGACCTACCGTGGCCGAGAAAAGCGGAGCAGACATTCTGATCGAGGCGCTGGTCGACCTCGGTGTGGAGGTCGTGTTCGGCTATCCCGGCGGCGCGGTGCTCCCGATTTACGACGCGATCTTCAAACAGAAGAAGATCCGCCACATTCTCGTCCGCCACGAACAGGCGGCGACGCACGCGGCGGAGGGCTATGCCCGCTCGACCGGCAAGCCCGGCGTCGTGCTCGTCACCTCCGGCCCCGGCGCGACCAATGCGGTCACCGGCATCACCGATGCGCTGATGGATTCGATCCCGATGGTCGTCATCACCGGCCAGGTGCCGACGCACCTGATCGGCAGCGACGCATTTCAGGAAGCGGACACGGTCGGTATCACCCGCCACTGCACCAAGCATAATTATCTGGTGAAGGACCCCGCTCAGCTCGGCGCGGTGGTGCATGAGGCATTCCATATCGCCACCTCGGGCCGCCCCGGTCCGGTCGTGATTGACATCCCCAAGGACGTCCAGATTGCGACCGCGCGTTACAGCAAGCCCGGCCCGATCCAGCACAAGACCTATCGCCCGCAGGTCAAGGCCGACAAGGCGTTGATCGAAGCGGCGGTGGAGATGCTGGCGGCGGCGGAACGACCGGTCTTCTACACCGGCGGCGGCGTCATCAACTCCGGACCCGGCGCGTCGCAGCTGCTGCGCGAGCTGGCGAAGATCACCGGCGCACCGGTCACCTCGACGCTGATGGGCCTTGGCGCCTTCCCCGCTTCGTCGGACCAGTGGCTCGGCATGCTCGGCATGCATGGCACCTATGAAGCCAATTATGCGATGAATCAGGCCGACCTGATCATCGCGGTCGGCGCGCGCTTCGACGATCGCGTGACCGGACGGCTCGACGCCTTCGCGCCGCATGCGAAGAAGATCCATATCGATATCGACCGCTCGTCGATGAACAAGACGGTGCGCGTCGACCTGCCGATCGTCGCCGATGTCGGCCACGCGCTCGAGGACATGCTGCGTATCTGGAAGGCGCGCCAGCATCCCAAGCCCGACCTGTCCGAATGGTGGCGCCGCATCGAAGGATGGCGCGCGGTCAAGTGCCTAGACTTCCCCGAGGAAGGCCCCGGCATCGACGCCAGCACGATCATGCCGCAGCGCGCGATCCAGGCGCTGTGGGAGGCGACGCGCGACCAGGCCCCAATCATCACGACCGAGGTCGGCCAGCATCAGATGTGGGCCGCGCAGCACTTCCATTTCGAAGCGCCCAACAAGTGGCTGACGTCGGGTGGTCTGGGCACAATGGGCTACGGCCTGCCCGCCGCGATCGGCGCGCAGTTGGGCAACCCCAAAGCGCTGGTGATCGACATCGCCGGCGAAGCGTCGATCCAGATGAACATCCAGGAGCTGGCGACCGCGACCCAGTATCGCCTGCCGGTCAAGATCTTCATCTTGAACAACGAATATATGGGGATGGTCCGCCAATGGCAGGAACTGACCTATTCCAGCCGCTATTCGGAGAGCTACAGCGACTCGCTGCCCGATTTCGTCAAGCTCGCCGAAGCCTATGGGTGGAAGGGCATTCTGATCGAGCATCGCGATCAGCTCGACGCGGGAATCGCCGACATGCTGGCCTATGACGGGCCGGTTATCGTCGACTGCCGCGTCGCGAAACTCGCCAACTGTTTCCCGATGATCCCGTCGGGCGCCGCCCATACCGACATGCTCCTCCAGGCCGCCGAGGTTTCCGGCGAAATGGACGACGAAGCCAAGGCGCTGGTCTAAGCTCATGCACATCAAGGAAGAGAAGGCCGAGCGGCACACGCTCGCCGTCATCGTCGACAACGAACCGGGCATCCTCGCCCGGATCGCCGGTCTGTTCACCGCGCGCGGCTACAACATCGAGAGCCTGACGGTGAGCGAGATCACCGACGACAAGTCGGTCAGCCGCATCACCATCGTCACCAGCGCGAGCCCGCACGTGCTGGAGCAGATCGTGTCGCAGCTCGACCGCCTCGTGCCTGTACACAAGGTCCACGATCTCACTGCCGAGGGCGATCATGTCGAGCGCGAGCTGGCGCTGGTCAAGGTAGCGGGCACCGGCGACCACCGGATCGAGGCGCTGCGCCTGTCCGAAGTCTATCGCGCCCGCGTGGTCGATGCGACCATCTCCAGCTTCGTGTTCGAAGTGACCGGCACCACCGAAAAGATCGACAAGTTCATCGAACTGATGAGCGAAGTCGGCCTGATCGAAGTCGCCCGGACCGGCATCGTCGCCATCGCACGGGGACGTGAGGCGGCCTGAATCAATCCGTCACCCCTGCGAAAGCCGGGGTCTTGCGCGGCAAGCGCACGGCATAACCACGGGAGACCCCGGCTTTCGCCGGGGTGACGAGCCCGGACCAAAGGGAAGAAGAACATGCGTGTCTATTACGATCGTGACGCCGACCTGAACCTGATCACCGGCAAGAAGATCGCCATTGTCGGCTATGGCAGCCAGGGCCATGCCCATGCCCAGAATTTGCGCGACAGCGGCGTTGGCGAAGTGGCGATCGCGCTGCGTGCCGGTTCGGCGACCGCCAAGAAGGCGGACGGCGCGGGCTTCAAGGTCATGTCTACCACCGAAGCGGCGAAATGGGCCGATATCCTGATGATTCTGGCGCCCGACGAACATCAGGCCGCAATCTGGGAACATGACATCAAGGGTCACATGAAGCCGGGCGCCGCGCTCGCCTTCGCCCATGGCCTCAACGTCCATTTCGGCCTGATCGAACCGCCGGCGGACATCGACGTCATCATGATCGCGCCCAAGGGCCCGGGCCACACCGTGCGCAGCGAATATGTCCGCGGCGGCGGCGTCCCCTGCCTGATTGCAATCCATCAGGATGCGACCGGCAACGCGCATGACGTCGCCCTCGCCTATGCCAGCGGCGTCGGTGGCGGCCGTTCGGGCATCATCGAAACCAACTTCAAGGAAGAGTGCGAGACCGACCTGTTCGGCGAGCAGGCGGTTCTGTGCGGCGGCATCACCCACCTGATCCAGGCCGGGTTCGAGACTCTGGTCGAGGCGGGCTATGCCCCCGAAATGGCTTATTTCGAGTGCCTGCACGAGACCAAGCTGATCGTCGACCTGCTCTATGAGGGCGGCATCGCCAACATGCGCTACTCGATCTCGAACACCGCCGAATATGGTGACATCAAGACGGGCCCGCGCATCATCACCGACGAGACCAAGGCCGAAATGAAGCGCGTGCTCGCCGACATCCAGTCGGGCCGCTTCGTCAAGGACTTCGTCCTCGACAACCGCGCCGGTCAGCCCGAGCTGAAGGCGAGCCGCAAGGCCGCCGCCGCGCATCCGATCGAGCAGGTCGGCAGCGAGCTGCGCGCGATGATGCCGTGGATCGGCGCGAACAAGCTGGTGGACAAGGAAAAGAACTGACCGAAAGCCGGGGCGGGGTTGGATTCCCCGCCCCGCCTCCATAAAGCTGGAGCCATGCGCTCCCCCGCCCTGCCCTTCGCCGTCGCGCTCGCGCTGATCGCGGGCGGCTGTCAGGAGCGGCGACCCGACGACGTGCCGGTCGTGGTGAGCGCCATCGGCGACCCGGCGACCTTGCGCGATCCCGCGCGCGCCACGCTCGACTTGCCCGACGCCGTGCTGCTCGGTGCCACGGCGCAGGGGCTGGTCCGCTTCGACGCGAATGGCGGGATCGAGCCGGGTGTGGCGGAACGCTGGATCGTCAGCGACGAGGGCCGCAGCTACATCTTTCGTATCCGCAAAGCCGAATGGCCTGACGGAACCAACGTGACCGCTGCCGACGTCGTCGCGAGCCTGCGCACGGCGATTGCGCCGCGCGCGCGTTCACCCCTGACGCCGTTCGTCGCGGTGATCGACGAAGTCGTCGAAATGACCCCGCAGGTGATCGAAGTCCGGCTGAAACACCCGCGCCCCGACCTGCTGAAACTGTTCGCCCAGCCGGAATTCGCCATCCTGCGTCGCCCCCGCCTCTCCGGAACGGGACCACTCCGGGCCGGTGCGGAAGGCGGCGGCAGCCCACTGCTTCGCCCTGTGCCCGATCCCTATGCGGCGATCGAAAATGCCGCAGCGCCCGAAGCTGCAGACAATGTCCGGCTTATCGGCGAACGTGCGGCAGTCGCGTTGGCGCGGTTCGCGGCGCGCGAGTCCGACCTCATCCTTGGCGGGAGCTTCCACGACTGGCCGCTGCTCGACCATGCGGGGATCGCGCCAGCCAATTTGCGCATCGACCCCGCTGTCGGCCTGTTCGGGCTGGCGGTTGTCTCGGAAGAAGGCTTCACCGCCGATCCGGCCAATCGCGCGGCGCTTGCGATGGCGATCGACCGCGCGGCGCTGACCGCGCGTTTCCGTCCCCAATGGACACCGGTCGAAACGCTGCTGCCCGCGCAACTCGACTCGGCGGCAGCGCCGGCCGCTCCTGCATGGCTCCCGCAATCGCTGGACGCGCGGCGCATCCTTGCGCGCAACCTGGTGACCGCGTGGCGCGCCGCCAATCCCGACGCATCGCCGGTCATCCGCATCGCCATGCCGCGCAGCCTGGGGACCAAGCTGGTCTGGTATAGCCTTCGGCGCGATCTGCGCGCGATCGGCCTGCAACCCGCCTGGGTTGCCGAGAGCGAGGACGCCGATCTGCGTCTGGTCGATGCGGTCGCTCCCTATGACAGTGGCCGCTGGTATCTCGCCACCGCCTGCCGCCGGTGCCCCGAGGATCTGGCTGCGGTGATCGACGCGGCACGCGACGCGCCGACCCTGGCGGACCGTTCACGCCGCATCGCCGAAGCGGACCTCGCGCTTACGGCTGCGCATCGCTATATCCCGGTCGCACAACCGCTGCGCTGGTCGGTGGCGGCCCTCAGGCTCCGGGCGTTTCAGACGAACCCCCGCGCCTGGCATCCGCTGACCCATCTGCGCGAACCGTAAGGGAGGACCGACATGGCCAAGGCGACCCGCATGCAACGCACTCCAGGCGCCTTTCCGGTCGGTCGCGATCCGCAATCGGTGCGCCAGCGGGTCACGGCGATGGAAAAGCTGCTGGAGCGCAGCTTTACCATTCCCGGCACGCGCCAGACCGTCGGCCTTGATGCGCTGATCGGCCTGATTCCGGTCGGTGGCGATGTGATCGCGGCGGCGATGGGCCTCTACATGATCTGGGAGGCACGCAATATCGGCATGTCACGCGGCGCCATGCTGCGCATGGCTGGCAATGTCGGTTTCGACTGGCTGATCGGCCTGATCCCGGGCGTGGGTGACGTCGCCGACTTTTTCTACCGCTCGAATTCGCGCAACCTGCGGATCATCAGGCGGCATCTCGACAAGCACCACCCGGCGACCGCGACGATCGATCGCTAGAGCGGAATTGCGTCGGCCCCGATCGCCGGCCAAGCCGCTTCAACGGTTCCGAAACACCGCTAACCGGATCAGGCAACCGGCGGCGGTGGTGGTACGCTGCCATCGCTCGCACGAAACCATGCCGCGGCATCGGGCCGGAACAGCATCCACACAGCGACGGCGTTGAGCGCAAACGTCATCACGTTGAGCGCGGCTGGCACGATGCCGGTCTGCTTGAACCCCGCTAGGGTAAAGGGCAGGCCCACCGCCGAAAGCCCAAAAAGGGCTACGATGATCCACTTCGCGACCTCGCTCGCCTTGCGCGCGGTGAAATACCAAAGCAGCAGCGAGACGAACAACACGAACAGGGTTAGTCCGATCAGCAGACCCTGCATCGCGGGGATCATCTCGGGCATGCGCGCAAACGACGAATCGACGGCCGAAATCTGCGCGCGCCAGCCAAGCGCCGAGTTGACAGCCCACACGGCGACCGACGCCAGATAGGCCTGTTCGAACCGGATGATCGACTGCGGTCGCATGATGGTTGCCTCCCCCTTGATCGGCCAGATGCTTGGCGTCAGGCCGGGGCGAAGTCCAGCCCGATGTCGACCGCCGGCGCCGATTGGGTGAGCCGCCCGACGCTGATATAAGTGACCCCGGTCGCGGCGATCGCGGCGATCGTGTCGAGTCGGATCCCGCCCGATGCCTCGGTCGGCACGCGTCCTGTGACCAGCGCGACCGCTTCGCGCAGCAGCGCCGGCCCCATATTGTCGAGCAGCAAGTGCGTCGCTCCAGCCGCCAGTGCCGGTTCGATCTGATCGATCCGGTCGACCTCGACGATGATCGCGGCGATCCCGGCGCGCACTGCCCGCGCCACGGCCTCTTGCACCGATCCGGCAACCGCGACGTGATTGTCCTTGATCATCGCCGCGTCCCACAGACCCATGCGGTGGTTCTGCGCCCCGCCCATCCGCGTCGCATATTTCTCCAGCCGGCGCAGGCCCGGGATCGTCTTGCGCGTGTCGAGCAACGTCGCGCCGCCCCCCGCCATCGCGTCGACATAAGCTCGCGTCATCGTCGCGATCCCTGACAGATGCTGGACCGTGTTGAGCGCGGAACGCTCGGCGGTCAGCAACGCCCGCGCATTGCCGCGCAGCCGCATCAGGTCGCTTCCCCCCGCAACCGTCTCGCCCTCTGCCGCAAGGATCTCGATCTCGACCGCCGGATCGAGCGCGCGGAAAAATGCCGCGGCGATCGGTAGCCCGGCCACGACCACCGCATCGCGGCTGTCCATCACGCCGTCGAACACCGCATCGGGCGGAATGACCGCCTGCGCCGTGACATCGCCGGCACCAACGTCCTCCGCCAGCGTTGCGGCGACGAATGCGTCGAGATCGAACCCATCGAGCTGAAACACGGACATGGTGACTCCTGAAACCTGCGCCGCCGCCTACCGCCGCCGCCCGGCGGGGGCAATGTCGGTCAGCGGCCTTGCGCCCGTTGCCATGCGCGCGGCCCGCCCCTATTTCCATGGCGAAACACTTTTAGGGGTAACCAATATGACCACCTTCGACGACCGCGAACGCGCGTTCGAAGCCAAATATGCCCGGGACGAGGAAATGGCGTTTCGCGTGACCGCGCGGCGCAACCGCCTGCTCGGCCAATGGGCGGCGGCGAAGATGGCGCTGACCGCCGAGGAGACGGACGCCTATGCCAAGGCCGTAGTCCAGGCCGATTTCGAGGAATCGGGCGACGAGGACGTAATCCGCAAGCTGCTGGGCGACCTGACCGCTGCAGGGGTCGAAGTCGACGACGCCGCCGTGCGCGCCGCCGTTGAGGAAATGACGGTCGAAGCCCGTCGCCAGCTGATGGAAGCGCAGTAATCATGCCGATGGCGGCGAGCGAGATCGAGGCGCTGATCCGCGCCGGCATCCCGGATGCGGCGGTAGAGATCACCGACCTTGCCGGCGATGGCGATCATTATGCCGCGCGGGTAACGAGTGAGAGTTTCCGGGGAATGCCGCGCGTGCGGCAGCACCAGGCTGTATATGCCGCACTCGGCGGTCGGATGGGGGGCGTGCTGCACGCGCTCCAGCTGACCACCGCCGTGCCGGCGGGGAGTGAATGACCATGACCGACGATACCAATGCCCGCATCCAGACTCTCGTCGATTCGAACGACGTGCTGCTCTTCATGAAGGGCACGCCGCTGTTCCCGCAGTGCGGCTTCTCGAACCGCGCCGTGTCGATCCTCAACCATCTCGGCGTGGAATTCGGCAGCGTCGACGTGCTGCAGGACCAGGAAGTCCGTCAGGGCATCAAGGCGTTTTCCGACTGGCCGACCATCCCTCAGCTCTATGTGAAGGGCGAGTTCGTTGGCGGGTCCGACATCATGATGGAAATGTATGAGAGCGGCGAGCTTGCCCAGCTGCTCGAAGACAAGGGCGTCGCCGCGGCCTGATCGGCGGCGATCCTGATTGCGCGGGTCGCCAGCGTGCGGCCCGCTTTTTCGGCGTGCATCGCCGGCCAATGCACTCGACATCGCCACAACGGGAAAGGGCGGACGGCCCGAAAGCCACCCGCCCCTGAAGCGTCGCACCTGACGGTGAACACATATGCCAGCAGTGTTGCACCGCGCGTGCCAGATCGCGTGAACCACGCACATCCGCGCATGACGCTGGTTAACGAAATCTGCCGCTCGGCGAAGCTGTCAGTTTTTCCGACACTTTTCCCACCTACCCGCTCCTGAACATCATTCATCGCGCGTTCAGCCCATTGACTACAGATGTGATCGAAGCGATTACACCCGTAGTCAAAGAGGGATGCGATGACCGAGCGAATCAGCGAAGCCGAGCATGCGGTGATGGAGGTGCTGTGGGACGAGTCCCCGCTCGCCGCCCAGGATGTGGTCGAGCGCGTGGCACCGTCGCGCGGCTGGAGCGCCAATACGGTCAAGACGTTGCTCGGCCGCCTGCTCGCCAAGAACGTCATCGCCGCCGATGAGGATGGCCGCCGCTATCAATACCGCCCGCTGGTCGAGCGCGGCGACTATGTCGAGGGTGAGTCGCGTCGCCTGATCGACCGACTGTTTGGAGGCAAGCTCACCCCGCTGGTCGCGCACCTCGCCGAGCGCGACGCGCTGACCGATCAGGACATTGCCGAGATTGAGGCTCTGCTGAAGGAGCTCAAGCAATGATCGCCTGGATGATTGAAACCTGCGTCGCCACCACGCTGCTGATGCTGCTGGTCCTGGGGCTGCGCAAACCGGTCCGCGAACAGTTCGGTCCCAACATCGCCTACGCGCTATGGCTGTTACCGGTGCTGCGTCTCGTGATGCCGCCCTTGCCCGGCGCGTGGAGCTTCACCGAACTGCTCGGCGGGCTGACGCACAGCGCGGAGCAGGGGCCGGGCGTCGCGGTCGGCGTCCTCAACGCCGAAACCGCGCCGTCGGTCGTGATCGATCAGGCACTGCTCCAGGCGCAGTTCGAGCTCGCCGGACATCAGGCCGATCTGGCGCTGGTCCCGCCCACCACGGTGGCCGATGGTCCGAATATCGCGCTGTTGCTGATCGGGGTGTGGGCGATCGGCGCGCTGATCTTCATCGGCTACCATCTGATCGCGCACAGCCGCTTCTGCGCCAATCTGATGCGCAAGGCGGAAGTTCGCCGCACCGTTGCCGACGGGCGCGTCCATGTCATCGAAACCGATGCGGCCACCGGCCCGCTCGCCTTTGGCATCTGGCGCAAATATGTCGCGTTTCCGCGGGATTTCGCGGAGCGTTATGACCCGGTCGAGCGCAACCTCGCGCTCGCCCACGAACTCGGGCACCATTTGCGTGGTGACCTGATCGCCAACTGGATCGCGCTGGTCGTGCTCGCGCTCCATTGGTTCAACCCGGTCGCATGGCGGGCGTTCCGCGCCTTCCGCGCCGACCAGGAGCTGGCCTGTGATGCCTTGGTGCTCTCGGGCCGCGCACCGGCGCTGCGCCATGCCTATGGCCGCGCCATCGTCAAGTCCGCGCATGGGGGTGCGGTCTCGGCAGCTTGCCACCTACACACCGTCAACGAACTCAAGGGGAGGCTCAAAATGCTCTCGAAACACAATCCCAAGTCGCGCGCGCGCGTCACCATCGGAATTGCCGGCGCCGCGGCACTGACTTTGTCCGGCCTGGCGCTCACCGCCTCGGGCGCAGGCGCTGCGATGACCCAGGCCGACGCACCGATGCCGCCGGCCGCGCCCGTCGCCCCCGAGGCGCCAGAGGCGCCAACCGCTCCCGAGGCGCTCTCCGCGCCCGATGCACCCGACGCTCCTCAAGTGAGCAAGGAACAGCGCGTCCACCGCACCGTCGTGGTCGAGCGCAGGGGCGGCAAGGACGTCAAGACGGAGACCCGCGTGGTTCGAACGGACCGCGACGGCACGGCGTTCTCCTGGACCGGCGACATGGACATGGACATCAACGTTGAGGTCAAGTCGATGAAGTGCGGCGGATCAAAGGACGACGATGTCAAGATCGAGACCCGCAATGGCGACAAGCGCAAGATCGTGCTCTGCACCGACCGCATCGAAATGCGCGCCGACGCTGCGGCAGCCGAGGCCAAGGGTGCAGAGGCGCATGCGCGGCGCGCCCAGGCCATGGCAATCGCCAGCGCCGACATGGGCAAGCGTCACGCCATGATGGGCCTCAAGATGGCCCGCCGCTCGATCGAAGCGCAGACCGAACTGAGCGCCGCACAGAAATCCGCAGCGCTCAACGGCATCGATGAAGCGATGCGGGAATTGGAAGCAGCCGACAAGGACTGATCGCGAAGCGGACCATTGCGCGGCAAGCCCATCACCGCGCAATGGGCCACCAGGGCCGGCCGCGCGCCCTTCACGCGGTCGGCCCGTTCGCGCGTCCTTCGGGGTTGTGCAGACCGCGATGAACCGCCATTTCGGGCTTATGGATGATGCGGCAACCGGCGTGGCGATACAGCTTGAAGCGCTGGTGGCGCGCGTGCTGGCAGCCAACCCCTCCCCCTTCACCTATACGGGCACACAGACCTACCTTGTTGGCACAACCGACCTCGCGGTGATCGATCCCGGCCCCGATCTGCCCGAGCATCTCGATGCGCTGATCGCGGCCATCGCCGGACGACCGGTGCGCGCGATCCTGTGCACCCACACCCATCGCGACCATAGTCCCGCCAGCCGTCCGCTCGCCGCCGCGACCGGAGCGCCGATCATCGGCTGCGCCCCGCTCGCACTCGACGACGACGGACCGCGCTCCGATGCGGCCTTCGATCGCGACTATGCGCCCGACCATGTGCTGTCCGACGGTCAGCGCGTGTCCGGCGATGGCTGGACGCTTGAAGCGGTCGCAACCCCAGGCCACACCTCCAACCATCTGTGCTTCGCGCTGATCGAAAGCGGGGCACTGTTCACCGGCGATCATATCATGGGCTGGTCGACCAGCGTCGTGGCACCGCCCGATGGCGACATGGGCGCCTATATGGCCAGCCTCGACAAGCTGCTCGCTCGCGATGACCGCGTCTATTATCCCGCCCACGGGCCGGAGGTGACCACACCCCAGCGCCTGGCGCGCGGCATGATGGGCCATCGCAAGCAGCGCGAGGGCCAGATCCTGCGCCTGCTGGACCAACGCGTCGTTGCGATCCCGGACATGGTATCCCGCATGTATGTGGGACTCGACCCGCGGCTCACCGGCGCCGCCGGGCGCTCGGTCCTGGCGCACCTGATCGACCTGCGGAATCGCGGGCTGGCGACGGAGGAAAACGGTCAATGGCTCAGCGCAGCGTGACGGACCGCCCCCTTCGCATCCTGCTGGCGACCGCCGCGCTTGCCGTCATCGCCGCGGCCGCGTGGATATCCTGGGATCGCTTCGCCGAGACGCGGCTCGAAACCCTGCCCGCCGATGGCGGCGATCCGGTGACGCAAATCGTGACCGCGCGCCTCGATGGCGCCGGAACGCTCAAAGTGGCCGAGCTGACCGGCACGGTCCAGGCGACCGCGAGTGACACCCGCGGCCTCGGCCTGTTGCGCAGCGACCAGGTCGTGAAGATGCCCTATTCGGTCAGCTATTTCGTCGATGTGTCGCGGCTCGACGCCGATGATCTGCAATGGAACGGCCAGACCCGCACGCTGATCGTCGACGCACCCGACGTCACCGCCGCGCCGGCCAATACCGATGAAGGCCGCCGAACGCTGGTCGAGACTAAGGGCCTGTTCGTCACGCGCGAAGCCGCCGAAGCGCTGAGCAAAAGCACATCAGCCCGCGCGACCGCAGTTGCCGAGCGCGAGGCGAAGAGCCCGGAGCGGATGGCACAAGCCCGCGAACTGGGCCGCGCCGCCATCGCCCGCCTGCTGGCCCAGCCTCTCGCCGCAGCCGGAATGGGAGAGGTCCGCGTCGTCGTGACCTTCCCGCCCGAGCGCACGCTGCGCGACGGCGAACGCTGGGACATGTCCAAGCCGGTCGATCAGGTGATGCGCGAACGCGAACAGCCCGAACCAAACGCAAACTAGGCGTTCACTCTGCGACGGCAATATGGTATTGGCGCCCCCATAGACTGGTTGCGGGGGCAGCTTATGGCGACTTTAGCCAACGACGCGGCGTATGCGCGCACGCGTGATTCGCGTTTCTTTGAAGTCAGCGCAATCCTCATGGCGCTTATCCTAGTTTCCGGGTTCAGCATCCATTTGGCGATGGGGCGATCCAACTTCAGCGCACCGCTGTTCGTCCACGTTCATGGCGTGATCTTCTTCGGCTGGGTCTTACTGTATGTCGCCCAGACGTTCCTCGGCACCCGCGGTCCGATCGCGCTCCACCGCCGCCTGGGCTGGATCGCCGCTGGCTGGGTCGCGGCGATGGTGGTCGCGGGGTTCGCGGTCATCATCTGGCGGATACAGGCTGCGCAGGCGCCGTTCTTCTTCCGCCCACAGCATTTCCTCATCGCCAATCCGCTGGTCGTGCTGCTCTTCTCCGGCCTGACCAGCGCGGCAGTCGCGATGCGCAAACGCAGCGACTGGCACCGCCGCCTGCATCTATGCGCGATGGCGACGCTGCTGGGACCCGGCTTCGGGCGGCTGCTGCCCATGCCGTTCATGATCCCCTGGGCCTATCAGATCGCGATGGTCTGCGGGCTCACGTTTCCGATCGCCGGGATGATCCGCGATATGGTGCGCAACGGGCGTGTCCATCGCGCGTGGTGGTGGGGGATCGGAACAATCCTGGCAGTGATGGCCGGGACCGAGGCGATCGTCTATTCGCCGCTCGGCGATGCGATCTACAGCTGGGTCACCGCAGGCACGCCGGGTGCGACCGTTGCACCGCTCGAGTTCGGCGCGATGCCGCCAATGGGTTGAACCGCGTGCCCGACAAGGCCATGTGAGCCCTCGAATCAGAGGGCCTCACGATGAACGCACGCACCGACCTGTCCGGCATCGACATCCGCGCGGAGATCGACCGCCTGCGCAAGGAGCGCAACGCGGTCATCCTGGCGCATTATTACCAGAAGCCGGAGATCCAGGACCTTGCCGATTTCGTCGGCGACAGCCTGGAGTTGAGCCGCAAGGCGGCGGAGACCGATGCCGAGGTGATCGCATTCTGCGGCGTGCGGTTCATGGCCGAAACCGCTAAGATCCTGTCGCCGGACAAGGTGGTGATCCTGCCTGATATGAACGCCGGCTGCAGCCTGGAGGACAGCTGCCCGCCCGATCAGTTCGCCGCGTTCCGCGCGCAGCATCCCGACCATATTGCCCTGACCTACATCAACTGCTCGGTCGAGGTGAAGGCGCTCAGCGACATCATCGTCACCAGTTCGTCGGCGGAAAAGATCCTCAGCCAGATCCCGCCGGAGCAGAAGATCATCTTCGGCCCCGACAAGCATCTGGGCGGCTATATCAACCGCAAGATGGGCCGCGACATGCTGCTGTGGCCGGGCGTGTGCATCGTGCATGAGGCGTTCAGCGAGACCGAGCTGCTCAAGCTCAAGGCCCAGCACCCCAACGCCCCCGTCGCTGCGCACCCCGAATGCCCGCCGCACGTGCTCGACCACGCCGATTATGTCGGATCGACCAGCGGGATCCTGCAGTTCGCCAAGGATTTCGACGGCGACACGCTGATCGTCGCGACCGAACCGCACATCATTCACCAGATGGAAAAGGCGGTCCCGGAAAAAACCTTCATCGGCGCCCCCGGTGCGGACGGCAACTGCAACTGCAACATCTGCCCCTACATGGCGCTCAACACGCTGGAAAAGCTCTACGTGGCGCTGCGCGACCTCGAACCGCGGATCGAGATTGCCGAGGATATCCGGCTCAAGGCCAAGAAGAGTCTTGATCGGATGCTGGCCATGGCAAGCGGCACGGTGGGTCTCGGCGACCTCGGCCCGCTGCGCGTCACCGGCGACTGAGCCTCGCCGCCAGTCGCGGTGACCGGTCAACGCGGGCGCTGCACGCTGCCCCGACCGCAAGCGGCCGGGGCAGCGCAACGACCCGAACGTGCAGCTTAGCGCGTCAGTTTCTTGTACGCCAAGCGCGTCGGACGATCCGCCGCATCGCCCAGGCGGCGGCGCTTGTCCTCCTCATACGCCTCGAAATTGCCCTCGAACCATTCGACGTGCGAATTGCCCTCGAAGGCGAGGATGTGGGTGGCGAGACGGTCGAGGAAGAAGCGATCGTGGCTGATGACCACGGCGCAGCCCGCGAAATTCTCGATCGCCTCTTCCAGCGCGCCGAGCGTTTCGACGTCGAGGTCGTTGGTTGGTTCGTCGAGCAGCAGCACGTTGCCGCCGCGCTTCAGCATCTTGGCGATGTTGACCCGGTTGCGCTCACCGCCCGACAGCTTGCCGACATTCTTCTGCTGGTCCTGGCCCTTGAAGTTGAACGCGCCGACATAGGCGCGGGTCGACTGGTCGTGGCCGTTGACCTTCATGTAATCGAGCCCGTCGGAGATTTCTTCCCAGACATTGTTGGCAGGGTTGAGGTGATCGCGGCTCTGGTCGACATAGCCCAGACGTACCGTGGTGCCGACCTCGATCTTGCCTTCGTCGGGCTGTTCCTGGCCGGTGATCAGCTTGAACAAGGTCGACTTGCCCGCGCCGTTCGGGCCGATCACGCCGACGATGCCGCCCGCCGGCAGTGTGAACGACAGGTTTTCGAACAGCAGTTTGTCGCCATAGGATTTCGACAGGTTCTCGACCTCGATCACCTTGCCGCCAAGCCGCTCCGGCACCTGGATGACGATCTGTGCCTTGCCCGGCGTGCGATTCTGCTGCGCTTCGACCAGCTGTTCGAACTTCGAGATACGCGCCTTGGACTTGGTCTGGCGCCCCTTCACGCCGGCGCGAATCCACTCCAGCTCGTCCTTGATCGCCTTTTGGCGACCGGTGGCCTCGCGGTCCTCCTGCTCCAGGCGCTTGGCCTTCTTTTCCAGATAGGTCGAGTAATTGCCCTCGTACGGGAAATACTTTCCGCGATCGAGCTCGAGGATCCAGTCGACCACATTGTCGAGGAAATAGCGGTCGTGGGTGATCATCAGCACCGCGCCGGCATATTCTTTGAGGTGGTTTTCCAGCCACTTGACGCTTTCAGCGTCGAGATGGTTGGTCGGTTCGTCGAGCAGCAGGATCGACGGCTTCTGGATCAGCAGGCGGGTGAGCGCGACGCGCCGCTTTTCACCGCCCGACAGATTCTCGACCGACCAGTCGCCCGGCGGGCAGCGCAGTGCCTCCATCGCGATCTCGAGCTGGTTGTCGAGGCTCCAGCCGTCGACTGCGTCGATCTTGGCCTGAAGGTCGCCCATCTCTTCCATCAGCGCGTCGAAGTCGGTGTCGTCCTTGGGATCACCCATCTCGGCCGAAATCGCGTTGAAGCGCTCGACAAGGTCGGCGGTCTCGCGCGCGCCGTCCTTCACGTTCTCCAGCACCGACTTGCTCGGGTCGAGCTGCGGCTCCTGCTCCAGATAGCCGACGGTGATATTCTCACCCGGCCATGCCTCGCCGCTGAAATCCTTGTCGATGCCGGCCATGATCTTGATCAGGGTCGACTTGCCCGCGCCGTTCGGGCCGACGATGCCGATCTTCGCGCCCTGATAGAATTGCAGGTTGATGTTGCTCAGCACCGGCTTTTGCGCGCCGGGGAAGGACTTGGTCATGTCCTTCATGACAAATGCGTATTGGGCGGCCACTTATGGTCTCCGAAAAAATCGAACGAACGGGTCTGGGATTGACGCGCGATGTAGCGATGGCACGCCGTCAACGCAATCAGCGCAGCCAGCGGACCATCGCGGGATAGACCGGCGCACCCTCCGGCGCAGTCAGCGGACCGTGCGCCATCCCCGCCGCGACCAGCTCCGGCAGGCCGACATAGAGTCCCATCGCATAGGTCTGTGCCAGGCTCGGTCCGCGCCCGTGATAGCCACCCGTGTGAAACACGACGCCGGGGTCGATGCCCAGCTCCACCGCCGCGGCATAGGACCAAGCCATCGCCGCCAACTCCAGCGCGCGGTCGTCCGGCACGGCGCCGCCGCGTGCGTCGGCCTCCAGCACCGCGAGATGCCCCGCCTCGTGCAGGATGTCGCCCGGCCATTGCAGGCGCGCGCGATCTACCACCACTCCCCCCTTCACCACCGCGACGGCCGACAGAAACGAATCGGCCGCGACCGCATCCTCGGTAACCGAAATTCCGATACCACGCACGAACGCGACGATCCGTTCGATCATGTCTGACTGGTCGTCCATCAGCCTGACCTAATGCGGTTTTTGTCGATCGGGAGGATTTTCGGCCCATGACGGATGCGTTTCGGGATTCTAGGAGTAGCGGCATGATGCACCGCCTCACCCGCCTCGCTGCAGCGACCGCCCTCGTTGCGTTTCCCGCCACCGCCTCCGCGCAGATGATGGACCCGGCCGCCCTGCGCGATGCCGCTCTCAAGGACGATCTGGCCTATGAAATCACCGAGGGGCTGACTACCGAAGTCGGACCGCGCCTCGCCGGGACCGAGGCGGAGGCACGTGCCCGCGTCTGGGCGATCAAGAAGCTGACCGCGCTCGGCTTCAAGAATGTCCGCAACGAGCAATTTGAAATGAAGACCTGGGTACGCGGCGTGGAAACGCTGGAGGTACTCGCCCCTTTCCCTCAGCCACTGCACCTGACCGCGCTCGGCAATTCAGGGGCAACCGCCGCCAAGGGGCTTGAGGCCGAGATTGTGTATTTCCCGGACCTCGCCGCGCTCAACGCCGCGCCCGACGGCAGCCTCAAGGGCAAGATCGCGTTCGTCAGCCACGGCATGGCCCGTACCCAGGACGGATCTCAATATGGCGCCTTCGGTGCCGCCCGGCGCAGCGGGCCGACCGTCGCGGCGCGCAAGGGCGCGGCGGCGATCCTGATTCGCTCGATTGGTACCGACTATCACCGCAACCCGCATACCGGCGTCACCAATTTTGCCGATGGCGTCGCCCCGATCCCCGCCGCTGCCCTGTCGCTGCCCGATGCCGAGCAGCTGGAACGCATCCTGCAGCGCGGCCAGCCGGTGAAGGTCAGGCTGACCCTGACCCCGCGCCAGATCGGCACCACCGAATCGGGTAACGTCATCGCCGAAGTGCCGGGCAGCGACCCCGCCGCCGGTATGGTCGTGGTCGCGTGCCACCTTGACAGCTGGGACCTCGGCACCGGCGCGTTCGACGACGCCACCGGCTGCGGCATTGTCGCCGCTGCGGCGAAGCGGATCATGGATGCCGGCACGCCGCGCCGTACGATCCGCATCCTGTGGGCGGGCGCCGAGGAAGTCGGCGTGTTCGGCGGCAAGGCCTATTTCGACGCGCACAAAGGCGAGAATCACGCGCTTGCCGCCGAATCGGATTTCGGCGCGGACCGCGTCTGGCGGGTCGATTTCAAACTGCCCGATAGCGCCAAGACGGTCGGTGACCGCGTAGCGGCGGCGCTCGCCCCGCTGGGAATCAGTCGGGGCCGCGAACGCGCCAGCGGTGGCGCGGATGTCTCTGCCTTGATCGCCTCCGGCGTCGCGGGCATCGATTTGCAACAGGATGGCAGCCGCTATTTCGACCTTCACCACACGCCGGATGATACACTCGACAAGGTCGACCCGGTCCAGCTGCGCCAGAACGTCGCGGCGTGGACGGCCATGCTGGCTGTAGTCGCCAACGCCCCGGAAGGCATCGGTCCGGTGCGGTGACCTGTGATGCACCGCACCATTTCGGCTGGCCGCAAACCTTGCTGACAGATGAATTTCCATTGACGGACGCGTAACGGGCGCTATTCCGACTAACTCGCACGGCAATCGGGCCGGGGCGAACCGAAATAGCTTTGCTTGGGAGCAAACGAATGAAGAAGATCCTCATCGTCGCTGCCGCGACCGGCCTGATGTCGCTCGCCGCTTGCAACACGCCTGCCGCGAACAACACCGCCGAGAACGTCGCTGCCGGCATGGAAGCGGAAGCCGACAACATGGAAATGATTGCCGACAACGCGACCAACGAAGTCGTCGAGGACGCGGCTGAGAACGCTGCCGACAACCTGGAAGCAGCTGCCGACAACGTCGCTGGCTAATTCCGGTTCGGCTTCCCGGCTCGCCTGAGCCGGTCGAATCGAAAGGGCGTCCCCGCGGGGGCGCCCTTTTTTTCATGGCTCGCGACTGCTGCCGGGACGGCGCCGGTCGATGCTCGACGGCGTTCGACCGACCATTGATGGGCCCGATCGACTTGCCCCCTGGCTACGATCGACGCAGCGTCGGCTCCGTCGGTTGCCGCGCCCAACCGGGTCTGAGTTCAGCCTTCGAATGGGTTCAACGCGAAGAGGTCGGCGATGTTCGTCACGCGCTTCCGCATGCCCCTTGCAGCGACTTAGAGCCGCTCCACCGCGCGCTCGATCTTGCGCAGCACCGCGCGATCGCCGGCGGGCGCGTCCGCCGCATCCTGGGCAAGCGCCATCAGCCGGATCGCGCCAAAGCTTGCCGCTAGTCCCTTGAGCCGCAACGCCGCGCTGCGCCAGCCTTCCGGATCATCGGCCTTGGCCAACCCCTCCAGCGCGCGCTTCGCGCTTTCGAGGAACGCCCCGCGAAGCTCCGCGATCAGCCCGGGCTCATCGCCCACCGCCGCCGCCAGAGTCGCATCGATTGCACCGGGATCATACGCCATGCCCGACTCTAGATTCGGCGTGCTTAATGAGTGGTTTCACAATGCTAGGCGGCGATGGTGCGATTGTGCTAAACCGGGACGATGAACGGGGGAACGAACAAGATCGGGCCACGTCCGCTCGACGATGCGGACGACGAACTGCTGCTCGTCGATGAAGCGGTAGAACCGCCCGCGGCGGAGCTGGAGCCGGAGCCCGATATCGATGCTGCGGAGCCGCGCCTGCGCACGCCATGGCTCGCCGCCACGCTTGCTTGTGGCCTGGTGCTGGCATGGATCGGCATCGCCGGATGGCTGCTCCAGCCGGTCTTCGCCGCCCCGCCCCCGCCCGCCGATCTGATCCAGCTGATCGCCGCGCTGTGCGTGCCGCCTGCGTTGATCGGGATCGTGTGGCTGCTTGTCCAGCGCAACAGCGCGGCGGAAGCCCGCCGGTTCGGCAACACGGCCCGCGCGATGCGCGCCGAAGCTGCCAGCCTGGAACGCGTCGTCGCAACCCTCGCGCGCAAGATCGAGGCGAACCGCGCCGAACTCGCCGATCAGACCACCGCGCTGATGGCGATGGGCGACCGCGCCGCCGAGCGACTTCAGGCCATCTCCAACGGCATGGCCGCCGAAGCGCGGGCGGTTGCCGACAGCGCGCAGAAGCTGATCGACAGCGGCGTCTCTGCCGAAAAGAGCGTGGGAATCGTCCTGTCCTCCCTCCCTCGCGCCCATGAGGACATGACTGGTATCGCCGCGACGCTCGACGCGGCGGGGCTGAAGGCCAGCGAACATGCCTCTGCTCTCGACGCGCAGCTCGCTGCGCTGGCCGAGCGCGGGCGGGAGGCGGACGTGATTGCCGGAGGCGCCGCCCAGCGCCTCGCCGCGCATATCGCGCGCATGGAGGCGACCAGCGAGAATGCGGGCACCAGGCTGGAGGGCGTAGCCGCCAGCATGTCGGAAACCGTAGACGCCATGCTCGATCGCGCCGCCGCTGCCGTGGACGAAGCGCGCAAGGGCATCGCCGCGCAGGGCGAGGCGATGCTCGCCATGCTCGCCGCCAATCAGGCCTCGCTCGACAAGGCCGGGCGCGACAGCATCGACACGGTCGGCGCGCGCATCGGTGAGGTCGAGGAGACGATCGGTCGCATCGCCGACCGGCTGGGCGAGGAACAGACCCGCGTCGACATCCTGCTCGCGTCGGTCACCGGTGGCATCGCTCAGGCGGATGGCCAGCTCTCGGCATTGCACAGCCATGGCATGGAGCGCACGCAGGCGCTGTCCGCAGCGATCAGCGCGCTGGACAGCTCGGCAGGCGCGATGACCGAAACGCTGCGTGACGGCGACGCCACCGCCCGCCGCGTCATCGCGACCGCCGAGGAACTGCTCACCGCGCTCGACGCGTCGGCGCGCGAGATGGACGAGACGATGCCCGAGGCACTGGTGCGCCTTGAGCAGCGGATCGGCACGACGCGTGGCGTCATCGCCGCGTCCAAGCCCGAACTTCTCGCGCTCGTCACCGCCGCAGAAAGCACCCACGACGCGATCGAGGCGATCGCCGACGTCGTCCGCACGCAGCGCGACATGCTCGCAAAGACCCAGGCGTCGCTGCTCGAATCGCTCGAAGATGGCCAGGCCAAGACCGCGCAGCTGGAGGATGTCGTCGATCGCGCCATCGCCAACGCCCGCCGCTTCGCCGATGAAGCTGCACCCGAGCTGGTCGACGCGCTGCTCCGCATCCGCGAAACCGCCAATGCCGCGTCCGATCAGGCCCGCGCCGCGCTCGCCAGCATCGTGCCCGAAGCGACCCGCCAGCTCGAGGATGCCGGTTCCGCCGCGCTGCGCCGTGCGCTTGACGCGAGCGTGCGCACCCAGCTGATCGAACTGGGCGAAGTGACGCAGGGCGCGGTCAACGCCGCCGCGCGCGCCAGCGAGCGCCTCGCGCAGCAGATGCTGTCGATCCACGACGCCTCGGCACAGGTCGAAGCGCGGATCGATGAGGCCCGCGCCGAACGCGAAAATGCCGATCGTGACAATTTCGCGCGCCGCGTGTCGCTTCTGGTCGAAGCGCTCAACTCCGCCTCGATCGACATCTCCAAGGCATTCGCGCACGAAGTGTCCGATAGCGCCTGGGCGGCATATCTGAAGGGCGACCGCGGCGTCTTCACCCGCCGAGCCGTCCGCCTGCTCGACAGCGGCCAGGCACGCGAAGTGTCCTCGCTCTACGAAGGCGACCCCGACTTCCGCGAGCAGGTCAATCGCTACATCCATGATTTCGAAGCGATGCTGCGTCAGGTGCTCGCCCTGCGCGACGGCGCGCCGCTGGGCGTGACGTTGCTCTCATCCGACATGGGCAAGCTCTACGTGGCGCTGGCACAGGCGATCGAACGGCTGCGGGGGTAGGCGCCAAACGGGGCGAGATTATTGTCTCGCCGCCGCCTGCACCTTCATCGCAAATGCCATCCGCGCCGCCGATAAATCGCGGTCGCTTGCACGCGGCCAGGCGGCACTGGTAACCATCACCAGCTTGTTCGCCGGATCTACGATGATCGACTGCCCGAAAATACCCTGCGCCGCGAACACGCCGCCCGCCGGCACCCACCATTGATAGCCATAGCCGCCGCCGGGAAAGCTCACCTGCGCCTTGGTTGCGTCGGCGAACCAGCCGGCGGGGACGATGCCCTTCCCGCCCTCCAGCGCCATCTGCCCGATCCGCCCATAATCGCGCAGCGATACCGACAGACAGCACCCCGACACTTCCGCGCCGGTCTGGTCGGTCATCCAGAACGCATCGCGCTCCATGCCATAGGGCTTCCAGATCTTCTCTTCGAGATAGGCCGATAGCGACTTGCCCGTCGCACGGCGCACCAGCACGCCGATCAGGTTCGTTTCGCCGGTCTTGTAGACGAACTTGGCCCCCGGCTCGCTCTCGCGCGGCAGCTTGCGCATGTAAAACACGGTCGGGTCCTGCCCGGCAGGCACCGCCTCGGCGAACATCCGCGCCACGTCGCTATTCGGGTTGGTGTAATCCTCGTTCCACTTCACCCCCGACGTCATCGTCAGCAGCTGTCGGATCGACACCCCGTCATAGCCAGCACCGGCCAGATCGGGGATATAGCGCGTCACGGGATCGTCGATCGACTTGATATAGCCGTCCTTGATCGCCGCCCCAACCAGCGTCGAGGTCACCGACTTGGCGACCGAAAAGCTCGTCCAGCGCCCCTCTGGCCCATAGCCGCGCGCATAGCGTTCGAGCCGCACCTTGCCGTCCTGCAGCACCAGCAGCCCGGTCATGTTCTGCGCCGTCATGAACGCGGACACGTCAGCCTCTGCGACCGGCAGCGGCGTACCCTTGGGCAGCGCGCGGACCTTGCGCCCGGCCTGGGCGGTGGTGCCGGGGAAGATCGTCTCCATCGCCGGGAAGTTGCGGTACCGCTCCTCCTGCGACCAGAACAGCACCGCGGCACCGACCTGACGCAGCTTCGCCATATCCTGCGGCGCGGCCTGAACGGCGGGCGGCGGCGTTCCGGCACCCGCTGCGCAACCCGCCAATGCCAGTGCGCCGAGCGCTACTCCCCAAGCCCGCATCATCCCTCTCCCTAGTCTTTTATCAGCGTGACCTGCGCGACATGGATGCCCCCGCCGCGAAACCCGCCTTCGCAATACATCAGGTAATAGCGCCACAGATCGATGAAATGGGAATCAAATTCGGCAGGCAGCCGCCCCTCCGCCACCGCCGCGTCGAACGCCTCCCGCCACAGCTTCAGCGTATTGGCATAATCGATGCCGAAATTGTGCTGATCGGCCCAGCGCAGTCCCTGCGCCTGCGCGATCGCGCGGAAGCGGCCCTCGGACAGCAGCATCCCGCCGGGAAACACATAGGCCTGAATGAAATCGACATTGCGCGCATAGGCGTCGAAGATCGCGTCATCGATCGCGATATACTGAATCGCCGCGCGCCCGCCCGGCTTCAGCACCCGCGCGATCGTTGCCAGATAGGCCGGCCAGTAATCCTGCCCCACCGCCTCAACCATCTCGATGCTCGCCACCGCGTCGAACACGCCGGTCACGTCGCGATAATCGGTCAGCCCGACGGTCACACCGTCCAGCCCGGCACGCGCGATCCGCGCCTCGACATAGGCCTTCTGCTCCGCCGACAGCGTGATGCCGTGCACCAATCTCCTGCCGCGCGCCGCCAGTTCGGCGAAGGATCCCCAGCCACACCCGATCTCGAGGATGCGGTCCCCCGGCGCCGTCCCAGTCCGCTCCAGCACCGCCGCCAGCTTCGCCACCTGCCCTTGCGCCAGCGACGCCACCCCCGGCGCGAACAGCGCGCTCGAGTAAGTCATGCTCGCGTCCAGCCACGGCGCGTAGAAGTCGTTGCCGAGGTCGTAGTGATAGGCGATGTTGCGCCGCGATCCGGTCCGCGAATTGCGCTGGAACCAATGCCACACGCGCTTGGCGATCCGCCCCACGCCCCCTGCACGCCCGGCATTGCCCAGCGTCGCGCGATTGCGTACGAACAGGTCGAACAGCGGCACCGGATCGGGACTGGTCCACTCGCCCGCCGCCCATGCCTCGTACCAGCCCGCCGACCCGCCGGTCGCCAGCCGCCACAGCGCGCGCCAGCTGCGGATCGCCACGACCGCCTCTGGCCCCGGCGCTCGCCCGCCCAACCGCCGTTGCATGCCGCCGGGCAATGTCGCCGCAATCGCCCCCTCGGCCAGCCCCGCATCGATCCGGTCGAGCAGGCGGTGAAGCCAAGGCTCCGCCACCCCGGCAATCAGCGCGCTCGCGGTGCCTCGAAGGTTCGCTCCGTCACGACGGCCTCGATTGCGGAAATGGGTCTGGTTCACGCGCACAACAACCACGGCCAACGTGAGTCGGGCAAGCCGCAAAAGCCAGGATCAGATCCCCCGCACCGCCGCCAGCGCCCGTTCGCGCGCTTCGCGGTGGCCGACGATCTTCCGCGGATAGTCGTCCGGCCGCCGCCCATGTTCCTCGGGATCGTGGATCACATCATCGTGCAGGCGCGCGAGTTCCGGCACCCACTCACGGATATAGCCCGCCGCATCGAACTTCTCCGATTGCGACAGCGGCGCCATGATCCGCACGAACATGTTCGAATCGATGCCCGTCCCCGACACCCATTGCCAGTTGACCGCGTTGCTCGCGTAATCGGCGTCTACCAGCGTGTCCCAGAACCACTTCTCACCCTCACGCCAGTCGATCAGCAGATGCTTGATCAGGAAACTTGCCGCGATCATCCGCACGCGATTGTGCATCCACCCGGTCGCCCACAGCTGCCGCATCCCGGCATCGACGATCGGATACCCCGTCCGCCCCTTGGTCCACGCATCGAACTCGTCGCGCACCGCCGACGATCGGAAATCGCGCCACGGGATCGCGTCAAACTTTTCCCGCGCATTCTTCGCGGCATAGTCGGGGAATTGCAGGATCACATTCTGCGCATAATCGCGCCAGCCGATCTCGCTCAGGAACACATCGACCGATCCGCCGGCATCAGCAACCCGGTGCCAGACAT
Organism: Sphingomonas sp.; assembly: GCF_965227385.1. Taxonomy (GTDB): domain Bacteria; phylum Pseudomonadota; class Alphaproteobacteria; order Sphingomonadales; family Sphingomonadaceae; genus Sphingomonas. Next base: position 3,337,683 of record NZ_OZ245750.1, read on the forward strand.
AGGCCGGCGACACCTCGCCGAAATGGAGGTGCGGGCTGAGCCGCGAGCTCCCCTCGATCGAAGGCAGGTTGCGCGTGCGGTCGTAATCCGCCGCGCTGTCCACAAAGGCGTCGACCCGCTTGCGCGCACCCGCCTCACCCGGCTCCCACTCGGCAAAGCCTGTCGCCCAGTCGGGCTTGGTCGGCAGCAGCGCCCAATCCTCCAGCAGATCCGATTTGGGCCAGCTCGATGGTGCGGGAATGTCGCGCGGCCGGTTCGCCGGAGCCGCCGGGGGCATTCGCTGCCGCAACGCACGCCAGAACGGCGTGTAGATCTTGTACGGCTCGCCCGATCCCGTCGTCACCGCACCCGGCGGCGCGAGGTAGTTGCCATCATGGCAGACCAGCTCCAGCTGCTTCGCGACCGCCCGCTCGGCATTGCGCCACCACGGCTCGTAATGGCGGATGCAGTGGACCCGCTTCGTCCCCACGGCCTCCGCCAGCGCTGCCAGCACGTCATCGCACTTGCCCCGCCGCAGGATCAGCCGCGATCCTTTGGCACGCAGCGCCGCGTCGAGGCTCGCCAGACTATGGTGCAGCCACCAGCGCGATGCCCCGCCCATCGCGCGATGCCTGGGCGTATCGTCGTCGAGGATATAGACCGGCACCACCGGCCCCTCCCCCGCCGCGGCGATCAGCGCCGCCTGATCGGACAATCGCAGGTCACGGCGAAACCACAGGATGCTCGTCATTCAGTTTCCCTGTTGGGCAGGATGCGGACGCTGAACCGTCCGCGCGTCATCGGGTTGCCAAAGCGCTGGTCGCTGATGACGATGCTGTCATCCGCGCGCAGCTCTGCATAGGGCATGCGCGACCAGAACAGGAATGCGCGCACCTCCGGATACCGCGCCGCAGCCGCCGCGATACGCGGATCGTCCATCCCGATCGGCAGCGGCCCCCGCTCCGGCTCGGCGAACAGGCTGGGCAGCACCCCGCCGGTCAGGTTCAGCGACCCGCTCCCGCGCTGCCCCGCACCACGCCACAGCGTCTCGCGTTGCCAGAAGGCGATCGGCACCGGGTTGGCGACGACCAGTTCCGGGGTAATCCCGTATTCGGCACGCACCCGCTCGGCGGTCTGCGTCTCGGCCAGGCCGGTGAGCACGCCGTTGCCCAGGATATACGCGCTGACCGCCGCAACCACGATCCCGCCGCGCCGCCGCCAGTCGCCCCCGCGCCGTTCCGCCCGGCGCGACCACAGGAACCCGCCGATCAGCATCGCCCACATCCAGATGTCGATGATAAAGATGCTGTCGCCATAGAACCAGCGCGATGAAAAGGGCTCGAGCAACCGGATACCATAGCTGTTGAGCCAGTCGAACGCCGGGTGGCTGAGCGTACCGATGAACGCCAGCAACAACAGCTGCCACGGCCGCACCGGCGCGCGCGCTTCGGGTCGCTTGCCCCGCCGCGTCTGCCACCGGTCGAACCCGATCATGATCGCGGTCAACAGCACCGGCAGCACCAGCATCGCGATCGGCCCATGCGTCAGCCCGCGCCGCATCTCCAGCGACTGGATGCCATAGACTGTGCAGGCGGCATCGAGATCGGGGATGTTCGCCGCGATGATCAGCGTCGGCATGCCCAGGCCGGAGAGCTTCTTGAGCCCCGTTTGCCCCAGCGCCACCCCAATCAGGCTATGTGTCAGATTGTCCATGCTCGCCGCGCTATGCGGTGCGCGGTTCCTTGTCCACCTGCCAGGTCTGGCCCTTGCTGACGAGCTTTTGCAGGTCCGCGACCTTGCCCTCGCTCGCCGCCGTATTCTGCGCGACGACCGCGCTCTCGAACGTCGGCGCGGGATCGTCATAGATCACGCCCAGCGCCATCGGGAACGGCCCGAACGGCATTTCCACCAGCAGATGCGCGAGCATCCGGTTGGTGACGTCATGCACCAGCACGCCAGCCGTATCGCCATCGACCACATCGACGACCATCAGCGTCAGGCTCCCGGTATCGAGCGCCAGCCCCTTCGTCCCGCCCGCAAATACCAGCGGCTTGCCATGTTCGACCCACAGCTGGTGCCCGGCATTCGCCTTGTCGGTGAATGACGCGAAGACATCGGCGTTATAGACGATGCAGTTCTGGAAAATCTCGACAAACGCCGCGCCCTTGTGCGCGTGCGCCGCCTTGAGCACTGCGGGCAGATTCTTGTTCACATCGATCCCGCGCGCAATGAACCGCGCGCCGCTGCCCAGCGCAAACGCGCACGGCTTCGCCGGATGATCGACCGACCCGAACGGGGTGGAGGGCGATCGCGTCCCCTCCCGGCTGGTTGGCGAATATTGACCCTTGGTCAGCCCGTAAATTTCGTTGTTGAACAACAATATCTGGCAATCGAGGTTACGGCGCAGCAGGTGCATCGTGTGATTGCCGCCGATGCTCAGTCCGTCGCCATCCCCGGTGATGATCCACACGTCCAGATCGGGATTGGCCAGCTTCACCCCCGTCGCCACCGCCGGCGCGCGACCGTGGATGGTGTGGAAGCCATAGGTCTCCATATAATAGGGGAAGCGCGAGGAGCAGCCGATCCCGCTAACGAACACCGTCTTCTCCGGCGTCGCGCCAATCTCCGGCATCGTCCGCTGCACCGCTTTCAGAATCGCATAGTCGCCGCAGCCGGGGCACCAGCGGACCTCCTGATCGGTCTCCCAATCCTTGGGCGTCGAGGGGCGGATGGTGGTTATCTCGTTCATGCCAAAGCCTCCTCGATCGCCGCCTCGATCTCGTGGATCCGGAACGGCTGCCCCGACACCTTGTTGAGCGGTCTGGCGTCGACCAGAAACTGATCGCGCAGCAAGGTCTTGAGCTGCCCGGTGTTCATCTCCGGCACCAACACCTTCGCGTAGCCCTTGAGCAAATCACCCAAATTCCGCGGCAATGGCCAGATATGCCGGATATGGATGTGCGACACATCCAGCCCCTTGCGCCGCGCCCGCCGCACCGCCTGCGTGATCGGGCCATAGGTCGAACCCCAGCCGACCACGACCAGCTTCCCGCCCGGCGCGCCCTGCTCGACCAGCTGATCCGGCACCGCGATCCCCGCGATCTTCGCCTGGCGGGTGTCGGTCATGCTCTGGTGGGTGGCGGGAGCATAATCGATATTGCCCGTGCCCGGCGCCTTCTCGATCCCGCCGATGCGGTGGAGCAGGCCCGGCGTACCCGGCCTGACCCATGGCCGCGCCAGCCGGTCGTTGCGGGCATAGGGCAGGAACTTTTCACCCTCGGGCGGCGGATCGGTGCGGAATTCCACCGGGAATGGCGGATAATCGCCCATGTCCGGCACCTTCCACGGCTCGGCGGCATTCTGCAGATAACCGTCGGTCAGCAGCATCACCGGGGTCATATATTGCGTCGCGATCCGCACCGCCTCGATCGCCACGTCGAAGCAATCGGCGGCGGAACGCGCGGCGATCACCGGCACCGGCGCGTCGCCATTACGGCCATAGACCGCCTGATACAGGTCCGACTGCTCGGTCTTGGTCGGCAAGCCCGTCGACGGCCCGCCGCGCTGCGCATTGACGATCACCAGCGGCAATTCGGTCATGATCGCCAGGCCAATCGCCTCGGTCTTCAGCGCGATCCCGGGCCCCGATGAACAGGTGACGCCCAGCGACCCGGCATAGGACGCCCCGATGGCAGAGGCGACCGCCGCAATCTCGTCCTCCGCCTGAAACGTCGTGACCCCGAACTCCTTTAACCGCGCCAGATGGTGCAGGATCGCGCTCGCCGGGGTGATCGGATAGCCGCCATAGAACAGCTTGAGGTTCGCCAGCTGCGCCCCCGCGACCAGCCCCATGCTGATCGCATCCGCGCCCGTTACGGTGCGGTACAGCCCCGGCTCGACCGGCGCGGCGGGTACATGCAGCTGCCCGATCCCGGTCGCGCCCAGTTCCGCCGTCTCGCCATAGGCGTGTCCGGCATTCAGCGCCGCGATATTCGCCTCGGCCAGCTCGGGCACCTTGGCGAACTTCGCCTTAAGCCACTCCACCAACGGCCCGCGCTCGCGGTCGAACATCCACAGCGCCAGCCCCAGCGTCCACATGTTCTTGCAGCGCAACGCTTCCTTGTTGCCGAGGCCAAAGGGCTTCACGGCATCGAGCGTCAGCTGCGAGATATCGAGCTTGAGCAGCTGCCATTTGGCGAGGCTGTCGTCCTCCAGCGGGTTCTGCGCGTACTTCGCCTTGTCCAGGTTGCGCTTGTTGAACTCGCCCGCGTCCGCGATGATCAGGCCACCGGGCTTGAGGTCACCGACATTGGTCTTGAGCGCCGCCGGGTTCATCGCCACCAAAACGTCGGGCGCGTCGCCCGCCGTCTCGATCGCCGCGGATCCGAAATTGATCTGGAAGGCGGAGACCCCGAACAACGTCCCCTGCGGCGCGCGGATCTCGGCGGGAAAGTCGGGGAAGGTAGCGAGGTCATTGCCCGCCAGCGCGGTCGACAGGGTGAACTGCCCCCCGGTCAGCTGCATCCCGTCGCCGCTGTCCCCGGCAAATCGGACGACCACCGCTTCGGGCGGCGGATTGGCGGAAGCCTCTTCGGGCGTGACCTGATGGGCGGCTGTGGCCATTCAGTCTCTTCCTGCAATGTCGTCCCATCCTCTGCGGGACGGTATGCAGGAGAGGTTAGAACGATGGCGCGCGGTTGCAACCGCTTCTTTTACCGATCCGTCCGCGCCGCGCCGAGCGTGAGGATCGACGCGACATGCCGCGCCGATACCTCCATCGCATCCGCGCCATAACCGCCGCCCAGCGCACTGGCGAGCGGCAGCCCGCGCCACCGCGCCAGCGTGCCGATCCAGCGATCGCGCGCCACCAGCCCCTCGCGGCTCAGCCCCAGCCGCCCCAGCCGGTCGCCCGCCCATGGATCGACCCCGGCCTGATAGAGCAGGATCGTCGGCGCGAACGCATCGATCAGCCCAGGCAGGCTGGCGGTCAGCGCGTCCATATAGCCGGCATCATCCACCCCGTCGGGCAGCGCGACGTCCAGCGTCGAGCGGGCTTTGCGCACCGGGAAGTTCTTCTCCGCATGGATCGAATAGGTCGCGATTTCGGTGCGCCCTGCGGTCAGCGCGGCGGTGCCGTCGCCCTGATGCACGTCGCAATCGACGATCAGCACCCGTTCTCCCTCCTCCGCCAGCCGGTGCGCGGCGATCGCAAGGTCGTTGAACACGCAGAACCCCGCGCCGGTCGCGTGCAGCGCATGGTGGCTGCCGCCTGCGGTGTTGGCGGCAAAGCCCCGCTGCTGCGCGATCTTCGCGGCCGCATAAGTCCCGCCCGGCACTGCCAGCGCCCGCGCCGCCACCTCTGGCGTGATCGGAAAGCCGATCCGCCGCTCCTTCTCGCGCGGCACCCGCGTCTCGATCACCTCCGCGACATAGTCGGGATCGTGCACCGCCTCGACCCAGTCGCGCGGCATCGGCTCGGGCTCATGCCATTCCAGCGCATCCCCCAGATCGCGCAACAGATCGCGGACGAGGCCATTCTTGTTCCACTGATACTGGCTGCGCGCGGGCGCGGGCGCGACGTAGAGCGGGTGGTGGACGACGGTGATGGCCGTCCCGCCGCTCACGCCGCCAAAGCCTCCAACGCCTCCTGCGCCTCCAGCCACGTCACTTCCGCCGCCTCGATCGCCTTCACCACCACGCCGCGCTGCTTCATCAGCTCGGTCATCGTCAGCTTCGCCAGATCCGGCGCAGCGCTCGCAGGATCGAACATCGCGCGGTCGATTGCGCTCAGCTTTTCCTGCAGCTTGGCCAGTTCCGCCTCCGCCGCCTTCGCGGCCTTGCGCATCGCATTGCCCTTCTCGCGCGCCTCGGCCGCCTCCCGCCGCGCATCCTTGCGGTTGACGCCGCCCTTCGCGCTGCCCTCGCCCTTCGGCTCCTTGGCCAGCACGAAGGCAATGTAATCCTCGATGCTCCCGTCGAACGGGCGTGCGGTGCCGCCATCGACCAGCACCAGCCGGTCGGCGGTCATCTCGATCATGTGCCGGTCATGGCTGACGATCACGACACAGCCCTGATAGGCGGTCAGCGCCTGGATCAGCGCCTCACGCGAATCGACGTCCAAATGGTTGGTCGGCTCGTCGAGGATCAGCATGTGCGGCGCGTCGCGGGTAATCAGCGCCAGCGCCAGCCGCGCGCGCTCGCCGCCCGACAGCTTGCCGACCTGCGTCATCGCCTTGTCGCCAGCAAAGCCGAACCGGCCGAGCTGCGCGCGCACCGCAGCAGGCTTCTGGCCGTCCATCAACCGCTGCATATGGTCGAACGGCGTCTCGTCGCTGTGCAGCTCCTCGACCTGATACTGGGTGAAGTATCCCACCCGCATCTTGGCCGAAGCCGCCTTCTCGCCATCCAGCGGCGTCAGCTGCGCCGCCAGCAGCCGCGCCAGCGTGGTCTTGCCGTTGCCATTGCGGCCCAGCAGCGCGATGCGGTCGTCCGGGTCGATGCGCAGGTTGAGCCGCGACAGGATCGGCGTCCCGTCATAGCCGACACTGGCATGGTCCAGCGTGATCAGCGGCGGGCGCAGCTGGTCGGGATCGGGAAACCCGAACGCCAGCGTCGGATCATCGACCACCGCCGCAATCGGCTGCATTCGCGCGAGCGCCTTGGCCCGCGACTGCGCCTGTTTCGCGGTCGATGCGCGGGCCGAGTTGCGCGCGACATAGTCCTGCAGCTTCGCCCGCTCGGCCAGCTGCTTCTCACGCGCCGCCGCCTGCTGCGCCTGCCGCTCGGCCTTTTGCCGCTCGAACTGGTCGTACCCGCCGGGATAAAGCGTCAGCTTGCCCTTATCGAGGTGCAGGATGTGATCGACGACATTGTTGAGGAAATCCCGCTCGTGACTGACGATCACGATCGTCGCGGGGTAGGAAATCAGGAAATCCTCCAGCCACAGCACCGCTTCGAGGTCGAGATGGTTCGACGGTTCGTCGAGCAGCAACAGGTCCGGCTGGCTGAACAGCAACGCCGCCAGCGCCACGCGCATTCGCCAGCCGCCCGAAAAACTGTCGAGCGGGCGGTGCTGCGCCTCCTCGTCAAAGCCGAGCCCGACCAGGATCCGTGCCGCGCGCGACGGCGCAGTATAGGCGTCGATCGCCCCCAGCCGCTCATGAATCTCGCCCAGCCGGTCGGGGTCTTCCAGCCCCTCGGCCTCCGCCATCAGCGCCGCGCGCTCGATATCGGCGGCCAGCACCGTCTCGAACGGCGTGGTCTTTCCGGCCGGCGCTTCCTGCGCGACATAGCCGATGCGCGCGCCGCGCGGCATGTCGGCGCTGCCCTCATCCGGGTCGATCTGCCCGGCGATCACCTTGACCAGCGTCGACTTGCCCGCACCGTTGCGCCCGACCAGCCCGATCCGCCCGCGCGGGGGCAATGCGGCACTGGCGCGGTCGATGATCGTGCGCCCGCCCAGGCGGACGGTGATGGCGGAAAGGTTCAGCATGGCGGCGCGCCTAGCACCGCCACCCGATTCAGGAAAGCCGCCCCTCGAAATCGGCGTATCCGAACGACTTCACGATCCGCAGATCGTCGGTCCGGCTGTCCCACAGCGCGATACTCGGCAGCGGGACGCCGTTGAACGTCGTCGTCTTGACCATCGAATAATGCGCCTGATCGAGAAACGCGAAGCGCTGCCCCGGCACCGGCCATTCCGGAAAACGGAAATCGCCCAGGATATCGCCCGCCAGGCACGACGGCCCGCCCAGCCGCACCAGCACATCGCCCTCCTCGCCCAGCATCGCGGGACGATAGGGCGCCTCGATCACGTCGGGCATGTGGCAGGTCGCGGAGATATCGACCACGCCGATCGGCATGCCGTTGGTGAACACATCGACGAACTCGCCGACCAGGATGCCGGTATCCAGCGCAATCGCCTCGCCCGGCTCCAGGATGACCTCCAGCCCCGTCTCCTCGCGCACTTGGCGTAGGAAATCGACCAGATCGTCGCGCTGATAATCGGCGCGGGTGATGTGATGCCCGCCGCCGAAATTGAGCCATTTCAGCTGGCCGAAATAGGGTTCAAGCCGCGGCTTCAGTGCCTCCCAGGTCCGGCGGAGCGGTGGAAAATCCTGCTCGCACAGCGAATGAACATGGATGCCGTCCACGCCGTCGAGATGCTCGGCCTTCAGCTGATCGGCGGGGAAGCCGAGCCGCGAATGCGGCTGGGCGGGGTCGTATTTCTGGACCTCGCCCTCGCTATGCATCGGGTTGAGGCGCAACCCGACCTCGAACGTCTCGCCGCGTGCGCGCGCCGCCGCCAGCTCGCTCTTCATCGCGGCATGCTGGAACGGGGTGTTAAAGATCACATGATCGGAAATCGCGCAGACCTCCGCCATGTCCGACTTTTTATAGCCCGAACAATAGGTTGCGATCTCGCCATGATAGTGATTCTTGGCGAGCCGCGCTTCCCACAGGCCCGACGTCGCCACCCCGTCGAGATATTTGCCCACCAGATCACCCAGCGACCACATCGAAAACGCCTTGAGCGCCAGCAGGATCTTCACCCCCGCACGGTCGCGCACATCGGCGATGGTCGCGAGGTTCCGCTCGACCGCCGCCGCATCGACGACGAAGCATGGCGATGGCACCCGGCTCAGGTCGAACCCGGCAAACGCGCCCGGATCACCGGCCTTGGTGGACATCACGGGCGACGCGGCACGGGTTTCCATAAATATCGTCACCCCGGCGAAAGCCGGGGTCTCCCAGTTTGAGCGTAACGCGCTTGCCGCACGAGACCCCGGCTTTCGCCGGGGTGACGGCAAGCGATCAGAACTTCAGCGGCTCGGCCAGTTCCTTGACCTGCCACGGCAGGCCATGCTGGTTCAGCATGTCCATGAAGGGATCGGGATCGAACTGCTCCATGTTGAACACGCCCTCGCCGCGCCAAATGCCATTGAGCATCAGCGCCGCACCGATCATCGCGGGCACGCCGGTGGTGTAGCTCACCGCCTGGTTGCCCGTCTCCTCGAACGCATCCTCGTGATCGCAGACGTTATAGACGTAGAAGGTCTTCTCTTCCCCGTCCTTGGTGCCGGTCGCGATATCGCCGATATTGGTCTTGCCCTTGGTCGTGGTGCCCAGCGTCGACGGCTCGGGCAGCACGGCCTTCAGGAACTGCAGCGGCACGATCTCGCGGCCTTCGTACATGATCGGCTCGATCGAGGTCAGTCCGACATTCTGCAGCACGCGCAGATGCGTCAGATACTGTTCGCCGAACGTCATCCAGAAGCGCGCACGCTCCATTTCGGGGATGAACTTGGCCAGGCTTTCCAGCTCCTCATGGTACATGAGGTACATGTTCTTCGCGCCGACCTGATCGAACTCGAACACCTGCCGGGTCGACAGCGCCGGGGTCTCGACCCATTCGCCATTTTCCCAGTGCCGCGCGGGCGCGGTGATCTCGCGGATGTTGATCTCGGGGTTGAAGTTGGTCGCGAAATGCTGGCCGTGATCGCCACCATTGCAGTCGAGAATGTCGAGCGTGCGGATCGTGTCGAGCAGATGCTTCTTGATGTACATCGCGAACACGCTGGTCACGCCCGGATCGAAACCCGAACCGAGCAGCGCCATCAGCCCCGCATTCTTGAAGCGGTCCTGATAGTCCCACTGCCAGCCATAATGGAACCGTGCCTCATCGCGCGGCTCGTAATTGGCGGTGTCGAGATAGTCGGTGCCGGTGTTGAGGCACGCATCCATCAGGTTCAAGTCCTGATAGGGCAGCGCCAGGTTGACCAGCAGGTTCGGCTTGACCTGCTCGATCAACTTCGACGTCGCGGCGACGTCATCGGCATCGACCTGCGCGGTGTCGATCGTGACGCCAAAGCGCTCCTTGACCGATTCGGCGATCGCATCGCACTTGAACTGACGGCGGCTGGCGAGCGTGATCTTGCCGAACAGCTCGGGATTCTTCGCCATCTTGTGCACCGCGACCGACGAAACGCCGCCTGCGCCGATTACGAGAACGTCCTTCACGCCTTTGTCCTTCCTCAACTGTCCCGGGGGAATGCGGCCCCCATATGGGACCCGCGCGCCGGATGCAAAGGGCGAAGCACAGGCTGGCCCCAAGCCGCTGGATTCCCCTATGGATGCGACATGAGCATGACGATCCGACGCAGGACATTTATCGGCGGCGCGGCCGCATTCGGCCTCAGCGGCACCGCCGCCGCGCAATCGGCGCAGAAGGTGTTCGCCCCGCTCCCGCCATGGCCGCCACGCGAAACGCTGATGCTGTGGCCGACCCTGCCGCCCGGCACCCCGCCCGGAATCGCGCCGTCGAAGGAACCGGTCCCCCTGCCCCCCGGCACGGCGCAGCGCTGGGAAAAGGGCATCCGCCACCCCTATATCGGCGTGTTCCGCCCGCAGCGGCCCGACGGGCGCGCGGTTCTGGTGATGCCTGGCGGCGGCTATGTGTTTGTCAGCCTGATCAATGAAGGGGTGAATGTCGCACGCGTGCTCAACCCGCTCGGCATCACCGTGTTCGTCCTCGCCTATCGCCTGCCCGGCGAAGGCTGGTTCAACCGCACCGACGTGCCGCTGCAGGATGCCCAGCGCGCGATGCGCCTGATCCGCGCCAATGCCGCGCATTACCGCATTGACCCCAAAAAGCTCGGAATCCTCGGCTTTTCCGCCGGCGGGCATCTCGGTGGTACGCTGACCGTCGGCCATGCCGATCCGGTCTACAAGCCGCGCGACACCGCCGACAGCCTGTCCGCCCGCCCGGATTTCTCCGGCCTGATCTACCCGGTGACCCAGTTCGCCAGCGCCGGCCCCAACAGTCGCTCCGGCCCGAACCTGTTCGGCGGCCCGCCGCCCGCCGGTGCCGCTTCCGCCCGTTTCGACGTGCTCACCCGCGCCAGTCCCGCAATGCCGCCCCTGTTCCTGTGCCACGCGATGGACGACGGCACCGTCTCGGTCGGTCAGAGCATCGCGCTGGTCGAAGCCGCCCGCCGCCACAAGGTGCCGGTCGAGGCGCATCTGCTCGAACGCGGCGGCCACGGCTTTGGCGCGCTCTCGCTCCCCGCGACCAATCCCGGTCACAAATGGCTGGAATGGTTCGCCACCTGGACCGCGACGCACGTGAAGTAATCGGACCTTCCCCGAAAGGGGGAGGAATTGGTTGCAAACCCGTACCGACCGTCGCACCCTCACCTAACAAAGGGGGAGGACACATCATGCACAGCGCCATCTTCGGCCCGGTCATCGCACTGATCGGCTGGACGCTCATCATGTGGCTATGGATGTACGCCACCCGCATCCCGGCGATGAAGCGCGCAAGGATCGACGTCGCCAACCTCACCGGCGGCACCGGCGCGGACCTGCGCGCCAAGATCGAAACCAAGGCACAATGGCCCGCCGATAATTACAACCATCTGCTCGAACAGCCGGTACTGTTCTACGCGATCTGCATCGTGCTGGCGCTGATGGGTCAGGGCGACAATCTCAACGCGACCATCGCCTGGGTCTATGTCGTCCTGCGCATCGCCCACAGTCTGATTCAGGTCACCACCAACCGCGTGATCATCCGCTTCTCGCTGTTCGCGCTGGCGACGATCGCACTCATCATGCTGACGGTCCACGCCGCGATGGCGTATTGGGGCGTGAGCTTCCACTAAACTCACCGTCGTCTTGGGCTTGACCCGGGACAGGGCTTCTTCTTCACCGCACCCCGGCGCAAGGCCGGGGCGACGGGTCACGGGAACAACCGGGCCAAACTCCGCTCCAGCATCATCAACTGCCACAAGGTCCGCCCATGCTCGGCGCGCCCTGACCGATGCTCCTCCGCCAGCCGCGCAATCGCCTTCGGCTCGAACCACCCGCTCCCCGCTAGCACGCGCGATCGCGCCAGCCCCGCCGCTTCCTCCGCCAGCGCCTTGCGGAACCACGCTGATACCGGCGTCACGAACCCCATTTTGGGCCGATAGAGAATGTCCTTGGGCAGATACGGCTCCAGCGCCTTCTTCATCAGCCACTTGCCCTGCCCGCCCCGGATCCGCATCGACGCGGGCAGCGTCGCGGCGAACTCCACGAAGCGATAATCCAGCAGCGGCTCGCGCGCCTCCAGGCTGACCGCCATGCTGGTGCGGTCCATCTTGGTCAGGATGTCGCCGGGCAGCCAATGCTTGAAGTCGGCATATTGCGCCCTGTCCAGCCCGTCGCGCGCTGGAGCCTCCCGCATCGTCTCAACATAGCGCGTCTCGGCGCGATGCCCGCCCAGCGTGGCCCGGGCCGCATCGGTGTACAGCCCGCTGCGCACCTCCGGCGTAGTCACCCCCACCGCCTTGGCATAGGCCGCCCCGCCTTCATCCGCCAACGCCAGCAGCGTAGTCTTCGCGCGCAGCGGGCGCGGCGCCCAGTCCGCCTTGGGATAGACCCGCCCCAGCGCTCCGAACATGCCGCGCACCGATGCCGGGAGCACAGCGCGCACCCGCTCCTCCGCCGCGTGGAACTTGTACCGCCGATAGCCCGCCAGCGCCTCGTCCGCGCCATCGCCCGACAGCGCCACCGTCACGCTCTCCCGCGCCAGCTCGCACACACGATAAGTCGCCAGCGCCGACGCATCGGCAAACGGCTCGTCGAAATGATGCACCAGCGTGTCGATCAGCGCATAATCGTCCGCCGCGACGGTCTTCACCCGATGCTGGGTCGCGAACCGCTCCGCCACCAGCGCGGCATGCGCCGTCTCGTCATAGCCCGCCTCGTCGAACCCGATCGTACAGGTCTTGACGGCCGCCCGGCTCGCCTCTGCCATCAGCGCGACCACCGCGCTCGAATCCACCCCGCCCGACAGAAATGCGCCCAGCGGCACATCGGCGATCATGCGCGATCGCACCGCGCTGCGCAGATGCTGGATCAGCTCCGCCTCCAGGTCGCGCGCCGACCCCTTGGCCCGCTGCGAAAAGTCGATGTCCCACCATTTGACCGGCGCCGCCACGGGCCTGCCGCGCTCCAGCAACAGATAATGTCCGGCGGGCAGCTTCTTCACCCCCGCCAGCACGCTGGCGTCATCGGGGACGTATCCCAGCCCCAGAAAATCCTCGACCGCGTTGAAATCGGGAGTGCGACGGAACAGCGGATGCGCCAGCAATCCCTTGATCTCCGACGCGAACGCCACCGCCCCGTCCGACAATTCGGCATAATGGAGCGGCTTCACCCCCATCCGGTCGCGCGCCAGCAACAGCGACTGCGCCCGCGCGTCGTATAGCGCAAAGGCGAACATCCCGTTGAGCCGCTCCAACAACCTCGGCCCCCATGCGCGCCAGCCATGCAGCAGCACTTCGGTGTCGCTATGGCTGACGAACGCCGCGCCCTTCGCTTCCAGCTCGGCGCGGACCTCCTGGAAATTATAGATTTCGCCGTTGAAGCTGACGACGACATCGCCCTCCGGCGTCGCCATCGGCTGCCCGCCGCCGGCCAGGTCGATGATCGACAGCCGCCGATGCCCCAGGCCTACGCCGGGCGCGGTCCACACGCCTGCGCCGTCCGGCCCGCGATGCACCAGCGCATCGGTCATCGCTCGAACACGCGCCGCGTCCACCGGCTTGGGCGTCCCGGGATAGTAAAGGCCAGCTATGCCGCACATCAGTCAGTCGTTCCCCGCCCGGTTCCGTCTCACGGCTTTCGCGGGGATGGCGCGCCGGTGCAAGAGCACAGCCGCCCGTTCGCCGCTCAATCGACTCCCGCCGCCCGATCCGCCAGCACATCCACCGGCGGCATTGCTCCCAGGAACCGCTTGATCGCCGCGCGCGTCGGCAGGTCGCCCTTTTCCGCCGAGACCATCACAGCCACCGCGCGCTGCCGCCCGCCGAGCAGCTTCGCCTTGAGCGTCTCCGCCTTCATCCGCGACGGGCTGCCGGTAACGACATCGCCGACGCGATACCAGGTCACGACCTCGCGCTCGACCGGCCCCGGAGCGGTCATGCGCAGCGCACTTCCGCCCTCCAGCTCGGGGAGATCCTCGATCCGCACCCAGCTGTCATTCTCCCGGATCGCGCCCTGCCCGAACCCGACCAGCTCCTTGCCCTCGCGCTGGCTGGCATAGACCGCGATCACCAGATCGACCTGCGCGCCCATGCCGTCGGAATAGCGCGTCATGACGAAATGATCCGCGCCGGGGAAGTTCGGCTTCCAAACCGCACGCGTGCTCAGCGGCCCTTGCACCCACCCCGCCACCCGCGGCGCGACGATCCGCGCGGGCAGCGTATCCGCGCGCGTCGCGATCACCCCGGCCCAGGCCATGAACAGGCTCACCACGGTCAGCGCCACCAGCGCCACCACCGCCGGCATCTGCGCCGTCCCCGGCCAGCGCGCCTGCAGCCTGGCGGGATCGAACCACGGCGCGTCGGGATCGCGGTCGAACCATTTCCACCCGATCGCCAGCACGCCCGCCATCACCGCGCCAAAGAACACCCAGCCATAGAGGATATGGTCGAACCCCGTCGCCGCCTCGACCGACGTCAGGTACGCGGCATAGACCGTCCCGAACGCCCGCACGCCATTCGCCAGCATCGGCACGATCAGCGCCACGCCCATGAAGGCGATCCGGCGCGGCCAGCTGACGTAACAGACATTGGCCACCAGCGCGCCGTACGCGATCATCGCGATGACGAACTTCGCGCCCGAACAGGCCTCGGCCACCTCGAAATAGCCGTTCGGCGTGGTGATCAGCACGCCATCGACATGCGCCGGCACCCCGAACAGGTCGAGCAACGGCACCAGGATCGCGACCGTCAGGTCCTGCAGCGGCTTTTCCAGCCCCTCGCCGAACGGCACCAGGAAGATCATGTAGGCCAGCGGAAACGCCAACGCGCGCACCACATTGGGTCCCAGCAGCGCGACCGCCGCGCCCTGCAGCATCACCACCAGCCCCAGATGCCGGAACAGCGCCACGCCCGCCGCATCGCCGAGCAACCACGCCCCGGCGCCGCCAGCGACCACGACCAGCCCCGGCCACCAGGCGGCGGGCGGCACATTGGCGAGATCCACCCGCCGTTGCCACACCAGCCAGCCGACGACCGGCGCGACGAACAGGCAATGGCCGAAGGTGGTGTTGGTCCAGTAGATGGCGGCCAGATCGCCGACATCGCCGCGGAACAGGATCAGCAGCAGCGCCCATACCCCGGCCAGCATCGCCGCATGCCGCTGCCACACCGTGTCGAACAGCGGCTGGCCTGCCGCGACCGGGACCGCCGCGCTCGCCATGTTCAGGCCGCCGCCGGGCGCGCCGTGCGGCGGTCGGTGCGGCCGCGCAGCCCCAGAATATCGTCCAGCACCGACAGGCGTGCATCCCAGCTATAATGGTCGATCACGCGCTGCCGGGCGAGCGCGCCGAACTCCGCGCCCGTTTTCGGATCGGACAGGATCCGCGTGACCGCGTCGGCGATCTCGCCGACCGTTTCGCCGACCTCGATCGTGCCGCCATGGTCGATGCCGGTCGCCGCAGCCGCCGAGGCCACCACTGGCCGCGCCATCGCCATCGCCTCGAGCACCTTGTTCTGAACCCCCCGCGCCAGCTTCAGTGGTGCCACCACCACCGATGCCGCATGCAGCCAGGGACGGACATCCGCCACCTCGCCGGTCACGGTCACGCCCGGGTGCTTGGTCAGCGCCTTGACTGCGTCGGTCGGCTTACGTCCGACAATGGCAAAGCGCGCATTGGGATGGCGCAGCCGGATATGCGGCAGGATCGTCTCGACGAACCAGGTCACCCCTTCGATATTCGGGCGATAGTCCATCTGGCCGGTGAACACGATCAGCTCGCCCATCGTATCGATGCGCTTGAACTGCGCGCCGGGGTCGAAAATGCTGGTGTCGATGCCGTTGCACACCGCATGGACCCGCTGGGCCCCGGTGCGCGCGCGGAACAGCTCCGCCTCCTCTTCGCTGACGAACAGGCTGGCATCGGCGCGCGCGGCGATCGCCTTCTCGTGCGCGCCGAGCAGCTGTGCCTCGCGCCGCATCATCCAGCCTGTGAAGCCGCGGCTGGTCGCGCCATAGCTCGCGAACTTGGCCGAATCCATGTCGACAAAATCCATCACCACGCGCTGACGCGGGCGCAGCGGCACATATTGCGCCATCTGGCTGGAAAAGACGTAGATCGTGTCGATCGCATGCCGCGCCAGCATCGACTCCACCGCGCGATGCACCTCGGCATTGTCGAACGCGGTCAGCGATACCGGCCGGTGCGACAGCAGCGACTGGACGCCCGCCAGCGCCTGCGGCTTGCTGCGCCACACGATCTGACGATTGCCGGTCAGCTTGGCCAGGCCCGACTTGCGCTTGAGGTCGGCGGGATCGTCGGCGAACGCCACCAGATGCACGCGCTTGCGCTCGCTCAGGTAGCGGATGATGTTGAACGCACGGATCTTGTCGCCGCGATCGGGGGGAAACGGCACGCGATGCGCCAGGAACAGGATATCGCCCATCAGCCGAGCCCCCGCGAAATCCACGGGCCCACGCGGTTGGCGATGGCGAGCGGCAGCTTGCTCCAAACTGCGACCTGCAGCCGGTATTTGGGATTGAGCGGATTGGCGTCGCGGATCGCCGCGCCCTCGGCGACGCGGTCATAATAGGTCAGCGGCAGCGGCTCGAACCCCCAATTCTTCTTGAACGCCGCAGCGCCGGTGCCGACCTTCGACCGGCCGAAATCGAAGCGGGTACAGCCACGATCACGGGCATGGCGCATCAGCTCGAAATACATGCGGTCATTGGCGCGCAACCGGCGCGCCTCCGCCGTGCCGCCACCCCAATAGGGGAATACCGTTCGCCGCCAATAGAGACTCAACACAGCGGACACCGGCCTATCCTCACGCCGCACAACCAGTACATCGGCTGCGCTACCGAATTCCTGCAACACTTCCGTGAACAGCGCACGCGGAAATACCGGAGTACCCAGATTGCGCACCGATTCCGCATAAACGGCGTAATGCGCCGCGACGTCCGCAGGATCGCGCCCGACCGAGACTGTCAGGTCGGTGTCCAGTGCCTTGCGCACCTCGGCGCGCTGCTTGCGCGGTATGGCGAGCAGTTCGGCATCGTCATCCTCGGCGAGCGGACGGACGAAGCCGAGATAATGGCTGTCGTCCACGCTCCAGTCCGGCCCAGGCCGCGGCCCGCCGCGCACCTCGACACTCGGACAGCTCAGCCGCTGCGCCAGCGCCCAGCTCGCCTCGGCCAGCGCCTCGGCCACCACCGGCTTGTCGGCAAGGATGCCGCCGCCCACGCCGAACCCGGCTGACGCCAGCACGCGCCCGAACAGCGGCGAATGCAGCTCGGTCAGCGGCATCACCCCGACGATGCCGCGCTCGCCACGCTCGGCGACCAGATAATGGCTGCGTTGTCCGCACCCCTTGGCCACCGCCGCGCTCCATGCGGGCAGGTGAAACGGCGTCGCGTCGCGATGCTCATGGACATAGGCGCCGATCCGCGCGCGATCGATCGTATCGCCAAGATCGGCGACACGCAGCGTCAGCGGGCGCAGCTGGATCGGCGCGTTCACGCGGCAGCCTCCAGCACCGGCGCGCGATCGAGCAACGCCGCCTCCGCCGCCGCCACCCGATCGGTCCGGTCCCAGCGATGCGCCGCGAACAGCGTCCGCAACTTCCCCGCCATCGCCCCCAACCGGCTGTAATGCCGCAGCTTCGACTTGAGCGGCGCATTCTCGACACGCGGCTGGCCCGGATCGACCTCCCATGGATGGAAGTAGAACACCGCCGGCTGCCCCTGCACATTCATCGCGCGGATCGCCCCGTGCACGACGCTTCCGGGCAACAGGCGGAAAAACCCACCCCCCGTCGTCACCTCGCGCCCCAGGAACCGCGCGGTGGTCACCGGCAGCTCGATCAGGTCGCACCCGGGCACCGGGCGATAGGCGCGGCGCGGCGCGTCGGCCCAGCCATAATGGTCATGCCCGATCGGCGCGACGCTCGACGAATAGGCATAGCCCTCCTCCGCCAGCACCTGATGCGCCCAGGGGGTGCGGACATCGATCGAAAAGCTCGGCGCGCGATATCCGCTCACCTTCTGCCCGGTCGCGTCCTCCAGCACCGCGCGTGCGCGGGCGATGTCGGCGCGAAACTGTTCCGGCCCCATGGTGAACACGCGCTGGTGATCCCAGCCATGGCTCGCCACCTCATGCCCCGCATCGGCAATCCGCCGCATCAGCGCGGGATAGCGCTCGGCCACCCAGCCCAGCGTGAAGAACGTCGCCTTGACACCCCCCTCGCCGAACAGCGCCAGCACCTTGTCGGTATTCGCCTCGACGCGATGCTCGAGCGACGCCCAGTCGTCGCGCGCGATCACCGTCTCAAAGGCGCCGACCTGGAACCAGTCCTCGACATCGACGGAAAGGGCGTTGGCAACCATCGTCAGGCAGCGGCTCCCCGCCGCGTCGGCCGGGCATCCTCGACCTCGATGAAGTCGACCATCAGCGTCAGCACACGGCGCAGCGCCGCATCCTGTTCCTCGATCCGCGCCTCCAGCCGCGCGAACCGCGCGGCCAGATCGGCATCCACCACCGGCACGGGCGCAGCTGCCGCAGCAGGCGCCGCCGGAGCCGACACTTCGCGCCGCAACGCGTCACGCGCCGCCTGCGCAGCCTCGGCCGGCGCCGGAACCGGAGCCGGGCGCGCCGGAGCCGAAGGCGGCATCGCCCCCGCAAGATCGCCCTCGAGGTCCGCGATCACGGCCTCGACATCGGCGCCGGTAAAGCTCGTAATCTCCTCGATCGCGCCAAGCAGCAGCACACGGCCGGCAAGCAAATTGACCTTGCGCGGGATCCCGCCCGACCAGCGATAGATTGCCGCCACGGCATCATTGGTGAAGCGCGGCTTGCCCCGCCACCCGACGCACGACAGTCGGTGGATCAGATACGGCTCCAACTCGTCCGCACCCATGCCCTCCAGCGCGTGCATCGCGATCACCCGCTGGCGCAGCTGGTCGAGCCGCGGATCGGACAGCCGCGCACGAAACTCGGGCTGGCCAAGCAGGAAAATCTGCAGCAGCGGATAGCCGCCCGCCTGGAAGTTGGAGAGCATGCGCAGCTCCTCGAGGCTCTCGATCGGCAGCGCCTGCGCCTCGTCGGCGATCAGAAGCGTCCGCCGCCCCTGCCGCGCCACCGCGTGCAGCTGCTTCTCGATTGCCGCGAGCAATTGCGCCTTGGCCAGATGCGTGCCGTCGATGTTCAGCCCCGCCGCGACCATCAGCAACAGGTCCTCGGCCTCGACCTGCGTCGTCACGATCTTGATGACGTGCAGCCGCTCGGGGTCGATCGTTTCCATCAGGTGACCGACCAGAGTCGTCTTGCCCGCACCCGGGGCGCCGGTGATGACGATGAACCCCTCGCCCTGGCTCAGGCCATAGCCCAGATAGGCCATCGCCTTTTTGTGCGTGGCCGTATCGAACCAGAACGCCGGGTCCGGCGTCAGCTGGAACGGTCGCCCGCTCAGTCCGTAATGGTCGTCGTACATGCTGCCATTCCTGGACCAAAAACCTTCAGAAACCGTAGCGAAGGCCAAGCTGCGCCTGCGCCTGCGTGCTGCTGCCCTCGCCATCGACCTCGAAGCTGGAAACGCCGAGCGATGCCACCGCGCTCAGTGGGCCGAAATTGTGATAATAGGACCCCGCCGCGCCGCCGCCGAATACGCCCGGCGCACCGGCGATGCCGCTCTGGAAATAGTTGACGAACACGTTGCCGTTCACCCCGGACCGGCCGCTCAGCGCGCGCGATGCGAACAGCTGGGCGTAATATGTGTCGTCGCTGCTGCCGGCCAGGACTGAGCTGCCTGCGGGGACCAGATAGCGCCGATTGGCATAGCCCGCCCCCAGCCCCAACGTGGTGCGGCCGGAATTCATCGCCAGCACGCCGGTAATTCCGCGCGCACGGTAATTGGCGCTTGCGACTGATCCCAGCGCATTGGTCAGGCACCCGCCCGCCGCCGTGCCGCTATCGCCGAAGATGCAGCCATCGAACTGATCGCCAAACCCATCGGTCGGAACGTTGAAGCTGGTCGGCAACGCGGCAAGATCGCTGGCGAGCTGGCGGCCAAAGCTCTGCACCGAATCATACACCCCGACCTGCAACCCCGAACGGCGCGAGATCTGCCACTGCAGCGAGCCAGTGTAGCTCATCGAATCATAGCGACGGCCCGCCCGCGCTTCCAGCATCAGCCGCGCATTCGGCTTGTACAGCACCCCCGCGTCCCAGAAGATACCCTCGATTTCGTACGCGATCCGCGGCGGCGACGCCGGATCGGTGACAAACCGCCCTGCCCCGTCACGCACGATCGCGCCGGTGCCATCGCGCAGCGCGTCCTTCTGCGTGATCTCGATTTTCTCGTAGCCCACGCCACCCACGACCGCGAGCCCGCGACCGATCGGCAGCACGGCGTCGACGCGGCCATATTTGCCGTCGAACTTCTGGTCGAGCTGGCTCATCTCCTCGCGCTGCCACGCGCCCGCGACGCTGAGGCCCACGGGCAGGATCGTCCCCGCCTTCACCCCCGCGCGCACCTGCGCGAGGTGGTTCGTGGAGCTGTCGAACACATCGACCGGCGGCGCCGCCGGGTCGATCGACGAAATCGTCGGCGCCTCGACCTTGGTATAGCCGAAGCGATAGGCCGCACTCACGCTCGCCGGGCCGTTACCGGTGTGGAAGGTCGGCCCGCCATAGACCGAATAGACCTGCGCCACGTTGCGGACATTGCCCGCCAGATTGGTCGGGGCATCGCCGCGAATGTCGCTGCGCGCCCGCGTCGCCAGCGCGCCGCCCTCGACCGTGAATCCGGGCGCGACCTTCACCGCCGCACGCGCCAAGCCGCTATGCGTATCCTGATCGGCAACCGGCTTCTGATAGTCGAAGCGGCGCTCATACTTATACGACAGCTGCACCTCGACCCGGCGCGTCTGGATCGACGCATCGACCCCTGCACCGATGGTGGAGTAGGTCAGCACCTCGCCCCCGCCCGACAGGTCGGCGACCAGCACCTGCCCCGCGTCGACATAGGGGGTGATGGTCTTGCTCTTGTCCTTCGCCAGAGCGGGCGCAGCGATCATCGTGGTTGCGGCCAGCGCCGCGGCGAACAGCCTCATTGGTCGGGCTCCCCATAATAGGCGCCATAGCTCCCGAACCGGCGCCCATTGGGTTGGATGGAAACGCTGTTGAGCAACAACTGGATATGGTCGCACCCGTCGAGCAGGCCGACGGCGTCGCGCAGCTCGCTCTCGCGCGTGCGGTCGGCGCGGACCACCAGCATTACCTGACCTACATGGCTGGCGAGCGCGCTGGCGGGCGATGCGGCGAGGATCGGGGGCGAATCGAAAATAACGATGCGGCGCGGATTGGCGGCTGCCAGCCCGTCGAGGATCGCATGGGCCCGTTCGCTGGCGAGCAATTCGGTATCGGCGACGCTGCGCGTACCTGCAGGCAGGACCGACAGCTGCGGCACATCGGTGTCGATGATGCAGTCCTCGACATTCGCGACTCCACCCGACAGCGCGTCGAGCAGCCCCGGGCCGTCCCGCGCGCCCAGTCGCTGGAGCACATCGGGCTTGGCGAAATCGGCGTCGACCAGCAGGATTTCGACATCCTTTTCCGCCGCCAGCGACAGCGCGAGGTTGATCGCACAGAACGTCTTGCCGTCATTCGGCTTGGCCGAGCAGACCAGAATCATCCGCGACCGGTCATCAGAGCCTTCACCGCCAGCCGCACGAATCTGCCGCGCGGTAGTCAGCAACTGGCGCTTCACCAGCCGGAATTCCTCCGCCAGCGCGGTCACGGTCGCGCCGGGCACGAGCATGCCGTGCTCGGCCAGCTTCTTGCGATCGATCGCCACGCGCCGACGCGTGCTCGGCTCCTGGACGGAGTGCGCGGCAGCGACCGGCTCGGGCCGGACCAGCGGCGCACGCGGCGCTTCGACCGCGCCGAACACCGGAATGTCATGGCGCGGTTTCGCTACCGGAGGAGCAACCGGGGCCGCAGCCGCCTGCTGCGCAGCTTGGCGCTGGACGAACGCCTGATGCGCCGCCGCCCGTTCCACCAGCGATCCGCCAAGGCGTTTGGGAGTCTGGTCGTTCATCGCCTGTCCCTCACGCGCTCATGCCGCGCTGGAGCATTTCCAGCCCCAGCAACGCCACCCATGCGACAACCAACCCTGCCGTCGCTGCAGCAAACATCTGCAGCCGCTTCCGGCGGTGCGCTGTCTGCGCGGCCGTCACGACTTCGCCGATCGATCCGATCACCGGCATCCCGCTCATCTTCTCCAGCCGTGCCGTGGTCGGGAATGTCCCCGCCAGCTGGCTCAGGCCGAACGCCACTGCGATACCCGCACCCAGCCCCACGATCAGGACGCCGGTCAGCAACAACGGCCGGTTAGGCGCGGTTGGGGAAGGCGGCGCGGTCGGGGGATCGATCACGTTGAACTTGACCGCATCGGCCTGCCCTGCCGCCTGGCTGCGCAATTTCACCTGCTCGCGATCGGCGAGCAGCTTGTCATATGCCGCCTTCAGCACCTGATAATTGCGGTCGATCTCGGCCTGTTCCTGCGCCGCCGCCGGATCGCCGGCGATCTTGGCGTCGATCGCCGCCATGTCGGCCTCGATCTGCGCCTTGCGATTGGTCAGCGCGGCGACCTGCGCCGCCTTGTCGGCCTGCATCGCGCGCAGGCTCAGGTACAGCGGATTGGCACTCGCGCCACCGCCGCCGCCCGAATAGACCGGCTCGCGCTTGGCCGCACTCTGCGCCGCGGAAAGTTGGCTCTTGAGCGCGATGACATCAGGATGGCTGTCGGTCCACCCGCGCGCCCGCGCCTCGCTCAGCTGCCCCTGGATCGCTGCCAGCCGCGCACGTGCCGGCCCGGCGACCCCGCCGCCACCTGCGCCCGCGACCGTCGCCGACGTTCCCGCCATCTGGCCATTGACCGCGGCAAGGCCGCTCTGTGCCGCCGCCAGCTCCTGATTGACCTGCGCCAGCTGCGTCCGCGCCGCCGACAGCCGCTCCGACAAGGTGCCAGTGCCGGGTAGTGAACCCAGATAACGGTCCTGGAAGTCCGCCTTCTTCGCCTCGGCCTCCTGCAAGGCCTTTTGCCGCTGGGCGAGCTGCTGGTCGAGGAACTGGAGCGACTGGCTCGCCTCGTCGCGGATCGTGCCCAGATTATCCTCGACGAAAATGTCGATCAGCTTCTGGACGATGGTGCGCGACAGCTTGCCGCTGTCCGCAGTCGCAGTGATCTCGAACAGATTGTCCTGCTGCGCGGTGATCTTGATCTTCTTCTGCAGGCCCGCAACCCGGTCCGCGACATCCCGGTCGGTGGCGACCGTGTTGGCCAGGTCGGTACCGCGCACGACCTTTTCCAGATTGGTCGCGCTCGCCAGCGTGGTGCGGACGCGGTCGATGTCCTTCTGCTGCTCCTGCTGCGTCGCAATGCCCTCGCCGGGCAGGATCGACCGCAGCTGCACGAAGATGCGCGCGCGGCTCTCATACTGGTTGGGGATCTGTGACACGACCAGCCAGCCCGCCAGGCACACGGCCCAGGCGACGGCCACGGCGATCCAGCGGCGTTGCCACACGCCGTGAAGTGCCGTCCTGATCTCGTCCCACAATCCCCCCACCGGGCGGTCTCCGTCTGGTTAGAACATGCTTTCGGGAATGATGATCACGTCGCCCGGCTCCAGCCGGACGTTCGCGCTTGTGTCGCCGTTCTTGAGCAGGTCCGACAGGCGCACCTTGTATTCGCGCTGCCTGCCCGTAGCCTTGTCGTAGCGCACCAGCCGCGCGCGGTTACCCGCTGCAAACTCGCTCAAGCCCCCGACCGCGATCATCGCGTCGAGCAACGTCATGTTCGCGCGGTACGGCAGCGACGCCGGCTTTTCGGTTGCACCGACGATGCGCACCTGTTGGCTGAACGTGCCCGAGAAGCTCTTGACCACGACCGATACGATCGGGTCCTTGATATACTCGCCCAGCGCGTACTTCAGGTCATCGGCCAGCATGGCAGGCGTCTTGCCCACCGCCGGCATGTCGCTCACCAACGGCGTGGTAATGCGCCCGTCGGGGCGTACCTGCACCTCCGCCGACAATTCCTGGTTGCGCCAGACAAAGATCTGCAGCGTGTCGAGCGGGCCGATGACATATTCCTCGCCCGGCCCCTCGCGGCTCGCGACAAACGTGGTTGGCGGCAGCTCCGGACGATTCCCGCCGCCCATGCAGCCCGAAAGCGCCCCCGCCATCATCAGCGGAAGCGCCAGTCCTTTGCCGACCTGTCCCAAACGCATCACAATCGAACCTCCAGACGTTCGTACAGCCCCGGCGTCCCGAGACGACATGCACGAACAACCGCTTTGCTATGGCGGCGGGAGGTAAAGATTGCGTTAGGAACGCGGCCGCTGGCGGCGTGACGTCAGCCGTCAGGCGACGATTTCGGACGCGGGTCCGTGGCCCAGGAAACCGGCCGGACTCGCACTCGCGCCATAGGCCCCGGCTAGGAAGACTGCGACCACATCGCCCACCTGCGCCTCCGGCAGCGCCACCTTGTCGCCCAACCGATCCAGCGGCGTACACAGCGGCCCGACCACCGAAACCGTCTCGACCGCGTCCGCGCCCATCTTGTCTGCAATCGCAATCGGATAGTTGCGCCGCACCACCGTCCCGAAATTCCCCGATGCGGCAAGCTGGTGGTTCAGCCCCCCGTCACAGATCAGGAAGGTCTCGTCCCCGCTGATTTTCCGGTCGACGATCCGCGTCAGATACACGCCGCATTCCGCCGCGATCCACCGCCCCAACTCGATCGCATAGGCCTGATCCGGCTCCAGCACCTCGCCCAGCCGTGCGCCGACCAGTGCGATGTCCACCGGCGTATCGCCCGCAAAATAGGGCACGCCCAGCCCGCCCCCGATATTCACCAAAGGCGCCCGCGCGCCCACCGCTTCGGCCAGTTCGCGCGCCAACCCGACGGTCGCCGCCTGCGTCTCGCAGATCGCTTCGCTGTCCAGCGCCTGCGATCCCGCAAAGATATGAAACCCGCGCCAGTCCGCGCCAACCGCGATTAGCCTTTTGACCAGCTCCGGCACCCGCACCGCATCGATCCCGAACGGCGATGGCCGTCCGCCCATCTTCATGCCCGACCCCTTGAGCTCGAACGACGGATTCACCCGCACCGCCAGCTTCGGCGTCACGCCCAACCGTTCGCCGATCGCCAGCGCGCGATCCGCCTCGCCCTCCGATTCAAGGTTCAGCGTCGCCCCGGCGGCAATCGCCGCCTCCAGCTCGACATCGCGCTTCCCCGGCCCGGCAAAGCTGATGTGCCCCGCATCCTTGACCGCCAGCGCCGTTGCCAGCTCGCCCCCCGACGCCACGTCCAGCCCGCCGACCAGCGGCGCGACCGCCGCCAGAAACGCGGGCAAGGGATTGGCTTTGATCGCAAAATGCATCTCGACCGCATCCGGCAGCGCGGCGCGCAACTGCCTGATCCGCTCGCGCACGATTGCGGTGTCGTAGACGAACAACGGAGTCCCCGCCTGTGCCGCCCAGTCGCTCGCCGACCGCCCCGCGATCCGCAAGTCCCCGCTCTGCCCCGCAAAATAAGGGGGGATCGGCCCCATCGGCTTCATGCCGTCATCTCCGCCTTCAGGCCCGACCGGTCGAGCTTCCCGTTCGCATTGCGCGGCAAATCCTCACGCCAGACATAGCGCGTCGGCTGCATGAACGCGGGCAGCTCGCGCCGCAACCGCTCGCGCAACGCCGCTTCGGCTGCCTCCGCCTCACCGCGCGCCACCGCGATCACCACCACCGCCTGCCCCAGGCGCGGGTCGGGCACACCCAACGCCACCGCCTCACGCGCCTCGCCCCCGGCCAGCACCGCTTCCTCGACCTCGGTCGGGCTGATCCGGTTGCCCGAGGATTTGATCATCTCGTCATCGCGCCCGACGAACCGCAACAGCCCGTCAGCGCCTTCCACGACGGTATCACCGGAAAACACCGCCATCCCGCCATAGCTGGACTCCGCCGGCGCCGGTTTGAACCGCAGCGCGGTCCGCTCCGCATCCTGCCAATAGCCTTGCGCGACCAGCGGCCCGGCATGCACCAGCTCCCCCGCCTCGCCCGGATCGGCGCGCGTGCCATCGGCCCGCACCACCATAATCTCGGCAAACGGAATCGCCCGCCCCATCGATTCCGGGTGCGCGTCGACCAGGCTCGGGTCGAGATAGGTCGAGCGAAACGCCTCGGTCAGCCCGTACATCGGATACAGCGCGGCCTCAGGAAACCGCCCCCGCAACCCCCGCACCATACCGATCGTCAGCGCCCCACCCGAATTGGTCAGCCGCTTCAGCTTCGCCGCGACCGCCACCGGCCACTCCGCCTCCAGCAACTGCGTCCACAGCGGCGGCACCCCCGCAATCGTGGTGGCGTCATGCCGGTCCACCGCCTTGATGACGTCGCGCGCGGTGAGATAGTCCAGCGGGATCACCCGCCCGCCAGCCGCCCAGGTCGACAGCAGCTGGTTTTGCCCATAGTCAAAGCTCAGCGGCAGTACACCCAGCACGCGATCCTCCGGCGTCACCTTCAGATAATGCGCCACGCTGATCGCACCGAGCCACAAATTGGCATGGCTCAGCATCACCCCCTTGGGCCGCCCCGTCGATCCCGATGTATAGAGGATCGCCGTCAACGCATTCGGATCACGCTGCGAATAGTCCAGCCCCTCTCCCGCCAGCGGCGCATCGGCATCGAACACGACACGACAGCCTGCGGGCACATCGCCATCCTCCAGCGTCCCCGCCCGAGCCCCCTGCGTCAGCAACAGCCGCGCTCCGCTATCGGCCAGGATATGCGCCACCTGCGCGCGCTTGAGCACCGGATTGACCGGCACATGCACCAAACCCGCCCGCGCCGCCGCCAGCGGCATCACGCACGCATGCCGCGTCTTGGGCAACCAGGTCGCAACGCGATCCCCCGGCTCCAGCCCCTGCCCACGCAGCCACAACGCCAGCGCGGCAACCGCAGCCTCCAGCTCGGCATAGGTCAGCGTCCCAGCGCGATCCTCCAGCGCCACGGCGTCAGGCGCCCCGCGCGTCGTCAACGCATCGATCGGATAGGGTGTAGGGTCGAGTTCCACCATCGCGCCTGCATATCCCGCATCGGTTAACGATCCAGTGTCTATTATCGCTTAGCAGGTGCAGCACTTGGCATCGCGACGTCCAGCGCGTAACGGGCGCAAAACAACCGGGGATTTTGGGCCGTGCAGCCTGACGGATATAACGAAGTCGAAGAAACCGTGCGCGGCGTGCTGCGCGATGTGCTGGGCATCGACGCCGCCCGCGCGGCGACCTTCGACGAAGCAACGCCGCTGTTCGGCGCGCTCCCCGAACTCGATTCGATGGCGGTTGCCGGCGTGCTGACCGAGATCGAGGACCGCCTCGGCATCATCATCGACGATGATGAGGTGGATGGCGACATGCTCGAAACCTTCGGCGCGCTCGTCCGCTTCGCCGCGTCCAAGGCGCTCAGCTGATCCGCGCGACCACCTATGACTGGGCCGGGGGCCGCGAAGCGATGCTCCGCTTCGGCCCCGACACCGGTCCCGTAGTGGTCGTCGCGCTCCCCCTGTTCGAAGAAGCCAACCGCACCCGTGCCTTCGCGGTGACGATCCTGCGCGCGCTGGCGGAACGCGGCATTGCCGGGGCGCTGCCTGACCTGCCCGGCCAGGGCGAGAGCCTGCTGCCCACCCACGAAACCGATCTCGCCAAGCTCCGCGCAGCCTTCGCCGCCGCAGTCGCCAGCCTCACCGGGCCGACCTTGACCCTCGCCCTCCGCAGCGGCGCCCTGCTCGACAGCGACGCAGCCGTCAGCGCCCGCACCCACCTCTCCCCCATGACCGGCGCCGACCTGCGCCGCGAACTCATCCGCGCGCGCCAGGCCTCGGCGCGCGAATCCGGCGAGCCGTTCGATCCTGCCAGCCTCGACACCGCCACCGATCCGGTCGAACTCGCCGGCAATCTGGTCAGCCCGTTCCTGCTCGCCCAGCTAACCGACGCCAAGCCGTCACCCGATCAGACCCGCACCGTCCGCCTCGCCACCGAAGCCAAGCCCGCCGACGTCAAGCTCCCCGGCACCCCGCTGTGGCGCCGCGCCGAGCCCGACAACGACCCCGACTTCGCTCAGGCCGTAGCCGACGACATCGCCCAATGGATCGCGACATGCGCCGTCTGATCAGCTTCCCCTGCGCCGGCGAAACCCTCGCCGCCACGCTCGACGAAGCCCCCGGCATCACCGGCCTGCTGATCGTCTCCGGCGGCAATGAAATCCGCATCGGCGCGCATCGCGGCATGGCCGAACTCGCCGCTACCGTGGCTGCATCTGGCCACCCGGTGTTCCGCTACGACCGCCGCGGCATCGGCGATTCATCCGGCGAAAACAACGGTTTCGCATCGACAGCGCAGGACATTGCTGAAGCCGCCAGCGCCTTCCGCCGCGAAGCTACGCACGCCACCCGCATCGTCGCCTTCGGCAATTGCGACGCCGCCAGCGCCCTCATCCTATTCCATGCCGATGCGCCGATCGACGCCTTGATCCTCACCAACCCCTGGACGATCGAGCCGAGCGCGGACGGCAACGACCTGCCCCCCGCCGCCGCGATCCGCTCGCGCTATCTCGAAAAGCTGAAGAACCCGCGCGAACTCCTCCGCCTGCTCACCGGAGGCGTCAATATCCGCAAATTAATCAGCGGCTTGGCCAAGGCATCGGCGAAACAGTCGCAACCCCCAACGAGCCTCCCCGCCCGCCTCGCAACATCGCTGGCAACGACGCAAATCCCGGTGACGATCCTGCTGGCCGAACGCGACAACACCGCCCTCGCCTTCGCCGACCACTGGAAAAGCGCAGCGTTCGCCCCAGCCCGCAATACCGCAACCCTGACCACCTGCCCCACCGACAGCCACAGCTTCGCCCGCCCAGCGGACAAGGCATGGCTTACGGAGCGTGTACTGGCTGCGCTGGCGGACCACCCATCGTCGCCCGGCGCCTGACCAGAGGCCGGGGTCCCAAGGCGACAAGAAGAAGCCTAGCCCCGGGTCAAGCCCGGGGCGCCGAATGGTGTAGCGCCAGTCGCAGTGCAAGCGCTAAGAACCCGGCATGTCCACCGCCAAGACCCGCATCATGTATATCGAGGACAAGTCCGAAAGCCTCGACGGCCCTGCGCGGATCGGTCGCGTCACCTTCTCCAAATCGGGTCGCTCCATCCAATATGCCGGGCGCACCTTTCAGTCGCTCGACGGCAGCGGGTTCAAGGCGAACTATTTCGACGTCGAGTCCGGCGACCACTTCTGGATCTCCGGCCCGCGCAAGGACGGCATGGATCGCCTGTATGGGGGCTCAACGCCGGTCGAGATCGATCCCGACGTCGCCCAGGAATATTGGCGCGACATTCGCGGACGCGATTAGCCCCATACATTGCAGCTCTCCCATCCGTCGCCCCGGACTTGACCCGGGGCGGGGCTACGTCATGCAATCACATAGAAGCTTAGCCCCGGGCCAAGGCCGGGTGACAAAGGAAATGACAAGGCTTTCCTACAAGACCCCGAAAAGCGCATAGACTGGTCGATGCGCCCCCGACTCGCCCCGAACTTCGCGAACCACAGCGACGCCCACGCCGAAACTGTCAGGCAGCTATCAGCTTCCGCGCCGCACGCGCATCACATACCGCCATTTCCGTCAGCTTCGTCACCCAAAGCTGACAGAATCGCGCGCGTTGCCCGTAATTTCGTCAGTTTCCCCGGCTCACTCCGCCGCGTGGGCAACCGCCTCGAAATCCGCCTCGGCCAGGAAGCGTTCGGCGTCCAGCGCGGCCATGCAGCCGGTGCCCGCGGCGGTGATCGCCTGGCGATAGACCTTGTCCATCACGTCGCCGCACGCAAACACGCCGGGCACGCTGGTGCGGGTCGAACCGGTCTCGACGGTGATGTAGCTGTCTTCGTCCAGCTCCAGATGCCCGCGGAACAGCTCGGTCGCCGGGTGGTGGCCGATCGCGACAAAGCCGCCCTCGACATCGATGCTCGACTCTTCGCCCGTCACCGTATCGCGCAGGCGCAGCGCGACCAGCCCCTCGGGATCGCCGCCGCCGACGAACTCGACCACTTCCTTGTTCCACAGCGTCTTGATCTTCGGATTGGCGAACAGCCGCTCCTGCAGGATCTTCTCAGCGCGCAGCGTGTCGCGGCGGTGGATCAGCGTCACGTCATGGCTGTGGTTGGTCAGGTACAGCGCCTCTTCGACCGCGGTGTTGCCGCCGCCGATCACCGCGACCTTCTTGCCGCGATAGAAAAAGCCGTCGCAGGTGGCACAGGCGCTTGCGCCCTTGCCCTTCATCGCGTCTTCGCTCTCCAGCCCCAGCCACTTGGCCTGCGCGCCGGTCGCGATCACCAGCGTGTCGCCCGAATAGACGGTGCCGCCATCGCCGATCAGGCGGAACGGGCGCTGCGACAAATCGACCTCGACGATCGTATCGTACATCATCTGCGCGCCGACATGCTCGGCCTGCGCCTGCATCTCGCCCATCAGCCACGGGCCCTGGATCACCTCGCGAAAGCCGGGATAATTCTCGACGTCGGTGGTGGTCATCAGCTGTCCGCCGGGCTGGATGCCCTGCACCACGATCGGCGCCAGCCCCGCGCGCGCGCCGTAAATAGCGGCGGACAGGCCGGCCGGGCCGGAACCAAGGATCAGCATGCGGGTCGAGTGGGTGGCGGTCATTCGAAAATCCTGTTGAGCCCCGTGAAGCGGGTGGCGGTGCCGCATCTAGGGGGTCGGCACGGCCAAAGGCAACATGGGTGGTGGCCGCGCGCCTTCCAGCAAAGCGATTCTGTTGTGGACGAAAGCCGGTTGAAGGGCGCCACGCGGCTGGGCAGACTGGCGGCATGACCCTTCGCCGCACCCTGCTCGCCGCAGCCCTGCTGCTCCCCCTCCCCGCTTTGGCGCAGGAGGCCCCGACGCCTGCCCCAACGCCGGCAACGCAAAAGGTGGCGCTCGACACCAGCTTTGGTCGCATCGTGCTTGAACTGGAAACTGAGCGCGCCCCGATCACCGCGCGCAATTTCCTGCGCTATGCCGATCAGAAGCGGCTGGACGGCATCGCCTTCTACCGGACGGTCAAGGTCGCCGACAAATTCGGCTTCATCCAGTTCGGGATCGACAACGACCCCAAGCGCATCCTGCCCCCGATCAAGCATGAGCCGACCACGCAAACCGGGGTGAAGCACGTCAACGGCGCGATCAGCACCGCCCGCCTCGCGCCCGGCACCGCGCGCGGCGAGTTCACGATCAGCGTGGGGGATCAGCCCTCGCTCGACGCCGATCCGACCCGGCCGGGCGACAATCTCGGCTATGCGGCCTTCGGCAAGGTGGTCGAGGGGATGGAGGTGGTGTGGAAGATCCTCGACGCCCCGACATCGCCGACGGCGGGCGAAGGCGTCATGAAAGGCCAGATGCTCAGCCCGAAAATCCGGATCCTGAAAGTGACCCGGGTGCCTTAGGCTCCATTGAGCAGGACGAGGACAAACAGCCAGAACAGCAGCGAACCGCACATGACCATCAGAAAGCCCGAACCCGCGGGCAGCGCGTCGTCCGTCGCATCGTCTGCGCTGGTGATCTCATGGTAAGAGGACATGGCAACTCTCCGCTCGATGGTGCCATGCCTGCCACGCGCCGGGCGGGTTGCCCATATCGGGAAAATGCAATCGGGATTCTACGTGGGTCGGCGTTAATCCTGCCGATCATTGCGCGGGCGGGTATTTCTCCGCCAGCGCGGCGCGGACATCTGCCGCCTTGATCGCCCGCCATTGCCGCGACGGCTCTTCGCCCGCAGCCAGGCTGATCGGGCGGATCAACAGGCGGTACTCGAACCCCTGCGGCGTCCCGCCACCGGCGCTGTAGCCATAGCCATAGCCATAGGTCACGGTGCGTTCGACCAGCACGGCACTCTCGATGACAAAGGCGTCCTTGCCCAGCCCGCGAACATGGTCCGCCGCCACCAGCATCGCCGCCTCCTCGACCATCGCCGGACTGGCCGAAAGGCTGCCCATCCGCAGGTTCACCAATTGGGGATCGTCGCTCTTCATGACCCGATATCCTTCCATATCGGTGCGCCAGAAATTGCTCCCCTCGTCCCGCATCTTGGGCATGGCTGCGGCATGCTCGCCGCGCGGCAGCAGCTTGACCAAATCGCCGAACCCCAATTGCAGCATCTTGGTCATGCCCAGGTCCTGCATCCGCCGGATCTGGTCGATCGTCGCATCGATCGCGCGGGCTTCCGCCGGATCGTCCGCCCGCAGTTGCGCGATCAGGTCGGACATGACGACCATCGCCTCGCCGCGTGGCCGCTCGGTCTCGTCGGACAGCGCCTTCATCGTCAGCTTGCTCGCCCGCAACCGCAGGGCGATGGCCCGAGACCAGTCGTCCAGCACTGCGGTCGCCTTGTCCCCAGCGGCAACGCGGCGGCGATAATCCTCCTCCACCCGTTTGGGCTGCTTGCGCCCGTCGGGGCGCGGTGGCGGGGGCTCGACGGCAAAGGCAACCTCGTCCCGCGCACCCTTCAGTTCGATCGCCGATTGTTCGGTCTTCCCCGAAGCGAGCAGCGCATAGGCCCTGGCACCGCGAATGGCGGCGCGATCCTGGATCTCGTCATATTTGCGATCGTCATCGCCGCTCAGCGTCCAGCCACCACGGCTTTTGGGAAGGTCGAAACTGATCTGGTCGGCATAGAGCGCGGCATTCTCGAAATCCCCGGTCTGCAGCGCGATCATCAGCATCAGCCGGAGCATGACCGGATTGTAGGAGGCCTGTTCGCGCAGCTGGGCGATACGATTGCCGCGATCGGTGTCGAACAAGAGCCGGATCGCTGACGCCATCCGCCGCACGCTGGGCGAAAAAGGCCGCCGTGCGACAATCGAGTCGAGCATCTTCTGCGCCTCGGTCGCCTTCTTGGTCCGGTAGAGCGCGATGGCGCGCAGCGCGTCGCTTCCCAGACGGGTCGCCGCAAGCTCTTCCGGCGTGGCGTAGGTCGCGTGGAAGGTATCGAACTCGTCGAGAGTCGCCAGGGCGGTTGCGTCGCTCTTTTCGGCCAGTTCGTGCAGCGCGCGGGCACGGAGCAGCGAGAGACGGCGATTGCGAAACTCCGGCACTAGCATGGGGTCCGCGAGCGTCCGCTCGCACGCCGCGCTGCCCTGCACCCCGAACGACCGCAGCCGAATGCCGTAGTTCGGCCCCAGCCCGCCCCAGCCGCGATGTTCGGGCTGTGTATCGCCGGGCTTCAGCTTCTTCCTGGGGTTGGGGGCGGGATAGCCGTCACAGGCCGGATAATCCGACGCAGTGGCGGGCTGGGGCGCGACCGGGTTGGATGGAGTGGCCGGCGGTACAACTGCCATCGGCGGTGGCGGGGACGGCACTTCGACCGCCTCCGCCTGCCCCGCCTGCGCGCCATTTGCCAACCCGCCGGTCGCCAAGACGCCGACCAACGCTCCCCACAATCCCCGCATCGAAAGCCCCCTCACGATTCGTCGCGAAGATAGCGGCAGCCGGATGGGGCAGAAAGCGGCAAACATGCCGCAATCTCGACGGCCCCCGGGGACTGGGTGCCCCCGGCGACCGGCGTTTACTGGACCGGCTTGACGTCGAGCCCGGTCCACTTGGCGGCGAAGGCCCAGAGGTCGGAAGTCTCCTCGATGATCTTGTCGGTCGGCTTGCCCGAGCCATGACCAGCACGGGTTTCGATCCGGACGAGATGCGGCTTGGGGCCGATGTCCGCCGCCTGCAGCGCGGCGGTGTATTTGAAAGTGTGGCCCGGCACCACGCGGTCGTCGGTATCCGCAGTCGTGGCGAGGATAGCCGGATAGGTCTTGCCCGACTGGATGTTGTGATAGGGCGAGTAGCTGCGCAGAATTTTCCAGTCGGCTTCCTTCGACGGATAGCCGTAATCGTCGACCCAATAGCGCCCCGCGGTCCAGCGGTCGAAGCGCAGCATGTCCATCACGCCGACGGCGGGCATCGCCGCGGCGAACAGATCGGGGCGCTGATTGACGACCGCGCCGACCAGCAGGCCACCGTTCGACCCGCCCTGAATGGCGAGGCCGTCTTTCTTCGTGATCCCCTCAGCGATCAGATATTCGCCCGCCGCGATGAAATCGTCGAACACATTCTGCTTGTTCTTGAGGCGACCGCCATCGTGCCATGCCTTACCATATTCGCCGCCGCCGCGAATATTGGCGAGGACGAACACCCCGCCCTGCTCCATCCAGGCCAGCCGCGCGGCGCTGAACGCCGGGCCATAGCTGATGTTGAACCCGCCATAGGCCCAGAGCAGGGTCGGCGCCGGGCCGGTCACATCCTTGCGCTTGACCACGAACATCGGAACCTTGGTCCCGTCCTTCGAGCTGAAGAAGCGCTGCTCCACGGCATATTTGGTCGGGTCGAACGCCACCTTGGGCTTGGCCCATTCGGTCGCTTTTCCCGTCTTGATATCATAGCGGTAGATGGTGGTGGGCGTGTTGAAGCTGGTGAAGGCGTAAAACGCCTCGCTTTCGTCCGGGTCGCCGGTGAAGCCCGCGACACTGCCGATCCCTGGGGTCTCGACCTTGCCGAGCAACTTGCCGTCGAGCGAATACCGGCGCAGTTCATCCTTGGCATCGACCAGATAATTGATGAGCAGCTGGCCGCCGGCAATGCCGGCGCCTTCCATCGTCGCCTTGTCCTCACCGATCAGGTCGGTCGCTACCGGATTGGCGGCGGCGACGTCCATCGTGACAACCTTCTTACGCGACGCGCCCTTGTCGGTGGTCCAGAAGAATTTGCTGCCGATATTGCCGGCCAGGCTCCACTCATTCTCGAGCCCCTTGATGATCGTGCGCGGCTTTGCAGCGGCATCCTTGAGGTTGAGGATGGTGATCTCGTAGCGATTGTCGGTCCCCTCGGTCGTGGTGATGACCAGCCAATTGCCGTCATCGGTGACCTGCGCGAAATGGCCACGCCGGGGGTGATCGGGCGTCGCGTAGATCAGCTTGTCCTGATCCTGGCTGGTGCCGATGCGGTGGAAATAGACCGCCTGGTTTTCGTTGAGCGCCTGGAACGCCTCACCTTCCCGGACTGCGGGGAAACGCGAATAATAGAAGCCCGAGCCATCCTTGGCCCAGGACAGGGCGCTAAACTTGATCCATTTCAGCTCGTCCCCCAGCGTCTTGCCGGTGGCGACATCCATCACCCGCACCGTGCGCCAGTCCGAACCGCCGTCCTGGATGCCATAGACGAGCAGCTTGCCATCCTCCGACGGTACCCACTCCGACAGCGCGGTTGCGCCGTCCTTGGCCCAGCCATTGGGGTCGATCAGCACCCGCGCTGCGCCGTCGAGGCTGTCGCGCACCCACAGCACGTTCTGATTCTGAAGCCCCGTATTGTGGCTGTAGAAATAGCGGCTGCCCTTGCGGGTCGGGAGGCCAAAGCGTTCATAGTCGAACAGCTGCTTGATCCGGGCCTTGAAGATGTCGCGGCCGGGCAGCGTGTCGAGATAGGCGTCGGTCACCTTATTCTGGGCCGCGACCCATTCGGCGACTTCCTTGTCGTTGCGGACGTCGTTTTCGAGCCAGCGATAGGGGTCGGCGACCTTTTCCCCGAACGCCTCGTCGACGACATCGACGCGGCGGGTGTCGGGATAGGAAAGCGGTGCGGTCATGGTCGGCGCGGACTCCGGGCTGGCAACGGCGATGGGCGAAACAAACAAAAGCGGCAGGGCGAGAATCGACGCGCGGCGCATTGGTATCTCCTGAAACGGAAGCGCCTTACCCTATTGCGACACTGCGCAGGGTCAAGCGGGCCGTCCGACGATGCTGACAGAAAAGCGGGGGTTTTCCGGGCGAGGCGACCGGTTTGCCACCGCAATGGCACACCAACGCGACCGCCGCGCGACACCGACGCGACAGTAACGCGCCGTCCGGACGACAGTGTCAGGCACGGCCCTTGGCTGGCGATCGGGGTTGGAGCGGCGGGGCATCGACCAGATTAGATCCGAGGAAATCCAACATTCAAAGCCCCGATTCTCACGCGAAGGACATCAGCGCGCTTTCATAGGCGACCCAGCTCATGACCATCAGCGGGAGCGTCGCAAAGGCGAGCGCCACTGCGTTGCTTGCTCGATGTCCACGCGTATTTTTCATCCAATCCTCCTGCGCCGCAGTGTTTGCAGGGCGCGTGCCAAATCGGCGATCGGCGGATTTCCGTCGGTTCTTCCGTTGGATCGTAAATGGGGAGTCGGACGCCGTACCAAAGTTCAGCGATTCTTACGGTGCCGCAACATTAGCTTGGGACGCCGCACCGTGGCAGGATGAAGCGGATGTTCCTATCTGCCCTTATCCTCGCCACCCAGCCGCAGGCCGCCCCCGCCGCCGATGCCAGTCACTGCATCCGCGCGGCTCAGCCGGTCAGCGGGACGATCGGGACGCTGGAAAATCGCTGTCCCGATCGGCTGGTGGTGTTCATGTGCGTGACCGGACCGCCGGTGGCTGCGCGCGAGACCTATTTCGACTGCGCCAAGGGGCAGGTCGGGAGCTACGACGTGAAGGCGCACGGCAGCGCTCCGGCGATCTTTGCCGGGGCGCGACGGGTGCACATGTTCGCGTGCCGGTTTCCGCAGTTCCTGCCGCGCGATGTGCGGTATCACCATGGGCGAGGGCTGAAGGGGGTCTGTCGATAACGCGGCGGCGCCAGTTGCCTTTCCTCCTGCCGTCATCCTGAACTTGGTTCAGTTCCACGGGCGACTGAGCAGCGGGTGGCGGGGTGGATGCTGAAACAAGTTCAGCATGACGGAAGAAGAAGAAGAAGAAGAAGAAGACCCTCCCCAACCCTCCCGCAAGCGAGCGGGCTTCAGAAGAAGCGGGAGGAGGGTGACGCCGCCGCCGATCAGGCGCGTCTGTTGAGAAGAGCGAGCGGCGGTTAGCCCGCCCCAAACGAGAAGGGGCGGCCGCACCGTCGTGCGACCGCCCCAGCTCTGGTCGATGAAGCGCCCGAAATCAGGCTGCTTCGTCGAAATCTTCGTCGGTCATCACCGGACCCGAGTCCTGACCCTTGGCCGAGACATCGCGGTCGACGAGTTCGATGATCGCCATCGGTGCCGCGTCCGAAGCGCGCGGGCCCGTCTTGATGATGCGGGTGTAGCCGCCATTGCGGTCGGCGTAGCGCGACGCAAGCACGTCGAACAGCTTCACCAGCTGCGCGTCGTCAAGCAGACGCGCGTGCGCGAGACGGCGGTTCGAAAGACCACCCTTCTTCGCCAGCGTGATCAGCTTTTCGACGTAGGGACGCAGTTCCTTCGCCTTGGCGACGGTGGTGGTGATCTGCTCGTGCTTGATCAGCGCGGCCGACATGTTGCGGAACAGCGCGATGCGATGGGCCGAGGTGCGCTGGAGCTTACGACCGCCGTACTTATGGCGCATGATGTCTTCCTTCGTTCGTTAAGGGGCCGTCTTACGGAACCCCAGACCAGGCAGCACTTGGGGTGGCAGCCCATTGACCCTTCTTCCAGGAGGCCTGCCGCGGCAAAGCCGCGGCGTCAGACGGAGCCTGCGGCCCCGCTGGCCGGACTGGCGCTGTATCCGGGTTAGCTTGCGCTAACCCGGTGCAGCTCAGCCCATGATTTCCTGCTCGAGCTTCTTGGCCATCTCTTCGATATTCTCAGGCGGCCAGCCCGGGATTTCCATGCCGAGGCGCAGACCCATCGACGACAGCACTTCCTTGATTTCGTTCAGCGACTTGCGGCCGAAATTCGGGGTGCGCAGCATCTCGGCTTCGGTCTTCTGGACCAGATCGCCGATATAGATGATGTTGTCGTTCTTGAGGCAGTTGGCCGAACGGACCGACAGCTCGAGCTCGTCCACCTTCTTGAGCAGGTAGCGGTTGATCGTCGCGGTATCGCTGCTGCCTTCCGACGCAGTCGACTGGGCGGCGACGCCGACCGGCGCGCTGCGCGTGATCGCCGAATCGTCGAAGTGGACGAACAGCGCCAGCTGGTCCTGAAGGATGCGCGCGGCATAAGCGAGCGCGTCTTCCGGAGTGACGGTGCCGTCGGTCTCGATCGACAGGCTCAGCTTGTCATAGTCGAGTTCCTGACCCACGCGGGTG
Organism: Sphingomonas sp.; assembly: GCF_965227385.1. Lineage (GTDB taxonomy): Bacteria > Pseudomonadota > Alphaproteobacteria > Sphingomonadales > Sphingomonadaceae > Sphingomonas. The sequence goes on from NZ_OZ245750.1 coordinate 3,375,853, forward strand.
TTCTCGACCTTGTAGCTGACCTGGCGGACGGGCGAGTAGAGCGCATCGACCGGGATCAGACCGATCGGCGCATCCGCCGGACGGTTCGCACTGGCCGGGACATAGCCCTTGCCGGTATCGGCGATGAGTTCCATGTTCAGCGTCGCACCATCGTCGAGATGGCACAGCACCAGTTCCGGGTTCATCACTTCGATGTCGCCCGAGACAGCGATGTCGCCAGCCTTCACCTCGGCCGGGCCGGTTGCGCTCAGCTGGAGGCGCTTCGCACCTTCGCCCTGCATGCGCAGCGCGATCTGCTTCACGTTGAGGACGAGATCGGTCACGTCCTCACGCACGCCGGCGAGCGAGCTGAATTCGTGCAGCACGTTTTCGATCTTGATCGAGGTCACCGCCGCGCCCTGGAGCGACGAGAGCAGCACGCGGCGCAGCGCGTTGCCGAGCGTAAGACCGAAGCCACGCTCCAGCGGCTCAGCGACAAAGGTCGCCTTCCGCTTGCCGTCACCGCCCTTTTTCTCAAGGCCGTTCGGCTTCTTCAGTTCCTGCCAGTTCTTTGCGTTGACAGACACAGGCTTCCCCTGGGTTGGGCGGGACAGGGGAGGTCCCGCCAGGATTGGAGCCGCCTCCAGCCCGGACCCGGCATCCCGAGGCCGCGACGGAGGCGGAAAGTCAAATCAGACGCGGCGACGCTTCGACGGGCGCACGCCATTGTGCGGGATCGAGGTCACATCGCGGATCGACGTGATCTGGAAACCAACCGCCTGCAGCGCACGGAGCGCCGATTCGCGGCCCGAACCCGGACCCTTCACCTCGACCTCGAGCGTGCGGACGCCGTGCTCGGCAGCCTTGCGGCCTGCGTCCTCGGCTGCGACCTGGGCTGCATAAGGCGTCGACTTGCGCGAGCCCTTGAAGCCCATCATGCCGGCCGACGACCAGCTGATCGCGTTGCCCTGGGCGTCCGTGATCGTGATCATGGTGTTGTTGAAGCTGGCGTTCACATGGGCGACGCCGGCGGTGATGTTCTTGCGTTCGCGACGGCGAAGACGCTGCGGTGCTTGTGCCATTATTCAGTAATCCTTCGAAAATCGAAGCAGGCGGGCCGCCGTGAAACGGCCCAGCGGCTTACTTCTTCTTGCCAGCGATCGGCTTCGCCTTGCCCTTGCGGGTACGGGCGTTGGTGTGCGTGCGCTGGCCGCGAACCGGCAGGCCCTTGCGATGACGCAGGCCGCGATAGCAGGCCAGATCCATCAGGCGCTTGATGTTCATCGCGGTCTGGCGACGAAGATCACCCTCGACCGTGTGGTCGGCGTCGATGGTTTCGCGGATCTGCAGCACTTCCGAATCGGTCAGGTCCTGCACGCGACGCTCAACGGTGATGCCGAGCTTTTCGGTGATTTCCTTGGCCTTTGCCGGGCCGATGCCGTGGATATACTGAAGCGCGATCAGAACGCGCTTGTTGGTGGGCAAGTTAACGCCCGCAATACGTGCCATGAACTAAATTCTCCCAGCTCCACGGGGCGTGCATGGCAGCAAACCCCATCTCGTCGCGTTGACCCGAAACGCATGCGCGCGGCAGACGTGCACGCACGCTGCCGTTAGCCGGTGTTTCGGAAGATGGGCGACATATTGACCGCGGCCCGCACTGTCAAGCGCCGGGTCGGTGCAAAAATCGGTTCGGATGCCATACACCAAAGCGGGACAGCGGCCAAGCGCTCACGATGGAGGCCGTGACCCTATTCGGCACGCTCCGCCGCAGCCTTGAGCCCCGGCATCTGCGCGGCGATGACCCCGTCGACCGGGGCGGCGAGCGTGGCGAGGCCTGCGGGATGGAAGCCGCCGACGACATAGGTGACGGTCAGCGTGGTCCCCTGCCCATCCGGCTTGAGTGCGAAGGTCATCGTCGCGGTGACGGCACCGCTTTGCAGTGGACCGAACGCACCGGACAGCCGCAGCGCCTTGCCCCGCACGGCATAGACGGTACGGCCATGCTCGACCGCGCCGCCGTCCAGCGTCTCGCACCAGCAGCCGCCGGGACGGGTGTCCCAGCTGATGTTGGCAGCATTGCCCGAGTAGGTGTGGTCCTTGCTCCACCACAGCGAGGGCCGCGCGATGGTGTCCCACACCTTTTCGGGCGGCGCGGCGATGACAAGGCGGTGCGTGGAGACGAAGCCACCGCCGTCCGACCGGGTCAGTTCCGCCGCCGCCGGTGCGGCGGCCAACGTCGTCATGAGTGCTGCTGCAACGCGTGTCTTCATGCGCCCCCTCCCCGCCATGCCCGACCGGGAGGGTGCGCCGCAGCCACCGGATGGTCAATTCATTTCGGGGGCGGCGCGTCCTTGCCCATGCGGCGGTCGAGGAAGTCGAGGATCGTGGTCCACAGATGCACGCTGATGCCCGGACCGGCGACGCGGTGCGTCTGGCCCGGATACAGCATCGTTTCGAACGGCACCGCCGCGCCCTGCATCCTGGCCATCATCACGGTCGAATGCTCCAGCACGACATTGTCGTCGGCCATGCCGTGGATGAGCAACAGCGGATCGGTGATCTTGGTCGCATCGGCGACGGTATTCGCCTTGTCATAGGCGGCCTGCACCTGGCGCGGGTCGCCCATGTAGCGCTCGGTATAATGGGTGTCGTACAGCTCCCACTTGCTGACCGGCGCGCCGGAAATGCCCGCTGCAAACGTGCCGGGGGCGGCCTGGAGCATCTTGAGCGTCATATAGCCGCCGTACGACCAGCCATAGGTGGCGATGCGGTTGGCATCGACGAAATCGAGCGTCTTGAGATAGGCGGCCCCGGCGAGCTGATCCTCGACCTCGACCCCGCCCATCGCCTGGTACAGATGATCCTCGAACGCTTTGCCGCGATTAGCCGCGCCGCGATTGTCGAGCACGAACCAGATATAGCCGCGATCGACGAGATATTGCTGGAGCGCACCGCCCCATGCGCGGCTCACCTGCTGCGAATGCGGGCCGCCATAGTGATGGAAGAAGACGGGGTATTTCTTGCCCGGCTCCAGCTTCGGCGTGATCATTTCCCAGTGCAGGACGGTGCCGTCGGCTGCCTTGATGGTGCCGAACTGCTTCTGCTGATGGCTGGCGAGATAGGGCGCATAGGGGTGGTCCCCGGCGACCGTGTTCTCGTTGACCCAGGCGAGCCGCTTGCCCGCGGCGTCGGTCAGCATCACCTGTGCCGGCTGATCGCTCTTCGAACGGGTGAGGATGATCTTGCTCGCCGTGCCGTTGGCGCTGGCACCGTGCCACCAGCCCGGTTCGGTGATGCGGGTCACGGTGCCGGGCTTATTCAAATTCACCGTGTAGAGATGGCGTTCGAGCACGCCGTCCTTGTTGCCGGTGAAGGTGATGCGGCCGCTCGCCTCATCTACGCCGACGATATCGGCGACTTCCCAGTCTCCCTTGGTCAGCTGCATCCATTTGCCCGATTTGAAGCGGTAGAGGTGGCCATGGCCGTCGCGTTCCGACCACCAGATCAGGCTGCCGTCCTTCATCGGGTGATAGGCGTCGGACAGGTTGATCCAGCTGCGTTCGCCCGACTTCTCGCTGAACAGCACGCGCGACGCGCCGGTGGCGGGATCGACCGCGAGCATGTCGAGCACGGTCTGCGTGCGGTTCTGGCGCTGGACGAGCAGGGTCTTGCCATCGGGCGTCCAGTCGACGCGGGCGAGGTAGATGTCGGTTTCGGTGCCGAGGTCGACCTTGACCCGGCCCGACCCGTCGGGGTTCATCACGTAGAGGTCGACCAGCACGTTCGCGGTGCCCGCCTTGGGGTAGCGCTGATCGTAGATCTTGGTGCCCTCCGCCCCGATCGCGGCGCGGCTGACGATGCCGACCGGGCTCTCGTCGAAGCGCTGGACGGCGATGCGCGTGTCGTCGGGCGACCACCAGTAACCGGTGCGGCGGCCCATTTCCTCCTGCGCAACGAACTCGGCCTCGCCGAAGTAGACGGTCCCCTTGCCTTCGGTGGTCGCCTTGACCTCCTTGCCGCTGGTCAGGTCGAGCACGACGAGATTCTGGTCGCGGACGAAGCTGGCAAAGCCGCCGCGCGGGCTGATCACCGGGTTCAACTCGCCGCCTTCGGTGGCGGTCAGGCGGCGGACCTGGCCGTCGAGCGTGGCGAGGTAGAGGTCGCCGTCGAGGGGCACGAGGATCGACTTACCGTCGGGCGCCCAGTCATAGGCGACGATGCCCTTGCTGCCGCCGATGCGCGCACGTTCGCGCTGCATTTTCTCGGCCTCGGACAGTTCGGCGCCGGTGCCGATCTTCGCGCTGTCGACCAGCATGCGCCATTGCCCGGTGGCGGTGTCCATCGCCCACAGGTCGAAGCGTTGATTGTCGTCGGCGCGGTTGCGCAGCACCGTCACCAGCGTGCCATCGGGCGAAAGCTTGAGCGCGCGCGGGGTGGTGCCGGCGAGGTCGGGGCTGGCGAACACGCGCTCCAGCGTCAGGTCGCCGCCTGCCACCTGCTGTGCCTCAACCGGCATCGCCACCCCCGCCGACAACAACGCCATCGCGCCCAACGCCGCTTTCCACATCCTGCAATCCGTTCATGGTTTTCACGATGCCCACGCCTATCGGGCTTCACGCGGGCGAGGTAAAGTCCGCCCTCTTAGCCCGGAGGCTGGGCGAATGAATAAACAGAAGAAGACCCTCCCCTTCCCCCCCCCCGCAGGCGGGAGGGGTTCTTAGGAGAGAGCGGGCGGGTTCAACTCCGCGCCGCACGCAGCACACACAAGCTGAGCATGCGGTTGGCGATTTCGCGTTCGCCCAGCACCACATCGCCCGCCCCGCGCGCTTCGAGATGCTCGACTTCGGCGTCCGAATGCGCGCGCGCGACGACGGCGATGCCGGGGTTGAGTTCGCGCGCCGCCTGAACGACCGCGCCGCCCTCGAACCCCTCGGGGATCGCGATCAGCAGTTTTGCCGCGCGGTCGACCCCGGCGGCCTTCAGCGCTTCGGGATCGACGCCGTTGCCGCGCACCACGTCGAGGCCCGCGTCCTTGGCGACCTTGGCGACGTCCGCCTGATCCTCGATCAGGATGAACGGGCGCTTCTTTGCCAGCAGGTCGCGCGCGATCAGCTTGCCGACCCGGCCATAGCCGACCAGCACGATGTGGCCGGTGCGGTCGCCGGTATCCAGCGGCGGCTCGATCGGGTCGGTCTGCTCCTGCCGACGCGGGACGAAGGCGTTGAAGATGAACGGGTTGGCAAGGATCGACAGCAGCGCGCCCGCCAGCACCAGATCGCGCCCTTCCGGCGGCAGGATCTGCAGCGATACGCCGAGCCCGACCAGGATGAACGAAAATTCGCCGATCTGGGCAAGGCTGGCAGCGGCCGTCACCGCGATGCGATGCGTGCGGCCCAGCGCGCGGACGATGGCGTAGGCGACCAGCGACTTGCCGACCACGATGATCAGCACGGTCGCGATCAACGGCAGTGGCTGCTCCACGATCACCGCCGGGTTGAACAACATGCCGACCGACACGAAGAACAGCACCGCGAACGCATCGCGCAGCGGCAGCGTCTCTTCGGTCGCCTGACGGCTGAGCGGCGTTTCGCCCAGGATCATGCCGGCGAAGAAGGCGCCGAGCGCGAAGGACACGTCGAACACAACCGCCGCGCCGAATGCGACGCCGAGTGCGATGGCAAGGACGGCGAGGCGGAACAGTTCGCGGGAACCGGTGTGGACCACCCAATGCAGCGCCATCGGGATCACGCGGCGCGCGACCAGCAGCATGACGACCAGGAAGCCGGTGACCTTGAACCCGATCTGCGCCAGCGGCACCAGCAGCGCGCTCCACGTCATCGGGCCTTCGCTTTTCATGATCTGGGCCAGCACCGGCAGCAGCACCAGCGCGAGGACCATCACCAGATCCTCGACGATCAGCCACCCGACCGCGATCCGACCGCGTTCGGTATCGACAATGCCGAACCCCTGCAGACCGCGCAGCAGCACCACCGTACTCGCGACCGACAAGGCAAGGCCGAAGACGAACCCGGCGAGCGGGTCCCAGCCCAGCGTCCAGGACAGGCCCATGCCCATGACCACCGCGGCGGCGATCTGACCGATCGCCCCGGGCACCGCGATCTTGCGCACCGCGAGCAGGTCGCGGAGCGAGAAATGCAGGCCGACGCCGAACATCAGCAGGATGACGCCGATCTCGGCCAGTTCGGCGGCAAGGTCTCCGTCGGCGACGAAGCCGGGCGTGAACGGCCCGACCATGATCCCGGCGAGGAGATAGCCCGCGATGGGCGAAACCTTCAGTCTGTGGGCAATCGCCCCCATGATGAAGGCGATGACGAGCCCGGCCACGATCGTGGCGATAAGCGGTGTGTGGTGCATAGGCTGGCAGCTGTCCCGGTTGTGGCCCGGACCGTAACGTACGGCCCGGGCAGTGCGTTCAGCCGCTGGTGCCGCCGATCACGAGCGCCGCGGCCGCCGTGCTGGCCGCCACTCCACTCCAGACGATCGGCGCAAACCACCAGGGCTGCCGTTTGTCGTGCGCATTGTTCATGACATCGCTCCTGAAACCGCGCCGAAGCGCGAACGGGGAATGTCAGACGACGGGCGGCGCGCGCGGGCTGCCGACGCGCGGCGGGTGGGACGGGCTGATGGGGACAGCGACGACGCCGGACGGTCGTGCGTCAATCGCATCGACGGCGGGGGAGATCAGCGCCGTTTCTGGGCTGGAAAGCGTGGCACTGCCGACTCCGACGACCGGATCAGGATCCGGGCGAACATCGGGTGCGACGATCCGCGGCGACGCGCGCAGCGGGCGAAGCGCATCGACCGTGGTTGCAGGGTTGAAGGCCGAGCCGAACGCCATGGTGCGCGGCAGGCCGCTACTGAGCAGCGACGAGGCCAGTGCGACAATCAGCGCAATCCACAGCGCCGCAGCCCGGAGGAATCGAGCGTCTAGAGCGGCGAAGGCGGCGGAGCGGGCGGTCACCCGATCAACTTAGTGTCGCCCGGCCCGGAATCAAACGGGGCGCGGAAGCTTTCGCTCCGCGCCCCACGCTTGTTGCTGCCGAGGGCCGATTATTCGGCGGCTTCGGTGGTCTTGGCCGGACGCGGGTCGCGGCGCTCGGCGATACGTGCCGACTTGCCGGTACGACCGCGCAGATAATAGAGCTTCGCACGACGCACGACGCCGCGACGGACGACTTCGATGCTGTCGATGTTCGGCGAATAGAGCGGGAAGACGCGCTCGACGCCTTCACCGAACGAAATCTTGCGGACGGTGAAGTTGCTGCCCATGCCCTTGTTGGCGCGGGCGATGCAGACGCCTTCATAGGCCTGAACGCGGGTGCGCTCGCCTTCGACGACCTTCACGCCAACGCGGACGGTGTCGCCGGGGCGGAATTCGGGGATCTTCTTGTCGGCGGAGAACTTCGCGACGTTCTCGGCCTCGATCTGCTGGAGCAGGTTCATGGCTCTCATTCCTTTTCGCGCCGCGCACCAGAGGGAGACTGGACCCGAGCGCCCTCATGGCGCTCCCAAAGATCCGGCCTCCTTAGCCGTGTATCGGTCTCCGCCTGTTGCTTGCGCCAGGCGTTGATCCGCGCATGATCCCCCGATCGCAGCACTTCGGGGATCGTGCGCCCTTCCCATTCGACGGGTCGGGTGTACTGCGGATATTCAAGGAGGCCGCTTTCGAAGCTTTCCTCGACTCCGCTGGAAGGCGCGCCCATTACGCCGGGAAGCAGCCGAATGCAAGCGTCGAGCAGCACCAGCGCGCCCATCTCGCCGCCCGACAGCACATAGTCGCCGATCGACACCTGTTCGATGGGGCGGGCGTCGAACAGCCGCTCGTCAAACCCCTCAAACCGGCCGCACAGGATCGACACGCCGGAACCGGCGGCGAGCGCGCGCACCCGGTCCTGCGTCAGCGGCGCGCCGCGCGGGGTCATCGCCAGCATCGGGCGGTCGTAACCGACGCTGTCACATGCGGCAGCGAGGATATCAGGCTTGAGCACCATCCCCGCACCGCCCCCGGCTGGCGTATCGTCCACCGTGCGGTGCCTGTCGGTCGCGAAGTCGCGGATCTGGACGGTGTCGAGGCTCCATTTCCCCTCGCTCAGCGCGCGCCCGGCGATCGAATGGCCTAGCGGCCCGGGAAACATGTCCGGGTAAAGCGTTAAGACGGTCGCGGCGAAGGTCATGGTGCCTGTTCGCCGCTGACGCCACGATTGGCAAGGGAGCGGGCATGGAAGATTGCATCATAGTCGGCGCGGGGCCGGCCGGATTGACGGCGGCGATCTATCTGGCGCGCTATCACCTGTCGATCCGGCTGTTCGATTGCGGGTCGAGCCGGGCGGCGCTGATCCCGCGCACGCACAATCATGCCGGCTATCCTGAGGGGATCGAAGGCGTCGAGCTGCTGCGGCGGATGCTGGCGCAGGCCGAGCTGTATGGCGCGGTGCGTGAGGCGGCGAAGGTGACGCGGGTCGAGCCGGTCGCGGACGGCTTTATCGTCCATGCGGGCGAGCGGCGGGTGGCGACACGCTCGGTGCTGCTAGCGACAGGCGTGGTCAACCATCGGCCCGAGGGGCTGGAGGATGCGGTGCATGATCCAGCACTGGCGCGCGGACTGCTGCGTTACTGCCCCGTTTGCGATGGGTATGAGGTGACCGACAAGCGCGTCGGCGTGATCGGGACTGGAGACCATGGGATGCGCGAGGCGCTGTTCCTGCGCGGCTTTACCCGCGACGTGACGCTGATCGCGCCGGATGTGGAGCATCGGCTGGATGCGGCGTGTGTCGCCAAGCTGGAGGAAGCGGGGATCGCGCGAGTCGACGGGCCATGCGGGGGCTATGCGATCGAAGGCGACCGGATTGCGCTGGATACCGCGCATGGGCGGATGGCGTTCGACAGCCTCTACCCGGCGCTGGGGTCGCGCATCCGATCCGACCTGGCGGTAGCGGCGGGCGCGGCGGCGACGGCGGAGGGCTGCCTTGAGGTCGACGACCACCAGCGCACCAGCATCCCCGGCCTGTTCGCGGCGGGTGACGTGGTGAAGGGGCTGGACCAGATCAGCAACGCGATGGGTCAGGCGGGCGTGGCGTCGACGACGATCCGGAACATGCTGAGCGAGCAGCGGCGGATCTGGCGGTAGCAGCCTGCGCAGTTGGCTCGACCTCAGCGACGTCTCCTGCCCCTGCAAATTCGCAAGGCACCCGCCAGACAAATAGTCATCCCGAATGCACCGAGCAGGCAATCTCCAGCACGACTGCCTGTCAGGTAGTAGGCACTCTCACCGAATGGCATCGTCGTCGCGCCCGACCACGAGGCGTAGTACTCCATCCACTCCCCTCGCCAGAGGCCCAGAACATAGCCGCCTTCCGGGGGCTGGCCCAATTCGGATGTGGCCTCTTCAAAATGCCGATCCCCTGGTTCGATGATATATGGCCCATCGATCGACAAGTGCTGAGCAGTTTCGTCCTGATCCGGTAAGCGCCCGCGCTGCGCACGAAATCTGTCAACGACCCGAGCAGCTTGTTTGAATTCAGCCTCCAGTTGGCGGCTATGCTCAATGGTATGGGTAACCATGCCTTCGCCACCCACGGACAGAAACAGAATCCCCCAAAAAAGAGGACCAGCGGCCAAAGCAATACGGCCCCAAGGCCGAAAAACGTGACTTCCATGGACCGTTTGGTCATCTCATGCCCCTTCTATCGGAAGGGCAAACCTAATTCCGAGGTGATGAGCGGCATGAGCGAACCGTGAGGAATCAGTGAAATCGGCGAGGACGAATGTCCGCGACGGGATCGTCTGCCAATCCGCTTCTGTAACCCGTCCGTCAATCCGGCCGCGGATAGAACCGCAGCGCCTGGATCGCTGGTGGGTTGGTCGGGGCCAGCAGGATCTGGCCGTCGACCTTCCCCTTGGCGCAATTCCAACGAAAACTGGTCGACAGGTTGCCGGTCGGGGCGAGCGGTTCGGCGGTGGGGCAGTCGCCGACCAGCCCCTTGATCCGCGCGAATTCCGTCCGCCAGTGCGCGGCGTCGCGGTCCATCACGAAGTTCATCGCGAGCTTGCCGTCGAGCGGCTTGAGGTCGCCCGCCGCATAGGCGGCGCGGACGGCGTCGTGCATTTGCATGAGTAGCGGGTTGAGCGGGGTCGCGCGCGGATCGGCCGCCCCTGACCGCGCCAGCGACCACAACGACTGCCACACCGGCACGGCGGGGGCGGTATAGGTCTTGTTGGTGAAGGCGAAAGCGGCGATCCCGCGCTCCGGCACCAGTACGACATAGCTGCCATAGCCGGGGTAACCGCCGCCATGTTCGAGCGCGGTGCCGAGGTCGCAGTCGCTGGTGATGCGCAGGCCCATGCCATAGGCGGTGCCGTGCTTGCACGTATCCCCCTCCGGCGCGCCGCGACGCGGGCCGACGCGGACGAAGTTGAGGCCCTGGACCATCTCGCGCACCGTGGCCCGCTTGACCGGGCCGGTTTCGGCGACATCACGCGGGGGCCATGCGGAGAGCAGGAAGCCGACCCACTTGGCATAGTCATTGGCGGTGGTGATCATGCCGCCCATCGCCCCGAACGCACCGTCGCGCATTTCCGGCTCGGCCACCCACTTCTCATCCTCCCAGCGATAGCCGAGCGCGAACTTGTCGCGCGGCACCAGTGCGATGTCGTAGGTGGTCGCGGTCATGCCGAGCGGCTCTAGGATCGTACGCCCGATATAGGCCTGGTAGGGCTCGCCCGAGATGTTGGTGATGATGCGGCCGAGCAGCGCATAGCCATAGTTGGAATATTCGTGTGCCATGCCGCCGGTGCGGCTCCACGGCACGCCCTGCGCGATCATCGCGCTGAACTCCGCCTCGCTCAGCACCTGTTGCCGGTCGCCCCAGGGATCGTCGGTGACCATGCCGCCGACATGCGCCAGCAGGTCGCGGATGCGGATGCGCGGGCTGTCGGTGGTCGGGTATTTCCAGCCGCGCATTTCGGGGATGTGCTGTTCGGCAAGGTCGTCGAGACGCAGCTTGCCCGCGTCGCGCAGGTGCAGGATCGCGAGCGCGGTGAACGCCTTGCTCATCGACGCGATGCGGAAGCGGGTGTCGAGCGTGACCGGCGCGCCGCCGGAGGTCTGCGTCCCGACCATAGAGGAGACCGCAGGCTTGCCGTCCTTGATGACCATATAGACCATGCCGGGGGTCGGGTTCTGCGCGCGATACTTGGCGAAATGGTCGCCGATCTCGGTCACCTGAGCGGGCGGGATATGGCCCGGCGGCGTCTGGGCGAGCGCGGGCAGCGGGGCGAACGCGAGGGCGGCGGCGAGGCGGAGCTTCATGGCGCGCAACCAATCAGAATTCCGCCCCGCACGCAAACCCCCGCGCGCGTTATGCCGCGAGGTAGCTGTCGAGCTTGTCGAAGCTACCGCTCCAGCCGCCGGTCATCGATTCCATCGCGGCGACGAAGCTTGCCGCCTGCTCCGCCGTCGGATTGATCGCAATCCAGCGCAGGGTGATGCGCGTGCCGTCCGCGACCGCCTCGAACCGGATATCGGTGCGCAGCGTGGCGGGCCAGGCGTCGAAGAACGGGCATGGCACGATATTGCCATCGGCATCAGCGAAGCTCTGGTCATAGACGAGGTGGTCGGGGCGATCGACCGTGCGATAGTCGCACAGCGTGTGCAGGACGCTGCCATCCGCCGCGTCGGAGCGGGCGTGGAGTTGCGCTCCGCTGGCGATCGTGCCGCTGAGCACGGTCACCTGCGTCCCCTCCGGCCCCGACCAGCGCGCCATTTGCACTGGATCGGCCCAGGCGTCGAACACGCGGTCGATCGGGGCGGCGAAGGTGCGCTGGATGGTGAATTCGGGGGTCACGGCGGCGTCGGTCATGCGGGCTCTCCTGTGTTGAGCGTGGCGAGATAGGCGTCGAGGCGGTCGAACTTCGCATCCCAGTCGGCACCGAGCCGGTCGAGCCAGTCGGCGGGGAGCGCGAGCGCGGCGCGGTTGAGGCGGCGCGGGCGCGACTGTCCGGCGGTGGCGGTTTCGACGAAGCCGGCGCGCTCCAGCACCTTGAGGTGCTTGGAAATGGCGGGCTGGCTCACCGCAAAGGGCGCGGCGAGTTCGGATACCGTGGCCTCCCCCTTTGCCAGCCGTGCGAGGATTGCGCGGCGGGTGGGGTCAGCCAGGGCAGCGAAGGCAAGATCGAGCGACTCATCCATAGCCATATGGATATATAACTATACGGATATGTAAAGCACTATGCGTCGGTCGGCGCCATTCCCGTGCGCAGCGCGGTGGTCCAGTCGGGGCGCCCTTCCCGCTCAGCCTTTTCCGCCGCGCGCGCATGATCATAGGCGACGGCGCGCAGTTGTACCTGATGGTCACGGACCAACGCGTAGCGGGCGCGGGGGTCGCCGGTCTGCGCGGCGTGGGGATAGGGCAGGTCTTCGCGATAGGCCTGCAACCCGACGCTGCCGGGATTGGCGACGGTGCGGCCATCGCCGAGCGTGCGGACGGCGGGGAGATGCGAGTGGCCGCACAGGGTGAGCAACGCGACCTCCTCGCCCAGCCGCGTGGCGATCTCGGTATCGGTGGCGGCGCGCAGGCCCGTTGGCTCGACCGTCTCCAGCAGCTGCTCGACATCGCTGCGGCGTGTGCCGTGGACCAGGCGGATGCCGTCGATGCTCAGCGTCGCCGGCTGGGCAGCGAGCCAGCACAGCTGTGCGTCATCGAGGGTGGCGCGGGCGAAGCGATCGGAGGCATTCATCCGCTCGGGCGCGTCGGTGAGCAGCTGACGCTCGTGATTGCCGGCGATGGTCGGCCAGTCGAGCTGCATCAGCAGCGCGGCGGTCTCCGCCGGCCACAGCGGGCCGGACAGGCTGTCGCCCAGGTTGACGAAGCGCGTTGCGCCCGCCGCGTGCGCGTCGGCGATCACCGCTTCGAGCGCGGGCAGATTGCCGTGGATGTCGGACAGGACGGCGATCATGCCGTCCGCGCTCATTCCGCCCAGCCGTCGGCGATGGTGAGCGTGGTCGCGTCCCAGGCGGGTACGGCCTGCGCGCGCATCGGGATCATGAAGCGCTTGCCGTCGGGCTTTTCGATTTCAAGCACGTCGCCAGCGCCGAAATTCTCCACCGTCACGATCGTGCCAATCGGGTCGCCGTTTTCCGCAACGGCGGACAGGCCGAGCAGGTCGGCGTGGTAATATTCGCCCTCACCCAGCGGCGGGAGTTCGGCGCGCGCGACGGTGAGTTCGGTGCCGCGCAACGCTTCGGCGGCGTTGCGGTCGGTCACTTCGGCAAAGCGCGCGATCGCGCCATTATTGCCGGGGCGCACCGATTTGAGCGTCAGCGCGCCGCCGTTGAAGCGGCGGTGCACCGACAGGTCTTCGGCAAAGACCTTGAGGCGGACCTCCCCCGTCACGCCGTGCGCGCCGATAATGACGGCGAGCGTGACGGGGGCGTCGTTAGCCAAGGATCAGCCCTCGGCCTTTTCTTCGCCAGCTTCGGCAGCCGGAGCTTCCTCGGTGGTCGCTTCTTCAGCTGCCGGAGCTTCTTCAGCGGCGGGCTCTTCGGCCGGGGCGGCGGCAGCGGCTTCGGCAGCGGCCTTCGCTTCTGCGGCGGCTTCCTCGGCGGCCTTCAGCTTCTCAGCCTTCTCTTCGGCGCGCTCGACGGCCTTTTCGCCCGGCTTGCCCTTGTTCGGGTTGTTCTTGGCAGCGCGCTCCTTGACGCCGGTGACGTCGAGGAAGCGGGCGACGCGGTCGGTCGGCTGCGCGCCGACGCTCAGCCAGTGCTTCGCGCGGTCGGTGTCGAGCACGATGCGCTTCTCGTCATCCTTGGCGAGCAGCGGATTGTAGGTGCCGATCTTCTCGATGAACTTGCCGTCGCGGGGCGAGCGCGCATCGGCAACGACGATGCGGTAATAAGGGCGCTTCTTCGAACCGCCACGCGACAGACGCATGCTGAGAGCCATTGTGTACTTCCTTCTGTAAATTCAAACGGTTGAAACGAATTACTTCTTCTTGTTCAAAAACTTGGCGAGTTCTGGCGGGATGTTGCCGTCTCCGCCGGGAAGGCCCGGAAGCCCGCCGCCGGGACCGCCGAGCTTGCCCATCATGTCGCCCATGCCCGGACCGCCCAGCGCATTGCCGAGGCCGCCCATGCCGCCCTTGCCGAGCATGCCCAGCATCCCCTTGAGGCCGCCCATCTTCTTGAGCCGCTTCATCGCGGTTGACATTTCCTGGTGCATCTTGAGCAGCTTGTTCACGTCCTGAACGGTCGTGCCGCTACCCTTGGCAATCCGGATCTTGCGCTTCGCGTTGATCAGCTCGGGCTTGGCGCGTTCCTTGATCGTCATCGACGTGATGATCGCGTCCATCCGCAGCAGGATCTTGTCACCGCCGGCCTGTTCGACCGCGCCCTGCGCCTTCTTCATGCCCGGGATCATGCCGGCCAGCGCGCCAAGGCCACCCATCCGGCGCATCTGCGCAAGCTGGCCGCGCAGGTCGTTCATGTCGAACTGACCCTTGGCAAGCCGCGCCGCCATCTTCTCGGCGTCTTCCTGCTCGATCGCCTGTGCGGCCTTTTCGACCAGCGACACGACGTCGCCCATGCCGAGGATGCGGCCCGCGACGCGCGAGGGGTGGAACGGCTCGATCTGGTCGAGCTTTTCGCCGATGCCCGCGAACTTGATCGGCTTGCCGGTGACCGCGCGCATCGACAGCGCCGCACCGCCGCGCGCATCGCCGTCCATGCGGGTCAGCACGACGCCGGTCAGCGGCACCTGATCGCTGAAGTTCTGCGCCACATTGACCGCGTCCTGGCCGGTCAGCGAGTCGACGACGAGCAGGATTTCTTGGGGGCGCGAGATGTCGGCAACCGCCTTCATCTCGTCCATCAGCTGCTGGTCGACGTGCAGACGGCCTGCGGTGTCGAGCATCAGCACGTCGAAGCCCTGGAGCTTCGCGGCCTGAATCGCGCGGCGGCCGATATCAACCGGCTGCTGGCCGGCCACGATCGGGAGGGTAGCGACCTCGATCTGGGTCCCGAGCACCGCCAGCTGTTCCTGCGCGGCCGGGCGATTGACGTCGAGCGACGCCATCATCACCTTCTTGCCCTGCTTCTTGAGCAGGCGGGCGAGCTTGGCGGTCGTGGTGGTCTTGCCCGAGCCCTGCAGGCCGACCATCATGATGACCGCGGGCGGGGTGACGTCGATCTGCAGCTCGGCCGTATCGGGGCCGAGCATCGCGACGAGCGCGTCGTTGACGATCTTGACGACCTGCTGCCCCGGCGTGACCGAACGCAGCACCTGCTGGCCGACCGCTTCCTCGGTCACCTTGTCGACGAACTGGCGCGCGACCGGCAGCGCGACGTCAGCCTCGAGCAGCGCGATACGCACTTCGCGCATCGCCGTCCGCACGTCCGCTTCGGTCAGCGCGCCACGGCCCTTGAGACGGTCAAATACGCCGCCAAGCCGTTCGCTCAGACTGTCAAACACTCGCTTCTCCCATTGCTCTCAGGTCCGAAACGCATAAAACGCCGGCGGACGAAACCTCGTCGGCCAGCGTTGCCCGGGGGCATATGTCGTCGCGTTCGTGAGAACGGTCGGAGGCGCGCTTAGCCGCAAACCAAGATAAGTGCAACTCTCCCTGCGTTAACCCTCTTCCCGTCTTTGCCTTAACCCCTTCTACACGGTCCGCATGAGATATCCCCGGTTCGTATGAAGGGGAGCAATTCCGGCATGTCGCTGGGCATCGACGACGACCAGAACGAGCGCAGTGGCGCCGGATCGGACCTGATCACGGGCGCGATCAGCGTTGCCGCGATCCTGATGTTCGTCGGCACCGGCAGCTCGGTGCTGTCCAAGACGCTGCGCCACTATCTGGAGGGCGCGGCCCCGGCCGATCGCACGCTGGTGATCGCATTGCTGCTCAATGTCGCGCTGATCCTGTTCGGCTGGCGCCGCCATCGCGGCCTGAGCAACGAAGTGCGCATCCGCGCCGCCGCCGAAGAGCGTGCGCAGATGCTGGCGAGCCGCGATCCGCTGACCGGCTTCCTCAACCGCCGCAGCCTGGCCGAGGAAGGCGCGGCGATGTTCGTGCGCGGGCAGAAGCGGCGCAAGGCGATGGCGATGATGATCATCGACCTCGACCATTTCAAGACGGTCAACGACATGCACGGCCACGCGGTTGGCGACGCGCTGTTGCGCGCGGCGGCGGGCGAGATTGCCGGCGCGATGCCGCCGATCGCGCTGACCGCGCGGCTGGGCGGCGACGAATTCGCCTGCGCCTTCCTGTTCGATCCGCAGCATCCCGACATGATCGAACGGATTGCCGAGAAGCTGGTCGCGCAGATGGCGCAGCCGTTCGAAGCGGAGGGGCTGCGGCTGCATGTCAGCTGTTCGGTCGGCATCGCGCGGTCGGACTTCGACTGTCACTCGATCGACTCGCTGATGCGATCGGCGGATATCGCGATGTATGTCGCCAAGAAATCGGGCCGCAACCGCTATGCCTGGTTCGACCATTCGATGGAGCGCGAGCTGCAGACGCGCAACGAGCTGGAAAACGGCCTGCGCACCGCGATCCCGCGCGGCGAGATCGTCCCCTATTTCGAACAGCAGATCGACCTGCAGACTGGAAAGCTGATCGGGTTCGAGGTGCTCGCCCGCTGGGAACATCCCACGCGCGGCCTGATCAGCCCCGAACTGTTCATCCCGATCGCCGAGGAAACCGGCCTGATCGCGGACATGTCGCTCGCGTTGATGCATCAGGCATTCAACGCCGCGCGCGACTGGGACAGTTCGCTGACCCTGTCGGTCAACATCTCGCCAGTCCAGCTGCGCGACGCGTGGCTGGCGCAGAAGATCATCAAGGTACTGACCGAAACGCGTTTTCCGGCGAGCCGGCTGGAAATCGAGATTACCGAAAGCTCGCTGTTCGACAATCTCTCGCTCGCCCAATCGATCGTCGGCAGCCTGAAGAATCAGGGCGTCCGCCTGGCGCTGGACGATTTCGGCACCGGCTATTCCTCGCTCGCACACCTGCGCGCACTGCCGTTCGACCGGATCAAGATCGACAAGAGCTTCGTCATCTCATTGAACGAAAGCGCGGATTCGGCGGCGATCGTCAATGCGATCGTGTCGCTCGGCGAAAGCCTCAACCTGCCGATCACCGCCGAGGGTGTCGAGGATGAGGCGATCGCAACGCGGCTCAAAGCATTGGGCTGTGCCAAGGCGCAGGGCTGGCATTATGGCAAGCCGCTGTCGGTCAGCGGTGCGCGCCGGCTGCTCGCCGAACGCCGCCTGCTGGTGCAATCTCCGCCAGTGCCGACAATCGAGAGCGAATTGCCGGTGCAGGGCCCGGACCGGATGGCCGGATAAGTCCTACCAGCCGGCGTCCGGCCGCTTCAGATACTCCAGCTCCTCCGCCGTCGACTCGCGGCCAAGCGCTTCGTTGCGCGACGGGAAGCGGCCGAATTGTTCGATCACCACAGCGTGCTCCATCGCGAAGCGGAGATTTTCCGCGCGACCGAGTGCGGTGAATTTTTCGAGGCTCACCCGCTGCGCCTCGACATTTTCTGCGTGCATCAGCGGCATGTAGAGGAACGTCGCGCGCTCGGGCGCCATTTCGCGGTCCCAGCCCTTGCCGATCGCCTCCAGCGTGAGCGCCAGCGCGAGCGGGTCGGCGGCGAACGCCTGCGGCGTCCCGCGATGGATGTTGCGGCTGAACTGGTCGAGCAGGATAATCGCCGCGAGCAGGGCATCGGGATTGTCGCGCCAGCCCGCCGCACCGCTCGCCAGCACGACGTCGCGGGCGTGGCCGAAGCGGCGCGCAATCTCCGCATCGACCGCGTCGTCCTTGGCGAATTGCTGTTCGGGCTTCAGTTCGTCGAACCAATAGTCCAGCACCGCCTTCGCGCACGCATGGACTTCGATCCCGTGCGTCTCTAGATCGCCTGCCATGTCGTCCTCCATTGTCGCACCTGAGGTAATCAGCCTTGGCTGTCGGCTCAACCTTGCCGAAAGCGAAACGATCCGCGCGCTGTTGGGGTCCAGCGACGTGGTGGTGGTCAACAGCTGTGCCGTAACCAACGAAGCGGTGCGCCAGACGCGCCAGGCGATCCGGCGCGCGCGGCGGGCGCGGCCCTCGGCGCAGCTGGTGGTGACGGGCTGCGCGGCGCAGATCGATCCGGCATCGTTCGGGGCAATGCCGGAGGTGGACCGCGTGATCGGCAATGCCGAAAAGCTGGTCCCAGCCTCATGGACGCGCGACGATGCGGCGCTGGTGCAGGATATCATGGCGGTGCGCCAGACCGCGCCGCACCTGGCCGCGAGCTTTTCCGCGCATGTCCGCGCCTTTGTCGAGGTGCAGAACGGGTGCGACCATCGCTGCACTTTCTGTGCGATCCCGTTCGGGCGCGGCAACAGCCGGTCGGTGCCAGCGGGCGCGGTGATCGAACGGGTGCAGGCTCTGGTCGATGCGGGGCATCGCGAGATCGTGCTGACCGGGGTCGACCTGACCAGCTACGGGCCCGATCTGCCCGGCGCGCCGACGCTGGGCCAACTGGTCGAGCGGGTGCTGGCGCATACGCGGGTCGAACGGCTGAGGCTGTCCTCGCTCGACGGGATCGAGATCGACGAGCGGCTGTTTGCTCTGCTGACGCAGGAGCGGCGGGTGCTGCCGCATGTGCACCTGTCGCTGCAGGCGGGCGACGACATGATCCTCAAACGGATGAAGCGGCGGCATTCGCGGGCGCAGTCGGTGGAACTGGTCGCGCGACTGAAGAGGGCGCGGCCGGAGATTGCGATCGGCGCCGACCTCATTGCCGGCTTTCCCACCGAGGATGAGGCGATGGCCACGAACACGCTGGCGCTGATCGACGATTGCGACATCGTGCATGCGCACATCTTTCCCTATAGCCCGCGCGCGGGCACGCCGGCGGCGCGGATGCCGCAGGTTGCGCCGGGTGTCGCCAAGGCGCGCGCGGCGGCATTGCGTGAGCGGGCGGCGGAGCGGCGGACGAAGTGGTTGCGTGGGCTGGTCGGGACGAGCCAGCGGGTGCTGGTCGAGCGGCCGGGCGACCGGGGGCATGCTGAGAATTTCGCGGAAGTCATGCTTCCGCAGAGTGACATTGGATCGGTGCAACAGGTGATGATCACGAACGTGCAGGACGACAAATTGATCGGAGCGCGCGCATGAGCGGCCCGAGCTGGCGCGAGCGGTTGCTCGGCGGGTTCAAGAAGACGTCGGACCGGCTGGTCGGCAACCTGGCGGGACTGGGTACCGGGCGGCTGGACGAGGCGACGCTCGACGAGATCGAGGAGGCGCTGATCGCGTCGGACCTTGGCCCCGCCACCGCGGCGCGGATTCGCGAGCGGTTGGCGGAGGAGCAGGTCGAGCGCGGGATGGAGGAGCTGGGCATCCGGCTGGTCGTCGCCGACGAGATCGAGAAGGTGCTGACCAAGGTCGCCAAGCCGCTGATCACCGACAAGGCCCGGCCGCAGGTGATGCTGGTGATCGGCGTCAACGGATCGGGCAAGACCACGACCATCGCCAAGCTCGCCGCGATCCTGAAGGATCAGGGGCTTAAGGTGATGGTCGCGGCGGGCGACACGTTTCGCGCGGCTGCCATCGGCCAGCTGCGGACCTGGGCCGAGCGGATCGGCGTGCCGATCGTCGCGGGGGCCGAGGGCGGCGATGCCGCAGGGGTCGCGCATGAGGCGCTGCGTCGCGCGACCGCCGAGGGGATCGACCTGCTGATCGTCGACACCGCCGGGCGGTTGCAGAACAAGCGCGAGCTGATGGACGAGCTGGCGAAGATCCGCCGCGTGCTGGGCAAGCTCGATCCCGACGCGCCGCATGACGTGCTGCTGGTGCTCGACGCGACCACGGGCCAGAATGCGCTCAACCAGATCGCGGTTTTTCAGGAAGTCGCCGGCGTCACCGGCATGGTGATGACCAAGCTCGACGGCACCGCGCGCGGCGGCGTGCTGGTCGCGGCGGCGGAGAAATACGGCCTGCCCATCCACGCGATCGGCGTCGGCGAGAAGGTCGACGATCTGCGCGGATTCGACCCGCGCGAAGTGTCGCGGATCATCGCCGGGGTGGAGGCGTTGACCAAGGGCTGACCGCCCCGCGTCCAGTTTTCTTCGACAAGCCCGGCGCCATTTGTAGAGTGAGTGCATGACCGAATCCACGACGTCCCAAAACCCGGGCAAGCCCGCCCCTACCCCCGGCCTGCGCATGCTGATCGATTTCGGTCCGCTGGCGGTGTTCTTTGCCGTGAACAGCTTCATGGGCGGGCCGCAGCTGACGCGGATGCTGGCGGCGACGGCGGCGTTTATGGTCGCGATCTTCCTCGCCATGGGGCTGTCGCTGTGGAAGACGCGGCATATCTCGCCGATGCTGTGGATCTCCGGCGTGCTCGTGCTGGTATTCGGCGGGCTGACCCTGTGGTTCCACAACGACACGTTCATCAAGGTCAAGCCGACGCTCGTCTATGCGATGTTCGCGATCGTCCTGATTTACGGCCTGATCACCAAGAAGCCGCTGCTGCAAATGCTGCTCGAGAGCGCCTATCCCGGGCTGACCGCGCGCGGGTGGCGGTTGCTCACGATCAACTGGGCGGTGTTCTTCGTCGTGATGGCCGTGCTGAACGAGATCGTCTGGCGCACGCAAAGCTGGGATTTCTGGGTCGCGTTCAAGCTGTGGGGCGTGGTGCCGCTGACGCTGTTGTTCGCAATCGGCAACGTGCCGTTGCTGCTGCGCCATGGGCTCAAGACCGATGGCGAGATCGTCGACAAGGCGCTGCCGCCGGAGCAGTAAGCGCACATCCGACCGCATCGTCACCCCGGCCCTGTGCCGGGGGCCACCGTGCGGCACGCGCGTCGCTCCAGGCTATTGCGTCGCGCTCGCCGATCCGTGGGCCCCGGCACAAGGCCGGGGTGACAAAGGTTTGAATCAAAACGGGCCGAGGTTGCCCCCGGCCCGCTTCCTCGATCGATGATCGCGTGGATCAGCCGGCCTGGTCGGCGCGGCTGACGCCCTCGCCGTCTAGGTTGGCGGCGACGAAATCCCAGTCGATGATCTTGGTGATCGCTTCCAGATAGCCCGGACGCGCGTTGCGGTAGTCGATGTAGTAGGCGTGCTCCCACACGTCGATCGTCAGCAGCGGCTTGTAGTCATAGACGACCGGCGTGTCGGCGTCGTGGAGCGAGGTCACCTTGATCTCGTCGCCGTCGAGCACGAGCCAGCCCCAACCGTTCGAGAAGTGCGCGGTGGACTCGGCGATGAGCTGCTTGACCAGCTCTTCCTTCGAGCCGAACTTGGCTTCGATCAGCTCGGCGAGCTTGCCGGTCGGCTCCTTGGGCTCCGGCGTCAGGCCGAACCAGTAGAAGCTGTGGTTCCAGATCTGTGCGCTGTTGTTGAACAGGCCCTTGTCGCCGGTTTCCTTGGCATGCTGGATCACCTCGACCAGCGACTTGCCCTCAAGCCCCTTGTCCGCGACGAAGCCGTTGGTCTTGTCGACATAGGCCTTGTGATGCTTGCCATAGTGGAACTCGAGCGTTTCGGCCGAGATCGTCGGCGCGAGCGCGTCCTTGGCATAGGGGAGCGTGGGAAGTTCGAACGCCATGGGATTACCCTCCGTTTTTTGGTTCGCGACCGCCTAACGCATGACGCCCATGATTGCCGCACAAATTTTTCTGCGGACTGGATCGAGTGGGGCGATCAGCCGCCTGCGTTGAGCAGGTCATGCCGCTTGAGGGCGTGACGGAGTTGGTCGTAGCTCAGGCCTAATGCCTCCGCCGTCGCGCGCTGGTTGAAACGGTTCTCCGAAAGCGCGCGGCTGAGCAGTTCGCGCTCAAAGCGGTTGACGCGGCTCTTGAAGTCGCCGGACAGGTCGTCCTCGCGCTGCGGCAGGGGGCCGGGCTCTTCCGTCGTCAGTTGCACCGGCGCGGCGTTGCCGGGGATGCCGTGCGGCATCGGGCGCGGGCGATGGGGCGAGGCAAAGGGATCGATCTGGATCGCATCCACCGGGCCCGCCCGGTCCCAGCGATAGACGGCGCGCTCGACCACGTTGCGCAGCTCGCGGACATTGCCGGGCCAGTCGTGATTGGTGAGCGCGTCGAGCGCCGTCGGACCGAAGCCTTCCCAATCGCGCGCCAGCTCCGCCGCCATGCGCCGCCCGAAAAATTCGGCGAGCACCAGCACGTCGCCCGCGCGCGCGCGCAACGGCGGCAGCGTCACCACCTCGAAGCTCAGCCGGTCGAGCAAGTCGGCGCGGAACGTCCCCTTCTCGACGCGGTGGGGCAGATCCTCGTTGGTCGCGGCGACGATGCGGACATCGACGCGCATCGGGCGCGAGGAGCCGATCCGCGTGATCTCGCCATATTCGACCGCGCGCAGCAGCCGGTCCTGCGCGGCCATGCTGAGCGTGCCGAGCTCGTCGAGGAACAGCGTGCCGCCATCGGCCTCTTCGAAACGCCCGGGACGCCCCTTGGTCGCACCGGTAAAGGCCCCCGCCTCATGCCCGAACAGCTCCGCCTCGATCAGCGTTTCGGGCAGCGCCGCGCAATTCATCACTACCAAAGGCTGGTCCCAGCGCGGGGACAGGCGGTGGAGGCGCTCGGCGACCAGTTCCTTGCCGGTCCCGCGCTCCCCGATCACCAGCACCGGGCGGTCGAGGGCGGCTGCGCGTGAGGCGAGTTCGAGCGCGTCGAGAAAGGCGCCTGATTGGCCGACGACATGAGTGGTGCGCTCCATGCCGAACTCTTGGGATATTTTCCCAAGTTTTGGCAAGTGCGAAGTTTGAGCCGCACCGCCTTTCGGTAAGAAAACGGCGGAAATCTGCGAAAAAAGCGAATTGGCACGCCCCGTGCAAAGTTGCCGGCATGCCGCGAAGGGCGGCAACGAAACGAAGAAATCGAGGGACGGAAACAATGTATAAGGGCAACAACAGCTTTCGCACGACGCTGGCGGCGCTGGTCTGCACCCTGATCGTCAGCACCACCAGCCTGGCAACCGTGGTCGGCCCCGCCGTCACGGCGACGGATGGGGTCGCAGTTTCCACCCGAGCCATCGCGTAAGCGATCCCGCCGGGCGGGCACCCCCTAGTCCGCCCGGCGGCACGAGTTTCCAAGGAGCTAAGTTCAGATGGGCATTTTCTCTCGCACCCGCGATATCATCGCCGCCAACTTCACCGACCTGCTCGACAAGGCGGAAGACCCGGCGAAGATGATCCGCATGATCATCCTCGAGATGGAGGAGACGCTGGTCGAGGTTCGCGCCAGCGCGGCCCGCACCATCGCCGACCAGAAGGAAATGCGCCGCCACATCGCCAAGCTGGAAAACCTCCAGATGAGCTGGACCGAGAAGGCCGAGCTGGCGCTGAGCAAGGACCGCGAGGACCTGGCCAAGGCTGCACTGGTCGAGCGCCAGAAGGCGTATGACATGTGCGATCAGCTGAATGCAGAGATCGCGGTGCTCGACGATGCGCTGCGCGCGTCGGAAGAGGACATCGCCAAGCTGCAGACCAAGCTGCGCGACGCCCGTGCCCGCCAGAACGCGATCATGACCCGCCTGGAAAGCGCCAACAACCGCGTCAAGCTGCGCGAGATGACCCACGGGTCGAAGGTCAGCGACGCGTTCAGCCGCTTCGACCTGCTCGAGCGCCGCGTCGACTTTGCCGAGGGCCGCGCCGATGCGCTGGCACTGGGCGCGCCGAAGAAGTCGCTGGAAGAGGAAATCGCCGAGCTCCATTCGGCCGAAAAGGTCGATGCCGAGCTGGCCGCGCTCAAGGCGCGCCTGAACAAGGGGAATTAAGCCATGGAAGACGTGTTTCTTCCGATCATCATCGTCGGCATGCTCTTCATCGGCATGCCCTGGGTCATCCTCCACTATGTCACCAAGTGGAAGCAGGCCAAGACGCTGACCGGCGAGGACGAGAATCTGCTGGACGAGCTGCACTACACCGCACGCCGCCTGGAGGATCGTCTCCACACCATCGAGCGGATCATCGCCGCCGACAATCCCGAGTTCCGCATCCGCAGCACCGAAACGCCGCCGGTTCGCGAGCTCCCCGACTATGAACGCGCACGGAGGAACTGAGATGTCTGTCAGCCGCACGCAACTGTACCGCGACAAGGTCAACGGCAAATGGCTCGGCGTCTGTGAAGGGCTGGGCGAATATACCGGGGTCGACCCGCTGTGGATCCGCCTGGGCTTCTTGGCCCTGCTGGTCGCAACCTTTCCGCTGATGTTCTTCGTCTATATCGGCCTCGCCATGATCACCTCGCAGAAGCCGCTCGGCCTCTACGACAATGCCGAGGAAGCGAAATTCTGGCAGGGCGTGCGGGCCAACCCGCGCCGCTCGACCCAGGAAGTCCGCTCCAAGCTGCGCGACATCGATCGCCGCATGGCCGACATCGAGACATTCTACACGAGCCGCAACACGCAGCTCGCCGACGAGATCGAGCGCCTGCGCTGACAGCGCGCGCTCAACAGGAGGGAAGTATCATGAGTTGGGGTGGACCGGGTTTTGTTATCGCGATCATCGCGATCTCGACCTTCGGATGGCTCGCTTCGACCTGGATCCGCGCCAAGCACGGATATCCGATCGAAAATGAGTGGACCGGCACGACCGAGAAGCCGGACGCCGGCGCGGCCCGCAAGATCGAGCTGCTGACGAGCGAGAACGAGCGGCTGACCGGGCAGATCAGCCGGCTGGAGGAGCGGATCGCGGTGCTTGAGCGCATCGCCACCGACCCCGCCGAACGGACCGCCCGCGCCATCGACGCGCTGCGCTGAAGGGACCGACCTAATGGACAAGCTCTCCTTTTTCACCGCACTGGCCCCCACGATCGCCATCGTCGGCGTGGCCGGGATGATCGGGTGGATGTTCACCACCTGGCTCCGCATCAAGAATGGCTATCCGCTCGACGGGGCCTGGGGCCAGGCGGTCTATCCGCAGAAGAACGAAGAGATGATCGAGCGGATCAAGCTGATCAGCCAGGAAAATGCCCAGCTCCGCGCGGAATTGGGTTCGGTCAAGGACCGGCTGGCCAATGTCGAGCGGATCGTGACCGACAGCAGCCACGCGCTGGATCGCGAGATCGAAGCGCTGCGGGTGGGCAAGAATTGAGGACCTGACGATGGGCGACAAACAGAGCTTCATACTCGGCTTCTTCTTCATCGTGGTCGGTATCCCGGTGATCCTCGGCGTCGGCGGCGACATGTTCCGGCGCTGGCTGAAGCACAAGGAGAAGATGGCCGAAGCGCTGAGCGCACAGACCGCCGAGAAGGCCGCGCAATATGCGGCGCATACCGAGCGGCTGGAGCAGCGGGTGCGGGTGCTGGAGCGGATCGTCACCGACAAGGGCCTGGACCTGTCGGACCAGATCGAACGGCTGCGCGACGAGCGGCCGGTGAACTGAACCACCGAATTTTGTTAGGGAGTATCTACCATGTTGATCGGAGTTTTCGCGGTGCTGGGCGTCATTGGCGCGATCGGCGTCACGATGGCCGAGATGCGCGACCGCCCCGCCCGCCGTGCCGAGCGGCTGGCGCGCGAAGCGGCGGCTCAGCCGGCCGAGTAAGCCCGACCGGGCTGGCACCAGAACAGACGAACAGGAGGCAGGTATGGATTGGGCGTTCATGGTGGTCGCGATCGTGGCGATCGTAACCATCGGCAACATCGTCCGCGCCAAGATGGGCATCCAGAAGGACAGCCGCGGCAACGACTATGTCCCCCATGATCCCGCGGCGAGCGCCGAAGCCCGCCGCCTGGAGCAGGAAGTGCGCACGCTCAAGGACCGTATCGCGGTGCTGGAGCGGGTGATCACCGACAATCATTCGAGCGTCAGCCTCGACCGCGAGATCGAGAAGCTGCGCGACGGACGGAACTGAATTTTGACGCAACTGAAGTCCGGCCCCGGTCGGAGGAGGATGTGATGACTGACCCCAATTTCTACATGGTCATGGCGCTGGCGACCCTTGCGGGTCTCGGGATGGTGACCGGAGCGAGCCTGGCCGGATGGCGCGGCTGGCTGGCGCTGAAGCGGCAGGAACTGTCGCTGGTGCATCAGGGCGAAACGCCCCAGGCGGCGCAGGGCAATGCCGGCGCACGGATCGAGATCGCGGACCTCAAGGAACGCATCCGCAAGCTCGAGGCGATCGCCGCAGGCGTGGACCTCTAACCAACCCCCGGAGCAGCGGCGGACGGTTGGGAGGCCACCGCCACTGCACCACGGGAGCGGCAGCTGCAGACGCCGCTCCCACCCCAAGACCCAGAGTAAGTCTTGACCTAGTCGATCACGCGGTGACGCTTAAGAAAGGTCACCGCATCGGCCATCAGCCGGTCCTGCACCTCGGGACCGAATTTCCCATGTACCCCGCCGGACACGATGTGCAGCTCGGCCGGCACCTTCGCCCGGTCGAGCGCGGCTTTCAGGGCGGTCGAGGCGGCGAACGGGACGACCGGATCGGCATCGCCATGGACGATGAACACCGGCGGCAGGCCCGGACGGACGCGGGTGATCGGCGACATGCGGGCGGCCATCGCGGCGCCCGCCTCCCCTTCCCCGACCCATTTGCCGATCGAGGGGCTGTTCCAGGCGCCCAGTGATTGCGGGCGCAGGTCGGTCGGTCCGTAGAAATCGATCACTGCAGCGGCGCGCGGCGCGGGTCCGCACTCCGCCGGGTCCAGCCCCTCACGCTTGTCGATTGTTGCCGCCATCAGCGCCAGATGCGCGCCCGCCGATGTGCCCATCAGCACGATCTTCTGCGGGTCCAGCCCTTCCCGCTCCGCCGCACGCGCAATCCAGCCCATGACGCACCGGACATCCTCGACCGCCGCAGGCGCGCGCGCCTGGCCCGACAAGCGATACTGCATGCTGACCACCGCGAACCCGGCATCGACGAAGCGACGATAGCTGGTCCAGCCCTTGGGCCGCTCGCCGCGCGCCCAGGCTCCGCCATGGATGACGACGAGCACCGGCGCACGCTTGCCCTTGGCGGTGCTTGGGCGGTGGAGGTCGAGATGCAGCGGGCCGGTATCGGTCGCGCGATAGACGACCTCGCGCTCGCTCACGACAGCCGGTTGCGACTGTCGCGCGGGCGCGGGCGCCGCCAATATCGTCGTTGCCAGTCCCAGCCCGATCCATCTCAGCATCCACGCGCTCCTCTACCGTCAGACCAGCCTAGGGGCCGCGCGTCCCTGCACGCAAGACCGGGTGACGCGGGCGCGTGGTCCCGCTAAGGGCGCGGCATGACCAGCCTGTCCGACCTGACCGACGAATATGAGTTTCTCGACGCCGACGACCGCTACCGGTTGCTGATCGACCTGGGCAAGGCGCTGGAGCCGATGCCCGATGCGCTCAAGACCGATGCGACACTGGTGCGCGGCTGTTCGGCGGCGGTGTGGGTCTATCCCACGGTGCGGGACGACGGGACGCTCCACTTTCTTGCGGACAGCAACGCCGCGATCACCAAGGGGATCATCGCGCTGGTCCTGCTGACGGTACAGGATCGCGCGCCGGGCGAGATTCTGGCGACGGATATCGAAGGTGCGCTGGCGCCGTTCGACCTGCGCAACCAGCTCAGCTCCAACCGGACTCAGGGCATCCCAAACATGATCGCACTGATCCGCGCGACGGCGGAACGCTACGCCGGATGAGCGCGGAGGGGGGCAAGCTCTACCGCGCGATCTGGCGCTGGCATTTCTATGCCGGATTGTTCGTGGTGCCGTTCATCCTGCTGCTGGCGCTGACCGGGGCAATCTATCTGTTCAAGCCGCAGCTCGATGCGTGGCAGGAGCGCGACTGGCGCAACCTGCCCGTCACCGGGGTGGTGACGCCCGACGCGCAGTTGAAGGCCGCGCTCGCCGCGGTGCCGGGTGCGAGCTTCCACAGCTATCGCCTGCCCGCAGCGGCCGGTGACGCCGCGGTCATCCATGTCGGGCTGGCCGAAGGGGGCATGCGCGACATCGCCGTGTCGCCACAGGGCGTGGTGGTCGCGGTCGACCATCCCGAGGCGCGGATCGCCGCGACCGTATCACGCATCCATGGCTCGCTGCTGCTTGGTCAATGGGGCGGGCTTCTGGTCGAGATTGCGGCGAGCTGGGCGATCCTGCTGATCCTGTCGGGCCTGTACCTGTGGTGGCCGCGTGGGCGCGGACTGGCGGGCGTGCTGTGGCCGCGGCTAGGTGCGCATGGGCGCGTCATTTGGCGCGATCTGCATGCGGTCACCGGCTTTTGGGTTTCCGGGCTGGCGCTGGTGCTGCTCGTGTCGGGCCTGCCCTGGACCGATGGCTGGGCGACCGCCTTCCGCGCGGTCCGGGCCGAGCTGGGTCTGGTGCAGGGGCCGCAGCAATGGAAGGGCGGCGTCGATCTGCATGCCGAGCATGACCATGACGCGATGCTGCGCGCGGCGGCGGGCGGCAAGCCGGTGCCGATCGGCATGACGCTGACCGACATGGTGCAGCGCGCGCAGGCAGAGGATGTCGCCGCCCCCGCGATCCTGTCCCCACCCGGCGCGCCCGCGCAGTTCGGCCCGCCCAATGGCAATGTCTGGAAGCTGACCAGCGAAACGCAAAACCGCCCGGTTGCCCGCACCGTGACCTTCGATCCGATGACCGGCGACGTGCTTGCGCGCAGCGGCTTTGCCGACAAGCACCCGATCGACCGGGTGATCGGGTATGGCATCGCATGGCATGAGGGCCAGTTGTTCGGATGGGTCAACCAGCTGGTCGGCGTGTTGACCGCGCTGGCACTGATGCTGCTGGCGGTGAGCGGTATCGTCATGTGGTGGCGGCGACGGCCCCAAGGCTCGCTTGGCGCGCCGCCGCGTCCTGCCGACGCAAAGCTGCGCGTCGTGGCGGGGATCACCCTTATCATGGCGGCGCTGCTGCCGATGCTGGCGCTGTCGCTGATCGCGGTGTTCGTCTTCGACCGGCTGATCCTGCCGCGCTTTCCGCGCGCGGCACGCTGGTTCAACCGTACCCGCCCGGCCTGAGAGACAGCGGCCGGGCGGGCGGTAGTCCCGCCGATGGTCAAAGAGGGAAATCACATCGGCGGGGTGCCGCGCGGGACCGGGTAAAAACCCGCGCGACGGGGGTGGGGTCAGGGCATCAGCACCGTGTCGACGACGTGGATCACGCCGTTCTTTTGCGCCACATCGGCGATGGTGATGTTGGACGTGCCGCCCTTGGCATCGGTGACGATCCAGCCATTGCCGCGCTTCGACAGCGTGATCTTCTCACCCTGAACCGTGGTCAGCTCGAGCTTGCCGCCATTGGCCTTCGCCTTGGCCGCGATATCGCCCGCCATCATCTTGCCGGGGACGACATGATAAGTCAGCACGGCGGTCAGCGTGCCCTTGTTCTCCGGCTTCAACAGCGTGTCGACGGTGCCGGCGGGAAGCTTAGCGAACGCGGCGTTGGTCGGCGCGAACACGGTGAACGGTCCCGGCGACTTCAGCGTGTCGACCAGGCCGGCGGCCTTCACCGCCGCGACCAGCGTGGTGTGATCCTTCGAATTGACCGCGTTATCAACGATATCCTTGGTCGGATACATGGCGGCGCCGCCGACCATCTTGTTCTGTCCGGCGACGGCGACCGAGCCGGTTGCCAGTGCAGCACCGGCCAACGCCAATGCGAAATGCGAGGTACGAAACTTCATACATCCTCCTGCTTTCGTGGCAGTGCCCGGCCGCCTCGTGACCGGGTTGCGCAGGAGATACGGACGCGGATGCGCGCCGGATGTCAGATGCCGAAAATTTTTCCTGCAGCGACGCGCGGGCCGGTCGGCGCAGGGTGCGGCGCGGTCGCGCGCGGCTCCATCGTGATCGCCAACGTGGCGCCGTCATGCATCATCGACCGATGCCCTTCGGCCACGACCAGCCGAGTATCGCCCGCCGGCCGGATGACGCCGAGCGAGCGCGGGATCCCGTCCTCGGGAATGATCCACAGCTCCGGCACGCGCGGATCCTCGCCCATATCCTGCGCAACCAGCCGCAGCTGTGCAGTCGCCGGATCGTAGCGCGCGGCGACCAGCGGCCCCTCCCCCTCGCCGCGCAGCTGCGCGACGATGGCGGGCTGCACCGCGACCTGGGTCGGCGGCAGGATGATCGACGGCTCCGGGCGCGGAATCACTAGCATGACCGCAAGCGCTGCGGCGACCGCGCCCGCTGCGGCGGTACCGAACTGCCAGAGGCGCAGCTGGCGACGCGGCACCAGATCCACCACCGGCGCGGGCGCGATGCCATCGATCGCGCGTTCGATCCGGTTCCACAGTTCTTCCGGCGGCGTCTCGTCGGGCACGTCGAGCGCCATGCCTGCCAGCCGCTCGCGCCACGCCTCGACCTCTTCGGCAAAGGCGGCGTCGGTCAGCAGGCGACGGTTGGCGGATGCCAGCGCATCGCCCTCCAGCACGCCCAGCGCCAGCTCGGCCGCAAGCAGTTCGCGCGCGTCGGGAAGGTCCATCGGGTCAACCATCGCCCAGGCACGCCTTTAACTGCAACAGGCCGCGGCGAATCCACGTCTTCATCGTGCCGAGCGGGACCCGGTCGCGTTCCGCCAGTTCGGCATAGGTCAGCCCGCCGAAAAAGGCCGCGCGGATCGCCGAGGACGCACGCGCCTCCAGCGCATCGAGACAGGCGCTCATGCGGCCCTGTTCCTGCGCCTCCTCGATGACGGCATCGGCAGAGGGACGGTCGTCGGCAATCTCCCCCGCAGCGTCGATCGGCGCAGCAGCGGCCGCCGGACGCGCGCGCAACCGGTCGATCGCGCTGTTGCGGGTGATCGCGGCAAGCCACGTGATCGGGCTGGCGCGCTCGGGGTCGAAGCGCCCCGCCCGCTGCCACACCTTCACATAGACTTCCTGCACCACGTCCTCCGCTTCCTCCCGGTTCCCGCAGATACGCAGGCAAATGCCGAAAAGCTTCGCGCTGGTCAGATTATAGACTTCTGCCAGCGCGGCACGATCGCCCCGACCGACGGAAATCAACGCATCGGCCAACTGCTTGCGCGCGAGAGTTGCGGAGGGCGAAGCGGCGGTCACGCGCGGACCGTAGCGTGCGCTGCGCGCCGTGCAAGGCGATTAGCGCGGGTCGAGACCAAGCGCGTGCGCGACTGTATCGAGATCAGCACCCGCCGGAACCAGCAGCCATTCGCGGCTGGCGGCGCCGTTCACGACGGTCACCGCGCCGCGCGGGCAAACGCCGAGGCATTTGACGTCAACGACACCCGCCGCGGCCTTCCGCCCCTTTTTCAGGTGAAGCTGCTTGCGCAGCGCCTTGCCGAGCGAAGCCTTGCCCTTGGGACCGAACCCGCCATCCAGCTTCTTGGAGCATTTTGCGCAGACCAGAACCGCGTTCGCCCAGTTCGACCGGACCCGCGTCTTCAATCCGGCCGCCATTGCCGCCGCTCATCGGCCGCGCGCAGCACTTCATAGGCCGCCTGGATCGCCTGAAAGCGCTTGGCCGCTTCGGCGTCGCCGGGGCGGATATCGGGATGGTTCGATTTGGCGAGCCGGCGCCATGCGGTGCGCACGTCCTCAAAGCTGGCGTCCGGCTCGAGTTCAAGCACGTCGAGCGCGCGCATCTCGTCGCGCGAGCGGGTGCCGTCGCCCGGACCAGCCCAGGCATTGTGCTTGCTTTCGGAATATCCGTTGGCCGTGCGCCGCTCATCGGCCTCGCGCTTGGCGGCCTCCTCGGCGGTCAATCCTTCGAAATAATTCCAGTTGCGATTATATTCGCCGGCGTGTTCTTCGCAGAAATACCAGCGTTCCGGGCTGTTGGGCGATTTGGGTGCAGGGCGGTCGCCCGGCTTGTCGCAGCCCTCCCGGTCGCACAGGCGCACTTTGACCGCCTCGCGCTCAGCGCCATAAGCTCGCCAGCGAGGGAAGCCCCAGTCCATCGATCGTGAAGAACGCGCCATGCGACGCCAGATAGGGCGCGTTCGCGGCGAACGCCACCCCGTCCGGTGTTTTCACCCACCCGGGTTGACGCCCCGCCCGCCCCCCGATAAAGGCCCCGCTTCCGCTCGCGCGGCCCCTTCGTCTAGCGGTCTAGGACGTCGCCCTCTCACGGCGAAAACACGGGTTCGAGTCCCGTAGGGGTCACCAGGCCGCCGAAAATGGCGGAAATGGCGGTTTTCCGAACTTTTGAGTCTCTGCGGGTGCACCTGATGAGTACACCGGACACGTTCGATGACGAGATTGAAGGGCCTTTGGCAGGATCCGCGCAGCGGCATCTTTTACCTTCGCCGCAAGGTGCCCGGGGCGCTGCGGCCGATGTTCAATTGCGGCGAGCTCTACAAGGTGACGCTCGGCACGTCGGATTAGCGTGAGGCCGGGAAGAAGCTGGCGATCGCCAATGGCGAGTTCGAGAAGAAGCTCGAGACCTTCCGTGAGACGCTGAAGAACCAGGGCGTTGGCGCCCCGTCGCCTGAGGAGGCTCAGGCGTTGGTCGAGCGGCACCTTACGCGACGATCGGAAAGCGGCTTCGCTTCGGGCGGGGTGGACGTCGCATTCCTGCTGCGCGAACTCGACGACGCGGTAGCGGATCTCGCGGGCGAGCGCCTGCCGACTGCCCAATCGATGCCGCCCGCAGAATGGATTGCCTATCGCAAGCGCGTCGCGGGCAGCGATACCGATGACGAACTGTCCGATGAAGCCATCGCAAGGCTGGAGGCGGAAATGGCGACTCGCCATCGCCCACCCGGCGAGCTCTGGTTCGACTATCAACGCCGGACGCCGCGCCGGCGCTGGCGGGCGTTGATGACCGAACCGGTCGCTGCGCTCAAGCGCCAGATCGGTCTGGTCGAAGGCAACATACCAGGCATCGATGAACCGTTGGCCGACGCGATCGCTGCGGCACTGGCATCGCCGCAACTGCGTGAGCAAGTGCCGCAGGTCCAGTCATCTCGCCGTCGTCCCAACGCGACCCGCGCGCGCCCGGACATGAAGCTCGGCGACCTCGCCAAGGTGTGGAAGGCGGCACGCAGGCCGGGCAAGAAGGCCGTCGCGGCAGCCGACAAGGCGGTCGAAGACTTCACCAGCTTCATCGGTGACATCGGCATTGGCGAGATCACGGCCGATGACTGTTTCGAGTTCCGCGATGCAGTAGCCAAAATGCCGGTAAGCATGGGCGAGCGCGATGAGGCAGGCCGGCTTCTCCCCGAGCAAGACGCCGGCCGCGGGGTGTTGAAGGCCGACCTGTTCCGGCCCGAGGGCGTCGCGCCCCTATTCGAAGCCGTCGAATCCGACGCGCGCTTCGTCATGATCGCTACGCCGGCCGGCGGCCTTACCAAAATCGACGAACTCAGCGAGAATCTCGGCGCGAGCCACCTTATCCAGCACATCGTCGATTGCGGGCGGCAGCCGATCGTCATGGTGCCGTTTTCGCCGGACGTCGCTTCGATCAGGGGCGTCGCCAAGGCAGTGGAACGGTTCGGCGCCAGCGCGTCGATCGTCGCGATGCGCAGCATGGTCGGCGTCAAGGAGAGCGACTACCGTCTGTGGTCCGCCGAGAACTTCCAGGACCAGTACGGACGTCAGGTCGGAGGTCGAACCCGCGCCGCCTTCGAAGCGGTCGGCGGCCGGATGATCGACATCCCGGCTCTGACTGCCGGCCCGAACGCCATGGCCGAAGCACTGAGCCTCACTTACGCTCAAGCGGCCCGCTATGCCGGTGACGGTTGGCAGACCTACGACCGTCTCAATGTCCAGCAGTGGCTGTTTGGCTGGGTGGCCGAATTGAAGAAGGTGGCCGACCTCCTTGGGTTGGAAGATGCCGACTGGAGGGCGTACTGATGAGCGCGTCCTTCTCCGACACGTCCGGTTTCGATGCTACATCGGCCCGTGCCCTGCTCGAGCGCTATTGCTATGGCCACACGCCCGACGTCGAGGCCATCCTGCGCTTTGCGCACGATCATCGCCTCACGGAAGACAACGTCGTCTTCCTCTTGGTCGCCATCCTCAAGGTTAATGAGAGAATAATCGGGAACCTGCTGACGGCGATTGCCAGTGCTGATCGTGTGATCGACAATGCCAAACACGCCGGTCAGGCGCTCCGCACCCTGTCTCAGACTGAAATCGCGCAAATCGAGGCAGCAGGCATCAGAGCCGCCGGTCACCTCAATGTTGCAGCCGATCGGCTGATGCGAACGGCAGCGAAAGCTGAGCAGCTCTGCGAACGCATCCTGGCGGCCGGCGGCGATCTCACAGCGGCGCGCGGAGCGTTCGAACACGCTGCCGAACTCAGAAGCGGCCAGCGGGCGCTCGACAGCATGATCGAGATGATCCGCAGGCAGGCTCAGGCCGACCTCAGGGGATACCATGGCGAGATCATCGAAGGGCTGCAAAGCGACATACGCCGGGAACTCCGGGGCATCCACGCTTACGGGTTGATCGGGCTCGGAGGTTGGCTCGTCAGCATCGTCGTCTGGTTGTGGGCGTAGCAGCCGTCCAAGCCCCCACGAGCCCGCGAAGCCCTCCCCGGCATTAGTCCGGCCACTCCTCGCACCGGCCCAGCCAATGCCTGGGCCGGTGCCCCTCAATTATTGGAATAATTAACATGCGTGATCCGCCCGCACGTAAGCCGATGACGGTGCGGTCATGTATGTGGACTGGCATGGACGCTTTACGCGTGACGAGGTGGATGATCTACGAGGTCAACGACATCAAACACCGCCTCAACAGGCCGAACCATCCTGGACCAACGGGCAAGTCGAGCGGATAAACCGCACCATCAAAGGGGCGACCGTCAAACGCTTCAACTACGACAGCCACAAACAGCTACGAACGCAACTCGCCGACTTCACCGCCCCCTGCAATTTCGGCCGCAGGCTCAAGATCCTCAGCGCCCTCACACCCTACGAATACATCAGCAAGATCTGGACTTAAGAGCCAGAACGATTCATCCTCAACCCGATCAACCAGATGCCGTGCCTGAACACCTAGCCTGTGTTGGCAAAAGGGATTCCCAACAGGAATGTTCTCCGGCGACCGGCCGGTTGGCAGGCCCGAAATCAATCGGCTGAACTGCGCCACAAATACTTGCTGGACGGCAACCTTGAATTCGGGCGCAAACGTCGCGACGCAACCGATCCGGGGCCTGCATGCACGTTCTCTCAGACGAGCTCTTTGAGCGGCACGCTGGCATCGGCGAGTGCCACCGGATCGGGCGACAGCCGCTCCACCACCAGCTTGCGCCCCTGAACATAATCCTTGGTCGCGTTGACGCAGTCCAGCGCGATCACGCGGCCTTCCTTCAGGTACAGGACCGAAAAGCTGCGGTTCGCCGGATCGCCGCGCAGGATCGCCTGATCATGGCCGGTCGACAGGCCGACGGTCTGGAGCTTGAGGTCGTACTGGTTCGACCAGAACCACGGCACCGCGTCATAGGCCAGTTCCTGACCCATGATCGTCTTCGCCACCAACGTCGCCTGATCATTGGCGTTCTGTACCGACTCGAGCCGGATCGGCATATCGTCGGCGAAGCGGTTGGCGTGCAGCGCGCAGTCGCCGATGGCGAAGATATCGGGCAGCGAGGTGCGGCACTGGTGATCGACCGCGACGCCATTGCCGCCCTGCGCGCCTGCCGCGATCAGCGGTTCGACGGCGGGCACGATGCCGATGCCGACGATCACCATTTGCGCCGGGATCACCGTGCCGTCCTGCATCCGCACACCGGTCACCCGGCCATCACCCTCGATACACTCGACCGCCGCCGCCAGCCGCACATCGACCCCATGCGCGCGATGCTCGGCCTCATAGAAGCGCGATAGCGGCTCGCCCGCGACGCGCGCCAGCACCCGGTCGAGCGCTTCGAGCAGCACGACCTTCTTGCCGAACTTGGCGAGCACCGCCGCCGCTTCCAGCCCGATATAGCCGCCGCCGATCACCACCGCCTGTTCGACACCGTCCAGCTCGGCCAGCATCCGATCGGCGTCTGCGCGGGTGCGCACGGTGTGGACGCCGATCAGGTCGTTGCCGGCGCACCCGATCCGGCGCGGGCTGCCCCCGGTGGCCCAGATCAGCTGGCCATAGCCGATCGTCGCGCCATCGGCTGTGGTCACGCTGTGCGCGACGGGATCGACCGAAACCACACGCCGGTTCAGCAGCATCTCGACATTGCGCTCGGCCCAGAAGGCCGCGGGGCGGATCATGATCCGTTCGAACGCCTTCTCTCCCGAAAAATACTCTTTCGAAAGCGGCGGGCGCTCGTAGGGCAGCTCGGGTTCGTCACCGATCATCGCGATCGTCCCCTCGAACTTGGCCTGGCGCAGCGCGATCGCCGCCTGTGCCCCGCCATGCCCCGCACCTACGATCACGATATCGATACCGGTCATGCGATCAGCCTTTGCGTCGAAGGGAATTCCGGACGCGGTAGTTTAACGACGAGCCCTACGGCATGGCCTTTCGTAAAGTCGGCGGGCAACTGCCCCCCACCTTCGCGTATCCCCCTACCGAAGGTCCGGTTTTCGGTCGACTTCGCCCAACCCACCCCCGATCGTCGCGACGATCACGCGCTGTCAGAACACGACGACGCTGCGGATGCTTGTCCCCGCATGCATCAGGTCGAACCCCTTGTTGATGTCGTCCAGTCCCATGACATGGGTGATCATCGGGTCGATCTCGATCTTGCCGGTCATGTACATGTCGACGATCTTGGGCACGTCGGTGCGGCCCTTTGCCCCGCCGAACGCGGTGCCGCGCCAGTTGCGGCCGGTGACCAGCTGGAACGGGCGCGTGGCGATTTCCTTGCCCGCCTCGGCCACGCCGATGATGATGCTGGTGCCCCAGCCGCGATGGCATGCCTCCAGCGCGATGCGCATGACGTCCGTGTTGCCTGTCGCGTCGAACGTATAGTCGGCGCCGCCATCGGTCATCGCAACGATCCGCGCCACCACATCCTCGCGGCTCATGCCGCGCGAATTGAGGAAGTCGGTCATGCCGAACTTGCGCCCCCATTCCTCGCGATCGGGGTTGATGTCGACGCCGATGATCTGGTTCGCCCCGGCCAGCCGCGCGCCCTGAATGACGTTGAGGCCGATGCCGCCAAGGCCGAACACCACGACATTGTCGCCGACCTGCACCTTGGCCGTGTTGATGACCGCGCCGACCCCGGTGGTGACGCCGCAGCCGATATAGCAGCTGGTCTGGAACGGCGCGTCCTCGCGAATCTTGGCGACCGCGATCTCGGGCAGCACGGTGAAGTTCGAGAAGGTCGAGCAGCCCATGTAGTGATAGATCGGCTGGCCCTTGTAGGAAAAGCGCGTGGTGCCATCCGGCATCAGCCCCTTGCCCTGGGTTGCGCGGATCGCGGTACACAAATTGGTCTTGCCGCTGAGGCACGACTTACACTGGCGACATTCCGGCGTGTAGAGCGGGATGACATGGTCGCCCGGCGTCACGCTGGTCACGCCCGCGCCGACCTCGCGGACCACCCCCGCGCCTTCATGCCCCAGCACGCTCGGGAAGATCCCCTCGCTGTCGAACCCGTCCAGCGTATAGGCGTCGGTATGGCAGATGCCGGTCGCCATGATCTCGACCAGCACTTCCCCGGCTTTCGGCCCCTCCAGATCAAGCTCGACAATCTCGAGCGGCTTCCTGGCCTCGAATGCGACAGCGGCGCGGGTCTTCATGCTGGTCTCCTGATTTGCCAACCCCTCTAAATTCATTGCGAAGCAGGGAAAATCCGTCTTTTCTGCAAAACACTATCGCTCAGGAGAAACAATGGCGGGTCCGTGGGATGGTATCGACGAGGTTGCGGCAGTTGCTGAAACGGGCAGCTTCGTCGGCGCAGCGCGACGCCTCGACGTCTCCGTATCGCACATCAGTCGCGCAGTGGCGCGATGTGAGGACAGGCTGCAGGTGCAGTTGTTCGCCCGTACGACCCGCTCGGTACGTGTCACCGACACGGGGCGGCTGTTGGTCGAGCAATTCCAGCGCCTGATCGCTGAGCGCGAGGAAGCGTTC
Source organism: Sphingomonas sp. (assembly GCF_965227385.1). Classification (GTDB taxonomy): domain Bacteria; phylum Pseudomonadota; class Alphaproteobacteria; order Sphingomonadales; family Sphingomonadaceae; genus Sphingomonas. The sequence goes on from NZ_OZ245750.1 coordinate 3,413,799, forward strand.
GCGATGATCGAAGCCAATGGCGCGCCTCAGGGAGCGTTGCGCGTGACCTGCTCGATCGCCCTGGGCGAACGCTTCGTGGCGCCGGTCTTGCGATCATTCGCTCAGAAGTACCCCTCTTTGACCGTGGAGCTCGATCTATCGAATCGCGTCGTGGACTTGATCTCCGAAGGATATGACCTTGCCATTCGAACCGGTGCCCTGACCGACACGCGGCTATTGCGGCGGCAGATTTGCACCCGCCACGTGACGATATGTGCTGCGCCCGCATATCTCAGCCGCCGCGGCATCCCCGGGTCGATCGCGGACCTGGACAGGCACGACTGTCTGGTGGGTTCTACGCGAATCTGGCAATTCGCTGTCGACGGAGCGCTGCAAAGCTACCGGCCTGTTCCGCGCTGGCAATGTAACAGCGGTATGGCAATCGCCGAGGCAGCTATCGCCGGAATGGGCGTTTGCCATCTGCCGACATTCTACCTGCGCGAGGCGCTCGCGTCGGGACAGTTGGTTCAGCTCCTCCAGCTGCACCACCCGCCCGCCGAGCCGGTATGGGCGGTCTATCCGCAGCGGCGGCACCTGCTCCCGAAGGTGCGCCGGGTGGTGGACCTGTTAGCGACAAATCTGGGTGACGGCCTCTAGCGGTTCTCCCAGACCGGCCCAGTCACTGGTCGTAGCGCAGTTTGCGACAAGTACCATCGCCGTTCAATCTATGTCGCCTTCCAGATCGCATTCCTATCAAGTGGGCTGCAATAAAGAAACTATGAGGGGAGGCAGTTTTGAAACAGCTATTGATGTCATCCGTTGCAACAGCCGTATTGCTGAGCGGAGCTACCGCGCATGCCGCAGACCCGGCCCCTGCCGCGCCGCAGAGCGAAACAACCCCGGCCAAGAAGGACCCCGAAGCCGACCGAGCGGGTATCGAGGAGGTCATCGTCACGGCCCAACGCACGGAGACCAGCCTCCAGCGCACACCCGTATCGGTCCAGGCCTACACCGCAGAAGAACTGACCCGACGTGGGGTCAGCGATATCGCGTCGCTGGTTCAGAACGATAGCAGCGTCAATCTCAACCTCTCGACCGGCCAGCCGATCATTGCCGTTCGCGGTGTGTCGAGCCAGAACGCGACCGAGGTGGGCGACCCCGCCGTGTCGGTGGCCACCGACGGCATCTTTACCAATCGGCCCTACGGCATCTTCGCCAGCATATATGACGTGGCGCGCGTTGAAATCCTTCGCGGCCCCCAGGGTACGCTGTTTGGTCGCAATGCCACCGGCGGCACGATCAACGTCATCACTGCGCGCCCGACGGATGGCAACGAGGCAATGGTGACAGGCGAAGTTGGAAGCTACTCGCTCGTCGGCGCTGAAGGTTACGTTAATTTTGGCGTCGCCAAGGGCGTGAACGGCCGCATTTCGTTCAACCTGCGCAACCGCAATGGTTACCGGGATCTGACACCGAACAAGACACGCGGCGATGACGAGGATCTGAAGTCGATCCGCGCCCAGTTCGCCTTCGAATCCGGCGCATTGGAGGGGTGGATTCTCGGCCAATACAGCCAGCTTGGCGGTGGCGGAGCCGTGCGTGAGACCCTGCCCTTCATCTTCCGGAACGGCGTGAGCGGCGAGCCGGTGCACGAGCTACATCCCGACATCAGCGATGGCCGCACCTTTCCGGCGTACGTACCGTATGTTCGTGACATGCGGCACTGGGAATTGCGCGGCGGCCTGACGTACACCTTCGCAGACGACATCTCGATCAGCTATCTCGGCGGCTACGACCGGATCAATTATTTACGGCAACAGGCGATCAGCCCCTTCTTCGCCGGGTTCGGGAATGGACCGCTGCCGGTGCCGCGGGTCTATGACAGCCGCGAGAAGCCCGAGACGATCAACCAGGAAATCCGCGTTGCATCCGCGCCGAACGCGCGGTTCTCCTGGCAGGCAGGCGCCTATTACTTCCGCGAACGCAACAGCGTTTTTGTCGATATCGTGTTCAATCCGAATTCCAACGCGCGACGCCTGGGAACGCAGTTCCAGTATCCGTCGATCACCTCCACATCAAAGGCGCTGTTTGCTCAGGCCAGCTATGGCCTGACCGAGGAACTGCGACTGACCGTAGGCGGGCGCTATACGTGGGACAACAAGGAACGGGTCGGCACCTTCATCCTGCATCCCGCGCAAACTGGTGGTGCAAACATCATCCGGATTGACCAACCGGCGACCTCCAAGTCGAACAAGCCGACGTGGACGGTTGGCCTCGACTATCAGGCAACGCCCGACAACCTGCTCTATGCAAAGGTCAGCACCGGCTACAAGGTCGGAGGTTTCAACAACGCCGTCAGCGTCTATGGCCCCGAAACCGTCACATCCTACGAGATCGGCTCGAAGAACAGCTTTCTCGACCGGCACCTGCAACTGAATGTCAGCGCGTTCCGCATGGACTACTCGGACCAGCAGGTCACGCAGTTCGTCGCTGGTGTCCAGAGCTCCGGCTCGCTTACCGTGAATGCCGGCCGCTCGCGCATCTGGGGGGCAGAGCTCAACCTGATCGCGCAGGACGATGCATTCGGGCGCGTGGCAATCTCCGGCAACTTCACCGATGCAAAGTATAAAGAGTTCATCGCATCCGCGGGGTGGAACTCGTCGATCAACCTCAATCTCGCCGGCAACACACTGCCACTCGCGCCGCGCTGGTCATTCACGGGCGAATACATGCTGCCGATCGAACTCGCGAGCGGCGCAACCGTGACGCCGCGGATTTCCGGCAAATACCAGAGCGATCAATGGTTTGCTGCCACGAACTACAACTCGCAGAAGAACCCAGCTTATGGCCTCGTCGATCTGGGCCTGGACTACGAAACAAGCGACGGCAATGTGCTGGTTCAGCTGTGGGTCAAAAATCTGTTCGACAAGACCGTATTCAGCGACGCAACTGAATTCTATCTCTACAATAACTATCAGTATTCCTATCAGCCGCCACGGACTTACGGCATCCGGGCACGGGTGAAGATCCGCTAGGTTCCGGTCATCCCAAAGCGCCATCGGGGCGGGACATTTGATGTCCCGCCCTTTTTTTGGCGGGAAATCCGGCAAGTCGGAGCGCGCAAATCCGCATGTCGCTCAGGGGGCAGACGGGTATGCTCCAAACTGGATAATAGCGTTCGGGAGTGGATTTTGATCATGAGCGAGGCCGCCGTAGCGCCACACCGACACAAGCTCTCGCATCTCGAGGTCCTCAGCTATGGAGGAGGCTCAGTCGCTTCCAGCCTTTCCTGGAACATGGTCGCCGGCTTTCTGATCGTCTATTACACCGATACGATCCTTCTGCCGGTCGCTGCGGTCGGGACGCTCGTCTTTCTGACGCGCCTGATCGACGCATTGTTCGACCCAGTCGTCGGCATGCTCGTAGATCGAACACGGTCGCGGTGGGGCAAGGCGCGGCCATATCTGCTGTTCATGCCGATCCCGTTCGCGATATTGTGCGTGCTGACATTCGCCGTCCCGGACGGCACGACCAACGAGAAGCTGGTCTACGCCTATATCACCTTCGGCCTGCTGGGTCTGGTCTACTCGTTGCTCTATGTGCCCTACGGCGCGCTTCAACCGCTGCTGACCTCTGACAGACCGCAATTGCTGACCATCAGCAGCGTGCGTGCGATGGGCACGTCGGTCGCATCGATTTTCGTGTACGCGCTTGTCGTCCCGACTATCGCCTTCTTCGGCGGCGGGCGAGCCGGCTACACTTGGGCGGCGGCGGTGTTCGCACTCTGCACGACCGCACTTTATTTCGTGACCTTTGCAAATTGTCGCGAACGGACTGCCGGTGATGCCGAGTCCGATCGCTCGCCATTCAAAAAGGCGTTTCCGCGCGCGCTGCGCAATCGCGTTTGGGTCGTCGCGATGCTGTTCGAGATTCTGATCTTCATTCGTCTCGGTATCATGACCGCCGCCATGGCCTTTTATGCACGCATCGTGCTGGGTTCGGCGGCATCGATCTCGATCCTGCTCCCGACTCTCTCGGTCGGCATCCTTCTGGGTGGCTTCATCGCGGCGCCGTATCTGCGCCGCTTCGGCAAACGACGGGGGGTCAGCTGGTTTCTGCTGTTCACCATCTTCATCTTCGCGCTGGTTCCGGTGATCGGCCACACCGTGCTCGGCTTCAGCTTGATCCTGTTCTTCGGCGCAATCGGCGCTGGCGTTCAGGCAACGATGGTCTTTGCGATGGTTTCGGAATCAGTGGAGGCCCAGTTGCGGCTGTTCGGGTTTCGGGATGCGGGGCTGCTGACGTCGTTCGCAGCGTTCAACTCCAAGGTCGGCTTCGCGCTGGGAAGCGCGGGCGTTGCCTGGGCGCTGGCGCTTGCCGATTACAGCCCGAACCTGCCCGCCGCTGCGGTCGCGCCGACATTGATCTGGATCTTCTGCCTGTCCCCGATCGTGCTGTCCCTGCTCCAGCTTGTGGTGATCCGCTACTATCCGGAGGACATGGCAGCGCTTGCGGCGGACCGGGCAGCCGCGGCGTGATCGCGCGGCGCACGGTCCTCGGCGCGGGCGGCCTTGTCGTCGCCCAATCGCTGGTCGGACGGGTTCGCGCATCGGCCCCCGGGCAACTCCTGTTCGACGGGCGCAGCCTTGCCGGCTGGCGCTATCACGAAGGCGGACGCCCGCGTGAAGTACCTCGGCATATCGTGACGCGCGCGGGCGAACTGCATGTCCTCGCCGATCCGCTGCCCGACGGCGCCGAAGTGCCCTTCGGCTATCTGGCGACCGACCGCAGCTTCGCCGATTTTCACCTGCGGCTCGACTATCGCTGGGGTCCCGCGCGCTATGCACCAAGAGCGCTCGCAAAGCGCAACAGCGGCGTGATGTACCATTTGTCGCCCAGTCCCGACCCGGGCGTCGAGCACGCGATCGAGTTTCAGATCCAGGAAAGCAATGTCGGGGACATCATCGCAATCAACGCCCGCGCTCTGGAGGCACCGCAACCCGGCGGAACGCCTGCCTGGCCGGAATGGCCCAGCTGGGTCCCCCGCACCTATGCCGAGCCATCCATCGCCGGGGGCATCTCACGCCAATGGTTTCGTGGCGCCGGTGATTTCGAACTGCGGGATCGGTGGAACCGGCTCGACGTCATCGCTTATCGCGACCAGGCCGCACATCTCGTCAACGGTCGTATCGTCGCGGCGGTCTACGGGCTGCGTGCAACAAGCGCGACCGGCATGGCCACAGCCGATCCGCTGATGTCCGGGCGGATCGCCCTGCAGATCGAAGCCGCGCAGATCGCATTCCGCAATATCCGCATCCGCCCGATCAGTCACCCGATGGACCTGAGTTCGGCCCGCGACTGACGTCGGTTTGCCCAGGGTCGCGCCCGCACTTTGCCCGCTGCGCAGTCCCGACCGAGGCCGATTGACGATATTTGGACGTTCGTACAGCACCTGAGTTCAATGGAGGGCAAGGTGGCAGATACGCACGCGGGCGGGCGCCCACGGACACTGGACGAGGCAAAGGAGTGGATGCGCCAAAAGGCGGTCGCTCGCCAGCATCCGATGAACAACCTGAGTGTAGAGGACACCGAAAGCGTCCTCGCAACGCTTCCCGGACTCGACGGCGCATCCTGGGCGCCGGCTTGGACGACGGCGGGCGAAGCTGCGTTCGAACAGGCCATGCAATCGCAGCGGGAGGGGGACCGGACCACGGCACGGGAACACTTCCTGCGCGCTCATGGCTTCTTCTTCATGGGGCGTTTCCCATGCCCCAACCACCCGTTCAAGCTCGAATCCGCCCAGCGCGAACGCGATGCCTATCTCGCCGCAGGGGCGCTGTTCGATCGTCCCGTGGAGCGCGTCACCGTGCCCTTCCAAGGACGCGAGGGCGAGGGCGATGCGGTGGTCTTCCTGTTCCGCCGCCCTGCCACGACCGGACCTGTCCCAGTGGTGGTGATGTGGGGCGGCGTCGACGCCTGGAAGGAACAGATGACCGCCGCGAGCGACCTGTTGCTCGCCCGCGGCGTGGCCACGATCGCCATGGACGGACCCGGGACTGGCGAGTCACCGGTCAAGGGTGTCCCGGATGCCGACCGCCAGTTCCTGCCGGTGTTCGACTGGGTCGAGCGCCGGGATGATCTGATCGGTCGTCCGGCATGTCTGGGGCGCTCGTTCGGCGGCTATTGGGCAACGCGCCTCGCCCACGTCCATGCCAGCCGCATCAGTGCAGCAGTCAACTGGGGTGGCGGCGCCCATTACATGTTTCAGGCCGACTGGATCGCGGCATCCCGCTATCCCGACAGCTATCTCATGGAACTGGTAGAGACGCGGATGCGAATGCTCGGCGCCAGTACCGATGCCGAGTATCTCGGCTTCTTCGAACGCCTGTCGCTACTCGATCAAGGTCTGCTCGACCAGCCTTGCGCACCGATGCTGCTGGTCAACGGGCGGGAGGACAAGCAATGCCCGGTCGCGGACATCGACCTGCTCGTTTCGCACGGATCGCCCAAATCAGTGCGCATGTTCCCGGGCGGCCATATGGGCATTACCCCTGAGACGCTGCCGCTGATCGTCGAATGGCTCGCCGCGCGCGCGCATGAGGGTGCACGGTGACCGCGTCGAACTGGGTCGGGACGCTGCCTTCCCAAGAGGCCTATGCGATCAACCGCATCCTGTACGATGTGCAACACGATCGCGCCGAGGAGGCACGCTACTTCGCCGATCCAAAGGCCTATCTGGCGGACCTGCCCGGGCTTTCGGATCGCGCGGTTGCGGCGTTGAGCACGACCGATGTGGGGCAGCTCTATCTGCTCGGCGCCAACCCCTATCTGCTGCGTGCCTATTGCCTGCAACTTCGCATGCCCGATCCCGAATATCTCGCCGCGCTGCGCGCCGTGGGAGGAACGAACCATGGCTGATATCGTCGGCATCTTCGCGGTCAGCCACACCCCGGTAATGACCAATCTGCCCGACGCGCCGGCGCCAGCCGAGCGCGACGAGATCTTTGCCCATTTCCGCCAGATCGGCCGGACCATCGCCGACCAGCGACCCGATGCGATCATCGTGATCTCCGACGATCACCTGCACAATTTCTTCCTCGATAACATGCCGGCCTTCTGCATCGGCGCGGGGGAGAGCCACGACAGCCCTATGGAGGCATGGCTGAGGGTCGAGCGTCGCCAATTGCGCGGCCACCGCGACCTTGCCGCGCATCTCATCGATCGCAGCTTCGCGAGCGGGTTCGACCCGTCCTTCTCACTCTCGCTGACACTCGATCATGGCATGATCACACCGCTCGAGCTTGCCGGTATCGCCACGCTCGCCCCGATTGTTCCGGTCATCGTCAATACGGTGCAACCGCCGATGCCGCGCATGCCGCGCTGCATCGCGTTCGGCCGGGCGCTCGGCGCGGCTCTTCGCGACTATCAGGAGTGCCAGCGGATCGTCGTGCTGGCGACGGGCGGGCTCAGCCACGATGTCGGCACGCCGCGCATGGGCATGGTGAACGAGGCGTTCGACCGTGGCTTCCTCGATCGCCTCGAAGCCGGCGACGAGTCCGCGCTCGTCGCGTTTGCGGAAGCGGAAGTCGGGCGGGCCGGAAACGGCGCGGAGGAAGTGCGGAACTGGCTTGTCGCCCACGGCATCGCCGACGGCGCGCGCTTCCAGCCAATTCACTATCGCGCCGTGCCGAGCTGGTACACCGGGATCGCCCTTGGCCGCTGGGTGCAGGCGTGACGGCGCTGAACCATCGCACCTGGGGCAACGACGCCGCGCCCCCGGTGGTCCTACTGCACGCGATCGGGACTTCGGGCGCGATGTGGACCCCGCAGCTGCTCAGCTGGGGCAGTCGCTTTCGGATCGTTGCGCTGGATCTGCCCGGCCATGGCAGCAGCCCCCCGATCCCGGACGGTGCCACGTTCGGCGACTATGCGGCATTGGTCGCCGCCACACTGGAACAGCTTGGAATTCGATCAGCGGCGGTCGTCGGCCTGTCGTTCGGGTCAATGATTGCGATGCGCCTCGCTCATGATCGCCCGGATCTGGTTTCGAGCCTGGTGCTGGCGAACGGCGTCGCGATCGCGCCATCGCCAGTACGGCGCGCATGGGCTGAGCGCATCGCCGCCGTCCAGACCGGCGGCATATCGGCCATTGTCGCGGGCACGCTCGATCGGTGGTTCACGCCAGCCTTTGCCGCCGTCGCACCGATGACGATTGAGGCGGTCGGCAACCTTGTGCGCGCGACCCGGCCGGACGGCTTCTGCGCCGCCGCGCAGGCGATCGCCACCCTCGATCAAACGGCGTTGCTCGGAGCAATCGCCTGCCCAACGCTTGTCGTCGCGGGCAGCAAGGATGCGGCCGCGCCGCCCGAACAGGTCGCGGACATCGCCCGGGCCATCCCGGGCGCCCGACTGATCGAACTGGATGCGCCGCATATGTCCAATATCGAATGCGCAGATGCGTTCAGCGAAGGGGTTGGCGCATTCCTGAGCGAGGTGACGGGACAATGAGCGTCACCGACTTGCGGATCCTGATCGTGGGCGGTGGCATCGCCGGGATGAGCAGCGCCATTCGCCTGCGCGCAATCGGTGCTTCCGTCGATCTGATCGACCTTGACCCGCTCTGGCGCGTTTACGGCGCAGGTATCACGGTCACGAGTCCGACGTTGCGCGCGTTCGACCAGTTGGGGATTTTGCGCGATTTTCTGGAGGTGGGCTATGCTGGCGACGGCATCCGCATCTGCGCGCCCGACGGCAGCTGGGTCGAGGATCTGACCGACCCGTTCGATTCGCGGACCGGCATTCCCGGCAGTGGCGGGATCATGCGGCCCGAATTGCACCGCATTCTTTCGGAACGGGTGCGGGCCAGCGGTACAACCATACGACTAGGGCTGACGGTCGAACATCTTGATCAGACCGCGGGCGACGGCGTCACCGTCCGCTTCAGCGATGGATCCACGAGCTGGTATGACCTCGTTATCGGCGCTGATGGCCTGTATTCAACGGTGCGCAAGCTGACGTTCACGCATGCGCCAAGCCCCGCCTATACCGGTCAGATGGTCTGGAGACTCTTTGCTCCGCGACCAGCCGGGGTCGACCGCCGTCATTATTATCTTGGCGGGCCCATGAAGGTGGGCGTCTGTCCCGTGTCCGACACGCACCTCTATCTGTTCCTGCTCGAAAAGACCCCGCAGCATCCGATCATACCCGAAGAGGAATTGCAGGGCAGGCTGGCCGCGCTGATGGCGGGCTATGGCGGGGTGATCGGCGACCTGCGCGATGGATTGAACCGCGACTCGCAGATCGTCGTGCGACCGCTAGAAGCATTCGAAATGCCGCCGCCCTGGCATTCCGGCCGCGTCGTGATTATCGGTGACGCAGTGCATCCGACGACCCCGCAACTCGCCTCGGGCGCGGGCATGGCGGTGGAGGATGCGCTGGTACTGTCGGAGGAGCTTGTAAACGCGAATGGCGACATCGACGCGATGCTGCCGCGCTTCGTCGCGCGACGGTGGGCGCGGTGCCGCATAGTCGTTGCCAATTCGCTCGAGATCGGACGACGGGAACAGGCAGGGCGCCCCCCATCCGAACAAACCGACCTGGTGACCCAGTCGCTCGAGAAGCTGGCAGAACCGATCTGATGCTGCACCCCCTTCCCGACTCTGAGTGGCCCGCAGAAATTGCCGACATGCGTGAGGGCTTTGCCGGGAAGCTGAACGTCTATCGCGTGATGGCGCACCATCCGGCGCTGCTGCGGGCCTGGAGCGATTTCCGCAATCATGTCGTGACGCAGTCAGCACTGACGCCGATCCAGTCGGAACTCGTCATCCTCCGCACAGGCTATCGCCATCGTTCCCGTTACGAATGGGCGCATCACGTGGCACGCGGGTTGGCAGTCGGACTGTCAGACCAGCGGATCAACGCCACCGCGCGCGGTGCGGAAGGGAACGAGGACGGCCTACTCATCGCCGCAGTCGATGCGTTGCTCGATCACGGAAAGCTTTCACCGGCCCTGCTTGACCGGATCACCCGTAAACTCGGTACGCCGGCTGTGCTGGATATTATTTCCACCGTCGGCATGTACACGACTCTCGCCTTCCTGATCGAGACGTTTCAGGTGCCGATCGATCGCGGCATCGATCCCGTTCCGCTGCCCTAAAGCTGGCTTTTCCCGCAGCGCGCCAGCAGTTGCCGGATTGCGCATCCCACACCGGGAGGTTGATCGAATCTCTCTAGCCGCAACCGTTGCACTGACGTAAGTTTGGACGATCGTGCAAAAATGGCACGGCTGGAGAGGTTTCATGATCGAGCAAGCGGTCCCGGATACCGGCATCACCGAGCCGGCAGCATTTACGCAGAAATTGTCGAGCCTGTTTCATGTCGGCTTCATCGTCGAGCCGACCGGTCCGGACGCATTTCAGGCCGTGATCAAGCCGGTCGAAATTGGCCGGCTGAACATCGCACAATTGAGCTTCTCTCCGCACAAGACGCGCCGATCGATCACCCCTGTGGCGCACGCGCGCGAGTATTTCCTGCTCAACCACCTGATTGAAGGAAGCGCCTGGATTAGCCAGGACGGGCGCGAGGCAGAGGTCGCGGCGGGGGATCTCTACCTCATCAACACGATGCGGGACTTCAACATTGAAACCGGGTCGATGCGCGCGAATTCCGTTTACATCGACGCTGCCTATTTCCGCTCCGTCTATCCCGAGATCGACTGCTGTCTGGGTGTTCGCCTGGACGGCAATAGCAGCACGACGCGAATCGTAGTGGATCTGCTGAGCCGCCTGTTCGACATGGCCCTGACGCTGACACCTGACGTTGCCGATCGATTCGCCGACGCAATCCCGCATCTGCTGGCGATCGCGCTGTCCGCGCGCGAGGGGAGCGGCGATATCTGCCCATCCAGCATCAGCCTGTTCCACAAAGAGCGGGTAAAGTCGTTCGTGCGCAAGCACCTCGCCAATCCGGACCTGAGCTGCAAGCTCGTCTCCGACGAGCTCAGGCTTTCGCAACGCTACATCTATGACATCTTCGCCGACGAACCGATGACGCTGATGCGCTGGGTTCGTGTCGAGCGCCTGGCGCGATGCCACCGTGAATTGTCGACCCCCGCGCTCGCCCGAAAATCGGTGAGCGAGATCGCGTTTTCCTGGGGCTTCATCGATCTGGCCCATTTCAGCCGGTCGTTCAGCAGCACCTACGGCGTCTCGCCGCGCGCCTTTCGTCAGCGAATCCTGGGCGAACTCGCCGCCGCCGGTTAGCGTCGGCGAGGCATTGGGCGAGGTCGATCGACGCGAATTTAGACGAATTCGAACAGCGCCGCCGCGCCCATGCCACCGCCGACGCACATTGTGACGACGCCATACCGTGCCCCCCTGCGCCGCGCCTCGATCGCAATATGGCCGGTCATCCGCGCGCCGGACATGCCATAGGGGTGCCCGATCGAAATGGCTCCGCCATTGACGTTGAATCGTGCTGGATCGATGCCCAGCCGGTCGCGACAATAGACGGTCTGGACCGCGAACGCTTCGTTGAGTTCCCAGAGGTCGATATCGTCCACGGACAGCCCATGTCTCGCGAGCAGCTTGGGTACGGCGAACACGGGCCCGATGCCCATCTCGTCAGGCTCGCAGCCGGAGATGGCGAAGCCTCGGAAGCGCGCAAGGGGCGTCAATCCACGGCGTATCGCCAGAGCTTCCTCCATCAGCACGCAGGCACTCGCGCCGTCCGACAACTGGCTTGCGTTGCCCGCAGTCACCGTCCCTTCCGGTTGCAGCACGGGCTTTAAGGACGAAAGTGCATCCAACGTTGTGCCCGGCCGGTTACCCTCGTCGCGATCCAGTCGCGCGGGGACAAATTCCCCCGCCGGATCGTCCGTGGCGGGCACCTCCCGCAGAACCTCGATCGGCACGATCTCTGCATCGAAGCGTCCGGCCGCCTGCGCTGCGGCGGTGCGCAGCTGACTTTGCAGTGCATAGGCGTCCTGCGCCTCGCGGCTGATCCCGTACCGCTCGGCGACGATCTCGGCGGTTTCGAGCATCGGCATGTAGATCGCAGGCGCCAGTGTCTCCAAGGAAGCACTCTTGCGCCGGAATTCATTGGTGTGACGATTCTGGACGAGTGAGATTGCTTCCACCCCGCCGGCGACGAGGATGTCGGCCTCACCGCACAGGATGCGTTGCGCAGCAATCGCAATCGCCTGCAGCCCGGACGCGCACATCCGGCTGACGGTCATACCAGGCACATCGACCGGCAGGCCCGCCGCGAGGCTCGCCTGTCGCGCAACATTTCCCCCGGTGGCGCCCTCGGGACGGCCGCAGCCCAGAACGACGTCTTCGATCATCCGGGCCGCGACTCCGGCGCGCGCGACGGCGTGCCGGATAGCGTGCCCCGCCAAGTCCGCACCATGCGTGGTGTTCAGCGTCCCGCGATAGGCGCGCCCGATCGGGGTGCGCGCGGTCGATACGATGACGGCCGCGCGCGCCATTACAGGCCCAGCACGCGTTCGGCCGTACCGTGGAAGAAGTTCTCCAGGAACGCGTCGTTGAAGCCCAGCTCGTTCCATTCCTTGAACAGGCGCGGATATGGGATGCTGGGATAATCGGATCCGAACATCATCTTGTCGCGCAGACGCCCGCGCATGTCCCGGATGATACTGTCGGGCAGATATTTGGGCCCCCAGCCCGACATCTCCCAATAGACATTCGCCTTGTGCAGTGCGACGACCGTCGTTTCATCGATCCAGGGATAGCCCGGGTGAGCCATGATGATCGTCAGGTCAGGAAAGTCGGCGGCGAGGGCATCGACCGCCGAGGGATGGGCATGCCGCGTCTTTGCCCCCATCCCCCCCGGCATCCCCGCGCCCATGCCAGTCATGCCGACGTCGATCATGACTGCGGCCTTGAGCGCCGATAACTCCTCGAACAGCGGGTAGTAGCGAACGTCATCGACGCTGAAATGCTGCATGATCGGATGAAAATGGAATCCGATCATTCCGAGATCGCGCATCGCGTGGCGCGCCTCCTTGATCGCAAGTTCGCCCATCGACGGCTCCAGCGCGCCCCAGGCCGCGATCATGCAGTCGCGGTTGCGATCGCGCATGCCCGCGACATAGTCGTTGGAACATGGCGGAGTGGCGATGGTGGTCGACAGGTCCAGCGCGACCAGGCACGCCTCGACCCCGTTTTCGCGGAACTCAGCCGCGACTTCGGCTTCTTCCTTCCACGTCCAGTCCCGCTTCCAGTATTTGGCCAGCGCATCGACATATGGACCCTGGCAATCGATCCAGGTCTTGGTGTTGGGATAACAGTGCAAATCGATGATGCGCATGGAAAGCTCCTCAGCGGCCCGTCCAGCGGGGCTCACGTTTCTGGGCAAAGGCGAGCGGTCCTTCGACGGCATCGCTGCTGGCGAGGCGGACCTGCTCGGCCGAGTAGGGCGCGGCCATTGCGTCGGCGAGCGGCAGCGCGCTGCCCTGCGCAACGCATTGCCTGATCGACCGGATCGAAAGCGGCGCGCCCGCGATGAGATCATCGACCCATTCCGAGATTGCGGCGTCGAGCGCTTCGGCCGGCACCACCTGGTTGACCAGCCCCAGTTCGAAGGCGCGTTGCGCGGTCATGTGGCGACCGGTCAGCAAATAGCCCATCGCAGTTTTGAGCGGCAGCTGACGCGGCAGGCGATGCACACCACCGGCGAACGGGATCAGACCACGCCGCACTTCCGGCAGCGCGAATGTCGCGCCCGCCGAGGCGACGATGAGATCACAGGCGAGCGCGAGTTCGAACCCGCCGCCAAGCGCGTAGCCGTTCACGCGCGCCACGATCGGCTTGGGATAGTCGAACCGGTCGGTCAGCCGGGTGACCCGCGACCAGCGCGCGGATGCAGCCGCAGCCATCGCCGGGTCCGACAGCTCCTTGAGATCGCGGCCGACACTGAACGCCCGGTCGCCCGCTCCGGTCAGCACCACTACGCGGACCGCATCGTCGGCCGCACAGACGTCGAGCGCTTCGCTGAGCGCGAGATGTGCGGCGGAGTCCATCGCGTTCAACACCGCAGGGCGGTTGATCGTGAGATAGGCGACCTGGTCGCGCGTCTCGATCAACAAGGGCGGCGCGGATGTCATTGCCCGCTCACCGTCCGATACATCCGGCTGACCCGTTCGGCAAACGCCGGCTGGTGCAGCGACCACGCCTGTTGCTCGGTCTCATGCGCCACGGCGGCTGCGTGCGAACTCGCCGCCGCGAGATGCAGGCTGTGCTTGGTCCGAACCAGCAACTCGCGCGGCAGCGCGGCTGCGCCCTTGGCCAGCGCGATGGCCTCGTCGAGCAGCTGTTCACCCGCGACGAGGCGCTGAACGAGGCGGATCGCCTCTGCTTCGGCGGCTCCGACGCGCGGGCCGGTGAGGAGCAGGCGGCTGGCCTCTGCCCAACCGACAGCGCGCAACAGCATCCAGCCATGCCCGCCACCGGGATGGAGGCCGATCTGCAGGAAGCGCGTATCGAACCACGCCCCTTGCGCTGCGATACGCATGTCGCAGGCTAACGCCAGATTCATCCCCGCGCCGACGGCAGGCCCGTTGATCGCTGCGATGGTCGGCAATGGACAGGCAGCAACATCCAGGAACGATCGATAGACCGGCTCCAGCGACACAGGGTCGGACGCCGCCGCGGTCAGATCGGAAAGGTCGGCGCCAGCACAGAAAGCGCTGCCGGCACCGGTGATGACAACTGCATGGATTTCCGGATCCGCGCCGAGGTCCGCGATGGCCGATGAAAGGGTCGCGCACATGTCGATCGACAGCAGGTTACGGCGATCGGGATCGGCCAGCGTGACGATCCCGATACCGTCGCGCCGCTCGACTGCGACGAGCCGGCTCATGCTGCACCGTCCATGCGCGCCACGACGCTCGCCACCAGATCCTTCTTTGAAACCTTGCCGAAATTGCTGAGCGGGAAGTTTGCGAACAACTCCAGCCGCTCGGGCAGCTTGAACCGCGCGAGTTCGAAGGTTTCGAGAAAGGCATTCAGTTCCGCAAGGTCGAGCAGCTGCCCCTCACGCAGGATGACGCATGCGCAGTTGCGTTCGCCCATGAGGGGGTCAGGGATCGGCACGCACGCCGCGTTGAGTACCGCCGGGTGCCGCAGGATCAGTTCCTCGATCTCTTCCGCGCTGATCTTTTCCGCGCCGCGGTTGATCAGGTCCTTCTTCCGTCCCTCGACCATGTAATTGCCGGACGGATGACGCCGCATCAGGTCGCCCGAGCGATAAAAGCCGTCCGGCGTGAACGCGCGGCGGTTGTGCTCATCGGCGCGATAATAGCCACGCAATGTGTATGGGCCGCGGCAGCAAAGCTCGCCCACCTCCCCGTCGGCCACGGGCAGATCGTCCTCGCCAAGGATCAGCACCTCGTCGTCGGGGCAGATGGGGCGCCCGACCGTCTCCATGCGGACATCTTCCGGGTCGTCGAGGCGCACGAACATCAGCAGCCCTTCGGCCATGCCGAAATTCTCCTGCACGATGACGTTTCGAAACGTGCGCGCTGTGCGACGACGGACTTCAGGTTGCAGCCGCTGGCCACCGCTCTGGATCACGCGGACGGATCCCAGGTCGTGGCTTTGACTCAACGGGCTCTCGGTCCAGCGTATCAACAAAGCGGGCACGGCATGAATATGCGTCACCCCGTAGCGGTCGATAAGCGGGAAGATAGCCTCGGGCGCAGTGCTGGTGTGGAGCACTACGCTCGCGCCGCGCGACAGAAATCCCTGCAGTCCGGGACAGGCTAGCGGGAGATTGTGCCCGATCGGCAGGATGTCGAGCAGCACGCTATCCGGTCCGACGTCACAGACCGAAACCGCCAGCTCGGAGTTGAAGACGTAGTCGTTATGCGTGCGCGGGATCAGCTTCGGGATGCCCGTGGTGCCGCCCGAGAGCAGGAATACGGCCGGCAGATCGGGATCGATCGCGATGCGCTCCAGCGACGCCGCGTGGCGCGTAGCCGGACGCTCGATGAGTTCCTCGAGCGAGATAACGGCCGCTTCCGCCTGCCCCAGCACCACGTGATGCCGCAGGTGCGGCGCTTCAGCACGGATGCGCGCGATCATGTCGACGTAGCTGAATTCGCGATGCGCAACCGGGGTGAACGCCGCAACGGCGGTCGAAACCTGCGCGAAGAAGCTCATCTCGCGATAGCGGTGCGGCGGCAGCGCCAGTACCGGAATGGCTCCGATCTTTTGCAGCGCGAAATGCAGATAGGCGAACTCCATGACGTTCGGAAGCTGCACGACCACGCGGTCGCGCGGCGCGATGCCTAGGTCGAGCAGGTTAAGCGCAAGATTGGTCGATCGCGCGTCAAGCTCAGCATAGCTGACCGCACGCTCGGCATCGCGAAGCGCGATGCGGTCCGCGAAGGTCGCGCACCAGCGCGCAAACACGTCGCGCATCGCTTCATCGCGCCAGTAGCCCGCGGCACGATATTTGGCCGCAAAGTCATCCGGGAACGGCACGACTCCATCCATTGGTGCGCCCGCCATGTCAGGTCACCGCCGCGAAGCCGCCGTCGATCACGAAGACCTGGCCGCTCATGAACCGCATACCCGTGGCGATCGACACTGCGGTTTCAGCAACGTCGTCGACGGTCGCACAGCGCCCCAGCGGGGTCGCCTTCGCGCGGCGCTCCATCAGCCGCTCGTAATTGCTGCCAAGCGCCCCCTCCATCCATTCACCTTCCAGCCAGCCGGGCGCGAGCGCGTTGACGCGAATGTTCGGCCCCAGTGCGCCCGCGAGCGTTTGGGTCATCGATACGATCGCCGCCTTGCTTGCCGAATAGGGCAATGGCTGCGGACCCGGCCGCAGGCCGACGATGCTGGCGGTGTTGATCACATCTGCGCGATCGGCTGCGCGCAACAGACGAACGGCGTGCTTCGTCACAAGAAACGTGCCGCGCACATTCACCGCGAACACCCGGTCGAACTCGGCGACGTCAACCTGATCGAACTTGTTCGGGGGCGTCGAGATGGTGGTTCCGGCATTATTGACGAGCAGGTCGAGCCGGTCCCCGAACTGCGATTCCAGCGTGGCGATCATGTCCACGACCTGCGCCTCGTCGCTCACATCGGCCTTGATCGTCAGGGTTCTGGCCCCGGCCTCCGCGATCCGCGCCGCCGTCTGGGCCGCCCCCTCGTCGTTGCGGCTGTAATTGATCGCGACGTCATATCCGGCGTGGGCGAGCGCCACCGCGATCCCCTGTCCGATCCCGCTGGCGGCCCCGGTTACGAATGCGAGTTTGCGCACATGATCTCCTGTCGATTCTAACCCGATATCGGGCACGCTGAACGGCGTTCTCGAGCCGCTGATGACACACGGAACACGCTGCATTCACGCGCTAATTGGCGATTTTCGGGGGCAGACAACTTTGTGCGAAGCAGCGGTCAAGAACAGCATGGACTGCCCCGTTGATGCTGCGAGCGCATGCGCGGTAACGGTCAGTTGGGCCGCAGATGCGGACAAGCCAATCGACCTGTGCAGCAGAGCGCCCCGCTCGGACGCGCTGCCTTGCCGAAGGAGAATACAGCAATGATGTTAGACAAGGTCATCGAGCCGGACAGCCTGCGCGCAGCTCGGGACGGCTTCACCCTCGGCCTCAGGCTGCCCTGGTACCGCGCCATTCCGCTATCCAATGTCGAACTGGACGAAGTTCTGATCGACGGCGCGCCGGTCGCCCTGGACGGGATCGACTTTGAACTCGACGGGACGCGGTTGCCGGTATCCGAACTACCCAGCAAGACCGACCAGTTCTGGTGGGTGCCCGACACCGCGACCATCGCCGCGCAGCTTCCCGGACTGGAGCGTGGCCGCGACTATGATGTCCAGGTCACCCTCAGCATCTACCCCCCCTATATCCGTGGATTGCGCCGCGCCGTGCGCTGGACCCGCAAGATGGAGTTGAAGTGATGGACGCAACGCACAGCGACACTGCCGGCATCACGCTCGGCTCGACCCTCTACAGCTTCACCAACGAGTTTCACTCGCGGCGGTACGACCTCGAGGGGCTGGTGCGTGAGGTTGCCGCCCGCAATCTTGGCCCCGGCATCGAGATCGTCGGGTTCCAGAGCGTAAGGGGCTTTCCGGTCGTGACCGATGCGTTCGCCGACTGGTTCAAGGGCCTGATTGCAGAAACCGGGCTTACCCCGACCTGCCTCGCGATCAACGCCGATGCTCTGATCGACCGCAACCGCCCGATGACCTTCGATGAATCGGTCGCCTATCACGCCCGCCAAATCGAAGCCGCGGCCAAGCTGGGCTTTCCAGTTGCGCGTTTCCAATATGCCGCCACCCCGGAAGTGGTCGCCAAGCTCGCGCCTCTTGCCGAGAAGCTCGACGTCCGTCTTGGCCTCGAGATCCATGCGCCGCACAGCATCGACCACCCCGATGTGATCGCTTACCGCGAGACTTATGAGCGGGTGGGCTCCCCCTATCTCGGCTTCATCCCCGATTTCGGTGCATCGGCCCGCTCGGTGCCGCCCGCGTACAAGGACTATTTTAAATGGCGCGGAATCGATCAGGGCATGGTCGACCACGCGCTTGAGATCTGGGAAGAGCAGATGGAGCCGTTCAAGCGGCGCGCCAAATTCCTCGATTGGGCAAAAGCGAAAGGCCATGACGAGGTTCATGCGGTCGATGTATCGATCATCTTTGGCTTGTTCAGCCGTCAACCGTTGACCAACTGGCTCGAAATCATGCCACAAACCGTGCATATCCACGGAAAGTTCTATGGCGTGGACGAGACAACGGGTGAGGATCCGTCGATCGACTATGAAGCAATTCTGCCCATTTTCGTCGCAGGCGGCTATCGCGGCTCGATTTCGAGCGAATGGGAGGGGCACCA
Organism: Sphingomonas sp.; assembly: GCF_965227385.1. GTDB lineage: Bacteria > Pseudomonadota > Alphaproteobacteria > Sphingomonadales > Sphingomonadaceae > Sphingomonas. The sequence goes on from NZ_OZ245750.1 coordinate 3,432,664, forward strand.
GGTCAGCGATGACAACGGCTTCGAGAAGGTCGCGGCACATCTGGCCATGGAACGCCGGATTCTGCAACGCGCGGTTCAGCCCGTTTGACGGTTCACTGGGGCGGTCGGCATCGGCCGCCCCCGCTTGGAAAGCTGCCTGATTGACCACCACAACACTCGAACGCGCTGTGCGGGCGTCCTCAAATCCCAACGCCAAAGGGATGCGAACGAAGCAGCAGATCCTTGATGCGGCCGAACAATGCTTCGCAGAGCAGGGATTTGAGGGCGTTTCCATGCGGCTGGTGGCGGACCGGGCCGCGGTGCTGCTGGGGCTGCTCACCTATCATTTCGCCACGAAGGAAAGCCTGTTCGCGGCAGTCATCGCACGCCGGGCGGACGAGCTGAACGCGAACCGCCTCGCAGCAATGACGCTGGTGGCGCCGGACGATCTCGTCGGGCTGCTCGAAGCCTTCATACATCCATATCTCGACCTGCTGGAAACCGGCGAACCCGGCTGGCGGGCCTATGCGCATGTGATCGCGGTGACTGCGCAGAATTCGCGCTGGTCGGCTCTGGGCGAGCAGTATTTCGGTGCAGTCGGCCGCCTGTTCATCAGCAGGCTTCAGGTCGCAGTACCGGGGCTCGATGAAGATCTGGCCGTTCGAGCCTATGTTCACACGGTATCGATCATCATGGGACTGTTCGCCGCGTCCGGGCTGATCGACCGGTTCTCCGGAGGGCGGCTGGATAGCAATGATTTGCGCAGCGGCTATGCACCCGCCCTGCGTTTCCTGGCAGGCGGCATTCGCTCGCTTGCCGACGCATCGGCGCTACGAACCGATTAGATCAGCCCCAGCAGCGCACGGTTGGCCGCGCGATCCGCCCCGCCGGCCGCGAAATCGTCGAACGCGTGCTCGGTCACCCGAATGATGTGGCGGTCGATGAACGGGGCGCCCTCGGCTGCACCCTGTTCGGGATGCTTGAGCGCGCATTCCCATTCGAGCACGGCCCAGCCGGCAAAGTCGTACGCCGCCATCTTCGAGAAGATCCCGCCGAAATCGACCTGTCCGTCACCCAGGGAGCGGAAGCGGCCGGGACGGTCGACCCAGCTCTGATAGCCGCCATAGACCCCTGCCCGCCCGCTCGGCCGAAACTCGGCGTCCTTGACGTGGAAGCATTTGATCCGCGCGTGGTAGATGTCGATGAACGCCAGATAATCGAGCTGCTGCAGCACGAAATGGCTGGGGTCGTAGAGGATGTTGGCGCGCGGATGGTTGCCGACGCGCTCGAGGAACATCTCGAACGTCACGCCGTCGTGCAGATCCTCGCCTGGATGGATCTCGTAGCCGATATCGACGCCCTCATGGTCGAAATGGTCGAGGATCGGCTTCCACCGCCGCGCCAGCTCGTCGAACGCATCCTCGATCAGGCCCGCCGGACGCTGCGGCCAGGGATAGACATAGGGCCAGGCGAGCGCGCCGGAGAAGCTCGCATGGGCGGTGAGGCCAAGGCGACGGCTGGCGGTTGCCGCCTTCTTGACCTGATCCACCGCCCATTCCTGCCGCGCGACCGGATTGCCGCGCACATGCTCGGCCGCGAAGCCGTCGAACTGCGCATCATAGGCCGGGTGGACAGCGACCAGCTGCCCCTGGAGATGCGTCGACAGCTCGGTGATGGCGAGGCCGTGCGACGCGGCGATGCCGGCCACCTCGTCGCAATAGTCCTGGCTCTCCGCCGCGCGGTCGAGGTCGAACAGGCGCTTGTCCCAGCTTGGAATCTGGATGCCCGTATAGCCGAGCGACGCAACCCAGGCCGCAATGCTGTCGAGCGAATTGAACGGCGCGGTATCGCCCGCAAATTGGGCGAGGAAGATGCCCGGTCCCTTCAACGTCTTCATCGCGCGCTCCTCAAATCGTCAGATCGACCCAGCCGGCTCCGTTGTGGCGGACCGCCGTATCCACGAACGCCATTGACCGCAGACCGCTTTCAATGCCTGGCAGCAGCGGCGCGTCCCGGTCGTTCAGCAACCCCGCGAAGTCGCGATAGAGATTGGCAAACGCCTCCAGATACCCCTCCGGATGGCCGGCAGGCAGCCGGGCGGCGGCCCGGGCATCGGCGCCAAGCGCACCGCCCCCCGCGTACAGAGTCGTGACGGTCCCGTTGGCATCGCCGATTCGCAACTGATCACATGCGTCATGGGTCCATTCGACACTGCCAGTCGCGCCATAGACGCGGATCCGCAGCGTGTTGCGCTCGCCGGTCGCAATCTGCGAAGCCAGCAGTATCCCGTGCGCCCCGCCATCTAGACGCAATCCCACCGTGCAATCGTCGTCGAGCGTGCGACCATCGACCACCGTGACGAGATCGGCGTTGAGCGACGCCACCTTCTCACCGGTAACGAATTCGAGGAGGTTGAAGCCGTGCACCCCGATGTCACCGATGCACGCGCCGATCCCCGCGCGCGCCGGATCGACCCGCCACGCCGCCTGCTTGTTATCACCTTCGATCGGATCGGCGAGCCAACCCTGCAAATACTCGACGACAAACTTTCGAATCTTACCGATCGCGCCAGCCGCGATGCGCGCTCGCATCTCGCGCACCATCGGATAGCCGGTATAGGTGTAGGTCAACCGATAGGGCGTGCCGGTCCGCGCGACGATCTGCTCAAGCGCGGTCGCTTCGGCCAACGTCGCGGTGGCCGGCTTGTCGCTCATCACCGCAATACCAGCTTCCAACGCGGTCTTGGCCATCGCGAAATGGAGATGGTTGGGAGTGGTGATGGCTACCATCTGAACGCCATCTGGCCGGTCGCGTTCGCCCGCGATCAGCGCCTCGAGGCTGCCATAAGCGCGCGCCGGGTCGATGCCAAAACCCTGGCCGGCCGCGCGCGATCGCGCCGGATCACTGCTGAATACACCTGCGACCAGCTGAATCTCGCGATCCATCTCAGCAGCGATCCGGTGCACCGGCCCGATAAAGGCCCCCGGCCCGCCTCCGATCAGTCCCAGTCTCACCACGACAGGCAGGCCTGTGCGTCCGAGGACCACATCACAGCCGCCCCTCCTTGAGCATCGACACCGCGTTCGCGCAGGCGCGCGCGGTCAGCGCCATATAGGTCAGGGACGGATTCTGGCAGGCCGAAGAAGACATCGCGGCGCCATCGGTCACGAACAGATTAGGCGCGTCGTGCGCTTGATTATATGCGTTGAGCACGGATGTAGCGGGATCGTTGCCCATGCGGGCACCACCCATCTCATGCACTGACGTTCCCCCTGCTCCCGGCTGGTGCGAACTCGCGATCACCTTTGCCCCGGCCGCTTCCAGCATTCGACGCGCCTCCGTCTCGGCATCGCGGAGCGCAGCATATTCATTCTCGCGAAAGTCGAACGCGATCTTGAGCTGGGGTAGGCCCAATGAATCGACCGCCTTGTCGAGCGTGATGCGGTTTTCCGCGTAAGGCAATGTCTCGGCAAACGCCGTCAGCGACAGCACCCAGCCGCCCGGATCGCCCAGCGTATCCTTGAGCGCATCGCCGGTCCCCGCCATGTCGCCGCCTCGGCGCCAGCCTCGTCGGACTGCCCCGCCCTGATAAGTATATCCGCGCAGGAACGGCGCCTTGTCGTCGCCAATGTTGCGAAAGCGGGGAATGATCGCGTTGTTCGGCCGATTTCCATAATAGGTCCGGTCGGCAATCCCGGGTACGATTGCACGTGCCGCCATCGCAACGGCGTGATCCATGATGTACCGGCCGAGCACGCCGCTCGAGTTCGCGAGCCCGTTTGCAAACCGTTCGCTACGCGATCGCAGCAGCAGCGCGACGCTGTTGAAGGCGCCGGCATTCACAAACACCATCCGCGCAGTAAACGACCTGTGTGCCTTTGTATTCGCGTCGATAGTCCGGACGCCGGTCACGCGGTTCGTTGTGGGATCAAAGACAATCGATTCAACGGCGGTATCTGTAAGCAACGTCAGATTGCCGGTCGCCCGAGCCGCAGGCAGCGTCGAGGATTGGGAGGAGAAATAGGCCCCGTACGAACAACCGCGACTACAAATCCCGCGATACTGACACGGCCCACGATCGCCGATCTTTCGGGTCAGATTGGCGGGACGCCCCGGGATCATCTTGCGCCCCGGAAATGCCCGCTCGACTGCAGCCTTCACGCGCGTTTCCGCCGCGTTCAGCGGTATCGGCGGCTGGAACTCGCCATCAGGCAGCTGCGGCAGCCCCTCGCGCGTGCCCGAGACACCGATGAAGCTCTCGACATGTGAATACCAGCGATCCATGTCGGCGTAGCGGATCGGCCAGTCCGTGCCGTGTCCGTCAGCCTTGTTCGCGCCAAAGTCATAGTCCGACCAACGGAACGACTGACGTCCCCAGACAAGCGAGCGCCCGCCAAGCTGATGGCTGCGGAACCAGGTGAAGGGAGCGCCGGCAGTCTGATATGGATTCTCGCGATCGTTGACGAAATACTGCTTGTTCCACTCGTTCACCTGCCACAACTTGCGCTGCACAGGCTGCTCGCGTTCTAATTCTGCGGGATCGCCCAGGCCGCGATAGGGCAGCTCCCATGGCGCCGCAGTCTCAGTCGTGTACCCGCTTTGGTGTTCGATCGACCGACCGCGCTCGATCATCAGCACCTTCAGGCCGGCCTCGCAAAGCTCCTTCGCCGACCATCCGCCGGTGATACCGGATCCCACAACGATCGCATCGAAATCCGTCACATCCACCATCAGCCGAGGTTCGCCATCCAATTGTTCGATAGGTATCGTTCGCCATCCGTGAGCGGGATGTCGGGGTCGTAGCGGCCGGGAACGAGTTCGTAGCGAAGCTCGACAGACGCACCTACCTCGCTGGTGTAGTAAGAGTAGATGATCGCCTGCTTGACGCTCCGCCACGCCTTTGCGACGTCATCCTGCGGGCGGGGATCGGCAAATACGCGGCGGTCGAGATCGGCCAACATCAGCGCCTGGCGCTCGGCGGGCGCACGCATGAAGCCGACCCCACCTGCCTTGTCCAACGCTGCTTCGACCATGCCAACCGATGCGGCCGAACCGCCGAACAGGCCGCTGACCAGAGCGCGCTCGGCAAATCCGCCGGCACCTACCGCATTGGCACCCGGCGTGTCCGTCGCCGGGATTGTCAGGTCGGCGAGCCGGTCGAGAAAGCCGACCGATGCTTTGCGCGCGCCGTCGCCTTCGCTGCCGCATCCCGACAGCGCCAGCGCCACGGCCCCGCCCCCGACCGCACCGAGCAGCAGCCGCCTGCTCAGCCCACCGAGCTCAGGCGACGGCGCACCAGTCACGGCACCAAATCCAGTTCCGACCGGTCGATGGTCGGAATGCCGGCGCCCTTCAGCAGCGTGTACAGCGTGTCGACCTCAGCGCGCTTGGGTTTGGGCATCGGCGCCCGCATGAAGGGCGACGGGATCAGGCCGGCCAGCCAAGTCGCGGTTTTGTAGCGGATGTGCAGCCGGCCCATGTCCGCAACATATTCGTGCAGCTTCACCAGCCCGCTCTTCCATACCGCACTCGCGGCGGGATAGTCGCCCCGGTCCCACGCCGCGAGATGATCGAGCATCGGATCGCGTGCGAAGTTCCAGAACCCGCTTAGCGTCCCGTCGAACAACTCATTCGCACGATATTCGTGGAAGCGCGAGGCAAGCGCCCCCATCACCGCGACCGGTCGGTCCATCTGACGCAATGCATTAGCGACGATCTTGTAGCCGTCGTACATGTACGTCATCTTCCACCCGACGATGTTGGGAATTTCGCGGCACAATGCGACCGTCGCTTGCACCGGAAGCCCGGGGTAGAAGGGGAAGTCCGAGCCGGAAACAGGATGGGTCACGATCGGGAGATCAACCGCGCGATCCTGAGCCTTGATCGTGTCACCCCAGATTTCCGGGTACATGTCGGCATCCCAGCAGGACGTCACATCCTGGGCTCCGCCCGGTGGGGTGACGAATATGCCGTCGACGCCCAGCGCTTTGCAGTCGCGCGCCGTCTCGACCATCTCGTCGGTGGTCAGCGCCCAGGTACCGCTGATGATCGGCAGCTTGCCATGCGCTTCCTCCATCGCGATTTCGAGGACGCGCCGCTTTTCCTCCCGGGTGAGGTAGAAGATTTCTCCCGCCTCCGGGTTCACGCACAAGCCACCCTGCTCGCAAAAACGGGGATCATCGGCGAAGTGACGGATGAACCGCCGATAGCCCTGCTCGTCGATCTTCATCTCGCTGTCGAACGGCAGCAGCGCGGCAACATAACGTCGGTGGCCGATCGTCGGCATGGCACTCTCCTTGAAGTGCCTCCAGAAAACCGGTTGAAGCAAAGGGGTCAACGCCAGAACGCGCGAACGGCAGTGCGCGACAAGTCCAGACGCGAGCGCGGCAAAGCGACGCGGGCAGTGGCGGTCCCACTGCCCGCGTCCGCCGCCCTATTCCGCAGCAGCGAGGTCGGGAACGGCGCTGTCACCGCGACGCGCGGCCTCTTCGCGTCGCAGCTTCATCAGGTGGCGGCGTGCGCGCACCGCGGCGCTGTCCACGTTGAGGATCACCGGTCGCAGGTCCCAGAATTGCGCGTCCCCCATCTCGCGCTGCACCGCCTCCAGCATCGGTCGGTCTTCATTCTCGAACACTTGAGTTGCCAGCGCGGCAGCTTCTTCCCCCGGCTTGTGATTGTAGAAATAGTGGGACGAGGTCTGAGTCTCGGGCGTCACGATATGCGGATTGCGCAGCGGCTGTACCGGCGATTCATCGCGCGGGCAGCCGGTCGGTGCGGCGCCAACCTCAAGATAGAGGCTCGCGGGGGCGTTCCAGCGCATGTTGGTCCACCGGTCCGTCGGCACATCGGCCAGCGCCGTCGCGAAAAGCGGCGCCGGAACGTTGGTCATCGACCAGCATGACCAGATCGCACCCTGTTCGTCGGTGTAGGCCTTGTGCTCGCCCTTCAGCATCGCCCCGCCGGAGCGGAACGAGTTGCGATGGACGAACTCGACATGGCTCAGGTCCAGAAGATTGTCGGCCAGCAACTCGTAATTTGCTTCCATCCGCGTCCGCTTGCGAACCATCGGCGCCGGATCATCGAGGATCGAATAATCAGGGATCAGCGATTCGTCCGCCGCACCCGCATCACCGGGCCAGAACCAGATAATACCGTTCCGCGCGACGACAGGATAGGTCGGGATCGAGGCATTGGGCGGAATCAAATCGGAAAACGGATTGTGAACGCATGTTCCGGTGCGATCAAAGCGCAGGCCGTGATAGCCACATTCGATCAGATCACCCTCGCGCCGGCCCCGGCTCAACGGAGCGAATCGATGCGGACAGCGATTGAGCAGCATCGCATAGCCGCCATCTTCGGCCCGGTAGATCAGCCAGTTCCGGTCGAGCAAGGTGCGCGTAACCATATCGGTTGCGTCGACCTCTTCTTGCCATGCCGCCATGTACCAGACATTCAAAACATATGCGTTGGACATTTGACCTCTCCGGACATTATCGAAACCATGTGGTTTTGATAACATGACCGATATCGCAGCAAAAGAGATTATTCGGCGCGACGCCGACAGCGTCGTCGCGCGCATTCTGGATGCGGCGCAGGTCGAGTTCATGCGGGCTGGCTATGACCGCGCCAGCACCAACCGCATCGCCAGCGAGTTCAGCATCTCCAAGGCGACGATTTTTCGACATTTTCCCAGCAAGCAGGCGCTGTTCGAGGCCGTCATCGCCCGCGTCGCTACTCGCTGGCACGAACGCATCGACTGGCAGGCGATCGGCGATCTTGGTCCCGAGGCCTGGCTCAATCGCTTCGCGACGGCGGCGCTCACCTGGATCCTAGAAGACGAGGCGCTGTTTGTGGGACGCATGGCGATTGTTGAGGGGCCGGCGCATGCCGAAGCGCGAGCGCTGTGGCCGCGCCTTGCAACCCGTCCGATCCTGAACGTACTGATCGAGCGGTTTGAAGCTTGGAATCTGACCGGCACCTTGCAGACGGGCGACTCCGAGCGGCTGGCCTGGGCGTTCCTCGATCTCACCCTCGCCGGGGAAGTCAGCCGGGCATTATATGGATCGAGCATCCACGATGGACCAGCACAGATCGAGGCGCATGTGGCGTTTTGCGTGCGGTTATTCCTTTCAGGAGCGAGCGGAAAGCGAGAAGGCTGACCTCGCTTTGCAAGTGAGGGCACGCGACCTTATTCTGTTGCGTCCGCTCCCGCCAAACCCGTTCGGCCACGGCCGCCCAACCGGACGAATGCCGGATCGCGGGCGATCTCGTCGGCGATCTCAATCAGCAGATCGACGAACCGGTCCGCGAGGTGCGAGGGCTTGGCCGACCGTCGCACCTTATACCCGATCGCCCTTCGGTTTCCGTGAACGAGTCGCAGAATCCTGAAACCGGCGACGGGGAACCTGAGCTGCAACGGCGACACGAACGTGACATAACCCCCGGACGCAATCATCGCCTCCAAAAGCGGCAGCGAGTTGGCGTAAACCGCGTGTGCCGGCCACGGGACGCCAGCCGTGAGAAACATCGCTTCGACATGCCGGCGATAGGTGCTGCCTTCACGCGGCAGCACCCATTGCGCATCACCGAGTTCATTCAGCTGGATGCAGTCACGCTCTGCCAGACCATTGTCGGGCGGGACCGCGATGCAGAACGGATCCTCGAGCAGCACGTGCTCGACAATGTCCGAATGCCCCGTCAGATTCTCGCGCACCGGGCCGACAAAGATATCGAGCCGACCGGTCCGCAAATCCTGCGTCAATGCGTGATCGAGCCCCTCCACCACCTCGACGATGCGGGCGCCCGGGACGGATCCGAGCCGCGCAAGTGTCTGCGGCAGCAACGTCGGCAGTGCGCCCGGCGTCGCTCCGACGCGCAACGGCCCGGCGATCGCCGAATCGAAGTTCCGCACCTCGGCCTCGGCGTCGTTGAGAATCGCCGCAATCCCCTCGGTCCGCCGCACGAGAATTTCCCCATATGTGGTGAGCTTCGAGCCACGTCGGCTTCGCTCAAGTAGTTTCACGCCCAGCTTTCGCTCCAAAAGCGCAATGTTGTTCGACAGTGTGGGCTGGGACTGACCGAGCGCGATTGCGGTCCGACCGAACGAACCATGCCGCGCGATGGCAAGCAGGACGAACAGCTGCTGGGGATCCAAGGTCATCGGAAAATTTGTCCACGTGGGTCAATATCATAATTTGACTTAGTATCTGGCGTGCGGTCAACCGGCTTGCGGAACGGCACCGAGATCGCCCCCGGTTGGAGACTGCAGGCAATGACCGGAATGAATGCCGGGAGCTACGACGTCGCCATTGTCGGCTGCGGCCCGGTCGGAGCACTGGCGGCGAATCTCCTGGGTCGCGCCGGCCTGCGTACGGTGGTGGTGGAAAGAGACGTCGCCCCCTACCCCCTGCCCCGCGCTGTGCATGTGGACCACGAGATGCTGCGCCTGTTCCAGAGCGCGGGCATAAGCGACAGGATCGCTCCCTACCTGCAGGCCGCCGACGGACACCTGCATGTCGGTGCCGATGGCAACGTTATTCGCTATATGGCAGCCCACGGCGGGCCGAAGCCGTTCGGATGGTCGAACGACTATTTCTTCTATCAGCCCGAACTCGAGCAGCTCCTGCGCGAAGGCGCAGCGTCAATCCCCTGCGTCGATCTTCTTCTTGGGACCGTGTTTCTCGCGCTCCGCCAGCGGCAGGATCGAGTCGAACTGGACATCGGTGGCGCGAACGGTGCGGCCACGGTCTCCGCGCGCTGGCTGATCGCGTGCGACGGCGCGCACAGCCCAGTCCGGAAGGCGCTGGGTATCCGGTTGGACGATCTGGATTTCGATGAGCCATGGCTGGTCGTCGACGCAGAGGTCGAAGGCCCGATCCGCTTTCCGCCGGTTGGCGGCATGCCAGCCGACGCGAATTTGCAACGGCTTTCGGTGATGCTTTGCGATCCACGGCGGCCCGCGACTCTCGTTCCCGGGCGCGGCAACCACCGCCGCTGGGAGTTTATGCTGCTCCCGGGCGAGCGGGACTGCGTCATGACGCGGGACGAGACGGTCCGGGCGTTGCTGTCGCCCTACTTGGCCGGCGTACCGCACAGGGTTATCCGGGCGGCGACTTATCGCTTCCATGCGTTGGCCGCGGAACATTGGCAGCGCGGCAACATCTTCCTGGCCGGGGACGCGGCGCACCAGACGCCCCCCTTTTTCGGCCAGGGGATGTGTCACGGCATGCGTGACGTCGCAAACCTGGCCTGGAAAATTGCGGCAATCGCAAAGGGCGAAGCCGGTCCAGCGATTTTGGTGAGCTATCAGATCGAGCGTGACACCCATGTACGCACGGTCATCGGCGCCGCGGTCGAAGCGGGACGCTATATCTGCGAGCTGGACGCTGGTCGCGCTGCGGCGCGCGACGTCCGTGTCCGCGCGGCAGCACATCAGCGAAAGGGAGAGACCGCAGCGGACCTCATCCCCCCGCTCACCGGCGGGTTGATCGCGCGAGACACCCTTGGTGCTGGGGAGCGCTTCATTCAGCCGCTGCTGGCGAACGGCCGCAAGCTCGACGATGCAACGGGAGGCGGCTGGCGCTTGTTCGTCCGCAGCGATGCCGTCGTGAGGCAGCCAACTCACACACCGCAGATTGTCGCGGACACGTTGGCAGACGGAGGCGCCGTTATGAACTGGCTGGGTGCGCGCGGTGCGGGCGCCGCGCTGGTGCGCCCCGATCACTATGTGTTCGGCACTGCGACCGGGGACGGCGCGGATTTGCTTAAGCGACGCGACCGAATGATGGGCAAACCGTTGGAGACCATGACATGACCTTAACCTTGGCTCAGGCGCGGCAGATCATCGACGGGGCCCTTGCCGAGGCACGCACGCGAAACATGCAGCCGCTTGCCGTGATCGTACTCGACCGGGGCGGTCATCCGGTTGTATTTGCCAAGGAAGACAGGGCGAGCCTGTTTCGGTTCGACATCGCGCGGGCGAAGGCCAAAGGTGCGCTTGGAATGGGGGTAAACACCCGCCAGCTAGCCGAACGCGCAAAGGAAAATCAGGCGTTCTTCGCCAGCCTCTCTGCCGTGGTAAAGGGCGACATCGCCTTTTCGCCCGGCGGCGTTCTCATCTACGATGCGGCGGGGGAGATCATCGGCGCGGTCGGGATCAGTGGTGACACCGGCGATCTCGATGAGGCATGTGCCCTGGCCGGTCTTGCCTGTGCGGGCCTCGCGGCGGCACAATCCTCATGATGCTGCGCAGCATAGAGCTGGCACTGCCGGATCCGGCTGCAGCAGCCCGGTTCATGGTCGACATCTGGGGTATGACCCATGCCACGCAGCACGACGCGGGGCTTTATCTGCGCGGTTCAGGGCCCTCACCTTATCTGGTCGGGCTGTCGCAATCGCCAGACGAATTTGTCCGTTCGGTCACGTTCACCTGCACCGCACCTGAACTCTCATCGTTGATCCGCAACATCGTCGCGGCATGCTGGCCCGCAGCGCCGGTGGAGTCATCGGATCCGGGTGGCGGCCACGGCATTGTAGTCGAGCTACCCGAGGGCGAAATCTTCCGGTTTCTTATCGACAGCGTCACCGCGCCTCCGCTTGTCGGCTCCGATCTGCCCGTGAAGCTCGCGCATGTGGTGTTCAACTCGACCGACGCCGAACAGAGCGGTCATGCAGTCGAAGAGGTGCTCGGCTTCCGCGTGTCGGATCGCACCCTCGGAATGGTGTTTGTCCGCTGCAATGAAAGCCACCATGCCACCGCCTTTGCCCGTGCCGGATATTCCAGCCTCAACCATATCGCGTTCGAGATGGAGGATATCGACGCGGTCATGCGCGGCATCGGCCGCTTGCGCGACCACGCGATGGTCCCGGCGTGGGGCCCAGGACGTCACGGCCCCGGGGCAAATGTGTATGCGTACTATGTGGCGCCATTCGGACCCGTGATCGAATTCTCCACTGCGGTCGAACTGGTCGCCGAGGACCATCGGGTCGGAACCCCCGAAGATTGGATCTGGCCCGCAAACCGGATCGATCGCTGGGGCATCTCCGACAAGGATATCTATGCGCTTGCCGCGGCCGAGAAGCGCTTCAAATTCCTGCGCGAGTGGAATCCCGCTCCACTTCTCTGACGAAACCGGGACTGATGATGCGCACAGGTGCAAGAAAGCCGAACAACGAAAGGACAATTGCCCATGCGCTATGTCAGCTTCACCCGCCCGGACGGCGCGAATAGCTTCGGACGACTGGCCGGCGATTCAATCGTAGATCTGGGCGGTGATCCTAGCGGGCCACGCGACCTCAGAAGCGCGCTCGATCGCGGCAGTCTTGGCGCGTTGAAGGATGGCGCCCGGTTCGACATCATGTCGGTGCAACTGTTGCCGGTAATCCCCAATCCTGACAAGATTCTGTGCGTCGGGCTGAACTACGCAACACACGTCGCGGAAACGGGGCGCGAGCAAAAGGCGCATCCGGCGATCTTCACGCGCTGGGCCGACACCTTGGTCGGGCATCGCGCGCCGCTGGTCCGACCGCGCGAAAGCACCCGCTTCGATTATGAAGGGGAACTTGCGATCGTTATCGGGCGCCCGGGCCGCCGCATTTGCCGGACCAATGCACTTACCCATGTCGCGGGTTATTCGGTCTTCAACGACGGATCGGTTCGCGATTGGCAACGTCACAACATCCAGTTCACTCCCGGAAAGAACTTTCCGGCAACTGCCGCCTTCGGACCCGCCCTGGTCACCCTCGATGAGGTGGGCGACCTACCAGCACAGCGCGTTCAGACCCGACTCAACGGAAACCTTGTCCAGGACCAGCCGATTTCGGACCTGATCTGGGATATTCCAGCCATCGTCGAATATTGCTCGACCTTTACCGCCCTCTCGGCGGGCGACGTTATTGCCACGGGAACCCCGGGGGGAGTCGGCGACAAGCGTGTGCCGCCGCTGTACATGGTGCCGGGCGACGTGGTGGAGATATCCGTTGGCTCGATCGGCACGCTGGCTAACCCAATCGTCGACGACATATTGTCATAGGGAAGTTGGAAGCGACCACCCTTGGACTGGGAGCAGATCGACGGTCTGCAGCGGGTCCCAGGACCTGCCGTCCTGGAAACGTGCCGACGAAACGCGTCGAGCCGTTCGGAACCTCAGCGCATCCTCGTCCACGCAGAACGATCTCCGACGAAACTATAGAATGCCGGAACGAAGCAACGAGACCGCATGATCGCAAGCGCGGGCGGTGAGCGCCATGTAGGTCAGCGACGGGTTCTGGCAGGCAGACGAACTCATCTGAGCGCCGTCGGTGACGAACAGATTGGGCACGTCGTGCGACTGGCTCCATTTGTTGAGCACCGATATTGCGGGATCGTTGCCCATGCGTGCGCCGCCCATTTCATGGATCGACGTGCCGCCATTATTGGGCTGGTCGAAGCCCATGATCACCTGCGCGCCTGCAGCCGCCATCATCGCCCCCGCCTCGCGCTTGGCATCGGCGAGCGCGGCGAGTTCCTCCTTGCCATGCGCGAAGGTCACTTCGAGCTGCGGAATGCCATGCCGGTCCGTCCTGGTGCTCAACGCCAGGCGGTTGGATGCACGCGGCACGGATTCGGCAAAGGTGACGAACACCATCGTCCACATGCCCGGATTTCGCAGTTCGTTCTTGAACGCCGCACCGATGCCGGGCTGGCGCTTGCCGCGGGTCCAGGTGCCCTGCAGCGCACCGCCCTGGAACGAGTAACCGCGGGTAAAGCCGTCACCGTCGAGCTGGTCGAGGTTGCGGAAGCGCGGGACGACGATTCCGGTCGGCCGGTTGCCGAAGGTTGTGCGCCCCTCGAACCCCGGCACCACCGCCAGCGCGGCAATGGCGTTGGCGTGGTCCATGATGTGGGTGCCGAGCACGCCGCTCGAATTGGCGAGCCCGTTCGGATTCGCTTCGTTGCGCGAATTGAGCAGCAGCTGCACCGAGTTGAACGCGCCGGCATTCAGGAACACCATGCGCGCCGTCGCCTGTCCGCGGGCGCCGGTGTTGCGGTTGACCCACCGCACGCCCGTGGCGCGCCCGGTCCGCGGATCGGTATCGACCTTCTCGACAATCGCATCGGTTTCGACCGTCAGTCGACCGGTTTTCATTGCTGCCGGAAGCGTTGAGGACTGGGTCGAGAAATAAGCGCCATAGGAGCAGCCGCGCGCGCAGATATTGCGGTTCTGGCACGCGCCCCGCCCTTCCTCACCCTTTGCCACGGTCAGATTGGCGGTTCGACCGATCGTGATCAGCCGGTCGGGATAGGCGGCAAGCACGCGCTCGCGCATTGCCTGTTCGACCATGTTGAGCGCCATCGGCGGCTGGAATCGGCCATCGGGCAGTTGAGCCAGCCCCTCGGCCGCGCCCGATACCCCGATGAACTCCTCGACCTTGTCGTACCACGGCGCCAGATCGGCATAGCGGATCGGCCAGTCGGTACCCTGTCCATCGCGCCGATTGGCATCGAAGTCATAATCTGACCAGCGATAGCATTGCCGCCCCCAGGTCAGCGAACGCCCGCCCAGCTGATAGCTGCGGAACCAGTCGAACCGGGTGCCGTCGCCGGTCTGATACGGGTTCTCGGCGTCACTGACGAAATGCCCCTCGGTAAACTCATTGAAGTGCCGATTGAGCATCTGAACCGGATAGTCGCGCGCATAGCGTTCGGCGTCGCCGACGCCTCGAAAGGGCAGCTCCCACGGCGCCTTCTCCTCAGTGGCGTAATCCTTCTGATGTTCGATGTTGCGACCGCGCTCGATCATCAGCACCTTGAGGCCAGCTTCAGTCAGCTCCTTCGCCGCCCAGCCGCCGGTAATGCCGGACCCGACAACGATGGCGTCGAATTGCGTATTTTCCCGTGCCATCAGCCGAACTCCACCGCTGTCCAGTCACTCGACCACGCCCGATCGTCGGCCAGCAAAGGCAGATCGGGGTCGAACCGCCCCGGCACGAGCTGGTAGCGCAACTCCTGCGATCCGCCCGCTTCGGTCGTGTAATAGCCGGTCAGGATCAGCCCCTTGATCGCAACCCAGGGCAACCAGGGCGCGCCACGCGCCATCGCCGTCGCGTCGATCGCGGCGAGAATCTCGGCGCGTTCGCTCAAGCTGCGCCGCATGAAGTCGCCCCTGCCCGCCTGATCGAGCGTGCGTTCGAGCCAGTCGACATGGCGTAACGATCCGTCCGGCCGCAGAAAGGTCGCGATCGCCGGCGTTATCGCTCCGCTGGCAACCGGCGCGCGCGTTGCCGACAGGCCATGTGCGAGCGCAAGGATCGCAAAGTCGCCTGCGCCCACGTCGCGCCCGCCGGGCGTATCGGTGCGCGGGATCACGAGGTCGGCGACCTCTGCCATGATCGTCCGCTGGCGATCGGTCGGCGCTTCGTCGTCCGCCACGCGGGTGAGCTGCACCGTCGCGACCGGAACCCCGACGCACAGAGCGAGGAGCGCGGCGGCCCCCAGAAAATCGCGACGGCCCCACGGCGCTGCAGTCGTCATGCGTCGATCCCCATGATGCGCTTGTTCAGGTCGCGATCCGCCCCGCCCGCTGCAAAGTCGTCGAACGCGTGTTCGGTGACGAGAATGATGTGGCGGTCGATGAACGGCGCCCCTTCGGCTGCACCCTGTTCGGGATGCTTGAGCGCGCATTCCCATTCGAGCACGGCCCAGCCGGCAAAGTCGTACGCCGCCATCTTCGAGAAGATCCCGCCGAAATCGACCTGTCCGTCACCCAGGGAGCGGAAGCGGCCGGGACGGTCGACCCAGCTCTGATAGCCGCCATAGACCCCTGCCCGCCCGCTCGGCCGAAACTCGGCGTCCTTGACGTGGAAGCATTTGATCCGCGCGTGGTAGATGTCGATGAACGCCAGATAATCGAGCTGCTGCAGCACGAAATGGCTGGGGTCGTAGAGGATGTTGGCGCGCGGATGGTTGCCGACGCGCTCGAGGAACATCTCGAACGTCACGCCGTCGTGCAGATCCTCGCCTGGATGGATCTCGTAGCCGATATCGACGCCCTCATGGTCGAAATGGTCGAGGATCGGCTTCCACCGCCGCGCCAGCTCGTCGAACGCATCCTCGATCAGGCCCGCCGGACGCTGCGGCCAGGGATAGACATAGGGCCAGGCGAGCGCGCCGGAGAAGCTCGCATGGGCGGTGAGGCCAAGGCGACGGCTGGCGGTTGCCGCCTTCTTGACCTGATCCACCGCCCATTCCTGCCGCGCGACCGGATTGCCGCGCACATGCTCGGCCGCGAAGCCGTCGAACTGCGCATCATAGGCCGGGTGGACAGCGACCAGCTGCCCCTGGAGATGCGTCGACAGCTCGGTGATGGCGAGGCCGTGCGACGCGGCGATGCCGGCCACCTCGTCGCAATAGTCCTGGCTCTCCGCCGCGCGGTCGAGGTCGAACAGGCGCTTGTCCCAGCTTGGAATCTGGATGCCCTTATAGCCGAGCGACGCAACCCAGGCCGCAATGCTGTCGAGCGAATTGAACGGCGCGGTATCGCCCGCAAATTGGGCGAGGAAGATGCCCGGCCCCTTCAACGTCTTCATCGCGCGCTCCTCAAATGGTCAGATCGACCCAGCCGGCCTCATCGCGGCTGGCCGTCACGGCGGTCTCGATAAACGCCATGCCGCGCAGCCCCTCCGCCGCGTCGGGCAGCAGCGGCGCCACCTCTCCCCGCAGCTGCGCCGCAAAGTCGCGGTACAGATTCGCGAACGCCTCCAGATACCCCTCCGGATGGCCGCCCGGGGTACGGCTGCGCGCGCGCGCATCGGCGCCGAGCGCGGCATCGCCCGCGCGGACGATTTCGGTCCGCCCATGGATGCTGTGCAGCGTCAGATCGTTCGGCGTCTCCTGCCGCCACACCAGCCCGCCCTTGTCGCCATAGACACGGATGCGCAGGCCATTGAGTTCACCCACCTCGATCTGCGACGCGAGCAGCACGCCGCGCGCGCGATTGTCGAAGCGCAGCAGGATCGCGCAGTCATCGTCGAGCGCGCGGCCCGGCACCACCGCCGCGAGGTCGGCAAGCAGCCGCGTGACGCGCAGCCCGGTGACGAACTCGGCGAGCTGAAAGGCGTGGACCCCGATATCGCCGATGCACCCGCCCGCGCCCGACCGCGCCGGATCGACGCGCCATTCGGCCTGTTTCCCCTCGGCAGGCCCGGCGAGCCAGCCCTGCGGATATTCGACGACGACCTTGCGCACCATGCCGATCGCGCCCGCCGCGATCCGCGCCCGCGCCTCACGCACCAGCGGATAACCCGAATAGGTGTAGGTGAGGCCATAGGGCCGCCCGGCCTGTGCGACGAGATCGGCCAGTTCGCGCGCCTGAGCGAGCGATGCGGTCATCGGCTTGTCGCTCATCACCGCCACCCCGGCGGCGAGCGCGGTGCGCGCTGCAGGAAGGTGATGATGGTTGGGGCTGACGATCGAGACGAAATCGATCCCGTCCGGACGCGCCGCTTCACCTGCGAACATCGCGGCAAGGTCAGGATAAGCGCGTTCGGGATCGATGCGGTAGTCGGCTGCGGCCGCGCGCGAGCGACCGGGATCGCTACTGAACACGCCCGCGACCAGCTCGATCTCGCGGTCCAGCTCGGCCGCGATACGGTGGATCGGCCCGATAAAGGCGCCCGGCCCGCCGCCGATCATCCCCATCCGCAAACGCGTACTCATGCGTGTCTCACACAGAATGAAGCCGGGTCACCGAAACGCGATCACGCGCCCGGTGCCCGGCACGGTACAGAGTTTAGAAGTCAAACCCGAGGCGCAAACCGATGGCCCGCACCGAATCGAACCCCCAGCGCTGGACATAGGTCAATGCGCCCGCATTGATCCCGTCCCCGGCCTCGACCTCGATCGCGACTGGCCGGATTTCGTTAAAGCAGTTCTTGCAGAAAAGCGCGAGGTTCCAGCTCTTGCCCTTGATCCCGACATTCGCGTCCACCGTATCCCAGGAGGGGATGGTCGCGCCGGGCGCATAATCGGTCAGCAAGGACGAACGGTGGTAGAAGCTGCCGCCGATGCTGGCCTTCAGGTTTCCGCCAACGCTGTGCTCATATTCGGCGGAGATCACCGAGGTGAACTTCGCCGACTGCGGGACCTGACGTCCGGAAACGTCGAACGTGCCATTTGCAGTGCAGCTTGCCGCGACCTGACCGGGATAGCATTCGCGGCCCGGATAGCTGTCGAACTTCGCGTCGAGCAACGTGGCTGCGGCCGAGACGGTGAAGCCGGGCAGCGGGCGAGCCTGGACGTTCACATCGATACCCTTGGTCGTCGCCTTTGCCGCGTTCGCAAGCGTGATCGTCTGCAGCGCGGCATTGAACGCCTGTACCTGAAGATCGTCGAACTTGGTGTGGAAGGCCGAGACGCTCAGGTTGAGGCGGCGATCGAACAACGTCTGCTTGATCCCGATTTCCCCACCCTTCGAAATCTCGGGTTCGACCGCGAGATTGGCATTCGGGGCGGGCGAGGCGTTCGAGAAACCCGGCCCCTTATAGCCGTGCCCGTAAAATCCGTAGACGAGAGTGGTCGGCGATGCCTCCCAGTCAAAGCCCAGCTTCCAGCTGAAATTGGTGTGCTTCGCGCGCCCGCTATAGTTGTTGTTGGGGACGCCAAGCGTCACGAAATACGGTCTCGTATTTTCACTCAGCTGAAGCGCGACATTGTCATGCGTCACGCGACCACCGGCGGTGACCTTCAGCTGCTCGGTCAGGCGGTAGCTGAACTGACCGAATGCCGCGAAACTCTCGCTCGTGTTCCGCGCGGCATAGTCCTGCCCCAGGAAATAGCGGTTGCTGACATTGCAGGCCGGCGGCGGACCGGCGGCGACCGTGGCGTTCACGCAGAAGGGGAAGCCGCTGGTGACGAACGGAGGAAGGCCGCTACTGCCACCGCGCTCGCCAGCAAAATCGTTCGACGCGTTGAAGTAATAGACCCCGAACTGGCCGCTGAACACATTGGCAGTCGGCAGAGTCACGCGCAGTTCGTTGGAGAACTGGTCATAGCTGCTGCGCATCGCGTTGCGGTTGAGGAAATCGACCGGCGTGAAGTCGGAATCGAACGTCTGATCGAGCGAATAGGTCTTCCACGCGGCGATGTTGCTGATCTGCATGCCGTTATCGAGATCGACGGCAATCTTGGCCTGGAGCCCGCCGGTCTCGAGGTCGCGATAATATTGGCCATCGACGACCGACTGGAGGTTGCGCGGGCCCGGCGTGACGCCAGCACCCGCAAGGATTGCCGGATATTGGCTGCCTGCGCCGAGCGCACGGTAGCTGTAGTCGAACGTCCCCGAAATGCCCTTGAACTTGGCATAGTCGCCGATGACGTAGAGCGACACGTTCGATGACGGCTCGAGCAGATATTTCGCGCGGACCGCATATTCCTTGATGTCGCTTTCCGCGCGGCCCGGCGTCGTGCGGCGCATGTTCACGATCGAATCCTGCGTCGAATAGCTGGCGTTGAGGCGTAGCGCGCTCGATTCACCCAGCGCCAGGTTGGTGGTGCCGCGCAGCCGCAGGCCAAGCCCGTCCTTGCCGTCGCGATAGCGGCTGGTGCCCTCGGCATCGACCGAGACGCTGTTGACGCCCAGCTTTGGCGCGGCGGTGGTGATGTTGACGACACCGGCCGACGCGTTCTTGCCGAACAACAGGCCCTGCGGGCCGTTCAGCACCTCGACCCGCTCGATGTCGTAAAAGCCGATGCTGGCGAAATAGCGACTGCCGAGCACCACATCGTCGATCACCTGCGTCACGCTGGATTCGACGGTATCCGCATAAGTCGATGTGCCGATGCCGCGGATCGAGAACTGGTTGTCCTGGCTGGCCTGCAGGCTCGGGGCGAGCTTGGTCACGCCGCGCAGGTCGGTCGTGCCGCTGTCGGCGAGCGCCTCGGCGCCGATGACGGTGACGCTGACCGGCACCTTCATCACATTTTCACTGCGGCGCTGCGCGGTGACGATGATTTCCGCCGTCTCCGTTTCGCTCGCGGCCCCTGCCGCGGCGCTATCCTGAGCATGGGCAGTTGCGGTGGCGAGCGGCACGACGCCAAGCACGGCGCACGACAGCAGGAACTGCGAAGCAAGCTTGATGGTCTTCATGATTTACCTCCCCTTCGTTTTTCTATTTGAGCAATTTGGTCATCAGGCGGGTTGAAAGGCCGCCGGCGATCGAGACGATCCCGAGGATGAGAAACGCGTCGCGGATCGAGCCCGCGAAGAACTGCGTGCCGCTGACCAGCAATGGGCTGACGAACTGACCCAGGAAGAAGCAGCCGCTCCAGATCCCCATGCCCCGGCCGCGATGTTCCGCCGGCAGCTGCGACACCATCCACAGCACCAGCGCCGGGATCAGGATGCCTGCCCCGAGCTGTTGCACGAACGCAAAGCCGGTCATCACCGTCGCATTGGTGCTGAGGCCGATGCCGACCAGCCCGATCCCGAGCAGGCTGAGAAAGATCAGCAGCTGGAGATCGGACGGAAACCGGCTCGACACCCATTGAAAGACCAGCGCGCCAAGGACGACGCCGATGCTGGCGATCGAGATCAGGATTCCGACCTGCGCTGCGGAGTCGACGCCCACTTCACCGAACGCGCGGCCGACCTGGACGATGTAGACATAGTAGAGCGCAGCCGCGAACAGGGTGAAGCCGCAGCAGATAATGACCCGGCGCCAGGGAAAGGGCGTGCCGATCGCGTCCTGCGCCTCGGCTTCCGCGCGGACATCCGGTTCGTAGAGAAAGAGCAGCATCAGCAGCGAGATCGGGAACGCCACCGCATAGATCACGAACGGTAGCTGCCACGACTGCGCGGCAAGGAAGCCGGCGAGAAAGACCGTGCCGGTGCCGAAGATCGGCCCGATGACGCCCTGGAAGGTCAGCCATCCGCGGCGCTGATTGTGCGAGAAATAGTCACCGATCAGCGTGTTGGTGACGGTGAGGATCGCCGCTTCGCAGATCCCGAGGGCAAGGCGCGAGGCGATCAGCGCTTCGAGGCTCGCGACGAAGTACGGGACCAGCCCGATCGCGCCATAAGCCAGTGTCGCACCAAGCAGGAGCTTGCGCCGCCCATGCCGGTCGGCGAGCCACCCCATCAGCGGCGAGAACAGGGCGATCATCAGCCCCGGTGCGGTGACAGCAAGCGGCACAAGGGTGGTCGCGCCAGGCACGTCACCAAAGGCGGCGATGATGTTGGGTACCGCCGGCGCGAGGCCCACGATCGCGAGGATCGGAAGGAACGCCGCGAACATGACCGTGACGCCCTGTGCGATGCCTGCCCGGCGCGGTGGCGCCCCGACCGCGTGCGGAAGCGCACCCGTCACAGCACGATCGTCGCATGGCGGCTGTCGCGCACCGGGATCGGGCGAAACTGCGGCGGGAAATAGGGATGGCGGTAGTAAAGCACCGTTTCGACGAGGTGGACGCCGCGAGCGAGACCGCCCGGCTTGTCCACGATGACGTCGATCGTCTCTCCGACCGACCAGCGCAGTTCGGTCAGCGCGTCGAGCTCGGCATGGGCATAGTCGCGCTCACCGATCCGGTAGCGATTGCCCGATGCCGGGAAGAGTTCGCCGTCCACCGTAACGTCGACCCCTTGCATCAGCGACACCCGGGTGCCGCGATAATTGGGCTGGCGGATCCGCAGCCGGAATCCGGTGGGGCCATCGGACGGCCCGACATTGGCAAAGCCGCTGCTCTGCACATGACTACGCTCAAGCATTGGCGATTTCCGTCTGCGATTTGGTGGAGGTGCGCTGGTCGAATTCGTCTTCGAGCTTGCGGATCAGCGCGTGCTGGCGACGGACCTGTTCGATCGCGACCCAGGGGTCGCGCACGCCCTCATATTCGCTCGAGAGATAGCCGGAATAGCCCAGCGACTTGAGCGCCGGGACGACCTTTTCCCACGGGATGTTATGGTCGTGCAGCTGTTCGTCGATGTGGTGGAACTTGGCTTGGATGAACGGGACATAATCGATCACCTCGGCGAGTTGCTCGACCGGCACCTTGATGCCGTTGAGGAAGCTCATCGCGCCCTCGCGCATTTCGGGCGTCTCGTGCTGCCAATAGGGCAGCGGGCGGTCCTGAAAGATCCCGGTGTCGATCAGCAGGCCGAAATGCTTCGTGCCGGTGCGCTGGATGAAATCGACATAGCCCTCGACAACCGGATGGCGGATCGGAGTGGGCGCATGAATCTCGGGAATGATCATGACATCGAGCTTCGCGGCCAGGTCCAGCACGCGCTCGACCGCACCACTCCAGATCGGGTGGGGCGTCAGCTCGTCGTCGATGACGCCGAACTTGGGCCGCAGGAAGCGGAACCCCAGCCTTTTGGCTAGGTGCAGATCGAGGGTCAGCTGCGCCGCCCCCTCTTCGGCGGTCAGATCGCGGTCGCGCTGGACGTGCGTATCGATCCAGCTCGCGAAATTGGTTGGCTCCAGTCCGTACTGATCGACCAGCGCAAACCAGCGGTCCAGCCACGCGGCGCTGGGTTCGGGATAGGCGTCGACATGTGCTTCGCCCAAGATTTCGATGCCGGTCGCACCCAGATCGGCGGCGTGATAAAAGGCGTCTTCCAGCCCCATCACCGTGCCGATGTCGTCGGTATAGCTATACAGCGAGACGCCGTATTGGAACGATCCGCTCATGCAGCGCTCGCCTTCTCTTTCAGATGGGGTGGAATAAAGGGCTCGGCGTCCTCGATTTCGGCGAGTTGCGAGAGGATGTGTTTGGGCATTTCGTCCCCGACCATCTTTTGCAGGAACGACGTGTGGTCGAACACGAAGTCGCGAAGCGGGCGCAGCGGGGCCGGCAGATGGTGGAACATCCGGCCCGTCTGATACGCCTCTTGCGACACGCGCGAGGTGTGCGGCTTGCGCCGGTCCTCGTAGCGCTGCAAGGCTCCGGACACGGCCGCGGTATCCGCAATGTCGACCGCGGCAAGCTCGCGCGCGAGGAAGTAACCGTCCTCGATCGACATGCCCGCGCCATAGGCCGCATAGGGCGACGTCGGATGCGCGGCGTCACCGACCAGCGTCACCCGCCCCTTCGACCATTGCGGCAAGGGCGGCCGGTCGCGGATTTCCCAGCGCTGCATATGCTCGAGCGGCGTAGCTGCGATCAGATCGCGGACGGTCTGCGAAAATCCGGCGGCGCGGTCGCGACAGAATGCGATGAGGTCGGCAGGCGGCGGCGCACTGGGATCGCACGCCTCCAACACCCACCATTCATAGCCCCATTTCCCTTCGTGCCGGATCGGCGTGTAGCTGACCTGGGTCGTGCGATTGTGCGACAGGACGCCGACCCCGTCCGGCGCCCGGTCCAAAAACAGATAGCCGCCGACAAGATGCAGATGCTGGTGCCGGATCGGCGCATCGCCCCAGAGCGACTTGCGCACCGAAGAATTGATGCCATCGGCGCCGATGACGACGTCGGCCTCGAACGCCTCGCCATTTGCAAAGTCCAGCCGGACCGCATGGCCGAGGTCGGTGTGGCTCACCAGATTGTGATCAAGCCTGATCGTTCCCGGTGGCAGGGCCGCCATCATCCGCTGGTACAGTCCCCAGCGGAGCAGGCCGATGAACCCGCCGCCAAATTCGCGCTCGACCTCGGGGGTCAGCTTCACCTCGGCGCGGGTGCGGCCCTTGGCACTGCGGAAGAACAGCTTGCACGGCGCACCCAGGTCGTCGGTGTCGACGCCGATCAGCTTGAGCACTTTCTGGGGCGGCGGCCACAGATTGAGGATGTTGCCTGCTGCCCGAACCTCGGCGGCACGCTCGAACAGAGCGACCTCGAATCCGACGCGGATCGCGGCCAGTGCGGCAGCCATCCCACCCGGCCCAGCTCCGATGATTGCAATCCGCCCCTTTGACATCAGCCGATCCTCACCTGTGCACGCGTCAATCTAATCCGTGCTTAGATGGGTTCTAAACAGTGATTAGATTGTTTGGCAAGAAGCTTTTTTGGGGCTAATCAGCCAGAACAACGCGCGATCGAAGAGGCTGGAGAGAACGTGGCGACCAAGGCGAAAACCTATCACCGGGAAGATTTGCGGGGAGAATTGCTGCGGGCCGGGCGCGCGTACATCGCCGAACATGGGCACCATTCCCTCTCGGTCCGGACCTTGGCAAACACGGTCGGCGTGTCTCCCGGAGCGCCCTATCATCATTTCAAGGACCGACGGGCGCTCCTGCTCGCGCTGGCGATCGACGGCTATGCGGAGATCACCGACGCGGCAGCCGAAGCGACCTCAGTCGGGACGCCGGAAGAGCGGCTGGTGCGAATGGGGATGCAGTTCATCGACTTCGCGACCCGCAGCCCGCAACTTCTCGAGCTGATGTACGAGAGCGAGCTCACCAGCCCGGCTCCAGATCCGGCGCTCGTCGAATTTCAGGACAGGGGGCATGAGGCGCTCGTCAAACCCGTGCGCGAGGCGCTCGAGGGATTCAGCGAAGAAGAGATCGAAGTGCGCGTCCTTGCACTCTGGTCGACGATCTACGGGTTTGCCTCGCTCCGCCGCAAACACATGATCCAGAAGGTCGAGCCGCGCGAGTTGGGGCGTGATGAGGTCACGCGCAAGGTGATCCAGGTGGCAGTAAATGCTGCACTCGGGAATTTGACCAGCTAGACCAGTGCCTAACAAAGTGCCAAATAGCGAATTTTCTCTAGAGCCGGCCATTCAGCCTGAGCGTAGACAAACGGTCGATTTCGGGCGAGTGCGCTAGTAGGCTGGAGGGCCGAATTTAACGAATATGGCGGACGACGAATTGAGCTTGTCGAGCTCGCTTCGGATCGCGCCTCAGTCAGCCAGGCGTGCGAGGCGCTGCTTCCTTTATGTTCAGATAACGTTTCAAGCACCTACCGGAGAACTACCGGATCAGCATCTTCCGCCAGCTAGTAAAATACCACTAACCCATTTGATTAGCAGGCTTTTTATCGTCGACATGGCAAGGATTGAACTTGCGACCCCTGCGATGTCCACACAGCGCTTGATTACAAGGCCGCCTTTACAACACAGCTTTGCCGCATCTAAGGACCGAACTCGCTTACAAGTGTGAGTGTGAGTACATCCGCTGAGTACACCTGCGCTGATCTCTGGCATAGAGAATGGCGGAAAACCTTGGTTATTTGCCGTATTGACGCCTCCCGTAGGGTCACGACGTCAAACGGAAACTGGCGGAATATCGCCATTTCGGACGATCTAGTCAGATTACGTCCCACATCCCGCCCTACAAAATCTGGAAGCTCTTCTGACATCTTGCGGTGCATTCAAGTCATCGGCTTCACGCCGGCGTAAGGTCGCCCTGGATTGCAGCAACCTGATTTAGCGCCGATGCGATCGCCCTTTCTCGCTGTTCGGGCCCGTAGGCGACACCTTCGGCAATCACGAATTCGGGCTGCGCGATGCCGATAAAGCCAAGCATTGCTCGCAGATGCGTTTCGGCATGTTCCAATGCAGCCGAGCCATCGGCATAGTGGCCGCCGCGTGCGAGTGCGACCAGGACGCGCTTGTAGCCGACCAGGCCTTCGGCCCCGTTCTCGCCATAGCGGAAAGTCTTGCCGGCAATGAGAATGTGGTCGAACCAGCTTTTGAGCTGTGTGGGGATCCCGAAATTGTACATCGCAGCGCCAATCACCACGATGTCGGCGGCAAGAAACGCGTCGAGCGTGGCGGTCGCCTCAAGCGTGGCGAAGCCGGGAAGGGTCAAGTGGGGCAGCGGTTGTGCGCCGAGATCGCGGTAGGACAGCTCAAATCCGCTGTGCGACCGGCGCAGCTGTTCGACGACCGCGGCGGAAAGGGTGCGGCTGACCGAAGCGTCGCCTTGGATCGATGAATCGAGATGAAGTAGGTGCATGGGGCCTGTTCCTGTCTTACGTGGCCCAAACCACGTAGAGTGCCCCTTCGCCCCGCCAAGAACGCATATTTTCGAGACCTAGTCACATGGATATGACCGCTTCCACGACGCATAACCCCGCCCGATGCCAGGAGGTGGCGCGCCATCTGGAATGGATCGGGGATCGATGGACGTTGCCGGTCGTCGTCGTGCTTGCGTCGGGTACGCTGCGCTTCAATGAACTGCGCCGGGCTGTCGCGGGGATATCTCAACAGATGCTCACCCGAACGCTGCGCCGCCTCGAACGCGATGGCGTGGTGACCCGGACGGTGCGTCCCACGGTTCCGCCGATGGTCGAATATGCGCTCACACCGCTGGGGCATTCGCTGGCCGCGCTCGGCCAGGATCTGGGGCGCTGGGTGGTGGATCAGGAAGCGGCGATCCATGCCAGCCAGGCCGCGTTCGACGCGCGGGAAGCTTCGGAATAACGGTCTGCGCGAGGAACCTGCCGGGGCGGAGCGACAATTGCGCCGGGGCATATTGGTCACCCAGCCGCTCAAGCCGATGGTATATCGGATGGCACCAAGCCAACGCATGCGGGACCGCTTTCCGGAGTTGAAAATTGCCCGGGTTGGTCCGGCTACCCGGCAACAGGCGCCCGATCGGCGCGCGCCGCGGTCTGCAGTCGCTCGCACAGCCAGGCCAGCCCGCGGTCGGAAGAACGGGCACTATGAAACTGCATCATTTCGCGCATCAGCGGCAGCGGGAAGGGCGGCTCCTGAATCATCAGCCCGAGTTGAGGCGCAAGCTCCCGCGCGAGCCGCTCATGCATCAGCGCTAGCCGCGTTGTGCCCGGCAAGATCCACGGAACCTGCGAAAAGGCCGCACAGACCACCTCCACCCGGCGCTGCTCGCCCTGCCCGCGCAGAAAATTGTCGATGAACGTGCCGTCGCGCGACACGCTGGTCGCGACATGGCCACTGGCAAAATAGGCCTCGGCGTCCAGTGGCCGCTGCATCACCGGATTGGTCGAACAACCGACCACGACGTGCCGTTCCTCGAAGAGCAATTCGCGCGGGTGGTGGGGGCTGAGAAACTGTTCGGGCGAGATCAACAGGTCGATCTCACCATCGTCGAGCATTTCCAGAATATCCGAGCGCGGCAGCGTGATCTCAATCTGGATGAACGGCGCCACCTTGTGGAGCAAGCGCAAGGCGGGGCCGAGCAGCACGGTGGTGATGTAATCCGACGCGACGATGCGGAACTTGCGCTGGGAATGAGCGGGATCGAACCGCATCCCGCTGGCAAGCATGGCGCGCATGTTGAGCAACGCGGCAGAGACGTGAGGGGCCAGCGACAGCGCAGCGGCGGTGGGAACCATGCGCTTGCCATGCTGGACGAGAATCTCGTCCGAAAACGACTCGCGCAAGCGCTTGAGCGCGGCGCTCATCGCCGATTGGGTCAGGTTCAGCCGCTGGGCAGCACGCGTAACGCTGCGTTCGTCGATCAGGACATCGAATGCAATCAACAGGTTGAGGTCGAACTGATCGAGCCGCATCCATCAATTCCGTTTGTGCAAAACCATAGAAACAAATCGTTATGATAATTGATCGGCTTTGACCATCCTCAATGCAGAGGCGCGCTCAGCGAAGCGGCGCCCAGGGAGGGTTGTCTGATGAAAAAATTGCTTCTCGCGGGGACCGCGATCCTCGTCGCCCATGCCACGCCTGCATTTGCGCAGGAGGCACCTGCCGCCCCGGCCGCAGCCGAGGAAGCCGACGGTCTCCAGGACATCGTCATCACCGCGCAGCGCCGGTCGGAGTCGCTGCAGCGCGCCGCCGTTGCCGTGACCGCCGTAACCGGCGACGATCTGGCGCAGTCGGGCATCACCGAAACCGCCAATCTGGGCAAGCTCGTCCCCTCGCTGGTGGTCCAGCCGACCGGCGGCACGACCAGTTTCTTCCTGCGCGGCGTCGGCACGAACTCGCAAAACTCGTTCTCGGAGAACGCCGTCGCGTTCAACTTCAACGGCGTCTATGTTGGCCGCCCGACCGCCCCGGCTGGTGTGTTCTACGACCTGGAGCGGGTCGAGGTGGTCAAGGGGCCGCAGGGTACGCTGTATGGCCGCAACGCCACTGGCGGCGCGATCAACGTCCTCCCGAAAAAGCCGATCCTCGGCAAGTTCGGTGGCGAGGCGCTGTTCGAATATGGCAATTACGACAGCAAGAAGGGCTTCCTCGCGCTCAACGTGCCGATCGGTGACACGGTCGCGCTGCGCGTCGCCGGCCAGATCGTCGATCGCGACGGCTATATCTCCGATGGTTATGACGACGACAAGGGCGAGGCGGTGCGCGCGTCGCTGCTGATCGAACCGTCCGACCGCTGGTCGATGACGCTGGTGGCCGACTACTACAATCAGCATGGCAAGGGTTCGGGCGCGGTGCTGTTGCCCGAGGCGCGCTATACCGTTCCGGCGCTGGAGGATCGCGTCAGCGTGTCTGACCCGCGCGCGCAGGCCGCGATCCGCCAGCTCGCCTCGACGATCTTTGCCCCGCCCTTCTGCGGCGGCGCCGGCGGGTTCGTGACCAGCGGCTGCGTCGCGCTGCCGGGCAGCGACGGATTCCTCGACAACGAATTCTATGGCGTCAGCGCGACGGTGGTCGGCGATCTCGGCTTCGGCACGCTGACCGTGCTGCCGGCCTGGCGGCGGTCGGACGTGCGCTTCCGCACCTACCTGCCCGGTTTCGCAGGCGACATCACCGACCTCGCCGAGCAGACCTCGGTCGAAGTGCGGCTGTCGTCGAACGAGGACCAGAAGCTGCGCTATGTCATCGGCGGCTTCTATTTCGGTGAGAACCAGGCGACCGAGAATTTCTTCCGCCAGGGCAATATCTCGACCACACGCTTCACCCCGCGCCTCAACACCGAGAGCGTCGCGGCGTTCGGCCAGCTGACCTTCGACCTCAGCGACAGCCTGCGTCTGGTTGCGGGCGGCCGTTACACGCGCGAGGACAAGAAGCAGCTGACCTCGACCGCATCGGGCGGCCTGCCTGGCCCGATCAACCCGCCGCTGAGCGTGCCGTTCACCGGCAGCCTGAGCTTCGAGAAGTTCACCTGGAAGGCGGGCGTCGAGTTCGACGCGGGTCCGGCGTCGCTGATCTATGCCAACGTCGCGACTGGCTTCAAGGCGGGTGGCTTCTTCGTTGCGCAGCCGCCCAACAACACCTTCCGCCCGGAAACGCTGACCGCCTATACCGTTGGCGCGAAGAACCGCTTCCTCGACAACAAGCTGCAGCTGAATTTCGAGGCGTTCTACTGGGACTATAAGGATCAGCAGATCACCTTTGTCGGCGGCGTGCCGACTGGCAGCGGCGTGTTCGCGCAGGGTTCGATCACCGTCAATGCGGGCAAGTCGCACATCTATGGTGCCGAGTTCGAGGCGCGCTTTGCGCCCAGCCGCAACGACCTGTTCAATCTCAACATCCAGTATCTGAAGGGCAAGTACGACAGCCTGGTCACGGCGAACTTCTCGCCGACCGGGGCGCCGGTGACCACCGGCTGCCGCACGCTGGGCAGCCGCGCGGCCAATCCCGGCGTGAACAACGCCCGCTTCTACGACATCGACTGTTCGGGCAAGCCGACGGTCAACTCGCCGGAATGGGCGATCAATGTCGGTTACGAGCGGACGTTCGAGCTGACCGGCGACCTCGATTTCATCGCCGGTGCGCGGGCGAACATCGAGAGCAGCCGCTTCATGAACTCCAACTATCGCCCTGAGGAAAAGCAGGACGGGTTCGTGATGGCCGATGCGTTCGTGACGTTGCGCAGCCAGCAGGGGTGGAGCGTCACCGGCTTCGTCAACAACCTGACCGACGAGGAAGTGCTGGCGCGCGCGGGCACCCGCCCGATCCTCGACTTCCCGGTCGGTACGCTGCGTCCACCGCGCACCTATGGCGTCCGCGTCGGGTTCGACTTCTGATGCGCGCGTCGTTTCTGGGGCTGGCGGTTGCGGCGGCATTCGCGGCCTCGCCTGCAACGGCACAGCAGGCGCCGCCCCAGGGCGATGCGTTCATTACCCTCGGCACGATGGGCGGACCGGTGGCGGGCCGCGACCGGTCGCAGCCCGCCAATGCGCTGGTCCATGACGGGCGCGTCTATCTGGTCGATGCCGGGGATGGCGCGGTGCAGCAGCTGACCAAGGCAGGCTATCAGTTGCCCCGCGTACGCGCAGTGTTTCTGAGCCACCTGCACACCGACCATACCGGTGGCCTGTCGGCGGTGCTGGGCCTGCGCAACCAGACCAATGTGGCCGACAAGCTGACCGTATATGGCCCACCGGGCACGCGGGAGCTGGTTGCGGGGATGGTCGCGTCGATGCAGCCCGCGGCGCGCGTCGGCTATGGCATTCCGGGCCAGCCCTGGGCGCCGCCGGCCGACACAGTGACGGTGATCGAGCTGACTGACGGGGACAGGATGACCGTGGACGGCATGACCGTCACCGCGGCGCAGAACAGCCATTATGACTTCGCACCCGGCAGCATCGAGGACCGCAACTACAAGTCGCTGTCGCTGCGCTTCGACCTGCCCGGCCGGTCGATCGTCTATACCGGCGATACCGGGCCGAGCGCGGCGGTGGAAAAGCTCGCCAAGGGTGCGGATTTGCTGGTCAGCGAGATGATCGACATGGCCGCGACGATGGCGACGGTCGCCCGCAATTCGCCGAACATGCCCGCCCCGGCCAAGCAGAAGCTGGAGCAGCATCTGTCGACCCATCACCTGACGCCCGAAGCGGTCGGCGATCTTGCCGCACGTGCCGGGGTGAAGGCGGTGGTCATCACGCACTTCGCGGGCGGCACCCCCGACCCCGTCCGCACCCAGGGCTATATCGCCCAGGTCCGCGCGCGCTTTGCTGGGCCGATCACCCTCGCCAACGACCTCGACCGTTTCTGAGAGACTGAACATGAAATCCGGCAACATTCTCGTCATCGGCGGCGGCATTGGCGGCCTGACCGCCGCCATCGCGCTGCGCGCCAAGGGTTTCGACGTCACCGTGATCGAGCGGGATCCCGACTGGTCTGTCTATGGCGTCGGCATCATCCAGCAATCGAACGTGATCCGCGCGATGGCGCAGCTGGGGCTCATCGACGAATATGTCGCGTCCGGCGTCGGATTCGATGCGGTCGAGATTTTCACGCCCACCGGGGTCAAGGTCGCGCGCGTGCCGACCCCGCGACTGGTCGATGGTTATCCCGCGAACATGGGGATCGGCCGACCGGCGCTGCACAAGATCCTGGGCGACCGCACCATTGCCAGCGGCGCGAAGGTGCTGCTCGGCGTCACCGCGACGGAGTTGAACGACGATGGCAGCGGCGTCGATGTGACGCTGTCCAATGGCGGCCGGGCGCGCTTCGACCTCGTGATCGGCGCGGACGGCGTCTATTCGCAGACCCGGGCGGCGCTGTTCCCCGATCTGGCCGGGCCGCAATTCACGGGGCAAGCGGTGTGGCGCTACAACCTGCCCCGCCCCGCCGATCTTGACGCGCTGCATGTCTATAACGGGCCGACCGGCGTCGGACTGGTGCCGGTGTCGGAAGCGCTGATGTATATCTATGTCACCACGCCGGAGCCCGATAATCCGCGCTACCCCCGCGAGGGGCTGGCGGCGGTGATGCGGTCGAAGATGGCGGGCTGCGCGCCGTACATCCGCGAGCTCTCAGAGCTGGTCACCGACGACAGTGGCGTCGTGTATCGCCCGCTCGAAGGCATGCTGGTCGAAGGCGAATGGCATCGCGGCCGCATCGCGCTGCTGGGCGACGCGGTGCACGCAACCACCCCGCATCTGGGCCAGGGCGCTGGGATGGCGATCGAGGACAGTCTGGTGCTGGCCGAGGAACTCGCGCGGCACGATACTGTCGAGAGCGCGCTGACCGCCTATCGCAACCGCCGCTTTGATCGCTGCGCCTACATCGTCCGCTCGAGCCTTGCGATCTGCATGGGCCAGCTCGGCAAGGGGCCGCCGATCGATAACGCCAAGGCGACGCACGAGATGTTCGAAGTCGTAGCCCGACCGATCTGAGGAACGCGCGATGACCCAGCAAGCGACGACCCGCCATGGCGTGATCCTGATGCTCACCGCGGTGATGCCGACCATGGCGATCATCGCGCTGGTGCCGGTGCTGCCGCTGCTGCTGCGCGAATTTGCGGGCGTGCCGGGTGCGGCGGTGCTGGTGCCGATGGCGCTGACGATTCCGGCATTGTGCGTGGCGCTGTTTTCGCCCGTCGCCGGGTGGCTGTCGGACAAGCTGGGGCGCAAGCGGCTGCTGATCGCGGCGCTGGTCGGTTATGCCGGGTTTGGGCTGTTGCCGCTGCTGCTCGGCGACCTGCGCATGATCCTCGCTGCACGCGTGGCGCTCGGGGTGACCGAGGCGATCATCATGACCGTCGCGACCGCGCTGGTCGGGGACTATTTCACCGGCGAGCGGCGCGAGAAATGGGTGTCGATCCAGATCGCCACGGCAAGCGTCAGCGCGATCGTGCTGATCGCGGCGGGCGGTGCGCTGGGCGAGGCGTTGGGGTCGCGCGGGCCGTTCTGGCTGTATCTGCTGGCGCTGCCGGTCGCGGGGGCCGCGGCGATTATCCTGTTCGAACCGGCGAAGGCTTCGGTGGCTGCGGCGACTCCTGCTGCGGGCAAGGCGCAGGGTATCGCGATGCTTGTTGCGATCACCTTTGGCATCGGGATGCTGTTCTACACGCTGATCGTCCAGCTGGGCCCGGTGATCGAGGCGACCGGGGTCACCTCGCCCGCCACGATCGGGCTGGCGGGTGCGGCGGCGAACCTGGGCGTGATGGCTGGGTCGATGCTGTTCGGGCGGCTCAAGGGCTGGTCGGGCGAGACCTTGCTCGCGATCGGTCTGCCGCTGGTTGCGCTCGGCTATGTCGGGATCGCGCTGTCGATAAGCTTTGCGCTGACTGCGGCGTGCGCCGTGGTCATCTCGATCGGCAATGGCCTGATGCTTCCGACGATGCTCGCCTGGGTGCTGCGCCGCCTTCCGCCAGAGACGCGCGGGCGCGGGACCGGCGTGTGGACCGGATCGTTCTTCCTCGCCCAGTTCGTGGCGCCGATCGTCGCGGTCGCGCTGTCGGGCGTGCTCGGCGCCCTGTCGAGCGTCTTCCTTTTCTACGCCGCGGCGGCAGCAACCGGTGCCATTATCGCGCTGCTGCGTCGCGGCACCGCCACTCAAGGAGCATGAATATGACCAAACCAGTCCGTCGCGTCGTTACTGGCCATGATACCAGCGGGCGCGCGATCATCCAGGAGGATGGTGCCGCGCCGCGTGTTCAGCAGATCGGCGGCCCGGCGGGTCCGATGTTCCACGAAATCTGGAATACGCAGCAGACGCCGGTCCTGATCGACGCCGCCTCGGGCGAGCCGCATGAGGACGGCATCAAGCTCGCCCCGCCCAAGGGCGGCACCCGGATCCGCGTGCTCGACATCCCGCCCGAGAGCGACGAGATCCGCACCATGTCGCCCGAAGAGGCGCAGGCGCATTTCGCCGAGGTGGGCGCGGGCGACGCGTCGGCGCATCATGGCGAGGGCAGCCGCCACGCGCTGATGCACCGCACCGAAACGATCGATTACGGCATCGTGCTGGAGGGCGAACTGGTCCTGATCATGGATGAGGGCGAGACCACCGTGCGCGCGGGCGATATCGTGATCCAACGCGGCACTAACCATGGCTGGTCGAACCGCTCGGACGCCAATTGCCGCATCGCCTTCATCCTGATCGACGGCGAATTCGCGCCGGAACTGAAGCGGTAATGTTGCTCGCGATCACCGGCGCGGCGGGGTTCGTCGGCCGGGCGGTCGTGCGGCTGCTCGCCGCGCAGCATCCGGAGATCGAGCTGTTGCTCGCCGACCGGGAGGTGGTCGTGTTCGATGGGCACGAAACCCTCGCGGGTGATCTGACCGATCCGGCGGTGATCGCAGCGCTGACGGCGCCGCACATCGACGCGGTGCTGCACCTTGCCGCGCTGCCTGGCGGCGCAGCCGAGCGGAATCCCGAGGGGTCACGCGCGATCAACCTTGACGTGCCGCTGGCGCTGATCGAGGCGATGCGCGGGCGCAGACTGGTGATCGCGGGGTCGATCGCGGTGTTCGGCGGCGTGCTGCCCGATCCGGTGGACGATGCGACGGTCCCCACGCCGACGACTGTTTACGGCACGCACAAGCGCATGGTCGAGCTGGCCTTCGCCGATGCAATGCGGCGCGGCGCGGTGTCGGGCTTTGCGCTGCGACTGCCGGGGATCGTTGCCCGCCCGGCCGCGGCCGGAGGGTTTGGTTCGGCCTTTCTGAGCGATATCTTCCACACCGCAATGGCGGGTACGCCGCTGTGCGTGCCGGTGGCTGCGGACTCAACCAGCTGGCTGATGTCGGTGCGCTGCTGCGCGGCCAATCTGGTGGCCGCGGCGCTGGGCGAACGGGCGGCTCAGGCGGCGGTGACGCTACCGGCGCTGCGCGTGACGATCGGCGATTTGGTGGCGGAACTGTCGCGCCATGGCGATGTATCGGGCATTCGGTTCGAGGAGATTCCGGCGACGCGCGCGACATTCGGGAGCTATCCCGAGCTGCGCACCTCCCGCGCCGACGCGCTCGGCTTTCGGCATGACGGCAGCCTGACGCAGCTGGTGGAGGCAGTGCTTGCCGACCTCTGACGCCCTATCGGCCTTTCGCCTGGATGGGCGGACCGCGCCGATCACCGGGCCGGTGCGAGGCATCGGGCTGGCGATTGCGCGGCTATTTGCGGGCGCAGGCGCGCGCCTGGTGCTGGCCGATGTCGATGCGGTGGCGTGCGATGTGCTTGCCGGTGAACTGGGCGGCATCTCGATCCCGACCGACGTTGGCGACGCTGCGGCGATCGCGCGGCTTGCGGAGCAGGCCGAGGCGCAGA
Organism: Sphingomonas sp.; assembly: GCF_965227385.1. GTDB lineage: Bacteria > Pseudomonadota > Alphaproteobacteria > Sphingomonadales > Sphingomonadaceae > Sphingomonas. Next base: position 3,467,442 of record NZ_OZ245750.1, read on the forward strand.
CCGGCGGCATCGATATTCTCGTCTGCAATGCCGGAATTGCCGGGCGGGCATCGCCGCTGCACGCATTGGATGAGGTCGATCGCGAGCGGCTCTACGCGATCAACCTGCTCCACCCGCTGCGGCTGACCGGCCATCTCGCCCCGGCGATGGCGACGCGGGGGCGGGGCAGCATCGTGCTGCTGTCGAGCATCGCCGGGCTGCGCGGCAATGCGCTGCTGGGCCATTACGGGATGACCAAGGCGGCGCTGGCGCAGCTTGCCCGCAACCTGGCCGTCGAATGGGGGCCGTCGGGGGTGCGCGCCAACGCGATTGCGCCTGGGCTGATCGCGACCGACTGGGCGGGCGCGATCCTGTCGAGCGCGGAGCGCGCCGCGCGGCGGCTGGGCATGACGCCGCTACGCCGCGCCGGATCGCCGGACGAGGTTGCGGCGACCACGCTCTACCTCGCCAGCGATGCGGGCGGATTTACCACCGGCCAGACGATCGTGGTCGATGGCGGGACGCTGATTTCGGACGGGAGTTAGCCCTTCACAACCCGCTGATCGATCGCGCCGAAGGGCGAGGCGCCCTCCCCTGCCCGCATCGCGACGCGGCTGCCGAAGGCCAGGAACGGCGTCTGCGGCGCGCCGTGAGCGATCATCTCGATCGCGCGGCGTTCGGACATGCAGGTCGATCCGACCGTCTCATGCTCCGCGTTCGACACCGTACCCGACCCGATGATGGTGCCGGCGGGCAGCGAACGGGTGCGCGCGGCGTGCGCGATTAGCTCGTGAAAGCCATAGCCCATCGCCGCGCCATTCGGGCTGCCGAACCATCTGCCATCGACCTCGACCGTCAGTGGCAGGTGGATGCGCCCGTCGCGCCAGGCATCGCCCAGCGCGTCGGGCGTCACCGCAAACGGCGCGACGCTGCACGCGGGCTTCGCCTGCACCCAGCCGAAGCCGGTCTTCATCTCCGGAATTGCGATGGCGCGCAGCGACCAGTCGTTGATCAACACCACCAGCCGCACATGAGCCAGCGCGTCGGCAGCCGAGCACCCCATCGGCACGTCGCCGGTGATGACGCCGAACTCGCCCTCGAAATCGATACCATCCGCCTCGCTGGGAAACGGCACATCGGCGGTCGGCGCGATGAAGTGATGGCTCATCCCCTGATACATCAGTGGCAGATCGGTTTCGATCGGCGCATGGCCGAAGGCGAGCTGCATCAGCGCGCCGTGATTGGCGAAGGCCGATCCGTCGAGCCATTGCCACGCACGCGGCAGCGGCGCGGCAAAATCGTCCGGCCGGACCGCCTCACCGCTCTCCGCCGCGTTGGCCGCTGCGGTCAGCGCGCCCTGTGCCGCATCCCAATCGTCGAGCGCGGCCTGAAGCGTCGCATAGCCCGCGACCGGCGCGACCCGCGCGCCGTCGCGGCTGACCGCCACCAACGTCCCGTCGCGCCCGCCGCGCCGCAGTGTCGCGAGCCGCATCAGGACAGCTTTCCGCCGAGCGTGTCGGCGAACCAGTCAGCGATATAGTCGCGACCAAAGCTCATATTGTCCGCGCCGACATGCTCGACCCCGCCCTCGCGATCGGTAAACAGCTTGAGTTCGCGGCGCGGCGAGTTGACCAGCTGGTCATAGCAATCCTGCGCATAATCGACGCTGATCTGGCGGTCCTTGGCACCATGGGTGACGAGAAACGGGACCTTCACCCCGCCCATATGGCCGTTGAGGTTCATGTCCTCCGCCTTGGCGAGGAAGTCGTCCATGTCCTCGGCACCGAACGCCCAGATGACGTGCGCCCAGTAATGCGGGACCGGATTCTCGCCCTCACGCTTCAGGCGCTTCTGCTGCACCTCGGCCCAATTGTGGTTGGCACCCCAGCAGGCGCCGCTGGCGAAGCGCGGTTCATAGGCGACCGCGCGCGGGGCGAAATGACCACCGAGCGAAATGCCGGTCATGCCGATTCGCTTGGGATCGACGTCGGGCTGGGTTTCCAGCCAGTCGATCGCCTTGCTCGCCCAATTCTCGCTGTGCGGGTCGACGGGGAGGTTCTGGAGGCGCAGCGCCTCACCCGTGCCCGGCTGATCGACGCACAGGGTCGAAATGCCGCGCTTCGCCAGTGCTTCGGGCAGGCGCGACCAGTAGAGCAGCTCCTTGCAGCTATCGAGGCCGTTGCAATAAACCACCACCGGATGCGGCCCCGGCCCTTCGGCGCGAGTGTAGAGCGCGGGCATGGTGCCGGTGGTCAGCGGGATCTCGACCCGCTCACGGTTGATCGAACCGAGCCGGGTCGAGCGCGCAAAGGTGTCGAGTGCGCGCGCATAGGTTTCGGCGCGGCCCGGATGGCCATGACCCTGCATCCGCTCGGCCACGAGCAGATAGAGCGAGGCGCGCTCGAGCTTGTCGGAGGCGGAGTAGCCGCGCCCGGCGGCCTCATCCTCATCCGCCAGGCCGATCAGCTTGTCGCCCATCTCGACCCATTTAGCCATGAATTGCGGCGTGCCGGCATCCGAACCCGACGCGGCGGCGTCCCGGATCGGTTGACACATATCGACGATCTCGCCGATCCGCCCGCCACTTTCCAGCGCGATCGCGACCGACAGGTTCCAGATGTAATTCGGGAAATATTCGAACAATGCCATGACTTAAGCCTCTGCTGCCTGGAACAGGCCGGCATCGGCCTCGGGATGCGGCATGGTCTGCGGGCCGCCGACGCCGACGCCCCACTGGTCCATCACGGTCGGTCCGGGGACATGGACCTTGTCGACATGGCTCTCGAAATCGACCTCCTCCAGCTCCGAGGTATATTCGACCGCAAAACCGCTCGGCGTGGTGAAATAGCTGAAGGTGTTGTTGCCCGCCGTGTGCCGCCCCGGGCCCCAGCGGATATCGGTGCCCTTCTTCCGCAGGCGGCTGATGCCGCGCATCATGTCGTCCACGGTCAGCATGTCATAGGCGACATGGTTGAGGCAGGCGGGTCCGGGTAGGATCGCGATGCGGTGATGCGCGCTGTTGCAGCGCAGGAAGCACATGAAATCACCCAGCCAATCGCTGACGCGGAAGCCGAGCACATCGACGAAGAACTTCACCATCGCCTGATGATCGGGAGAGTGGAGCACGATATGGCTGATCTTCTGCGGCACGCCGTCCCAGCGCTGCATCGCGCGGCTCGATCCGCGCGCGACGTCGCTCGAAATCTCGAACGGCAGTCCATCGGGTGAGAAGAAGCGGAAGCCATAGCCGCCGCCCGGCGCGGTCAGATCGCGCGGGGCATGGATGATCTGGCAGCCGGCCGCTGCAACCTTGTGATGCAACGCGTCGACATCGGCGCGATTGTCCGCAGCCAGCGCGATCACGTCGATCCGCTTGGTATCGGCCGCGCGCAGCCGGACGACATGATGCTCGTCATGCCCCTGCGCCTTGAAATAGGTCATGCCGTCGTCCGACGGGACCGGCTCCAGCCCCCAGACATCGGCGTAAAATGCGCGTTCTTCCTCAAGCGCTGTAACGGCATATCCGACGTAGCGGATTTCGCTTACTCTGCTCATGCATCCTGCTCCGAATTTGGTTGGGCATGACCTACCGCCAAGCCGCAGCATTGAAAAACTTATAGTTCTGATCCATTTGAATTGATCCAAATGATGGATTGGCGATGCGTTTCAAGGGACTGGACCTTAACCTGATCGTCGCGTTCGAGGCGCTGATGAGCGACCGCAGCGTGTCGCGCGCGGCGGAGCGGCTGAACCTGAGCCAGCCGGCGATGAGCAATGCGCTGGCGCGGCTGCGCAGCTATTTCGGCGACGAGCTGCTGATCGCGCGCAACAAGCGGATGTATCCGACACCCTTTGCCGAAACGCTGCTGCCGCAGGTGCGCCAGGCGCTGGAGACAATGGAGGGCGTGATCGCGACGTCCCGCCATTTCGATCCGGCGACGACCAACCGGACGTTCCGGATCATGACGTCGGACTATATCGCGACGTCGATCCTGTTCCCGATCGTCACCCGCCTTGCCGCGACCGCGCCAGGGGTTCGGATCGAGTTGTTGCTGCCCAGCCCGCGACGGATCGAGCTGCTCGAAAGCGGCGGGATCGACCTGCTCATCACGCTCCAGGAATATGTGGCGCCCGAATTGCCGTCGGAGCGGTTGTTCGAGGACGAATACCGGCTGGTCGGGCGCGCGGGGCATCCGGCGCTGAGCGCTGAGACGACGCTGGCGGCGATGCTGGCGTATGAGCATGTTCATGTCGCGATCGGCGACGAACGGCTGCCGAGCTTTGGCGACGCCTATCTCGACCGCATGGGAATCCAGCGCCGAGTCGCGATGATCGCGCCCAATTTCGGCATGCTCCCATGGTTGCTTCAGGACACCGACTGGCTCGCGCTGATCCAGGGGCGGCTGGCGGCGCAAATGGCGCGCAACTTCCCGCTGATGACGGTGGTCCCACCGCTGCCGGTCCCGCCGCTGGTCGAGATGGCGCAATATCATGTCACGCGCAGCAACGATCCGGGGATGCGCTGGCTGATCGACCTGATCCGCAGTTCCACCGGTTAGTTCGCAAATATGATGCTTGCACATCCGTGAAACGATGCCATCACCGCCGCAATATCAGGAGACGGTGATGATCGCGACGACGCATGTGGGCAGCCTTCCGCGCGGTGATGAACTGACCCCGCTGCTGCTCGCCCGCGACAAGGGTGAGCCCTATGACGCGGCGCTGTTCGACGCGCGCGTTCAGGCCGCGGTTGATGCCGCGGTGGCGCAGCAGGTCGCATGCGGGGTCAGCATCGTCAGCGACGGAGAATTGGGGAAGGTCGGCTATTCGACCTATATGATCGAACGGCTGGAGGGCTTTGGCGGGCATATCGACCGCCGCCCCGCCGCCGACCTCGCCGCGCATCCCGGTCTTGCGCGCAAGCTATCGGCGATCATGGGGTCGCAGGAATTCACCCGCGCGTCGTGCATCGGCCCGGTGCGGCTGAAAACGCTCGATCCGCTGCACGACGATATCCGCCGCTTCCGCCACGCGCTCGACCAGGCGGGTGGCGGCGCGCGCGGGTTCATGAACGCCGCCTCGCCCGGCCTGATCACTGCGTTTCAGGTCAACCGCCATTATCCATCGCACGAGGCATACCTTACCGATCTGGTCGACGCGATGCGCCCGGAATATGAGGCGATCGTCGCCGCGGGCTTCGACCTTCAGCTCGACTGCCCCGACCTTGCCATGTCGCGGCACACCGGCTTTCAGGACCAGAGCGACGCCGAGTTCCTCGCGACCGCTGCCGCCAATGTCGAAGCGCTCAACGCCGCCACCGCGAACATCCCCGCCGAGCGGATGCGGATGCATGTCTGCTGGGGGAATTATGAAGGGCCGCATGACTGCGACATTGCGCTCGACAAGGTCATCGACATCGTCCTCACCGCGCGCCCGGGCACGATCCTGTTCGAAGCGGCCAATCCGCGCCACGAGCATGAATGGACGGTTTGGCGCGACGCGGCGCTGCCCGACGACAAGAAGCTCGCACCGGGGCTGATCGACACCTGTTCCAACTATGTCGAGCATCCCGAACTGATCGCCCAGCGGATCGAGCGCTATGCGCGGATCGTCGGCAAGGACCGGGTGATCGCCAGCACCGATTGCGGGTTCGGCACCTTTGCCGGTTATGGCAAGATCGATCCCGACGTGACGTGGAAGAAGCTGCGCGCGCTGCGTGAGGGCGCGGATCTGGCGGACGCACGGCTTTGACCCCGGAGGCCGCCCGCGCTATCGAGGCGGACTGCGCCAAGCTGGTCGCACGCTACGCCAATCTCAACGATGCCGCGCGCTGGGCGGAGCTAGCGAACCTCTATGCCGAGGATGGCAGGATGAGCCGCCCGACCGCGCCCGATGACTGGATCACCGGGCGCGCGACGATCCTGGCGGCATTCCTCGCCCGCCCCGCGCGCACGACGCGGCACATCTGCTCCAATGTCGTCATCGACGTGATCGATGCGGATCATGCGATCGGCGAATCCGCGATGCTGCTGTTCACCGGCGACGGCGCGCCCAAAGTCGGCAGCTTCCACGACCGCTTCATCCGCACCGATGCCGGATGGCGATTTGCCGAGCGCCGGGGTAGTCTGACCTTCTGAACAACGGAAGCCGAATGACCAAACCCACCCAGCCAACGGTCAAGTCCGCGATGCGGACGCTCGACATCATCGAATATGTCGTCGGCAATCCTTCAGGCGTGGCGGCGCAGGACATTGCCGCCGCACTGCAGATTCCGGTCAGCAGCCTGTCCTATCTGCTCGCGACGCTGTGCGAGCGGACTTATCTGCGGCGCGAGGGTCGCCGCTATCTCGCCGGCGCCGGTCTGGAGCGGCTGCGCATGCCCGCCAGCGCAATGTCGATCGAGGATCGCGTGGCGCCCCAGGTGCACGCGTTGCGCCGGTCGCTGAACGAAACCACGTCGTTCTTCACTCTGACCGAGTGGGAGATCGAGGCCCGCGTGACCGAGACCGCCGAACAGGCGCTGCGCTATGCGGTCAGTGTCGGCGCGCGCGCGCCGCTGCATTGCATGGCCGCGGGAAAGGCAATCCTGTCGAGCTTCGATGATGCCACATTGGCGCGCTATTTCGACGAAGCCCCCCGCCCGCTGTTCACCCCGCGCACGATCGCCGACGAGGCAACGTTGCGCGGTCAGATCGCGGCGGTGCGCGACACCGGCTTTGCGCTGACGGACGAGGAATATACGCTAGGCGTCTGTGGCATCGCCCGCGTGGTGCGGATCGACGGCGTCGCGGTGGGCGCGCTCGCCGTGGCGCTGCCCAAGCTGCGCCACACGGCGGAGGCGCGCACACAGATCATGGACCGCCTGACCGCCGCCTGCGCCGCGATCGATGCAGGGGCGTAGCCGGGCAGACCGCAGCGGCCTGCCCGGCACCACAATCACCCGCGCGTACGCCAGCCCTCGGCATAGGAATCGCGCGCGACTTCCGAATAGGGCGCGGGGGCGACGGTCGCCTTGATCTCGACCTGCACGTGCCGCTCGACGGTCGGCTTGCGCGTGCCGCCATCGGGCTCGCCCCACACGAAGGTCACTTCGGTGCCGGGCTCGGCAACGTCCGCGTCGACCATCGCCAGCGTCAGGAAGCGGCCTTCATTGGCGGTGTAGCCGATCCAGGTCGAGATGCCGACCGGGCGGCCATCCTTGAGCACCGCGTCATAGGGGTGCATCGCGTAAACCGCGCTCGGGAAGTCGAGGAACTTCGCGCGATCGCCCTTTTGCAGCATCGAGCTCATCACCCGCAGCATGTCCTGCGTATCGAGCGCCAGCGTCACCTTGCGGCGATGCGGCTGGTCCTTCATCCGCTCCAGCGCCTCGCGGCCGATAAAGTCATGGTCGAACTTGACCATGTGCCCATATCCCAGGTCCCACGGCGTCAGGTAGTAGTCCTCGATCCTCTCGGACACGAAGCTGCCGCCGACCGACGCGCCCGCCTCATAGGACTTGGCCGACAGCCACGCGCGATACTCGGCGAGCGAGTCGCCGGTGTAGATCGCCGGCAGCGGCGAGGGGATCCAGCCCGATTCCAGCGTGTTCGACGCATAGGTCCGCCCACCGCACGGCGTCAGGCCGAACTCCGTGCCCGCTTCGATCAGCGCGTTGCGGACCGTGTCATAGTCCTTCCACGGGCCGAACAGCTCGTACCCCGGCTGGCCGACCATGCCGTGGCGCAGCGCGCGCACTTCGACGCCGGCGATCTCGACCGGGGCCATGTGGAAGAATTTGAGCTCGGGCGGGGTCGCGCCCATCGCCTTTTCGAGCACCTTCATCGCGTTCGGACCCTGCAGCTGGAAGCGATAGTTGCGGCGATTATCCTTGTCCGGCCGCGCGGCGGTGCGCTCGTCACGCTCGACTTTGACGTCCCATTTGCCCGACGCTGCGTGGAATTCGACCCATTCGATCGACGGCGCGCGCCCGACCAGCTCGAAGGTGTTCTCCTCAAGATAGAACAGGATCACGTCGCCGATGACATAGCCTTCTGGGGTGACCGGGGCGAACTGCTTGGCGCGGTTGGGGACGAAGCCGTTGAAGCTGTTGGGTGCGAGATAGTGCAGCATCTCGAACGCGTCCGGCCCGGTGACGAGCAGGTCCACCATGTGGAAGCTCTGGTTGAACAAGACGGCGGTGTTCGCCCAGGACAATTGCTCGTCGCGCCAGTTGGAATATTCGGCCGGAACGCCCGGATAAGCGTTGGGGCCGACCTGCTGGTTGCGCAGGAAATCGACAATGTTGGTCTGTTCGTCGAGCAGTTGCTGAAGCGTCTTGTCGGTCATGGTCGTGCCTCTCCTAAGCTGGGGTCATGGCGGGGATGGCGAGCCATTCCCGGATCCGGGTGTTGAATTGTTGCGGCTCTTCCGCGGGGGCCATGTGGCCAGCAGCGCCGATGACATGCAGCGTTGCCCGCGCGATCCGCGCGGCGATGTCCCGGTGCTGATCTATGGTCGACCATTGGTCTTCGGCACCGACCACGACCGCGACCGGACAGGTCAGCGCCTGCAGCACGGCGTCGGTGTCGGGGCGGTTTAACAGCGCCTCGGTCTGCGCCTCGAACACCGCCTGCCCGGCGCGCAGGCACATGGCCCGCAGCACCGCCATCAATTGCGCATTGGCACGCGCGGCTTCACCGACCATCGGCGGCAACCACGCATCGACCAGCCGGTCGAACCCCTCGCGGCGACCGAGGTCGCGCAGCGCATATCGGCTTTCTGCTTCGCCCTCACGCACGCCATGCACGCCGGTGTCGGCGATCATCAGCCGGGTGACGCGATCGGGTACGCGCGCGAGCAGCTCGAGCGCGACCCGAGCGCCCATCGAATGCCCGATCAGCGCGAAATTGGCTGGCGCGGAGGCAAGGACATGCTCTGCCATCGCCCCGATCGTGTCCGCGCCCCCATAATGGTCGTCGATCGTGCGCGCCTGCGGGAATGCCGCCAGCGTCGCCGCGAACATGCCCGCGTCGCACATCAATCCCGGCAGGATCAGCAGGTCTTCGCGCAAGTCCATTTCAATCCGCATACGTGAATTATTCGTCTATGCGAATTTGAGTCTGCGCGCTAGACGCAAATCTTCAATCCAGGACGCGGAATCCGGTGCCCCCTCCCCTCATCCACCCCAACTGGTCCCGCCCCGCCACGTCGGCGATCGACGGCTATTCGATCGAGATCACCGCCAAGGATGCCGAGGCCCTGCGCACGGTCGCGCCGCGTATCCCGCCGGCGACGCCGATCGCCATCGCCTTCCTGCCCGGCGAGACCCTCGACGCGCGGGTGCGCGCCGCGCAGACGATCCGTGCCCTGGGGTTTGAGCCGATGCCGCATTTCTCCGCGCGGCGGATCGGGTCCGGCGCAGAATTCGAGGATTATCTGGCCGCCGTGGTCGATCAGGCCGGGGTGCAGCGCTGCTTCGTGGTCGCGGGCGATCCGTCCACGCCCGCCGGACCATTCGCCGACAGTGCGTCGCTGATCGCGACGGGCGCGTTCGAACGCTGCGGGATCCGCGCGATCGGGGTCGGCGGGCATCCCGAAGGCCATCCAAATATGACGCAGGCCGAGTGTTTCGCGGTGCTCGACGGCAAATGCCAAGAGATCGCGCGGCGCGGCATGGCCCCGCTCATCGTCACGCAATTCGGCTTCGACGCCGATGCTGTGGTCCGCTGGCTGACCGAATTGCGCCGCCGCAAGATCGACGCACCGGTGCGGCTGGGCGTGCCTGGACCGGCAGGGATCAAAACGCTGATGCGCTATGCCACGCTGTGCGGCGTCGGGGCATCGACTGCCGTGCTGCGCAAATACGGCCTCTCGCTCGGCAACCTGATCGGCAGCGCCGGCCCGGACCGCTTCGTCGCGACGCTAGCGGCGGGGCTGACGCCCGATCACGGGCCGGTCCGGCTGCATTTCTACCCCTTTGGCGGCCTGGCACGCACGCTCGACTGGATCGATGCCTATGCGCGGGCAAACGAAACGGACACCACCGCATGACCGAAACCTGCACCCTTACCCTACACTGCACTGACCGGCAGGGGATCGTCGCCACGGTTGCCGGCTTCCTCACCCGATCGGGCTGCAACATCGTCGAATCGCAGCAATATAACGACACGATCACCGGTGGCTTCTTCATGCGCGTTGTGTTCGCGGCGCCCGCCGGGGCAGTGGGCGATATTGAGACGCGCTTTGCCGAGCTGGCACGGGGCTGGGGCATGGACTGGAAATTCCGCGTCAATTCCCGCCCCCCGCGCGTACTGCTGCTGGTGTCGAAGTTCGATCATTGTCTGGGCGACCTGCTCTATCGCCGCCGTATCGGCGAGCTGAGGATGGATGTCGTCGGGATCGTCTCGAACCATCCCCGCGAAGCGCTCGCCACCTCGATGATCGGCGACATCCCCTATTACCATCTGCCGGTCACGCCCGACACGAAGCCCGCACAGGAGGCAGCGATCAAGGCGATCGTCACCGACGCCGGCGCGGAACTGGTGGTGCTGGCCCGCTACATGCAGATCCTCTCGGACGATCTCGCCGCCTTCCTGGCGGGGCGGTGCATCAACATCCACCACAGCTTCCTGCCCGGTTTCAAGGGCGCCAAGCCCTATCACCAGGCCTATCAGCGCGGGGTGAAGATGATCGGCGCGACCGCGCATTACGTCACCGCCGATCTCGATGAAGGCCCGATCATCCATCAGGATGTCGAGGCGATTTCGCACGCCGACACGCCCGACGATCTGGTGCGCAAAGGGCGCGATATCGAGCGCCGCGTCCTCGCCACCGCAGTCCACTACCATCTTGAGGATCGCGTGCTGCTGAACGGCGCGCGCACCGTCGTCTTCAAGGCGTAAGCGACGCCCGGCCTTCCTTGTGACATCGCCGACCTTGCCGACATTACCGGTACGACCATCTTCACCTCAGACCGCGCACGACGCGCGCCTGGACCGATGCCGACCGCCGGTTCAGGACCGGCATGATGGACACGCTGGTCGCCTCGCGCGCGCAGACAGGCCGGCAATGCCGTTGCACCAAGCAGCGAACGCGCGGGGCTGCGCTTCGTGAAGCTGGAGGGATAAACGCCGACAGCAGCGATGCTCCACGTCAAACGCCAGCACGCGTTTGAGAACATGGATCAGTCGGCGGTCCCGTCCGGGGACGCTGGAGCGTTCCTCAGGGCAGCGCCGAGCGCCGCCAGCTTTTGGTTCAACGCCTGCAACTCCGTCGGCTGCATTCCCGTTGCCTCGAGCACCGCGACTGGGATGCAGCCGAGCGCATCATCGATCACAGCATGGCCGGCATCGGTCAGTGCCAGCCGGACGACCCGTTCATCCTGCTTGTCCCGCGTGCGGGTCACCAGCCCCGCCGCCTCCAGCCGCTTGATGAGCGGGGTAAGCGTATTCGACTCCAGATGGAGCTTGCCGCCAAGTTCGCTCACCGTCTGGCTATCCTTACCGCGCAAGGCCACCAGCGCGATATATTGCGGGTAGGTGATGCCGAACCGGTCGAGCAGCGGCTTGTAGACCCGGTTGAACGCCAACCCTGCGGCATAAACCGAAAAGCATAGGAACTGGTCGAGCGGCTCGCCCTGGTCGGCGGAATGGAGGGTCTCTGTCATAGCTGAAATATAAATCGCACGCGATTAAATCGCAATGGTTGACAGCGCAAATCCCAGTGCTATTTAGATCGCACACGATTTAATCGTGAGCGATTATAAAGGAACCCGACCGATGCGCACCATGATCCAATTGTCCGCCCTAGCCTCGACCGCATTGCTGGCGTTCGCCTCCACGCCCGCCATGGCCCAGACGCTCGAGCCGTCCGCCGCTGCTTTCGCGAAGGCTGCTGCTGCGGGAAAGCCGATTTACGAACTGCCCTATGCCGACGCTCGCGCCGTGCTGGCCGGTGTGCAGGCCGACACCGTCGCCGCCTCCGCCGCAACGTCGACGCAAGACCTCGTCTGGAAAATTGGTCCCACCGGGCAGGTCCGCGTGCGCGTTGTGCGCCCGGCGGATGCTTCCGGCGCGCTGCCCGCAATCCTCTATTATCACGGCGGCGGATGGGTGATGGGCGATCGCAAGACGCATGATCACCTGATCCGCGAACTGGCGGTGCAGGCGCGCGCGGCGGTCGTCTTTGTCGAATATGATAACGCTCCGGAAGTCCGCTACCCGGTCAACAACGAACAGGCCTATGCCGCGCTCGACCATGTCGCCGCGCATGGCGCATCGCTGGGAATCGACGCGACGCGGCTGGCGGTCGCGGGTGACAGCGCCGGCGGCAACATGGCGATCGCGGTGACGATGATGGCCAAAGATCGCGCGGGTCCCAAGATCAGCCATCAGCTGCTCTTCTATCCGGTCACCGATGATGTCTCGAACAATTCCTCCTATCGCGCATTCGGCAACGGACCGTTCCTGACCCGCCCGGCAATGGATTATTTCCTGGCGGCCAACTACCCCGCCGACCGGCGCAAGGACGTGCTCGCCTTCCCGCTGCGCGCCTCGCTCGAGCAGCTTGCCGGCCTGCCTGAGGCCACCGTCATCGTGGCCGAAAACGATCTGCTGCGCGACGAGGGTGAGGCGTATGGACGCCGCCTGATCGAAGCCGGCGTCCCCGTCGTCGTCACCCGCTACAACGGAACCATCCACGATTTCGTGATGCTCAACCCGCTTGCACAGAGCGCGCCGGCCCGCGCCGCCATCGCCCAGGGCGCCCAGCGCCTGCGCAGCAGCTTTGCCCGTTAATCCCAACTGGAAAGGAACACTGACATGACCAAGATTCTCTATTCGACCCGCGCCACCGCAACCGGTGGCCGCGACGGCACGGCGCGCACCGACGACGGCACGTTCGAAGTGGCACTTGCAACGCCAAAGGAACTGGGCGGAAACGGCCAGGGCAACAACCCCGAACAGCTCTTTGCTGCGGGCTATGCCGCCTGCTTTCTCAGCGCGATGAAGTTCGTCGGTACCCAGGGCAAGCATGCGCGCCTGCCCGCCGATGCCAGCGTCAGCGCGACGGTCGGCATCGGGCCGCGCGCGGACAAGGGCTTCGGCCTTGCCGTGACGCTGGACGTATTGCTGCCCGGTCTGAGCCGCGACGAGGCCGAAGCACTGGTCGCCGAGGCCGACACGGTATGTCCCTATTCGCATGCGGTGCGCGGGAACATCTCGGTCGATCTCAACATCGCGCAAAACGCCTGATCCCATCGCATTGGCCCGGACAGAATGAGCTTGTCCGGGCCAATCATGGTGCGCCGGTCAGCGCAGCGGGCCGATGCCGCCGACCAATCGCCACTGGCCAAGTCAGTGGAAATCGCGCGATCTCGGCAGGATCCGGACATCGCGCGGATGGCGGCTCTGGACTGGGCGTACAACCTCATCGGGGCGGCACAGCTCCGGTTGTGGCGCCGCATCGCCCAAGCGGCGGAGGAGATCGGTTCGGTCGAACACGCGCGACGCCATCAGGTGAACCACCCCCTCCTTGCTGCGCTGGACCTCGCCCTCGACCACCATCAGCCGCGCGCTCATCACCGCCCGGCGATTAATTTCGAACAGGCGCGCCCAGAGCAGGATGTTGGTCACGCCGGTTTCGTCCTCGATCGTGATGAAGATGGCGTTGCCCTTGCCGGGGCGCTGACGGATCAGCACGACGCCGCCGGTACGCACCCGGCGCCCGGCCTTGGCGGCGCTGGTTTCGGCGCAGCTCAGCACCCCTTCCGCCTGCAGCACCGGGCGCAGGAAGGTCATCGGATGGTCCTTCAGCGACAGGCGGATCGTCTGGTAATCCGCCGCAACTTCCTCGCTTTGCGGCATGGCGGGCAGGTCGATCACCGGTTCGGTTCCCAGCTCACGTGCGCGTGCGGCGGCGAATAGCGGGAGCTCGCCCGACGGCGTGCGCCGCGCCTCCCACAGCGCATCGCGCCGCGACAGGCCGAGCGATCCATAGGCATCGGCATCGGCCAGCAGCCGCAGCGCGCGCGCCGGCAGGTCGGCGCGGCGCGCCAGCGGCTCGATCGCATCGAAGCGCCCCGAGGCGCGCGCCGCCACCAGCGCATCGGCCCAGTCGGCGCGGAACTCGTCGATCTGGCGCAACCCCAGCCGCAGCGCCAGCGTGCCCGCTGCATCGCGCTCCAGGCTATTGTCCCACTCGCTATGGTTCACGTCGATCGCGCGGACCTCGACCCCATGTTCGCGCGCGTCGCGCACAATCTGGGCGGGGGCGTAAAAGCCCATTGGCTGTGAGTTGAGCAAGGCGCAGGCGAACGCTGCCGGGTGATGGCATTTGATCCAGGACGACACATAGACCAGCCGGGCAAAGGACAGCGCATGGCTTTCGGGAAAGCCGTAGCTGCCGAACCCCTTGATCTGGTTGTAGCAACGCTGCGCGAAGTCCGCCGTATAGCCCTTGGCGACCATGCCATCGACCATCTTCGCTTCGAACAGCCCGATCGTGCCGACATTGCGGAACGTCGCCATCGCCCGGCGCAGCTGGTTCGCCTCGGACGGGGTGAACCCCGCCGCGACGATCGCCAGCTTCATCGCCTGCTCCTGAAAGATCGGCACGCCATAGGTCTTGCCGAGCAACATGCGCAGCTCATCAGGATCGTGCGGCGGTTTGGGTGAGGGAAACTCGGCACGTTCCTCTCCGCACCGCCGCCGCAGATAGGGGTGGACCATATCCCCTTCGATCGGCCCGGGCCGCACGATCGCGACCTGCACGGTCAGGTCATAGAGATTGCGGGGTTTCAGGCGCGGGAGCATGTTCATCTGCGCCCGGCTTTCGACCTGGAACACCCCGACGCTGTCGCCGCGTTGCAGCATGGCATAGACGGCGGGGTCGTCGGACTGGAGATCGACCTCCAGCGTGTGATCCCCCTCCCCCTCCGCGCGGATCAGGTCGAACGCCTTGCGGATGCAGGTCAGCATGCCGAGCGCGAGCACATCGACCTTCATGATCGACAGCGCGTCGATATCGTCCTTGTCCCATTCGATGAAGGTGCGGCCCTCCATCGCGCCATGGTGCAGCGGCACCGTCTCATCCAGCCGGTCCTGCGTCAGCACGAAGCCGCCGACATGCTGCGACAGATGGCGCGGAAACGGGGCGGCGAGCAGCTGCCCGGCCAGGTCGATCAGGCGGCGGATTTCGGGGGCTTGAGGGTCGAACCCCGCTTCGCTCACCCGCTTGTCGGGCAGGTCACGGCTGAAGCTGCCCCAGACGGTGCTGACGATCCGCGCGGTGACGTCCTCGCTCAACCCCAGCGCCTTGCCGACCTCCCGCACCGCGCTGCGCGGCCGATAATGGATCACCGTGGCGGCGATGGCGGCGCGGTGGCGGCCATAGCGGCGATAGATATACTGGATCACCTCCTCGCGCCGTTCATGTTCGAAATCGACATCGATGTCGGGCGGCTCGTCGCGCTCCTCCGACACGAAGCGGGAGAAGAGCAGATCATATTCAGTCGGGTCGACCGAGGTGACGCCGAGCAGAAAACACACGATCGAATTGGCCGCGCTGCCACGCCCCTGACACAGGATCGGCGGCTGCTGGCTGCGCGCGAAGTTCACCAGATCGTGGACGGTCAGAAAGTAAAAGGCATAGTTGCGCGCGCGGATCAGCTCGAACTCTTCGGCCAGCAGCGCCATGACCTTGTCCGGCAACACCGCGCCGTAGCGCGCCTTGGCCGCTTCGGTGACGATATGCTCCAGCCAGTCCTGCGCCTCCCAGCCCTCCGGCACCGGCTCATGCGGATATTCGTAGCGCAGTTGATCGAGGTCGAACGCAATGCGGTCGAGCAGCAACCCGGTCTGCGCAATCGCGTCGGGGCAGGCGGCGAACAGCCGGGCCATCTCCTCGGGCGATTTCAGGTGCCGTTCGGCATTCGCCTCCAGCCGCCGTCCGGCCTGGGTGATCGTCACGCCAGCCTGAATGCAGGTCAATATGTCGTGCAGCGGGCGGCAATCCGGCGTGGCATAGAGCACATCGGCGGTCGCGATCAGCGGCACGCCCGCGGACGCCGCCAGTGCCTGCAACTCCGCCAGCCGCCGCGCATCATCCCCGCGCCGCGCCATGCACGCCCCCAGCCACACCCGCCCGGGCGCAATCCGCGCGAGCCGGGTCAGCAGCGGCTGAAGCCCGGCGGGCTGGACCAGCGCAAGCGGCGGGACCGGCGCATCGCTGTCATGCGCGACCGGATCGCGATGCGCGCGCTGGGCCACCGCGCTCGAACCGGGCAGGACGATCAGCAACAGATCGTCGTGGAACGCGATCAGATCCTCGAGCCGCAGGATGCAATCCCCCTTTTGCGCGCGCAGATTGCCGGTCGTCAGCAACCGCGTCAGCCGCCCCCAACCGCGCCGGTTGGCGGGATAGGCGACGATGTCCGGGGTGCCGTCGACGAACACCAGTCGCGCGCCGGGAACGAACTTCAATGCTGGCGGCGACAGTCCTGCCTCCTGCGCCGCTGTCCGCGCGTGACGCAGCGCCAGCTGGGCGCGGACGACCCCCGCCACCGTGTTGCGGTCGGCGATGCCGATACCGGTCAGGCCAAGTTCGATCGCGCGCGCAATCAGGTCCGCCGGATGCGACGCCCCGCGCAGGAACGAGAAATGCGACGCCGCGACCAGTTCGGCAAACCCCGTCACGCAAACAAGCCGTGGACATACCAGAGTGGCGCAGGCCGCTCGTCATTCAGGCCGTGCCGGAACAGCCACAAGCGTCGCCCGCGCATATCTTCGACCCGATAATAGTCGCGGGTCAGGCCGGGATCGCCCGGCGCGCGGTGCCACCATTCGGCGGCGATGCGCTCCGGCCCCTCATAGCGCGTCACCTCGTGCAGCGTGCGTTGCCAGCGAAAGCTGCGCGGTGGGCCATCGGGCAATTCGGCGATTACCTCTACCCGCTGGGGCGGATCGAACAGATGGATCGGGCGGCGCGGCGGTTCGCCCGATGGCGGCGCGGGCCAGTCCTGCCGATCGCTCGCGGTCGCGGGTAGCGCGAGCACCGCCTGTTCGGGAATATGCGAATCGCGCGGTACGAAGCGGCGGATGCGCCCGCTGCCGGCCCGCACGCTCAGCCGGTCGATCAGCGCCGAGACATCCTCGGCATGGACCGCCCCGCCCTCCAGTTCGAGCTGCGCAAAGTCGAGCGGCTCGGCGCGCGGCACCGACAGCCGGATCATGTCGAACCCGAACCCCGGGTCGATCGGGTCGGCCAGTGCGCCGATCCGCTCGGTGAACAGCCGCATGATCCGCGCCGGATCGCGCAACGGCTGTCCGCAATCGATCGCCAGATCGACGACATGCCCATCGCTGCGAAACAGCCGCGCGGTAAAGCGCCGCCCGCCCTGACGGCGCGCCTCCATCGCCTGGCCAGCTTCCGCTGCCAGTTCGCCGATCACGGTAAGCGCCGCGTCGGCGCGTGCAATCGGCTCGG
This sequence comes from Sphingomonas sp., assembly GCF_965227385.1. Lineage (GTDB taxonomy): Bacteria > Pseudomonadota > Alphaproteobacteria > Sphingomonadales > Sphingomonadaceae > Sphingomonas. Next base: position 3,484,884 of record NZ_OZ245750.1, read on the forward strand.
CAAAGCGGCGTTCGAACTGCCAGGCGGGGGCGGTGTGGCGTGCCGCGATCGGCTTGCCCGACTTTCCCAGAATACGCGCGAGCAGTTCGGGCAGGTCGGCCCCGAACCGCGCTGCCAGCGGGCCGGTGGGACGGGAGACCAGATCGTCGATGGTCTTGAGGCCAGCCCCCCGCAACGCCGCCTCGGTCTCGCTCTCCAGCTCGAGCGCCGCAACGGGCAGGCGCCGCAACGCCGCCGCTTCGCTTGCCGCCGGTGCGGTCTGAAACCGCGCCAGCGCGCGTGCGCCTTCCGGCGTATCGGCGAGGGCATGGCGCAGATGGCCGGTCCAGCGCCGCATCCGCGCCTCGACCGCCTCCAGCAACCCATATTCGCCCCCGAACAGATGCGCGCAGCCGGTGATGTCGAGCACCAGCCCGTCGGGCGGCTCGATCGCGACGCGCGGCGTAAACCGGTCGCACGCATCGGCAATCCGCTCCAGCCACAGCAGATCGGCGACCGGATCGGCGTCCGCAACCGACAGATCGGGCACCCGCGCCCGTGCATCAGCCAGCGTCAGGCCGGGGGCCAGCCCCAGCGCCATCGCTTCGGGATCGCACGCGGTCAGTCGGATCGCGCCACGCTGCCGTTCGACCACGACGCACGGTGCGCTATCCCGTGCGGCGGAGCCCGGCGGCCCGGATCGCACCAGTCGATCGGTCGCCAGAAAGGGCAGGAACAACGCCAGATAGCGTCGCTTCGTCATGATCTAGATCCCGTAATTGGCCGTGTTCCCGATCCCATTCGACCCGCCAGGTGCCGCCGGCGGGCCGGCCGCGCTGGCGCAGCAATTCGACCGTCCAGGCCGGATATCCCGGCGCATCGGCGGTCAGCGGCACTGACGGGGCCGGCGACACGCCGATGCGCGTCTGCGCGGCGCTGGGCGCCACCGCGCCGCCGACACGCAGCAGCAGTGCAGTCACCCCCGATGCCTCCGCCAACAGCGCCAGGCGCCGGCTGGCCGTAAGGTCATAGGCACGCGGATTGCCCCAGAGTTCGATCACGACGCTGCCCAGCCCGGCACAGCGCACCGCGTCCGCCGCCGCGCGCAGCACCGCCGTCGCATCGGGCAAGACCGCCAGCAGCAACCGCGCCGGATCCATGCCGATCGCGGCGACACCGGGGGCGTGCAACTGACCCTGGCGCAGCTCGGCCGCGCATTCGCGCAGCCAGATCATCTCGCCGCCCAGCCGATGGGCAAGCACGCTGGCAAACCCAGCCCCGCTGCCCGCTTCCGCCTCACTCTGCGCCACAAGTTCATGCACACGCGCGCGCATGATGCCACCGCCCAGCGCGCGATCGATCCGGTCATGCCCGGTCGGCACATGCCCCGCAGCCTCGGTCGCGGCACGGCCACCGCGCTCAATCAACGCGATGCGCCGATGAATCAGGGAAAGCGAATCGACACGCATATGTTCTTTATATGTTCTATTTTTGAAGCTGTATATGCGGTTGGGCCGGATTTGGTGGTGCATGGCCGGCACGTCGCCTAGATCGGCTCCACTACCGCCTGAGGAGACAAGCGTGATCCTGCCCGACCTGATCGTTCCGACCTATGTTCAAATGCTTGGCGCGCTGTCGGGATGGCTGGGCAAAGCCGAGACGCAGGGTACCGGCGATGCGGTCATGGCGGCGCGGCTGGCGCCCGACATGTTCCCGCTCGCGACCCAGATCCGCTTTGCGTGCGTGCAGGCGCAGGAGGGCGTGCATCGCCTGCGCGGCGAGGCGTTCCCGCCCGTTGTCACCGAACTGCTCGACGAAGGCCGCAACGCCGGCGAGCGCCCCGGTACGATCGCCGACGCGCGTGCGCGGATTGCGCAAACGCTGGCGCTACTTGAGCAGGTACGTGACGACATGCCTGCGGTCGATCCGACCACGCCGATCGCGCACACCCTGCCCCAGGGCATGGTGTTCGACCTGACGGCTGAGCAATTCGTGCGCGACTGGGCGCTGCCGCAATTCTACTTCCACCTGATGACTGCCTACGCGATCCTGCGCGCCCGGGGCGTGGAACTGGGCAAGGTCGATTACGTCGCGCACATGTTCGCCTATCTGCGCCCCAAAACCGCTTCGGGCGGCTAAGCGCCGACAGAGATATAAAGAATTCTTTATATTGGGCTTGCAGGGACACCGATGCGGGCGTAGAGGCCAGGTCGACACACGGGGGCAACCCCGTGTTTCATGATCGCGCCGGTGCCCCGAAAGGGGCTTAAACGGGAATGCGGTGCGGGCAGTCTGACTGCCCAAATCCGCAGCTGTCCCTGCAACTGTAAGCGGCGAGCGCGATGCACTTGTTCCCCGTTCGAGGGAACAGCCACTGGGCTTCGCCCCGGGAAGGCCGTGCATCAAGCCCTGACCCGCGAGCCAGGAGACCTGCCGGCGCATGGTCGCTCTTGCCTTGGTCCAGGGAATGGCCGCGGCACGGTCCTCCGTCTGAGCGACGAACCAAGCGGCGGGGGCCGCATCGGTGTCGTGCGTCAGGCGTTTTTGCGCCCGGCTGGCGCGCGCATGCCGGCCGTTCGAATGGGACGGCAGGCCCCTGCCCTCGTTGCACGGCGCCGGGGGTCGAGTTTCCCATGTTGAAGTTTTTGTCCGTATCCACGCTCGCCATCGCGGCGGCATCGCCCGCCTTTGCGCGTGAAACCATCACCACCGAAGAATCCGGCGACACGGTCGTCGTCACCGCCTCACGCTCGGGCGACGTTGTTCCGATCGAGGACATCAGCGCGTCCGTCACGGTGATCGACGTTGAGGCGCTCGACCAGCGTCAGACGCGCAATCTGTCCGACGTGCTGCGCGACGTGCCGGGCGTTGCGGTCAGCCGCCAGATCGGTGGCCTGACCCAGATCCGCATCCGCGGGACCGAGGGCAACCATGTCCTGACCCTGATCGATGGGATCGAAGTGTCCGATCCGTTTCAGGGCGAGTTCGATTTCAGCGGCGTGCTCGCCGACAGCGCCGCGCGGGTCGAGGTGCTGCGCGGCCAGCAAAGCTCGCTCTACGGCTCCGACGCGATCGGTGGCGTGATCCATTACCTCACCCTTTCGGGCCGTGAGGCACCGGGGTTGAGCGCGCGGATCGAGGGCGGTTCGTTCGGCACGGTCAGCGCAGCGGCGCGCGCGGCGGGCGTATCGGGTGACTTCGACTATGCGCTGTCGGCGACCGGCTACCTTACCGACGGCACCCCCACCGCGCGCGGCGGCACCCGCAATGTCGGTTCGGAAAGCGGCGCGCTGAGCGGCAAGTTCAACTGGACCCCGAGCGACAACCTGACTCTGACCGGCGTACTGCGCTATGCCGTTACCGACGCTGATGCGAACAACAGCGACGGCAACCCGGCAAGCCCGACCTTCGGCTATACGATCGACAGCCCCGGCGCGCATTATCGCAACCGCGGATTTTACGGCCTGCTCAGCGCCCAGTTCAGCGCGCTCGACGGGCGCTGGACCACCAGCCTGTCGGGCCAGTTCGCCGATACCGAACGCACGATGTTCCGCGCCGATGACGTGGTCGATTTCGGCAATGTCGGCACCCGCTACAAGGGCTCGCTGGTGTCGAGCCTGCGCTTTGGCACCGACGCGGTTACCCATCGCGTAACCGGCGCGGTCGATGTCGAGCGGGAAGAGTTCCGCAACACCACGCCGGGCACTGGATCGCCGTTCGACGCCTTTACCGGCAAGCGCAGCACCGACAATCTCGGCCTCGTCGCGCAATATGAGCTGACCGCAGGCGGCTTCGCGGCGGGTGCATCGGTGCGGCACGACGACAATAACCGCTTCGACGATGCCACCACCTGGCGCGTGCAGGGCAGCTATCGCCTACCCACCGGTACGCGCGTGCGCGGCGCCTATGGCACCGGCGTCAAGAACCCGGGCTATTACGAACTCTATGGCTATTCGGACGGCCGTTACATCGGCAACCCGAACCTGAAGCCGGAAAAGTCGGAAGGCTGGGAAGCCGGGATCGAGCAAAGCTTGGCCGATGATCGCATCACGTTCGGCGCAACCTATTTCGACTCGACGCTGAAGGACGAGATCTACACCACCTACCCCGCCCCGACCTTTGTGGCGACGCCGGCCAACCGCACGACCCTGTCCAAGCAGCATGGCGTCGAGCTGTTCGCGAGCGCGCGGCCGATCCCGCAGCTGTGGTTCGACGCGAGCTACACGCATCTCGATGCGGACGAGAATGGGGTCGAGGAAGTGCGCCGTCCGGGCGACATCGCCAGCTTCAATGCAACCTATATCTCCAGCGACGAGCGGCTTTCGACGACGCTGACCGTGCGGCATAACGGGCGGATGACCGATGTCGCCTTCACCGACCCCAGCTACACCCCGGTGCGGGTGTCGCTGAAGCCCTACACGCTGGTGAACCTGAACATCGCGTTCGACGTGATCGAGAAGGTGCAGCTGTTCGGCCGCGTCGAGAATCTGTTCGACGTCGATTACGAAGAGGTGTTCAGCTTTGCGACCCCCGGCATCGGCGCGTTCGCCGGTGTGCGCGTCAAGCTGTGATGCGCCGCGCCGGCATCCTGCTGGCGATCGCGGCCCTGGCGCTGCCGGTTTCGGCCGGCAGCGCTCCGCCGCCGCGTGGGCAAGCGGCACTGCCGATGCGCGTCATGTCGATCAACCAATGCACCGACCAGCTGGTGCTGATGCTGCTGCCGCCCGAGCGGATCGCGTCGGTCACCTGGTTGTCGCGCGATCCGCTGCTGTCGCTAATGGCAGCGCGGGCGCGCGGCGTGGCGGTCAACCGCGGCGAGATCGAGGATGTGGTGCGGCAGCAGCCGGACCTGATCGTCGCCGACAGCTTTGGCTCGGCGGCGCCCCGTGCGGCGTTGCGCCGCTTTGGCTTTCGGATGGTCGAGGTGGCGCAGCCGCAGAGCTTCGACGAGATCCGCGCCACGGTCCGTACCCTTGCCGCGCGGTTCGGCACGGTCGAGCGCGGTGAGGCGCTGATCGCGGGGATGGACGCGCGGCTTGCCGATCTGGCACGCCGCCCTGCCCTCAACCTGCGCGTGGCATCGTGGAGCGGCGACGGGCTCTCGCGCGGCGAGGGCGCGCTGTATGACGCGGTGCTCGACGCGGCGGGTGCGCGCAATGCGGTGAAGGAGGGCGTGGCGGGCACCGATGTCGAGGCGCTGCTGTCGCTCAACCCCGATATCCTGGTCGCGCCGGTCGGCGGTGTGGTGGGCCAGAGCCTGCGCGATCGCGTTGCGCGACATCCGCTAGTGCGCCGGCAATGGGCCGGGCGGCAGGTCAGCGTGAGCCCGCGCGCCTATATTTGTGGCACGCCGCTGATCGCCGATGCGGCGGCCGATCTGCGCGATCAGCTTGAGGCGGCGCGATGAGCGGGCGGTTGCTGATCCCGGTGCTGGTGCTGCTGACTCTGTTGCTCGGGCTGAGCTCGCTCGGCATCGGCACGTTGGGCCTCGATTATGCCGGATGGCTGGGCGGCGAGACGAGCGGTACGGCCCGGCTGACCGGCGTGGTCATCACCGAAATCCGCCTGCCGCGCATGCTGCTCGGGCTGCTCACCGGCGCGATCCTCGGCCTGTCTGGGGCGGTGTTGCAGGGGCTGCTGCGCAATCCTCTGGCCGAGCCGGGGCTGCTCGGCATTTCGGGCGGTGCGTCGCTCGGCGCGGTGATCGCGATCTACTATGGGCTTGCTGCGGTCGCGCCGCTTGCGGCGCCGCTGGCTGGACTGGCCGGAGCAATCGCGGCGGGGTTTGCGGCGCTGCTGCTCGCGCGCGGCGGGGGGACGCTCGCCCTGATCCTCGCTGGCGCTGCGATTTCGAGTTTGGCGGGCGCTGGCATCAGCCTTGCGCTCAACCTCGCGCCCAATCCCTATGCGGCTTATGAGATCATGACCTGGCTGATGGGATCGCTCGCTAATCGCGGGTGGGAGGAGATCCTGTTGGCTGCACCGCTGATCGTGGCCGGAGGAGCCGCGCTGCTGGCTACCGCGCGGTCCCTCGATGCGCTGGCGCTGGGCGAGTTGCAGGCGGAGAGCCTGGGCGTCGATGTGCGGCGCACGCGGTTGCTGGCGCTCGCGGGAACCGGTCTCGGCGTCGGTGCGGCGACGGCGGTGGTCGGAACGATCGGCTTTATCGGGCTGGTCGCGCCGCATCTGGTGCGGCCGTTCGTCGGGCATCGCCCCGGTTCGACGCTGGTTCCGGCAGCAATGGCGGGCGCCGCGCTGCTGACTGCGGCCGACATCGCCACGCGGCTGATCCGGCTCGACAGCCCGATCCATCTGGGCGTGTTCACCGCATTGGTCGGCGCGCCCTTCTTCCTGTGGCTGGTGCTGCGGATGCGGAGTCGGACGCCATGACCGCGCTCACCCTTGAAGCGATTACGCTGAAGCGCGGCGGGCGACTGGTGCTGGATGGCGTCGATGTCGCGTTCGCGGCGGGGCGGCTCACTGCCGTGATCGGTCCGAATGGCGCGGGCAAGTCCAGCCTGCTGGAGGTCGCGGCGGGGTTGCTCAAGCCGGAGCACGGCGATGTGCGGCTTGGCGACACCCCCCTGCCCGCGCTGCGGCGACAGGCGCTGGCGCAGCGCCGCGCCTATCTGCCGCAGCGGGTCGGGGTGGACTGGCCGATCAGCGTCGAGCGGGTCGTTGCGCTGGGCCTGCTGCCCCAGCTTCCGGCGTTTGGCGGATTGCCCGCTGCGTTGCTGCCCGCAATCGACCGCGCGCTGGAGGAATGCGACCTGATCGACCTGCGCGACCGGCCTGCCACCGACCTCTCGGGCGGCGAGCTGGCGCGGGTGCTGCTGGCGCGGGCGGTTGTCGGCGATCCCGAGTTGCTGATCGTCGATGAGCCGACCGCCGATCTCGACCCGCGCCACGCGATCGACGCCGCCCGCCGCCTGCGCGCGCGGGCCGATGCCGGGCGAACGGTGGTGATGGCAATCCACGACATCGACCTCGCCTTCCGCTTTGCCGACGATGTGGTCGCGGTGCGGGAGGGGCGCATCCTCGCCGCCGGGCCGGCGGTCGAGGTGATGCGCGATCGCACGCTGTCCGAGCTGTACGACGTGCAGGTGCGGATCGTCCGCGACGAATATGGCCCGACGATCCGCTTCCTCGATTAGCCCCGGAGCGTCTGGACCAGCACCCACAGGCCGATGGCGAGGAACAGCAACGCCGCGACGATCCGCACGGTCTTCATCGGCACCCGCTTGACCAGTTCGTTGCCCAGATAGACCGCGGGGACGTTGGCCAGCATCATGCCGAGCGTGGTGCCCGCCGTGACCCAGCCCACCTCTGCAAAGCGCGCGCCGAGCGCCACGGTCGCGATCTGGGTCTTGTCGCCCATTTCCACCAGGAAGAAGGCAACGGTGGTGGTTAGGAACGGGCCGAAGCGCGCGGGCTTGTCCTCCAGATCGTCGATCTTGTCGGGGACCAGGGTCCATGCCGCCATCGCGATGAAGGAGGCGGCGATCAGATAGCGGAACCATGCGCCCTCCAGCAGCGCCGCAGCCTGCTGCCCGACCAGTGCCGCAAGGAAATGGTTGGCGAGGGTTGCGACCAGGATGCCCGCGACGATCGGCAAAGGCCGCTTGAACCGCGTCGCCAGCAGGATCGCGAGCAACTGCGTCTTGTCGCCGATTTCGGCGAGCGCGACCACGGCGGTGGAGGTGAGGAAGGGTTCCAAACAGAGTCTCCGGGCCGGGCGGATGCGAATTCCAACGACACCACACCCCTCCGCCCAGCCCGGACGGAAAGCATGGCGCCATTGGTCTCGCCCGAACCGTTTCCGGTTCCCCTCGCACCATGGTCTCTCGACCAAGTATGTTGACGCGAAGGCCCGTCCGAAGACGGCTGGCTACTCCCCAGATGACTGATGCGGCCCCTAGCCCATGTTGCGCCGCAGCGCAAGTTGCGTCGCTCTGCCCGCTCATGGCATACATACCGCAACCACGAAAAATGGAGAGGATCATGGCTACTGCCGCTGCTGCGCCCCGCGTGATGTCCGACGCCGAATGGGAGGCGCGCCAGCAGCTCGCCGCCGCCTATCGCGTGTTCGACCATCTTGGCTGGTCTGAGATGATCTACAACCACATCACGCTGAAGGTGCCGGGGGAGGATCACAGCTTTCTGATCAACCCGTTCGGCCTGCATTTCAGCGAGGTGAAGGCGTCGAACCTGGTCAAGATCGACATCGACGGCAACAAGCTCGACGACAGCCCCTATCCCGTCAACCGCGCGGGCTTCGTCCAGCATGCGGTGTTCCATCGCAACCTGCCCGATGTGCATTGCATCATGCACACGCACACCACGGCGGGGATGGCAGTTTCGAGCCTCGAAGGCGGGTTGCAGCCGATCAATTTCTACGCGTGCAACTTCGCGGGGCAGATCGCCTATCATGATTTCGAGGGCGTGACCGTGCGCGACGAGGAGGGCGAGCGGCTGGTCGCGAACTTGGGCGACAAGCGCATGCTGTTGCTGCGCAACCATGGCATCGTCGCGATGGGGCGGACGCTGCCCGAGGCGTTCATCAAGCATTGGTCGCTGCAGCGCGCGTGCGAGATCCAGCTGGCGACGCTGTCGATGGGCAAGCCGCTGACCGTGTCGCCGGAGGTGGTGGCGGTGCACCAGCGCGACCTGCACATGGCGCAGGTGCCGGGCGGGCCGGGTGCGGCGGATTTTGCGGCGATGGTGCGGCTGGTGGACCGGGTGGATACCAGCTGGCGGGAGTGACCGTGCGCACGCGAGGCTGAAACTGACGCAGTTACGCGGAACGCGCTGTATCCTGTCAGCTTTGCCGCCTGACCAAACTGACGATCTGGCCGCCATCCCGGCGGAGGCAGTGGCGTGATGTTGCGTGTTCGCGCATCGCGTGGGACCCTTGTTCGCCATTGGACCCGTCAGATATGCTGGACGGGATACTGTAGGAAAGCGATTTGTCGGGTCGGGGTGCGGCGACGCTATTCTGCCTTTGCCACCTTCACCAGCAACGCGTCGACCTGAACCTGTGCGCCGGGGGTTGCGGTGAGGGTTTCGACCACGCCGTCGAACGGGGCGAGCAGCGCCTGTTCCATCTTCATTGCCTCCAGCACCAGCAGCTTCTGGCCGGCGATGACCGTCTGCCCCTCAGCAACCTCGACCGAGACGATGCGGCCGGGCATCGGGGCGAGGATCGCGCCGTCGCCGGCGGCACCCCCTGCCCCGCCTTCGGTGCGCCACGCGCGGAACCAGGCGGCCTCGCCATCGGCGAAGATCGTCGTCTGTCGCGGGTCGGCGGAAAAGACGCTGTTGTAGAAGTAGCGCCAGGATTTGTCGGCGTAGCGCAGCAGATCGACTGCATAACTCTGCCCATGTTCGTCCATCACATAGCCGGTCGCGCGCGGCGCGGCGTTGAGGCGGAAGGCGGGGGCAATGGTGCGCGCGTCGCGCATCTGGCTGACGACATCGCCGAACACGCTCGCGCCCGCATCGCGCGCCATGTCAGCGCGGATGTCTGGGCCGGTCAGCAGCGCGGCTTCGTTGCGCGCGATGAAGCCAGTGTCGATCTGCGCGCTCACGAACTCGGGATGTTCGAGGCAGCGCATGAGGAAACCGGCATTGGTGCGCGTCGGCGCGATCATCACCCCGCCGCACAGGATCGCAAGGTCCGCCGCCGCTTCCTCACGCGTGTTGCGGTGGACGATCAGCTTGGCGATCATGGGATCGTAGAAGGGCGTGACCACGCTGGTGCGATCGACGCCAGTGTCGATGCGGACATTATCGACCCAGTTGTCGGGGTTGAGGTCGAACACGCTGAACGCACCGGTCGAAGGGAGGAAGCCCTTCGCCGGATCCTCGGCATAGAGCCGCGCCTCCATCGCCCAGCCGTGGATCGAGAGCTGATCCTGCCGCTTGGGCAGCGGCTCGCCCGATGCGACGCGCAGCTGCCATTCGACCAGATCGACACCGGTGATCGCTTCGGTCACCGGGTGTTCGACCTGAAGCCGCGTGTTCATTTCCATGAACCAGATGCGGTCGGCGCGCAGGCCTGCGGAGGCGTCGGCGATGAACTCGATCGTGCCAGCGCCGACATAGTTGACCGCGCGGGCGGCCTTGACCGCCGCGTCGCACACGGCGGCGCGGGTTTGCGGGTCCATGCCGGGCGCGGGGGCTTCCTCGATCACCTTCTGGTGACGGCGCTGGAGCGAGCAGTCGCGTTCGAACAGGTGGACGATGTTGCCGTGGGTGTCGCCGAACACCTGCACCTCGATATGCCGGGGGGCGAGGATGTATTTTTCGAGCAAGACCTGGTCGTTGCCGAACGAGGATGCGGCCTCGCGCTGGCAGCTGGCGAGCGCGTCGGCGAAGTCGGCGGCGGCGTCGACGCGGCGCATCCCCTTGCCCCCGCCGCCCGCGACCGCCTTGATCAGCACGGGGTAGCCGATGCAGTCGGCTTCGGATTGCAGGCGTTCGGGCGACTGGTCCTCGCCGAGATAGCCGGGGGTGACGGGAACGCGGGCGTCCTGCATCAGCTTCTTGGCCGCGTCCTTGAGGCCCATCGCGCGGATACTGTCGGGATTGGGGCCGACCCAGATCAGGCCGGCGGCCTGCACCGCTTCGGCGAATTCCGCATTTTCAGAGAGAAAGCCATAGCCGGGGTGGACCGCCTGCGCGCCGGTCTGTTTCGCTGCGGCGATGATGCGTTCGCCGATCAGGTAAGACTCGCGCGCGGGGGAGGCGCCGATATGCACCGCCTCATCCGCGCTGCGGACGTGGAGCGCGTTGGCGTCGGCATCGGAATAGACCGCGACGGTGCGGATGCCGAGTTTCCGCGCGGTGCGGATGATGCGGCAGGCGATCTCGCCGCGGTTGGCGATGAGGAGGGAGGTGATCATGGGGTTTCCTCAAAATCCTCCCCGGAACGGGGAGGGGGACCGTCGCGCAGCGACGGTGGAGGGGGCCCGGCCTCACGGCATGCGATCACGATCGCGCTCAGGCTCCCCTCCATGTTGTTCAGGACTTCAACGGCGGGCAGGCGGAGGGTTCGGAAGCCCTTTCCGGCAGTGAAAGCGTCGCGCGCTTCGTCGCGTTGGGGCTGATCGCCACGTTCGTGTGCCTCACCATCAACCTCGATCAGCAGGCGCGACGAGAGGCAGGCGAAGTCGGCAGTGTATGGGGTCAGCGGAAATTGCTTGCGGAAGCGATAGCCGCCGGGGCGCTTCTGGAGTTGCTGCCAGAGCAGCACCTCTGGGAGGCTCAGCTTCTTGCGCTGGTCACGGGCGCGGCGCACCTGCTGGATCGGCTGGCGAAGTGCCGGCGGCTGCAGCTTTTTTGGCTTCGGCGCGTCCATCAAATCCTCCCCGGAACGGGGAGGTGGATCGCCGGAGGCGAGACGGAGGGGGCCCGCCCCTCAGCCAAAGCATTTGCGTTGAGGTGGGCCCCCTCCACCATGCTACGCATGGTCCCCCTCCCCGTTCCGGGGAGGATTTTTTGCGCGCCGCGCCTCACATCCGGAACACGCCGAAACGTGTCCCCTCCTCAACCGGTGCGTTTAGCGTCGCCGCGAACGCCAGCCCCAGCACGTCGCGAGTCTGGGCCGGGTCGATGATGCCGTCGTCCCATAGGCGGGCGGTGGCGTGCCAGGGGTTGCCTTGCGCTTCGTAATCGTCGCGGATAGGTTGCTTAAAGGCTTCGGCTTCCTCGGGCGACCAGTTGGCGGCGTCGCGGTGGACCGTCGCCAGCACGCTTGCCGCCTGTTCGCCGCCCATCACGCTGATGCGGCTGTTGGGCCAGCTGAACAGAAAGCGGGGGGAATAGGCGCGACCGCACATGCCGTAGTTGCCGGCGCCGAAGCTGCCGCCGATGAGGACGGTGATCTTGGGGACACTGGCGGTCGCGACCGCCGTCACCAGCTTGGCACCGTGCTTGGCGATGCCCTCTGCCTCGTACTTGCCGCCGACCATGAAGCCGCTGATATTCTGAAGGAACAGCAAGGGGATGCGGCGCTGGCAGGCGAGTTCGATGAAGTGCGCGCCCTTGACCGCGCTTTCGCTGAACAGCACGCCGTTATTGGCGAGGATCGCGACCGGGATGCCCCAGATGTGCGCGAAGCCGCAGACGAGGGTGGTGCCGTAGAGCGCCTTGAACTCGTGAAACTCGCTGCCGTCGACCAGTCGTGCGATGACTTCGTGGACGTCATAAGGGGCGCGGACGTCGGTGGGGACGATGCCGTAGAGCTCCTCCGCGTCAAACTTCGGCGGGCGCGGGTCGCGGATCGCGATGTCGGGCTTCCGGTCCGCCGGCAAATGCGAAACGATGTCACGGACGATGGTCAACGCGTGTTCGTCATTGTCGGCGACATGATCGACCACGCCGGACTTGCGCCCGTGCAGGTCGCCGCCGCCCAGATCCTCGGCGCTGATTTCCTCACCCGTCGCGGCCTTCACCAGCGGCGGGCCGGCGAGGAAGATCGTGCCCTGTTCGCGCACGATCACGCTCTCGTCGGACATGGCGGGAACGTATGCGCCGCCCGCTGTGCAGCTGCCCATGACGCAGGCGATCTGGGGGATGCCCTTGGCGGACATGTTCGCCTGGTTGAAGAAGATGCGGCCGAAATGATCGCGGTCGGGGAAGACGTCGGCCTGATGCGGCAGGTTCGCGCCGCCGCTGTCGACGAGGTAGATGCAGGGCAGCCGGTTGGCCTCCGCAATCTCCTGCGCGCGCAGATGCTTCTTGACCGTCATCGGGTAGTAGGTGCCGCCCTTCACCGTCGCGTCGTTGCAGACGATCATGCAGGTGCGGCCCGAGACTTTGCCGATGCCGGCGATCATCCCCGCCCCCGGAACCTCGCCCTCATACATATCGCATGCAGCGAGCTGGCCGATCTCGAGGAAGGGTGCGCCGGGGTCGAGCAGGCGTTCGACGCGGTCGCGGGGAAGCAGCTTGCCGCGTGACGTGTGGCGCTCGCGGGACTTCTCGTTGCCGCCCAGTGCGGCGGTAGCGACATCGGCGCGGAGCTTTTCGGCCAGCGCACGGTTGTGCGCGGCGTTGGTGCGGAAGCCTTCGTCTTCGGCGTTGACGCGCGATTTCAGGACGGGTCCGCTCATCTTGCGCCCCCGGCGGCAAGCGCGCAGAGCGGGGCGAAGGGAGTTTTCATGGCGACGATCCTGCTGCTGATTGCGTCGAATGTGTTCATGACGATCGCGTGGTACTGGCATCTCGGCAAAGGCGGGCTGGAGAAGCCGTTGCTGTCCGTGATCCTGATCTCTTGGCTGATCGCGGGGTTCGAATATTGCCTGGCGGTGCCGGCCAACCGGGTCGGTTTCCTTGCCGGGTGGACGCCGGGCCAGCTCAAGATCGCGCAGGAGGCGATCGCGCTGACCGTGTTCGGCATCTTCATGGTCGCGGTGCTGGGCGAGGCGCTGCACTGGCGCCACTTCGCCGCCTTCGCGTGCATCATGGCGGCCGTCGCCTTCCTGTTCGTGGGCAAATAGGCCATCAGCGCCCCGTGGGCGGGGCGTAGAACACCCCTGCCCCCGGCCCGAGCGGCAGATCGAGCGCGACCCAGGCGATGACCATCGAAATGCCGAGCGTCATGAAGGCGAGCGCATAAGGCAGCATCAGCGCGAGCAGCGAACCAACGCCAAACGACCCGTCCCAGCGCCGGGCAAAGGCGAGGATCAGCGGGAAGTAGCTCATCAACGGGGTCATGATGTTGGTGTAGCTGTCGCCCATGCGATAGGCCGCGGTGGTCATTTCCGGGCTGATGCCTAGCAGCATGAACATCGGCACGACGACCGGCGCGAGCGCGCTCCACTTGGCGCTGGCCGAGCCGATGAACAGGTCGAGGAAGGACGAGAGCAGCAGCACGCTGACCAGCAGGATCGGCGCGGGCAGCGCGAAGGTCTGCAGCGCTTCGGCGCCGTTGATCGCGACGATCGGGCCGACATTGGACCAGTTGAACATCGCCACGAAATGCGCGGCGAAGAATACGAACACGATGTACGGCGCGAGGCTGGCGATGCCTTCGCGCATCATGCGGGTGACATCGTCAGCCGACTTGATCGATCCGGTCGCGCTGCCGAAGGCGATACCGCAGCTGACGAACATCAGGAAGAAGCCGGCGATCAGCGCGCCGTAGAATGGCTGAAGCTGCGCGGTCCCTTCCACCTTTTCGTTGATCAGCGGGGTGTAGCCGGGGGCGAGCGTGAGGACGAGGTAGAGCGCGATCACCGCGAGCGCAGCGAGGCCCGCGCGGCGCAGGCCACGGCGTTCGTCGGCGGTGACTTCGGAGCGGGCGAGTTCGGCCTCGACCTCCGCATCCGCGCCGCCGCCCCATTTGCCGAGGCGCGGCTCGACCACCCTGTCGGTGATGAACCACACCGCGGGGGTGAAGACGATGACGATCGACAGGATGAACCACCAATTGCCGACCGGATTCATCGTCCAGCCCGGCTCGACGATCCGCGCGGCTTCCTGCGTGAAGCCGAACAGCAGCACGTCGATCTGGCCCGGGGTGATGTTGCCGGCATAGCCGCCCGATACGGCGGCAAAGGCGGCGGCCAGCCCTGCGACGGGGTGGCGCCCGGCGGCGGCATAGACGATCGCGGCGAGCGGGATGAATACGACATAGGCGGCATCGGACGCGTGGTGCGACACCATGCCGATGATCGCGACGATGGGCGTCAGGATCGCGCGCGGGGCGTTGGCGAGGCTGGCGCGGATGAGGGCCGAGAACATGCCCGACCGCTCCGCCACCGCTGCGCCGAGCATGATCACGAGGATCAGGCCGAGTGGCGCAAAGCCGCTCATCGTGCGCGGCATGTCGACCAGCAGACGACCGATATTGGCTTCGGAGAACAGGCTGGACGCGGTGTAGGTGAGCACCCCGCCCTCCAGCGTCGCACCGGTCGGGGCTTCGTCGCCGGTATATGGAAGCGATGCCGACCATCCGGCCCAGTCGCCGATCGCGCTGACGGCCATCAGCGCGATGATCAGATAGACGAAGATCATCGTCGGTTCGGGCAGCAGATTGCCCGCCCGCTCGACAAAGCCCAGGAAACCGCGCTGGCGGCGGCTTACCTCATCCGATGGTGCGGCGATTTCAGTCATACGGCTCCGACAAGCTCCCGTCCGATCAGCATGCGGCGAATTTCATTCGTCCCCGCGCCGATGTCCAGCAGCTTGGCGTCGCGCAGGAAGCGTTCGACCGGCCAGTCCTTGGTATAGCCCGCGCCGCCGAGCGCCTGAACCGCCTCCCCCGCGACCTTGAAGGCGTTTTCGGAGGCGAGCAGGATCGCGCCGGCGGCGTCGAAGCGCGTGGTCTTGCCCGCGTCGCACGCCCGGGCGACGGCATAGACATAGGCGCGGGCGGAATTGAGCGCGACATACATGTCGGCGACCTTGGCCTGCATCAGCTGGAAGCTGCCGATCGCCTGGCCGAACTGCTTGCGTTCGCGCAGATACGGCAGGACGACGTCGAGGCATGCCTGCATGATGCCGAGCTGAATGCCCGCCAGCACGGTGCGTTCGTAGTCGAGGCCGCTCATCAACACGCCGACACCGCCGTTGAGCGGGCCCATGACGTTTTCTTCCGGCACCTCGCAATCGGTGAAGACGAGTTCGGCGGTGGGCGATCCGCGCATGCCCATCTTGTCGATCTTCTGCCCGATCTCGAACCCCTTCATCCCCTTTTCGATGATGAAGGTGGTGATGCCGCGGCTGCCCTCGCCCGTCTTGGCATAGACGACCAGCACATCGGCATAGGCGGCGTTGGTGATCCAGAATTTGGTGCCGTTGAGGACGTAGCGGTCGCCCTTGTGCTCGGCGCGCAGCTTCATGCTGACGACGTCGCTGCCTGCCCCGGCTTCGGACATGGCGAGGCTGCCGACATGTTCGCCGCTGATCAGCTTGGGCAGATATTTCGCCTTTTGCGCGGCGTTCGCCCAGCGGCCGATCTGGTTGACGCACAGGTTCGAGTGCGCGCCGTAGGACAGGCCGATCGAGGCCGAGGCGCGCGAGACTTCCTCGCACGCGATGACATGCTCGAGATAGCCGAGGCCGAGGCCGCCATCCTCCTCCGCGATGGTGATGCCGTGCAGGCCGAGTTCGCCCATCGGCGCCCAGAGTTCGTCGCGGGGGAACCAGTCGTCGGCGTCGATCTTTGCGGCGAGCGGCGCGATCTGTTCGCGCGCGAAGCGTTCGGTGGTCTCACGGATCATGTCCGCGGTTTCGCCCAGCGCGAAATCCATCTGGGGCAGGCTCATGGCGCTCTCCTGAAGATATTTTGCCGCATCCTAGCGCCCGATGCGCGCTGCGGGAAATTGAAAGGCGGCGCGGGACAGCATAGACGGTGTCTATGATCGAACGCTATTTGCTGCGCTATTTCCTCGCCGTCATCGATAGCGGGACGTTCACCGCCGCCGCCGCGCAGATGGCGGTGTCGCAACCCACGCTGTCGGCGGGGATCGCCAAGCTGGAGCGGGAGGCGGGCGCGAAGCTGCTGCGCCGGTCGAGCCAGCGGATCGAGCTGACCGAGGCGGGGTCGCAATTTGCGGTCCATGCGCGGCGGATCGAGCGCGAGTTCAACCTGGCGGCAGCGGCGGTCGGCGGGATCGCGCAACCCGCGACGTTGCGGCTGGGGGTGCTGACGACGATCGCGAGTGGCGAGCTGGCGGCTCTGGTCGCGCGGATCGCCGCCGATGCGCCGGGGCTGGCGGTCGAGCTGGTCGAGGGGAATGCGACGGTGCTGGCGCAGCATATCGCGCGCGGGCGGGTCGATCTGGCGCTGACTGCGGTGCAGGGCGATGCCGTCGGCGATGGCGAGGCGTTGCGCAGCGAGCCCTATCTGCTTGCCCTCCCCGTCGGACATCGGCTGGCCGGGGAAGCGGCGCTGCCGGGCGAGGCGCTGGCGGGCGAAACGATGATCGTGCGGCGCAGCTGCGAGGCGCTGCCGGAGACGAGCCGTTACTTCACCCGGCGCGGCATCCGCCCGAGCTTTGCGCTGCGCACGCCGAACGACGACCGCGCGCTGGCGATGGTCGCAGCGGGGCTGGGTGCGACGGTGGTGCCGGCGTCGCATCGGCATGCGGGGGTGGCCAAGCCCGCGCTGGTCGGGTTCGAGTTGCGGCGGACCTTGGCGCTGGTGCGGGGGGAGGATGCGCGCGAGGGGATGGCGGCGGTTGTAGATGCGGTGAAGGGGGTCTTTGGGGGCGGCTAACGGCCATCAGGTTGGGCATTTTACGAAAGTGAACTCCCACGCATCCCTTGGCAGCTCCTTATACTGCTCTGCGGCCGATGCGGCGAAGACGACAGCACTCCCATCATCACGAAGAGTAATTACCGATTTTTGATCCTCGGCAACTCCGTCTTCACGAGTGATAACTTCCAGCTGCTGCGGACCGAGAGAACGGGCGGAAACGATGCGAACGCTCGTAATCCCGTTACCCAGTTCGCTCTTGGAGAGAGACATGCCAACACGCACCTTTCGCGCGCACGTCTCGAAATTTTGCGAGTAAAAGCCAATGAAGCGCTCTGGCATTTCTACCGGCGGAGTCTGGCCCCCGAGAAGCGATAACAGAGACCATACAGCTACCATTTGCCCCTCCTCCCACCGCGGGAAGGTGGCCGAAACAACTCTCGTCCGCAATGAGGTCATGTGCCGCCAGTCCGCTTTTATGAGCGTCGATCCTGTCACGGTCGTCTGCGCGCCTGCCCCTCCACCAGCTTCGCTGGTCCCCTCCCCGTTCCGGGGAGGATTTTTGGGGGACTGACAAACCCGCTTCCCGCGTTAAGTGGGGCCCCAAAGGGAGACGGTGATGGCAGGACGCTATTTCGACGAATGGCAGGTGGGGGACCGGATCGCCCATGATCTGCGCCGCACGGTGACCGAGACGGACAATCTGCTGATCTCCACCCTCACCCATAATCCGCAGCCGCTGCATCTCGACGCCGAGGCGGCGGGGGCGAGCGAGTTTGGGCGGATCCTGGTCAATGGCACCTTCACCTTCGCGCTGATGGTCGGGATTTCTGTCGGCGACACGACGCTGGGCACGCTGGTCGCCAATCTGGGCTATGACGAGGTGCGGATGCCGAGTCCGGTGTTTATCGGCGATACGTTGCGCGCGGAGACCGAGGTGGTGGCGCTGCGCCCGTCCAAGTCGCGGCCGGGACAGGGTGTCGTCACCTTTCGCCATGTGATGCTCAACCAGCGCGACGAGACGGTGTGCACCTGCCTGCGCAGCGCGCTGTTGCATGCTAAAGCGACTGCATGACCCGCTTTACCGTCAACAACCAGCCGGTTTCCTACAAGCTCGATCCGGCCACGCCGTTGCTGTGGGCGCTGCGCGATGCGTCGAACCTGACCGGCACTAAATATGGCTGTGGCACTGGCGAGTGCGGGGCGTGCACGGTGGATATCGACGGGAATGCGGTGCGGTCGTGCCAGGTGACGATCGGCGGGGTCGAGGGGACGTTCGTCACCACGATCGAGGGGCTGACGGCGGAAGGCAATCACCCGGTGCAACAGGCGCTGATCGCCGAGAATGTCGTCCAGTGCGGATACTGCATCCCCGGCATCGTGATGAATGCCGCGGCGTTGCTGCGCAAGAACCGTAACCCGTCGGATGAAGACATCATGGGGGCGATTACGAACCTGTGCCGCTGCGGCATCTATCCGCGGCTGATCGAGGCGATCGGGCGGGCGGCGCGGGTGGCGCGGGGGGAAGAAGAGATTACCATCGATCGCGGCATCCCGGTCGAGACGGGGGAAGAGTAGGGAAAGCTTTCAATTGGCTGTCAGTGCAATTCAGAAGTGTGTCAGCCGAATCGATGTAAATCCGCAATAGTCTGAACGCCGGCGCTTTGTCGGGGAGCGGAGGAAAATATGAAGAAGATGATTTTGGCAGCGCTGATCGGCGCGACCATTTTGACCCCCGCTGCTGCCAGTGCGCAGGATCGGGGCGGACGCGAAGGCCGTGGCGGCGAAGCGCGCGAGCAGCGTCAGCAGCAGCGACAGGAATTCCGTGCGCAGCGGCAGGAACAGCGCCAGGAGCGCCCCCAGTTCCAGCGTCCGGAGCGCCCGCAGGCTCAGCAGCGCCCGCAGTTCCAGCCGCAGCAGCGCCCTGCCCCGGCGGCCGCCCCTGCCCCGCAGGTGCGTGAGCAGCGCCGCGATTTCCGCGAGGAGCGTCGCGACGATCGGCGGGATTTCCGTGCGGAACGCCGGGATGATCGCCGCGACCTGCGCGGATCGATCATGGGATCGCAGTCGCGGGAAGATCGCCGCGATGACCGCCGCGACTATCGCGACGACCGGCGTGACGATCGCCGCGACTATCGCGCCGACCGCCGTGACGACCGCCGCGACTACCGCCAGGACCAGCGCCGCTATGGCGACTGGCGCGACACGCGGGCGGACCGGCGCAGCTGGGACGACAACCGCAACTGGAACCGCAGCTGGCGCGGCGACCGCCGCTACAACTGGAACCAGTATCGTTCGAGCAACCGGCACGTCTATCGCCTGCCCCGCTATTACGCGCCGCGCGGATACCATTATGGCTATCGCCGCTTCTCGATCGGCATCACCATCGGGTCGATGCTGTTCGCGCCGGATTACTGGATCAACGACCCGTTCTACTACCGCCTGCCGCCGGCCTATGGCCCATATCGCTGGGTGCGCTACTACAATGACGCGCTGCTCGTCGATGTCCGGTCCGGCTATGTCGTCGACGTGATCCACGACATCTTCTGGTAAGCGAGACACTGGTCACGCAGGGAGGCCCGGCCGGCGACGGTCGGGCCTCTTGCGTTTCGCGGTCTGCACGGCAAATTGCGGCCATGAACATCTTTTCGCGTTCCAAGAGTCCTGCCGGATCGGTCAGCCGCGCCCGCCTCGGCCAGGCGGTGACCGCGCGGGTCGAAGCCAATCCGGCGATGCGCCGGGCGAAGGTCGATGCCGCGCAGGTCTATTACCATCCGGACTTCCTCGACGCCGCCGAGTGCGACCGGCTGATCCGGCTGATCGATGCCAATCGCCGCCCCTCTACGTTGCTTTCGCAGTCGGAGGACCCCAATTTCCGCACCAGCGAAAGCTGCGACCTCGACCGCTGGTCGCCGGATGTGCGGCCGATCGACGAACGGATGGCGGCGCTGCTCGGCATCCCGCCCGAAAATGGCGAAACGATGCAGGGCCAGCGCTATGCGCCCAGCCAGCAGTTCCGGGCGCATTACGACTGGTTCAACGAACAGCAGGAATATTGGCCGGCGATGAAGGCATCGGGCGGCCAGCGCACCTGGACCGCGATGATCTACCTCAACGATGTCGAGGAGGGCGGCGCGACCTGGTTCCCGCAGGCGGGCGTGCGCGTGGCGCCCAAGCGCGGGTTGTTGCTTGCCTGGAACAATATGAAGCCCGACGGTTCGCCGAACACCGGCACGCTGCACGAAGGCACGCCGGTGGTGAAGGGCGTCAAATACATCATCACCAAATGGTTTCGCGAACACGCATGGATCAACATGCCGATCCGGACATATTGAGCGGGTGACGATTCCTCCCCCGAGACAAGCTCAGGGGAAGAATGAAGTCACAGGATCATGTCGTCGCCGCTGCGCAGCGCGAGCACGCGACCGATCGTGTCGAACAGTGCGTCCATCGCCACCGGCTTGAACAGCACCTCGTCCGCCCCGGCCGCGAGGCAGCGTTCGCGCAGATCGACCGCGGTGTCGGCCGTGACCACGATGACGGGCAATTCCGCCTTGGCGTCCCCCCGCGCGCGGATGCGCTCGATCGCCTCGATCCCGTCCATGCCGGGCATGCGCAGGTCGACCAGCACCACGTCATAGTCGCCCGCACCGAGCATGGTGAGGCCTTCTTCGGCATGCGCAGCTTCCGCCATCGTGGCGCCGGCGACATTGAGCATGTCGCGCACCACGCGGCGATTCATCGGGTCGTCCTCGATGAAGAGGATGTTCATTGCGCGACCGTCCCATGGGCGGCGGCGGTCTGGGCCGGGAAAATCATAGGCGTGCTATCACCCTAAGCCGCTTGGGATACAAGCGTCGTGCGACGGGATGTCTCACAAATTTCGTTCCGATCTGCCGTCAGTGCCGCCACCAGCGCGGGTCCTTTCACTGGCTTAACGATGATTTGATCGATTCCGGTGTCACGCAGCCGCTGTTCGACGTCCGGCGCGGGCGTGCTCCACAGCGCCGCGACGCGCGCCCCGGCGGGCGCTGCAGCGGCAAGTTCTTTCAGTTTATCAACCGGATCGCCCTCGGCAGCGGCGAGCGTGCCCTCATCCGCCAAGATGCGAACGGGCTCAACTCCGCCGGCGAGCGACACCGCTTCCTCGATCGATGCGGCAAATTGCACCGTGGCGAAATGCGGGGTGAACAGCGTGCGCAACATGCCGCGCACGATCGGGTTGCGGTCGAGCACGACCAGATGTTCGCCCGTTCCCGCGACCTCAACCGCCGAATCGGGTGCGTCGGCGAGCCGCAGCGGCAGATCGACGGTGAAGGTCGAACCTTCGCCCACCACGCTGGCCACCGTCACGCTGCCGCCCAGTGCATCGGCGAGATTGCGGACGATCGCGAGGCCGAGTCCGGTGCCGCCGAACTGGCGCGTCGTCCCGGCATCGACCTGCTTGAAGGATTCGAACACCTCGTCGAACTTCTCGGCGGGGATGCCGATGCCGGTGTCGCGGATCGCCAGCCGCAGCCGATCGCCCGCCGCCACGACATCGACTGACAACGCGCCCCGTTCGGTGAACTTGACCGCGTTGGACAGCAGGTTGAACACGATCTGGCGCAACCTGCCGGGATCGGTTTCGATCCAGCGCGGCGTATCGACATGCGACACGGTGAAATTGAGCCCCTTGGCGCGCGCCTGCTCCTCCCACATCCGCGTCACTTCGTGCAGCAGCGTGTGGAGATCGGTCGGGGTCAGTTCGACCGTCAGATTGCCCGTTTCCATCTTTGCGACGTCGAGGATGTCGTCGACGAGCGCGCGCATCGTCATCCCCGCACCGTGCACGATGTTGATGCGGTCGCGCGTTTCCGCCGGCACCGATGCATCGCGCAGCATGATCTGGGTCATGCCCAGAATGCCGTTGAGCGGAGTGCGGATTTCGTGGCTGGTCGTCGCGAGGAATTCGGTCTTGGCCTTCAGCGCCTTTTCGAGCGCCACATTCGTTTCGCCCAGCACCGTATTCGCCTCACGCACCTGGTTGCGGCTGCGGCGGATGGTGAACAGGCCGATGCTGAGCAGCGTCACAATGACGAGGAATGCGCTGCCCAGCCCGATGAACAATGTGCGCTGAAACTCGGCTTCGCGCCGCAATTCTTCCGCCTGGAGATTGGCGATGCGCAGTTCCTGGTTTGCATAGTCGAACCGCGCCGCCATCAGCGCCGTGCTGGCCGAGGTGGCGAGCTTGGCGGCTTCGTCGTTGAGCTTGCGAAGCCGTTCGAGATGCGCAAGCGCAAGCGCGCTTTTCCCCTGAACGCGATAGATCTGATAGGCAGTGTGGTGCGCATCGCGCATCCCCAGAGGCGTCTTGGCCAGATCGACGCCGGCAAAGGCCCGCTGGATCAACCGGTTCGCGGTATCGATACGCCCCTGGCGACGCGCAGATTCGGCGGCGACCGCCAGCAGCGCCGATTCGCCATGGTGTTCGGGATCCAGGCGGATAAGCCCGCTCGCCTCGGCGATGATGGCATCCGCCTCCGCAAATCGTTTCTGGTCCAACAGGGAGTGCGCGATATTGGTCAGGATCTGTGGGATATTGGTCGCGTTCGCGGCCTTCGCCAGCTGATAGGCCCTGCGATATTCCTGTTCCGCTCGCCGCGGCTCTTCCAGCTGAAGCAGGACATTGCCGCGGTTATTCAGCAGCGCCATTTGCAATGGCGTGTCCCCATCATAAACATCTGCAGCCTGCTTGTAATATTTCTCGGCACTTCTGAGGTCGCGAGACTTTGTGTAGAGTGATGCGATCAACTGCAGCGCGATGGATTGGCTGCGCTTTTCATCCAGCTTGGCAAAGATATTGTGCGCTTCCTGCAGCGACGCCAGAGCCTCTGCGAAGCGCATCTGCCCCTCCTGCGCACCGGCCCGCGCCATCAGCAGATCACCCCGCAATTTGCCCGGCGACGGGTCCCCGCTGATGAGGCGCAGTGCGCGCGAAATACGCGGCGCGGCTTCGCCATGTCTGCGCAGCCGCACCAGCGCTTCGCTTTGCAGCCACAACGCGGTCGCTTCCGCCGAGGCGCGTGCACGCGCATCGCCGATGGCGGAGGTCCGGCGCTGCGCCTGTTCTGCGAAGGCCAGCGCGGATTGCGGGTCGGCGGCCATTGCCGTCTTGGCATTTTCGATCAGCGGATCGGAGGCACGCTGCTGCGCGGCCGCAGGGGCAGCGAGCCCGAGTGCCAGCCAGCAGAAAAGGAGGGCAAGGCCCCTCGCCATCACCCGCTCTTACGCCAAAAATTTTCGCTGCGGCCAAAACTGGGTCGCATCGTCGCGACCGACTTGAAGCCTTCTTCGTCGAGATAGCGGACAAAGGCGTCGAGCGCGATCGGCCGGCTGATCAGGTAGCCCTGGACCATATCGCAGCCCATCACGCTGAGCAGCGCGAGCGCCGCCGGGGTCTCTACGCCCTCGGCCGTGACTTCCATCTCCAGCGCATGGGCGAGATCGATCGTGGAGCGGACGATCAGCGGATCGCGATTGCTGCTGGTCAGCTGCATCACGAACATCTTGTCGATCTTGAGTTCGGTCGCGGGCAACTGCTTGAGATAGGCGAGCGAGGACAGCCCGGCGCCGTAATCGTCGATCGCAAGCGGAATGCCGATCGCGGCGAAGCGTTGCAGATGGCGGATCGCGCTGTCGGGATCGCGGATCACCGCGGTCTCGGTAATCTCGAAGCCGACCTTCGCGCCGGTTTCGCTGACGATGCGGCACGCCTCTTCGACAAAGGCCTCGTCCGCCAGCAGCACGCCCGAGATATTGATGAACACCGGCATGTCATGGCCATGGGCGAGCATCACCTGCTGGTCGGCGATCACCTGGCGCAGCGTCCACAAGGTCAGGCGACGATCTCGCCGCCATCCTCGGCCGCGCTGATGAATTCGCCCGGAAGGATCAGGCCGCGTACCGGATGGTGCCAGCGCACCAATGCCTCGGCGCCGGTCACGGCTTCGCGGCGGACATTCACCTTGGGCTGATATTGCAGGAACAGCTGGCCGGCGGCGATCGCGCGCGGCAGTTCACGCACCAGCGCCGCACCGTCGAATGCGGCATGGCCCTGTGACAGATCGATCGAGACGATGCCGGAATCGGTGCGCGCCTGTTCAAGCGCCGCCTCGGCCCCTTCGGTCAGCCGCACCTCGTCGTCGTCGCCAAAGGGTGCGACGGCAATGCCCCAGACCAGCTGGATCAGATGACGTTCGCCGTCGAGATCGACCGAGCGCGCGAAACAGGTTGCGAGCCGTTCGACCAGCGCGCGCGCCGCGACAGGGCTCTCCGCCTCGAAGCCCAGTTCGATCAGCGACCGCCCAGCCGTCATGCTGCGCACGCCGGGCTGAAGATCGCTCATGCGATCGGCAAGATCGTGGATCAGCGTGTCGGCGCGTGGCCGCCCTAAATGGCGCCGGAGCGACTGGAAATTGGCGATGTCACACAATGCCAGTGCGCGCCAGCGTGTGCAGGCCGGGCCGCCTGCGCCCCGCGCGAGCACGGTGCCGGCGGCGGTGTCGGCAGCCCCGCCCTCGCCTGCAGCGTCGTCGTTCATGGCAACACGCCCCGCCTCAACAGGCGAACCGCGAAAACCGGCGGGGTCGAAACGGTCAGACATGCCGCCCGGCGTAACAGCCAGTGCTGAAGGAAGTTTTAAGGAAGCCACCGCCGGTTTTCACCGATCTAGGTAATTTCCCTATGATCCCTAATGATTGATTCAGGATGAATTTTCATTTAACCAAAATGGGTGCGTCGGGTACGCACGATGGGAGAAAAAACATGTTTGCACTCTTTTTCCGGGAAACCACCGGCGAGGACATCCGCCCCTGGTAACCCTTTTACGGCCCGGGCCGGCGGCAGGACGGATGGTCCCTCTCGCTTGACCTGCCCGGGCTGATTTCCTGAATAACGGCCGCTATCCGATTGGGATTGCGGCCTTTATTTTTCTGATCCGTTCTGGATACGAAACTGTTCCGCCGAATGCTGCTGCTGTGCCGCAGTGCGACGGATCGACACCCGACCTAGCTTGACTTCCCCGCCCCGGCCCCGCGCACGGGCCTTGGCGAATCGGCACGACTCGTGGAGTCAGCGCGAGTCGCGCTTTGACGCCGGACTCGGAACACGGTAAATGAATCCCTTCACAAGGGGGTTTCATGGCGGGCGATGTCTGGTTTCTGATCGCGATGAGCGCCAGCTTTGCCGCCTATGGCGTGTATCTGCTGGGCCTGCGCCGCGCGACCGTCCGCCCCAATCGCGCCTCCTGGCTGATCTGGAGCGCGTCGGCCGCCGCCGAAGCGCTGACCTATGCCGCGGTCAATCCCGGATCGCCGCAGGGATGGGTGTTCATCCTTTCCGCTGCCTGCTGTCTCGTCGTCACCGCTGCGCTGTGGCGCGGGTCCAACTGGGCGCCCCCTACGACGATCGAAGCCTTGTGCATGGCCACCTGCCTCACCGCGTTGCTGATCTGGGTCGCGTTTCGCGAGGCCTATTGGGCGCATATGCTGGTGGTCGCGGCGGTGCCGGTCAGCTTCTGGCCGACCTGGGTCAGCGTGTGGAAGGACCGCAGCGCCGAACGCTCACCCGCCTGGGGGCTGTGGACCATCGGCGACCTTGCCACCTTGCTGGTCGCGGTGCGCGCGGGCGGGTCGGGGCCGGACGAGTTCGCCTATATCTTCGTCGAGCTCGCCTGCCATGCCAGCATCTGGTTCATGATCGGCCTCACCACGATCAACCCGCTGCGCTCGTTCGGATGGGCGCGCGGCGGGCTGGTGGTGCTCGATCGCTATCGCCACCAGCGCAATTTGTTCACGGTCGGCGAGAATCATCTGGGCAAGGCGGTCTATGCCACCTGCCGCTTTGCCGAGGGCGCGGAGCTGATGCGCTTCACCGGCCGCCGCTTCCATGTCGACGATATCCCCAGCCTGATGCGCGGCAGCGACGACCGCTTCGTACAGGTGACGCCCGATCACTATATGGGGCCATCGGGGCAGCTCGACGATCTGGTCAACCATAGCTGCGAGCCCAATGCCGGCCTGCGCTTCACCGACGATGGCGTGATCCTGGTCGCGCTGCGCGACATCGCTTCGGGCGACGAGGTGACCTGGGACTATTCGACCACGCTGGCGCAGTCGAACTGGCACATGATCTGCCAGTGCCGGTCGACCGAGTGCCGCCGCGTGATCGGCAATTTCGACACGCTGAGCCCCGAGCGGCAGGAGTTTTTCCGCGCGCGCAACCTCGTCGCGCCCTATCTGCGGCGGAAGGACGCGGTGACGCCGGTGCGGCGGGCGAGCTGATTATTCGATCGGCGGCAGCGGTTCGCGCAGCGGCTTGCGCGGGCTGGCGAGTTCGCGCGCGATATCCGCAGCGATGGCCAGCGAATCCGCGTCGCCGCGGGCCTTCAGGATGTCGCGGCGCACCTCCATCCGCGCGTGTCGCGCCGCTGGGGGCAGTGCCGCGATGGCGATATATTCGCGCACGGCCTTGAGCCAGCGCGAGTCCGGGAGGGCGGTTTCCTCTGCCGTGCGTGCGAACGGATAAGAGATGACGCGATAGCCATCGCCGTCGCGCTTCAGGAACAGCAGGACCCAATTTTTGGGGTGGAAGGTCGTGCGGACGCAGCCGCCTCGATACGCGTCGGGATGGGCGCGGACGAGGTCGCGGGGGTCGCTGGACCGGGGGGCTGAGGTCTCGGGTTCCAGCACCCCGGGCATATCCACGAAGATGCGATCGCGATCGTCGTTCCCGCCGGATGCTCGTTTGAGGATGGCAAGCGATGCGAACCGGATTTCCGGCTCGCCATCGGCCGCTGTCCGCTGGTCGAATGGCTGAGCGACGATGATCGCGTCGGATTGCTCGACCAGCTCCAGAGTGCTCGGAACGCGGTAACCCGGCGCGACACTGCACGCATAGGCAGCGGGTGCGGCAAACGGCGCCAGTGCAAGGAGGAGATTGCGCATCGTGCAACCCTGCCGCGGCGCGTCAGTCTTGGCGAGGGACGAAACCGGTCGCGATGCTCAGGCCGCGACGTCCTCCCGCACCAGATCCGACGCGGCGAGTTCGAGCACCGCGCTGGCGCCGATGCCGATGCCTTCGCTGAGCAAGGTCAGGCTGCCGCCCATCGCGACCATCGTGTTGGCGCACCAGTGCAGGCCGAGCCCGCCGGACTTGTTGACGCGGGTCGAATAGCCGCGCTGGAACAGCTGCGGGGCCTTTTCGGGATCGAAGCCCTCGCCATCGTCGGTGATGCGGATTTCCATGCGGTCGCCGATTTCGCGTATCGAGACAGCGATGCTGCCCCCTTCCCGGCCGGTTGCGGCAATCGCCTCGGCCGCGTTGGAGAAGAGGTTGCCGACCACCTGGCTGAGCAGCACGCGGTTGGCGAGTACCCAGTGCGGCTTCGAGGGGAAGTGGAACGCGATCGAGCTGGCACCGGAATAGCGCGCGATCGTGGCGTTGCGCGCGACGATGTCGGTGACGTCGCAGGTTTCGAGCGGCGGGCGTTCATGCGCCTGTTCCTGCTGCCGCCCGATGATTTCGAGGACGTTGTGGAGCGCGTCCCGGCCAATGCCGAGCTGCTCCTTGCGCGCGTCGCGCGCCTGCGCCTCGCTGGACAGCGCGGCGGCGACGAAGGCGACGAGCTTTTGCCGGCGCGCGGGCGGGATGCTGTCGTCCGCCAGCTCGCTGAGCGCGCGGTCGAGCAAGGCGCGATCGGTAGCAGGTGCCTCGCCGAGTCCCTGGCTGAGCACCGTGCTGATCGGGTTCAGCGCGTTGCGAACGTTATGCATCACCGCGACCGCGCTTTCGGACTGGCCGAGCTTGAACGACTGGGCCTCGACCTGCTCGCGCAGATCCTTGAGCTGGACCAGCATCGCGTTGAAGCTGTCGACCAGGCTGCCGATCTCGTCGCGGCGCGGGGCTTCGGTGAGGGGGACGAGGTTCCCCGATCCGCGCACCACGCCCATATGCTGTTCGACCCGGTTGAGCGGGCGCAGCACCAGCCGGCCGATCATCACGCTGAGTACCGCCATCACCAGCAGCATCAGCGCGGTCGTACCGACCACGGCGAGCTGGAGCATGTTGCGGCCGAGGTTCGACAGGTCGCGCGGAACGCGGAAGGTGGCGCTCGCGATGCTGCCCCCGCCCTCTCCCGGCACCGGGACGGCGACCGCGATGTAACGCTCACCCGCGTCGATGCGCGGCGCGGACACGGGTGCGTCGAGCGCGATGCCGGCCCGCAGCTGGAGCAGGTTGCCGAGCTGCTGCGAGGTGATCATGCGCGCCATCACGACATGGCCGCGTGGATCGCCGCTGCCATCGGTGCGCCGCACCTGCGCGATGCCGATCGCGGCGATCCGGTCGCCGAGCCGGGCGTAGAAGCTGGCGCTGTTATCCCTGGCCAGCGCGCGGCGGAAATCGATGCGGCGGATTTCAGCGAGTAGCTGCGCGCGCAGCTGCGGCGAATCCTGCCCGGTCTCCAGATCCAGCCAGCGCGCGATCACCACTTCGCCGTCCGGGCGGACATAGGCCATGCCGTTGACGCCGAGATTGACCATCGCGGAGGTGGCGAAACTGTCCTCCTCGAACGCGCGGTTCGGCGCGCCCATATAGTCGTAGCTCTCGTTCCAGTCGCCATAGTCGCGGACCGACGCCTCGACCTTGGAAGCATATTCGGTCAGCGCGGCGCGGGTGCGTTCGACATGGCCGTCGATCGCCTGCGCCTCCAGCCGGTCGAAGCTGGGGGTGATGACGAGGGCGAGCAGCAGCGTGATGCTGGCGGCACCGAGCAGCGCGACCCCGGTCAGGATCGCGACAAGCTTGGCCCCGAGCGAACGTGGAATGCGGGATTTGATGCGGTCGAACATGGATCGCGGCGGCGTCACCCGTGGGTGCCGGTGGCCGGTGCCTGCGTCACTTCCTCATCGCCCATGAAGCGTTCATGCGCGGCGCGGATCGCGACGTCGGCCTCCAGCGGGCGGGCGAGATAATAGCCCTGGACATGGCTGCACCCGGCGACGCGCAGCGCGGCGAGATGCGCGTCGGTCTCCACGCCCTCGGCAACGACCTCCAGCCCCAGCGCGCGGCCGAGATGGATGATCGAGTGGACGATCGCGGCGCTTTCCCGCTCGCGGCCCATGCCGTCGATGAAGCTGCGGTCGATCTTGAGGCAGTCGAGCGCGAATTTGCGGATATTGTAGAGCGAGGAATAGCCGGTCCCGAAATCGTCGAGCGCGATGCGGAAGCCCATCTGGCGCAGGCGATAGAGGGTATCGGCAGCCCGCTCGGCATTGTCGAAGATCGCGGTTTCGGTGATCTCGATCTGCACGCGGCGCGGCTCGATCCCGGCACGCTGGACGCGTTCGACGACATGGCCGACGAAATTCTGGCGGCGGAACTGGCGCGGCGAGAAATTGACCGAGACATATTGTCCCGGCCATTGCTGCAGCATCTTGAGCGATTCATCGAGCACCCAGTCGCCCAGCTCGTGGATCAGGTTCGATTCCTCGGCGATCGGGATGAACATGCCGGGCGAGATCGGGCCATATTCGGGGCTGTTCCAACGCAGCAGCGCTTCGAACGCGACGATCTCAAGCCGGTCGCGCGCGACGATCGGCTGATAGACGAGGCGCAGCTCGCCATTGGCGATTGCCTGGGACAGGCCGCCTTCGATCTGGCGGCGGAAGCGGATCGATTCGTCCATGCTCTCATCGAATACGCGCACCACGCCGCGACCGGCGCGCTTGCTTTCGTTGAGCGACAGGTCGGCGCGACGCATCACGTCGATCGGATCATGCTTCATGCCCGGTTCGACGATGACGAGGCCGGCCGAGGCCGATCCCTGCACCGAATGGCCGAACACGGTGAAGGTCTTGGCACAGGCGAGCAGCAACCGTTCGACCGCCTCGACCGCCTCCCCCTCGCCCGCCACCTTCATCAATACCGCGAACTCGTCGCCCCCCAGTCGCGCGACGAAGCCGCCCGGCGGCACCGCGCCCTCGAGCGTCGAACAGACCATGCGGATCAGCTCGTCACCGGCGAGGTGGCCGAACGTGTCGTTGACCAGCTTGAACCGGTCGAGGTCCATCATCGCCATCGCGAAGGTATCGGGACCGCGCACATGATCGGTCAGCGCGCGCATGAAGGCGAGCCGGTTGGGCGCGTCGGTCAGGCTGTCGTGATTGGCGAGATGGCTGGCCTTGCTTTCGTTCGCGGCCAGCTCGGCCTTCTGCTCCTCGAGCAGCGCCATGGCGCGCGCCAGCTGCTGATCGACTTCCCAACGCTTGCCTAGCGCGGTTGCGGTCTGGACGACCTCTTCCACCTGGAACGGCTTGGCGATGTAGAAGATCTTGTCGGCGGGGCCGGCGGCGCGGCTGATTTCAAGCGGAGAGAAATCGGAATAGCCGGTGACGATGACGATGTTGATGTCAGGATCGATCGCGCGAATGCGCTTGGCGGTTTCCTTGCCGTCGATGCCCGGCGGCATGCGCACGTCGATGAAGGCGACCGGGAACGGATTTCCGCTGGCTTTCGCCTGGACGACGGCATCGACGCCGTCCAGTCCCTGCATGCAATGCACGGTTTCGAATTCGGGAAGATCGGCGGCCGGTGCGCTTTCGACCTCGTCATCGCCGAACAGTTCGACAGCCATCGCGTCGAGCGCGGCGCCCTGTGCCGCCCCTACCCCACTGCCCTTGAAGCACTGGCGATAGGATTCGTGCATCCCTGCTTCATCGTCCACGATCAGAATGCGCAAGGCCAAGTCCCCTCTTCCACTTGCATCCCGCGTAACCGCTGCCGGTTAAGGCGAAGTAAAAGGGTTAACGCCGCGTTCTCCATCGGCTCCGGGACTGACCCTAAAAAATTGGGGCGCCGCGGTCTGGCCGGGCGCCCCGTCGAGTTCAGGAGGGGATTGAATGCGTCTCCGCACACCGGATTTATGCAGCGCGCGCCGCGTCCGGAACACGGTCAGACTCTGACGCGCGCGTCACTGTCGCGCAGTCAGATTACCCAAAATAGCCATCGGAACTTTTTCTATACAGCTGTCATGAAACCGGTTACAGTTTTGGCGCAAAGAACATAATAGGCGGGCCGCCGAGTCGCGCATCACGCGCACACGGCTGTTCAGGGTAAACGTTGTCAAACCTCCAGGGGGGATGCTGTGAAGGCTTCACATTCCGCAACTAACGGACTTATTCGCGGTTCGCGCCTGCGCGCTGCTGCTGCTGCTCTCGCATGGTCGAGCGCGGGTACGGTGCTGGCGATCGGCCTTGCGCTACCGGCGCACGCTCAGCAGTCGAATGCGACGCTGCGCGGCACGATCACTGCCGATGGCGGCGTGACCGAAGTTACCGCGGTGAACGTCAACACCGGTTTTTCGCGCACCGTGCAGCCGTCGGCGGACGGCAGCTATCAGTTCGCCTCGCTTCCCCCCGGATCGTATCGCCTGGAAGTGACCACCCCGAACGGGGTCCGCCGGACCGACGAGTTCCAGCTGCTGGTCGCGCAGAATGCCGTTCTCGACTTCGATCTTTCGACCGCAACCGTGGCGAGCGCGCCCGGGGGCGAAGAGGTCATCGTGACCGGCAGCCGCATCCGCACGATGGAAGGCGGCGAAGTCGGCATCAACATCACGCAGCGCCAGATCGAACAGCTGCCGCAGAACAACCGTAACTTCCTTGCCTTTGCCGAGCTGGCACCGGGCGTGCAGTTCCAGACCGACGGGCAGGGCAATTCCAGCCTGCGCGGCGGCGCGTCGCCCACTGCATCGATCAACGTCTTCATCGACGGCGTGAGCCAGAAGGACAACGTCCTCAAAAACGGGGTCAGCGGCCAGGATTCGACGCAGGGCAACCCGTTCCCGCAGCTCGCCATCGGCGAGTATCGCGTGATCAGCTCCAACTACAAGGCGGAGTTCGACGAAGTCAGCTCGGTCGCGATCACCGCGATCACCAAGTCGGGCACCAACCAGTTCAAGGGTGAAGGTTTTGTCGACTTCACCAACGAGAGCCTGCGCGACCGCATTCCCGATGAGTTGGGCAAGGCCAAGGTCAAGACCAAGGATCTGCAGTTCGGTGGCGCGCTGGGCGGTCCCATCGTCAAGGACCTGCTCCACTTCTTCGTATCTTACGAAGGCAAGCGGCGCCGGCTTCCGGTGTCGATCACGCCGGGCCTCGATCGTCCGATTTCGCTGTTCCCGTCGCAGTATCAGGGCTTTTTCGGCGCCCGGAACAGCGAATTCAACGAAGACCTGTTCTTCGGGAAGATCAGCTTCTCTCCGACCGACAGCGACCTGTTCGAAATCTCGGGCAAATGGCGCGACGAAAGCGGATTTAACCTGGGCAGCGGGAGCACTGCGGCCGAAGCGGTATCCAGCAACGACGTCACCGAACGCCGCGCGGTCGTGCGTTGGGAGCATACGGCAGACAAATGGATCAACGACCTCAAGGTGTCTTACGAGGACGTCAGCTGGTCGCCCACGCCGCGTCAGTTCGCGAACGGCATCCAGCTTGAGTATCAGGGTCCCAACCCGTCCAATGCGGCGCAGACCCAGCGCGGCACGCTGCTGACCATCGGTGGCGGCGCAGGCTATCAGGACAAGGGCCAGAAGGGCTGGACCATCCAGGACGACTTCACCTGGACCGGGTTCGAAGGCCACACCATCAAGCTCGGCGTGAAAGCCAAGTGGATCAACCTGAACTCGCTTCAGCTCAACTTCTTCAATCCGCGCTATTATTTCAACACCGCCTATAATCCCGGCGGCGGCACCTTCAACGACACCATCCCGTATCGGGTGGAGTTCGGTGCGATAAGCGGTGAAGGCGACCCGACGGTCGAGGCGGACAATTTCCAGCTCGGGCTGTACATCCAGGACGACTGGGAAATTACCGACCGGCTGACGCTGAATCTGGGCCTGCGCTGGGATTATGAGCATAATCCCACCTTCCTGAACTTCGTCCACAACAAGCGTCGCGTGGATGTCGTGACCGGGGTGGCGAAAAATTCGTCGGGCAACCCGATCTATCCCAACCTCGCCAACGCCAACTACAATATCCGCGACTACATCTCGACCGGGACCGAGCGTAAGGCGTTTCTCGGCGCGTTCCAGCCTCGCGTCGGCTTCAGCTATGAGCTGACGGAGGATGGCCGCTTTGCCGTGTTCGGCGGCTATGGCCGGTCCTATGACCGCAACCGCTTCGACTTCCTCCAGCAGGAAGTGAGCCGCGGCTCGTACGAAACGGTTAGCTTCCGCTTCCCGGGCGATCCGCTCAATGCGTGCGCACCGATCTCGGCAACCTGCCTTCCCTGGAACCCGGTTTATCTGACCCAAGCGGGCCGCGACCAGCTGCTGGCAGGATTGACCGCAGTTGGCGGGGGCGGCGAGTTCCGCTTCATCAAGAATGATCTGAAGGCACCCTATTCCGATCAGTTCAGCGTCGGCGTTCGCGGAAGGTTCGGCGTGATCAACGCTGAAACCGGCTTCCAGTACACCGCGTCGCGTGACGGCTTTGTCTGGCTGCTCGGCAACCGCAATCCGGACGGGTCGTTCTTCCTGCCCGACAATCCGGCCCTTCCCACGGATACGCCGGGGTCGCCGTTCGGCGCGGCACCTCCCGGCTATGGCAGCATCATCATCGGCGAGAATGGTGCCAAGACCGATACCAAGAGCATCTATGTCAAGCTGGGCAAGGCCTATAGTTCTTCGTCGCCTTGGGGCTTCGACGCCACCTATACCTACACCGATGCGACCGAAAACCGGGACACGTCGGACTCGGGCGCCTTCTCGCTCGATTTCCCCACCGCGCAAGACTATCCGACCGTTCAGGCCGTGGGCGTGCCGAAGCATCGCTTCATCATCGCGGGCAGCGCGGATCTTCCGCTCGGCCTGACCTTCTCGGGCAAGCTGCTTTACCAGTCGCCGACGCAGGTTCGCGCGCTCGTCAGCTCGGCGAACCCCTATCGCCGCACCGTCGTGGTCGCGGACTCGTTCGGCAATGGCGATGCGTGGGGTAAGCGCCAGGTGGACATCGCGCTCACCAAATATGTTCCCCTGGCCTTCCTGACCGACGACGCGCGGATCCGTTTCCGCGTCGACGTCATCAACCTCTTCAATGACCGCAACTATACCAGCTTTGTCAGCAACCCGTCGGATCCGCGCTATCGCGAACGGAGCGGCAACAGTGTAGGCGGCAACCCGCCGCGGACGCTCAAGCTGACGGCCGGTTTCTCTTTCTGATCGACCCGTTGATGGCGCGCGGACGGATTCCCCGTCCGCGCGCCTTTTTTGTGTGTAAAGGAGTATCCCATGGGCTTTCGCCTGCCTTCGCTCGGTCTCGCCATGCTGCCGCTTGCCGCCGCCTGTTCGACCCTGCCGGCAGCGGTCAGCCCCCCTGCCCCCGCACCGCGCGCGGCGCAGGATGCGTTTGCCGAGGATCTCTCGCGCCGCACCTTCGACTATTTCTGGGAGACGACCAGCGTCGAGACTTGCCTCGCGCCGGATCGCTGGCCGTCCAACCCCTTTTCCAGCATCGCCGCGACAGGCTTTGCGCTGACGGCTTACGGCATCGGGGCCGAGCGCGGCTATGTGACGCGCGAAGCCGCCGCCGAGCGGACGCGCAAGTGCATGGAATTCTACTGGAACGCGCCGCAGGGCCCGGCCGTCAGCGGCACCGCGGGGCATAAGGGCTTTTTCTACCACTTCCTGAAGAACGGCGACGGTACCCGCTATCGCAATACCGAACTGTCGACGGTCGACACGACCCTGCTGCTGGGCGGCGTGCTGTTCGCGCAGAGCTATTTCGACCGCAACAATCCGACCGAAGCGGCGATCCGCGATCTTGCCGAGAAGATCTATGGCCGCGTCGACTGGACCTTCGTCCAACGGGAACGCAGCAAAATCCCCTCGGCCAACAGCACCGGCGGCAAGGCGATCGCGATGGGCTGGTACCCCGAGCGCGGCCAGGGCGGCGATTTCGGCACGCATGACTGGGTCGGTTATGACGAGGGGATGCTGGTCTATATCCTCGCGCTCGGATCGCCGACGCATCCGGTAGGCAAGGATGCGTGGGACACCGGCTGGTCGGGCAAGCTCGGCAAGAGCTGGGGCACCTATTACGGGCAGGAGCATCTGCAGTTCGAGCCGCTGTTCGGCCACCAGTACAGCCATGTGTGGGTCGATTTCCGCGGCATCCAGGACGCGTTCATGGCCGGCAAGGGCATCGATTATTTCGAGAATAGCCGCCGCGCGACACTGGCCCAGCGCGCCTATGGCATCGACAATCCGGGCAAATGGACCGGCTATTCGGGCGACATCTGGGGCTGGACCGCGTCGGACGGTCCGGGCGGCGCGGCCAATGGGCGCGTGGTCAACGGCAAGGCCCGCGAGTTTCAGGGCTATTCCGCGCGCGGGGTGAGCAGCTATCGCATCGTCGATGACGGCACGGTGGTGCCGACGGCGGCGGGCGGATCGGTCGCGTTCGCGCCCGAAATCGCCCTGCCCGCGCTGATGGCGATGCGCGCGAAATATGGCGACAAGCTATACCAGCGCTACGGCTTCAAGGACGCGTTCAACCCGAGCTACACCTTCACCGATGCCGGCAGCCGCGACGGCGTGGTCGATGCGAAGGATGGGTGGTTCGCGCGCGATTATCTGGGCATCGATCAGGGACCGATCCTGGCGATGCTGGAGAACCACCGCTCGGGCCTCATCTGGAAGACGATGCGCAAGAACCCGCATATCCGCCGCGGGCTGGAGCGCGCGGGCTTCAAGGGCGGGTGGCTGGAGCGACCGGCCGGGAAGTGACCACCGGATAGAGAAAGGGCCGCCCGACGCATTGCCGGGCGGCCCATTTTCTTATTCCTCGCCCATCCGCAGCGCGGCGATGAAGGCTTCCTGCGGGATGCTGACCGAGCCGTACTCGCGCATCTTCGCCTTGCCCTTTTTCTGCTTGTCCAACAGCTTGCGCTTGCGGGTGGCGTCGCCGCCATAGCATTTGGCGGTCACGTCCTTGCGCATCGCGCTGATCGTCTCGCGCGCAATCACCTTGCCGCCGATCGCCGCCTGGATCGGGATCTTGAACAGATGGCGCGGGATCAGTTCCTTGAGCCGCTCGCACATGCCGCGGCCGCGCGCCTCGGCGGTCGAGCGGTGGACGATCATGCTGAGCGCGTCGACCGGCTCCTCGTTGACCAGGATGCCCATCTTGACCAGATCGCCCTCGCGATAGCCGATCTGTTCGTAATCGAAGCTGGCATAGCCCTTCGACAGCGACTTCAGGCGATCGTAGAAATCGAACACCACTTCGTTGAGCGGCAGTTCGTACGTCACCTGCGCGCGCCCGCCGACATAGGTCAGGTTCTTCTGGATTCCGCGGCGGTCCTGACACAGTTTCAGGATGCTGCCGAGATATTCGTCGGGGACATAGATCACCGCCTGGATCCACGGTTCGGCGATGCTTTCGATCTTGTTGGGATCGGGCATGTCGGCGGGGTTGTGCAGCTCGATATGCCCGCCGCCATGGGTCAGTTCGATCTGATACACCACCGACGGCGCGGTGGTGATGAGGTCCAGGTCATATTCGCGCATCAGCCGTTCCTGGATGATCTCCAGATGCAGCAGGCCGAGGAAACCGCAGCGGAAGCCGAAGCCGAGCGCGGCGCTGGTTTCCATCTCGAAGCTGAACGACGCGTCGTTGAGGCGCAGCTTGCTGATGCTCTCGCGCAGCTTTTCAAAGTCGTTGGCATCGACCGGGAACAGGCCGCAGAACACCACCGACTGGACTTCCTTGAAGCCCGGCAGCGCCTCCGCGGCGGGGCGCTTGGCGTCGGTCAGCGTGTCGCCGACGCGCGCCTGCGCTACTTCCTTGATCTGTGCGGTGATGAAGCCGATCTCGCCCGGGCCAAGGTCGGCGAGCTGCTCGATCTTGGGCCGGAAACAGCCGACGCGGTCCACCAGATGCGTGGTACCGCTCTGCATGAACTTGACCTGCTGGCCCTTTTTGATCGTGCCGTCGATCACGCGGATCAGGATGACGACGCCGAGATAGGGGTCGTACCAGCTGTCGACCAGCATCGCCTTGAGCGGCGCATCGGGGTCGCCCTTGGGCGCGGGGATGCGCTCGCACACCGCGTTCAGGATCTCGTCGATGCCGATGCCCGACTTGGCCGAGGCGAGCACCGCGCCCGACGCGTCGATGCCGATCACCTCCTCGATCTCGTTGCGGACCTTTTCGGGTTCGGCGCTGGGCAGGTCGATCTTGTTGATCACCGGCACGATTTCATGGTCGTGCTCGATCGACTGATAGACGTTGGCGAGCGTCTGCGCCTCGACCCCCTGTGCCGCGTCCACGACCAGCAGCGCGCCCTCGCATGCGGCGAGCGACCGGCTGACCTCATAGGCGAAGTCGACATGGCCCGGCGTGTCCATCAGGTTGAGGACATAATCCTTGCCGTCCGCCGCCTTCCAGTCGAGGCGCACGGTCTGCGCCTTGATCGTGATGCCGCGTTCCTTTTCGATTTCCATATTGTCGAGCACCTGCTCGGACATCTCACGCGCAGTGAGGCCGCCGGTGCGTTGGATGAGGCGATCGGCCAGGGTCGACTTGCCATGGTCGATATGCGCGATGATCGAAAAATTGCGGATACGGGAAATGTCGGTTGCCATAGACCGCGCGCGTAGCAGGGGGCGCGCACTTGCGAAAGATGCCCTGTGGAGCCAGGGTCTCGCAATGCGCGCCATTCTCCTTGCCCTCGCCTGTTCGCTCGCCCTTCCGGCGGTGGCAGGCGAACCCACGACCTATGTCGTCCGCCATTTCGATACGCCCCGGGGCGAGAAGGATCCGGACCTGCTGCCACAGGGTGCCGCGCGGGCGCAGGCGCTGGCGCAGTGGTTTCGCGGCAAGCGGCTGTGCGCGATCCTGGTGACCCAGTATCAGCGCACGCGCCAGACCGCTGCGCCCACCGCCGCCGGGCGGAGCATCGCGATCCAGAGCTATGACGCCGCCGACACGGCGGGGGCAGTGGCGCGCGCGAAGGCGTCGGCGTGCCCGGTGCTGATCGTCGGGCACAGCAACACGGTACCCGATATCGTCGAACAGCTTGGCGGGGCGCGTCCGGACGATCTCAGCCATGCGGATTTCGGCGACGTCTGGACGGTCGCCGATGGCAAAACGGATCGGGCCATCGTCGCGCCCTGACCCCTAGCGCTCGATCACGGCACTTTTCCCGATGCGCGGCCAGACCGGATGCGATATGATCCGCGCGGGGACCGGGGGTCTACCATGTCAGTAGATGTCAGTTGATGGCGATCGGTTGATCATGCACCGTCGCTGCAGCTTTTGGGGCAAACGCCCCTGAATGGGAGGAATAGTTCATGCGCTTCGTCCGCAATCTGATCGCCGCCACCGCGCTCGCCTCGATGGCTGCCGGACCGATCGCCGCTTCCGCGCAGACCGCGACCAGCTCGTCCGGCAGAACCTATAAGGACGGCACGACCAAGGGCGCGTCGTCCGGGCGCCGCGATCAGGAGCGCGGCCAGCGCGAAATCCCGCGCTGCACCCGCAATCTCGGCACGGTCGCAATCGTCGAACCGGACAATCAATGGTGGCGCGAGCTGAACCTTGGCAGCCCCGAGGCGATCCTGAAGGTCTTTGTCCAGCAGTCGGGCTGCTTCACCATCGTCAATCGCGGCCGCGCGATGCAGAGCCGCGCGATGGAACGCGCGCTGCAGGAACAGGGCGAGATGCAGAAGGGGCAGAATATCGGCAAGGGCCAGGTCCGCACCGCCGATTACTTCCTTCAGCCCGACATCGTCTCGTCGAACAAGGATTCGGGGGGCAGCGCAGTTGGCGGCGCGATCGGTGGCCTGCTGGGCCGTCGCGGCGGCATCCTTGGCGGCGTCGGCGCGCTCGCGGGCGGCATGAAGGTCAGCAAGAAGGAAGCGAGCGTCACCCTGTCGATGGTCGATGCGCGCACGACCGAGGAAAAGGCCATGACCGAAGGCTATGCCCGCAAGACCGATGTCGGTTTCGGCGGCGGTGCGGCCAGCGGCTGGTGGGGCGGATTCGCCGCGGCCGGGGGCAGCGGCTATCAGAACACCGAAATCGGCCAGGTGATCGTCCTGGCCTATCTCGATGCCTATACCAAGCTGGTCTACGAGCTTGGCGGCCTGCCGGACGATGCGGCAGCGGCGGCCCCGCCGGCACGGCGCTAAGGCGCGGCCAAAGCGTTGAAATCAGGGGCCGGAGTTACCCGATCCGGCCCCTTTTCGATACGACGACCTCCGAACGATCCCTTAACGCGCGGTCAACCACGTCTTTACGCGCTTCGGTATAAACCTGTCGGGCAAAGCGACTCTTCAAAGATGCCGGATGGGCCGGCACGGTTGCTTTGGCGGGGTCATATGCCACTCGAGACGGTTCGGAGCGCACGACTGAGCGGTGCGTCGGGCACGCTGATCGCGCTCGTCGCCGCCGATGGCAGCGCGACCCATCCCTATCTGAACCGTCTGGCGAGCGGAATCGCGACGCTGCGCGACCTGGGCGACCTTGCCCACCAGATCTGCCTGCTCCACGCGCGCCATCCCGATCTGTTCGAACAGGCCGCCGCCCAGTCGCGCCAGCCCGCTGCCGCCGAATGGCTAGCCCAGGCAACGCGCGGATTTACGGCCGAACGCGCCTATCTGGTGCGGATCGTGGCCGCCGCCGGGCCGATGCCCAGCACGCCCGGCCAGGCTGCGTCGGAAGCCGCCGTCACCGCACAACGCCACGCGCTCGACATGCTGGCCCAGTCCGATCGCAATGGCTGTGCCGATGGTACCGCGATCGCGCTCGCGCTGGACTGGTCGGCGATCCGCTCGGTCCTCGACCTGCTGGCCCGGCGACTGGGGATCGATGCGCCCGCGTGCCAGCTGCCACCCGCATTCGAGACCGCGACGGTGATCGATGTCCTTGCCGGCACATTGCCGGTCGAGCGCGCGATGGCGTTCGGCGCCCAGCAGATGCTGGCACAGCATCGCGGCCTGATCGACCTGCTCGAAGCCCGCGCCGCAGCGCGCGGACAGGACTGACCCGCACTCCCCGCTTGCGCACGGGCCCCTTCCCCCGCTACTCCATACCCGATCTTCCAATATGACCGGGGACCGGAATGCGCTTCGAAGGCACGCAGGATTATGTCGCAACCGACGATCTGAAGGTCGCGGTCAACGCCGCCGTCACGCTGCGCCGCCCGCTGCTGGTCAAGGGTGAGCCGGGGACGGGCAAGACGGTCCTGGCCTATGAAATCGCCAAGGCGGTCGGCGCGCCGCTGATCGAATGGAACGTCAAATCGACGACCAAGGCGCATCAGGGCCTGTACGAATATGACGCGGTGGCGCGGTTGCGCGACGGGCAGCTGGGCGATCCGCGCGTGCATGAGATCGGCAACTATATCCGCAAGGGCAAATTGTGGGAGGCGTTCACGTCGCCCCAACTCCCCGTGCTGCTGATCGATGAGATCGACAAGGCCGATATCGAATTTCCCAACGACCTGCTCCACGAACTCGATCGCATGGAATTCCATGTGTACGAGACCGGCGAGACCGTCCGCGCCGCCGAGCGCCCGATCGTAGTGATCACGTCGAACAACGAAAAAGAACTGCCCGACGCGTTCCTGCGCCGCTGCTTCTTCCACTATATCAAATTCCCCGATCGCGGGACGATGCAGGCGATCATCGACGTCCATTTCCCCGGCATCCAGAAGATCCTGGTGAGCAAGGCGATGGATATCTTCTACGACATCCGCGAGGTGCCGGGCCTGAAGAAAAAGCCGAGCACCAGCGAACTGCTCGACTGGCTCAAGCTGCTGCTGCACGAGGACATGCCGCTCGACGTGCTGCAATCGCGCGACCCGAGCAAGGCGATCCCGCCGCTCCACGGCGCACTGCTCAAGAACGAGCAGGACGTGATGCTGTTCGAACGGCTCGCCTTCATGGCGCGGCGTCAGGCGCCCAAGAGCTGATATCTTGCCGGGGCCGCCGGCGCGCCGCAGATGTTACGCCTCCTCTGCCTCGTCCGGTGCCTCAAGGTCGGACGCGTCGTAGAGATAATCGAGCAACTCCCCCGGCGCACAGTCCAGCGCCGCGCACATCCGCGCAAGCGTGGAGAAGCGCACCCCGCGCACCTTTCCCGAACGAAACAGCGAAAGCTGCGTCTCGCTGACCCCGATGCGGCGGGCGAGCTCCTTGCCGGTGATGCCGCGCGCTCCCAATACTGCGTCGAGCGTGACCTTCACCGGCATCAGAAAAACTCGTCCAGTTCGTCACGCATCGACGCTGCCTGTGCCAGCAATTGCGAGAGCAGCACCAGCGTGGCGCCGACCACTCCCAGCGTGATCGCGGCCCCGTCGAACGCCAGATACGCGCCGCGATCATAGATCAGCCGGGTGAGCAGCGGCACGCCCAACACATTGAACAGCGCACCGACAAATAGCGCCGCTCCCACGCGGAACAGCAGCCGTGGCACCACCTGCCCGAACAAGGCGCCGCCCGCGATCGATTTGAGCGCCTGCCGCACCATCCACATCGCCCAGATGTAGATGAACATCGGGACGTAGAAAATCACCATCATTCCCGCGTCCCTGCCCAGCCCGTTCCAGAGCAGTGCGACCGCCAGCACCGCGACGGCCAGCACGAGCACCGCAAAGGGCAACGTCACCAGCCACATCAGCACGCGCGCCCGGGCGCGCAATGTTTCGAGGGTCATCGTTGAAGGCATAAATTTAACCTTGACTTAAATTTTCGGACGATGAATTTAAGTTAGAGATAAACCGAGGAACCTTCCCGATGCAAGCAGCACTGGAAACAAAAGGGCTTCGCAGACAGCTTGGCGGCCGCGCCGTGATCGACAATCTGTCGATGTGCGTGCCACGCAGGGCGATTTACGGCTTTCTCGGCGCCAACGGCACGGGCAAGACCACCACGATCCGCATGGTGCTCGGCGTGCTGCGTGCGGATGACGGCGAAATCCGCGTGTTCGGCGAAGTCATGCGCCACGGACAGGCGCGGCGGATCGGTGCGCTGGTGGAATCCCCGGCGCTCTACGATCACCTGACCGGCGCCGAAAATCTCGACCTCACCCGCCGCATTCTTGGCTTGCCGCAGCGGGACATCGACCGTGTGCTTGACCTGGTCGGCCTGCGCGAGGCGGCGCATCGGCGCACCGGCGGCTTTTCGCTCGGTATGCGCCAGCGGTTGGGCATCGCGCGGGCGCTGCTCGGCAGCCCGAAGCTCCTGATCCTCGACGAACCGACCAACGGCCTCGATCCCGACGGCATCCGCGACATGCGCGTGCTGCTCCAGCGCCTGCCCGAAAGCGGCGACGTCACCCTGCTGGTCTCCAGCCATTTGCTGGGTGAGGTCGAGGCGATCGCGACGCATGTCGGACTGCTCCATTCCGGACGACTGCTGGCCGAAGCGCCGCTTGCCGAACTGCTCGGCGGCGCGGGCGGCGTCGAGGTGGCGACCGAAGATCGCGCGCGCGCCGCGCTCATTCTGGGCCAAGCCGGGTTCGGCGTGCGCCCGCACACGCAGTTGCCGAACGCTCTGATCGTCGATGCCAACGACCCCGCTGATGTGGCCGCATTGCTCCACCAGCGCGGTGCGCGGCTGACGCATCTCGCCTACCACCGCCGTCCGCTCGAACAGGTCTATCATGACCTGCGCGCGCAGGCCGCGTGAGGAGAAGTTCCGATGTTCCTCCGCTTCCTTGCCGTTGAGTTCCTGAAACTGCGCCGCTCGCTGGCACTGCTGCTGTGCGCCGCAGCGCCAGCCTGCATCGCCATCCTCGCCGCGCTGATTGCGCTGGATCGCGGCGGCGACTGGCATGCGTTCGCGCTCGGCAATTCAGCCTTCTGGGCTTTCGCAATGCTGCCGATGGCGCTCACTGCGCTGAGCGTGCTGCTCGCGCAGATGGAGCATGGCGCGCGCGCGTGGGACCATCTGCTCGCGCTACCCGGCGCGCGGCTGCATGTCTTCCTCGCCAAGGCGGTGGTCATGCTGACGCTGCTATGGGGCATGACCCTGTGGCTGGTCGTGCTGCTTCATCTGTCCGGCTTCGTCGTCGACGCGATCACGCCCGAGACGTTCACGGGTTCGGCCGACCCGGTCGGCACCGCTCATGTGCTGGTGCGCATGGCGATTGCCTCGACCCTGGTGGCGATCCTCCAATTATGGGTCGCGCTGCGCTTTCGCAGCTTCGTGCCCCCGCTCGTCTTCGGCATCGCCGGCACCTTTGCGGCGATCGTCGCGGTGAGCGCGCGGCAGGGCGTCTATTTTCCATGGCTGATGGCGACGAACATTCTTGCGAACGACCCGGCCAAGCCAACGCTAGCCCTGATGCTGGGCGGGCTCGGTGGACTCCTGGCACTGGGAGCGATGCTCGTGCATCTCGGCCGTCGCGACATGGTCGGCGGGTAAGCCAGGTCGGGCGCATCACCAGGCGTGACGCGCCCAGCCTCGCCTCAGTCCGCCACGCGCACCACCAGCTTGCCGATCGCGCCGCGGTCGGCGAGTCTGGCGATGGCCTTGCCGCCGTCCTCGAACGCGAACACCTCGCTGACATGCGGGTTGATCTTGCCGTCTTCCCACAGGCGGAAGAGATGGTCGACATGCGCGGCGTTGGCCTTGGGATCGCGCGCGGCGAAGGCGCCCCAGAAAACGCCGCAGACGTCGCAGCTCTTGAGCAGCGTGAGGTTCAGCGCCAGCTTGGGGATGCCCGCCGGGAAGCCAACGACGAGATAGCGCCCCTCCCATGCGATCGAGCGCAGCGCGGGTTCGGCATAGTCGCCGCCGACGGGATCATAGATGACATTGGCGCCGTCCGGCCCGACCGCCGCCTTGAACTGTTCGGCCAGCGCCTTTGACGCGTCCTTGTCGAAGGGCGCGCGGCCATAGACGACGGTTTCGTCCGCGCCCGCCGCCTTGGCCGCCGCCGCCTTTTCCTCGCTCGACACCGCGGCGACGACGCGCGCGCCGAATGCCTTGCCCAGTTCGATCGCCGACAGGCCGATGCCGCCAGCCGCGCCGAGGATCAGCAGCGTGTCGCCGGCCTTCAAATGCCCGCGATCGAGCAGCGCGTGGATGCTGGTGCCATAGGTCATCAGCAGCGCTGCGCCCTGTTCGAAGCTCTTGCTGTCAGGCAGCGGGTAGAGGCGGCGGCGTTCGACCACGACCTTTTCGGCGAGGCCGTTCCACCCGGTCGATCCGAGCAAGCGGTCGCCCGGCTTGAGGTCGGTGACACCCTCGCCCACCGACTCCACCACGCCGGCGATCTCGCCGCCCGGCGCGAACGGGCGCGGGGGTTTGAACTGGTATTTGTCCTCGATGATGATCACATCGGGAAAGTTGATCGCACAGGCCTTGACCGCGACCACCACCTCACCGGGTTTTGCCACCGGATCCGGCAGCTCGCCCATGGTTAGAGTTTCAGGTCCGCCCACTTCCTTCGACAATAACGCCCGCATCACCGCTCTCCCTCTTGAGCCAGGGCCGCGCGTCGGCGACCATCGACTCATATTTCGAAATTGCGGTATCTCTTGCCAGTGTCAGCCCGACCTCGTCCAGCCCCTGGATCAGGCAATCGAGGCGGAACGGGTCCATCTCGAAGCTGAAGCGATCCTGGAACGGC
This sequence comes from Sphingomonas sp., assembly GCF_965227385.1. GTDB lineage: Bacteria > Pseudomonadota > Alphaproteobacteria > Sphingomonadales > Sphingomonadaceae > Sphingomonas. The sequence continues at coordinate 3,529,752 of NZ_OZ245750.1, forward strand.
GTGGTGACGGTCATCGTCTCAAGGTCGATGGTGACCGGATCGGTCTTTGCCACCTCGATCAGCCGATCGATTGCCTCTTGCGGGAGCACCACCGCGACGATCCCGTTCTTGAACGCATTGCCCGAGAAGATGTCCGAATAGCTGGGCGCGATCACGGCGGTGATGCCCATGTCCTTCAGCGCCCAGGCGGCATGCTCGCGGCTCGACCCGCATCCGAAATTGTCGCCGGCGATCAGGATCGGCGATCCGGCATAAGCGGGGTCGTCGAAGATGTTGCCCGGCTGCGCGCGCACCGTTTCGAACGCGCCCTTGCCAAGGCCCTCACGGCTGATCGTCTTGAGCCAGTGGGCGGGAATGATGATGTCGGTGTCGATATTCTTGGCGCCCCACGGATAGGCGCGCCCTTCGACCTTGCGGACGGGGTCCATGTTCAGCTCCGGATGTGTTGAGGGCGCGCGACGAAGCGGGCCGCGCTGCTGCGCCGCCCGGGTGCCTGCCCAATCGATGCGATGATGTCGTGCGGCGCGCTCAGCGCAACGGCGCGACAACCTGTGTGCTCGCGCGCGCCTCGCCGACCGTGCCGGTGACGGTCGAATAGACCGCGGCCGCGCCGCTGAGGATCGTGCCCGTGATCAATGCCACCAAAACGCGCTTCACCGGTCATCCCCCCGCCTGGGCCCCCATGAGGTCCCGCACGTCCGTCAACCGCCCGGTCACCGCCGCCGCCGCCGCCATCGCGGGGGAGACGAGGTGCGTCCGGGCGCCCGGACCCTGCCGTCCTACGAAATTTCTGTTGGAAGTGGAAGCACATCTCTCGCCAGCCGGCACCTTGTCCGGGTTCATCGCGAGACACATCGAACACCCCGGCTCACGCCACTCGAACCCCGCCGCAGTGAAGATGCGGTCCAGCCCCTCGGCCTCGGCTTGGCGCTTCACCAGCCCAGATCCGGGGACGATCAGCGCCTGGCGCACGCCTTCGGCGACCTTGCGCCCGTTCACGACCGCAGCAGCAGCGCGCAGATCCTCGATCCGACTGTTGGTGCAGCTGCCGATGAAGATATTCTCGACCGCAATGTCCTGCATCCGCGTGCCGGCGGTCAGGCCCATATAGTCGAGCGACTTTTGCGCCGCGACGCGCTTCGACGGATCGGCAAAGCTCTCCGGATCGGGGACGATGCCGGTGATCGGCACGACATCCTCGGGGCTGGTGCCCCATGTGAGCGAGGGAGCGATGTCGCTGCCCTGAAGTGTTACCACGCGGTCATAGACTGCGCCCGGATCGCTCGGCAGGCTGCGCCACCATTCGAGCGCCTTGTCCCACTGCTCTCCCTGCGGCGCCATCGGACGGCCTTTGAGATAGGCGAAAGTGGTCTCGTCAGGCGCGATCAGGCCGGAGCGCGCCCCGCCCTCGATCGACATGTTGCTGACGGTCAGCCGCCCCTCGACCGACAGGCCGCGGATCACATCGCCGGTATATTCGACGACATAGCCGGTGCCGCCCGCCGCCCCGGTCTTGCCGATGATCGCGAGGATCACGTCCTTCGCCGACACGCCGTAACCCAGCGTCCCGTCGACGCGGATCTCCATCGTCTTGGACTGGCTGAGCAGCAATGTCTGCGTCGCCAGCACATGCTCGACCTCGCTGGTTCCGATGCCGAAGGCGAGCGCACCCAGCGCGCCATGCGCCGAGGTATGGCTGTCGCCGCACACCAGGGTCGTGCCCGGCAGGGTGAAGCCCTGTTCCGGGCCGACCACATGCACGATGCCCTGTTCCGGCGCCGTCGCGCCGAAATAGTCGATGCCGAATTCGGCGACATTGCGTTCGAGCGCGGCAAGCTGCTGCGCGCTTTCCTGATCCGCGATCGGCAGCCGGTTGCCCGAAGCATCGACCCGCGCGGTGGTCGGCAGGTTATGGTCGGGGACCGCGAGCGTCAGGTCGGGACGGCGCACGCGGCGCCCGGCGGCGCGAAGCCCCTCGAACGCCTGCGGGCTGGTCACCTCATGGACGAGGTGGCGGTCGATATAGATGAGGCAGGTGCCGTCCTCACGCCGTTCGACGACGTGCGCGGCCCAGATCTTCTCGTAAAGCGTAAGCGGTTTGCTGGCCATGATGCGGTCCCCTTACGCCTTTGTTGCGCGGGGGCAAGCACAGGCGACATTTTCTAAGGCAAAGCGCGGCTTGGCTCAGGGGGCGAGGTGCCGCCACGCGCGCACGAGGCCGACGAAATGGACGACGCCGTAAACCAGCACGATGGCCGACGACCAGATCGCGAAGCCGTCGCTATGCTGCGGCCGCCAGAAATGCAGCGGCACAAAGGCGAGCGCCCGGAACAGGTAGATGGCGGTGATCGCCACCAGCGCCGTGCGGAGCAACGGCAGCCGGGGGATCAGACCCGCCCCCGACGCGGCATATGCCGCCCATATTGCCAGCAGCGTAGCGATACCGAGCGTGATCAGCGTCGGTCGCAAATCGCCCCGCGCCGCCGCCCGCGCCATCCCCTCACCCGCGCCGAAGAACCGATACCAGTCCGGCCCACCAGCGATGCAGGCCAAATGTAGCGCGGCGGCTGCGGCGGAGAGGGTCGCGGCGGCGATCAGCCAGCCCGAACCCGGGTTGCTCACGACATTTGGCATTGCCCCTCCCCGGTCCGCGCCAACTCCTGTGGCGAGACATAGTCGGCGTCATGCGCGAACGGCAAATCGGCCCCGGCCCTCAACGCATCGAGCAGCTGCGCGAATCCGGTGCCGAACGCAAAGCCCAGTTCGCGCTGAATCCGCCCGCTGTCATAGACCCGGCCGATCCGGCTCGGCAGTTCCCAGCCGCGTGCGCCGTAGAGCGCGGGGGCATCCGGGAAATGCCGGGCGATCACGGCTGCGGCGTCGCGCCTCAATTCAGCCGCTTCGTCGCGGGCGAAGGGGGTCGGCGCGGACACGATATAGGTGCCGAAACCTATTTCCGGCGCCCTGGCGAGCGCGGCGATGTGCGCCCGCGCGGCATCCTCTACCGTCAGGCGCCGGTGGAGCAACTCGTTCGCCTTAAGATTCTCGCCCGGCGGATGGCTGTGGGTGTCATCGTCCTCGGGAAAGAAGCGCCCGGTGCGCAGGATGATACAGTTCAGGCCATGTTCGGCATGAAACAGGCGGCACAGCTGCTCCGCCGCATATTTGGTGACGCCGTAGATGTTGCGCGGTTCGATCGGGCCGCTGTCCTCGTCGAGCCACACTGCTGCATCGCCCGCCTCGTCGCGGATTGCCTGGCTGATCATCAGCGAGGTGGTGGAAGTGAACACGAACCGGTCGTGCCCCGCTGTCACGGCCGCCTCGAGCAGGTTGAGCGTGCCGGTGACATTGACGTCGACAAATGCCTGCTTTGGATAGCGCACGATGTCGGGTTTGTGCAGCGCGCCGCCATGGATCACTGCCTCGATCCTGTGCTCGGCGAAGACCCGGTCGATCGCGTCGCGGTCGGCGACGCTGGCGATCACATCGGTATGGGCGCCAGGCGCAACGTCGAGACCGGTGACGTGATGACCCTCCGCACGGAGCAGCGGAGCGAGAAAGCGGCCGAGCCAGCCCGACGACCCGGTGAGCAGCACGCGCATCAGCCAGCCCTCCCCCGCCACAACCCCGCTGCCGTGAACCCGCCGAACAGCGCGCCCTCCGCCACGCTCGTCGCGATCCGGCTGCGCAGGCCGAAGCCGGTTTCGCCGAGCAGCGCGCCGATCCGGCCAAGGTCCAGCCGTGCACCATCCATCGTCTGGGTCAGCACGTCGACGCTGCCGGCGAGCAAGCGTCCGCCGAGCAGCGCAATGATCAAGCCCGCCGCTGCGCCAAGGACCATTCCGGCGAGCCCGGCATGGCGTTTGGTGCTGCCTGCGCGTCTAGCTGTGATCCAATAGGCCAGCCCCACCGCAGTCCCCAGCGCCAATCCCTCGGGCGCGCCGGTGATCCCTTCGGGCGCACGGCCGAGGAGCAGGGTGAAGGCGTCGATCCCCAGCAGCTTTGCGACCGCCCCCACGATGAGGCCGGCGAGCGTGCCGCCGACGATCGTCAGGGGCGATCCGACACCGCTGCGCTGCGCCGCTGCCGCGACGCCAAACGCCACCGCGCCGCCGCCGATGGCCGCGACACCAATGGTGAGGCATGCCAGCACCAGCACGAAGGACAGCGCCCCGCTCTGCGCCGGCACCGCCAGCGTCGCACCGAGCACGCCATAGGTCAGTCCGCCGACAACACCCGCCGCGACCGCGCCGGCAGTACCGGTCGCGCCCATGTCCCAGGTCAAGTTGTGCGTTTGCGGCTGCGGCGCGGAGGGCGCAGCCGGCGCTCGCGCCTCCGTCCCTTCGCCCTCGATCGCGCCGACGAAGCGGTAACCGAATTTGGGCACCGTCGCGATGAAGCGCGGGTCGCCGGCATCATCGCCCAATGTCCGGCGCAGCGTGCGGATGCACTGGGTCAGCGCCTCGTCGGTCACCGGAATGCCGCGCCACACCGCGTCCATGAACCGGTCCTTGGTCACCAGCTGGCCCTGTGCGCCCACCAGCAGGATCAGCGCGTCGAGATAGCGCGCGTTGAGCGCGACCTCCGCCCCGTCGCGGCGCAGCTGGCGCTCGGTGCTGTCGAGCTCGAAGCCCCCAAAGCGATAGATCGTCGGGTCCATGTCGATTTCAGCGAAGCCTCAGATCCTGCTCATGCCGCTCACCCGCCGACTGCGCCAGCCAAGGGTATCGGCAATTCATGGAGGCAAGCAAGTGGTTGAACAAGCGAAGACTGGCGGCGTGTGGCGCAACCCGTGGCGGCTGATCGGATGGGGCGGGATCGCGGGTCTCCTGCTCCTCCCGGCGGTGGCGATGCAGTTTACTGATGAGGTCAGCTGGACGGCAGGCGATTTTCTGGTTGCGTTCCTGATGCTGGCCAGCGTCGGCATGACGGTCGAGCTGACCGTGCGCGCCAACCCGTCATGGTCCTATCGCGCGGGCATGGGGATCCTTCTGGCCGCGTGCTTCCTGACGACCTGGATCAACCTGGCGGTCGGGATCGTCGGGAACGAGAATAATCCGGTCAACACGCTGTTCTTCCTCGCCCCGCTCGCCGCCATTGGGGGATCGATGCTGGCCGGCTTCCGCGCGGGCGGCATGGCCGTCGCCACGATCCTCGCTGCGATCGTCCAGATCGCGGTGATGCTTTACATCTGGGTGGCCGGTGCGGGGTTTCCGATCGGGGTGACCGTGTTTTTCGGCACGTTGTGGCTGGTCGCCGCCGGCCTGTTTCGTCAGGCGGCGCGGGAGGCGTAAGGTATTCTTCCCCTGCTCCGCAGGGGAGGAATGGGTGATCACGCCGTCGCTAGCGCGACCTCGTACTGCGCCGTGGTCTTCGCCGCGACCTCGTCCTCGGTCACGCCGGGGGCCAGTTCGATCAGGCGGAACGGCGAGTCATGGTCCGGGCGCTGGAACACCGCCAGGTCGGTGATGATCATGTCGACGACATTCTTGCCGGTCAGCGGGAGCGTGCATTCGGGGATGAACTTTGCGCTGCCGTCCTTGGCATTATGCTCCATCACCACGATGATCTTCTTGACCCCGGCGACGAGGTCCATCGCGCCGCCCATGCCCTTGATCATCTTGCCCGGGATCATCCAGTTGGCGATGTCGCCGGTCTGGCTGATCTCCATCGCGCCGAGCACGGTCAGGTCGATATGCCCGCCGCGGATCATCGCAAAGCTGTCCGAGCTGCTGAAATAGACCGATTGCGGCAGTTCGCTGATGGTCTGCTTGCCGGCGTTGATCAGGTCGGGGTCTTCCTCGCCCTCGAACGGGAACGGGCCGATGCCGAGCATGCCGTTTTCCGACTGCAGCGTCACCTCCACTCCCTCAGGGATGTGGTTGGCGACCAGGGTCGGGATGCCGATGCCGAGATTGACGTAGAAACCGTCCTGCAATTCCTTTGCGGCGCGCGCGGCCATTTCGTCGCGGGTCCAGGGCATCACTTCACTCCTTGGGCAGTTCGGTTGTCGGGGTCGCGGTGCTACGCACCGGATTGGGCAGCAGGAACCAGCCTGCGCCCCAGAGCGGGGCGACCATCGTCTCGGTCGCGGCGGCGGGGCGGCGCGCGGCGTCCCCCGCATCGAACGTGTCGCTGAAATCGCCCAGCGCATCGCCGACGATCGCGACGACGCAATAGCTGGCGGCGACGGTGCGACGCACATGGTCGCCGGCGATCGGCGGCTCCCCGCCGCGCAGGATCAGCGTCTTGCCCGGCACGAAGTCTCCAAATCCAAGCTTGGCGAGCATGGCGGCCGCAGCGTTGTTGCCGGAGGGCCGCCGTGCGCTGGTGAAGATCGCCTGCACACCCTCGCGACGCAGCGCATCGATTCCTTCGACCGCGCCCGGCACCGCGCTGACCTGATCGCTGCCGTCGCCGATCCAGCGGCGAAAGCGCGCATCGGGATCGCTGCCGGCGGCGCTTTCATCCAGGTCGAACAGGATCGCGAACGGCTTTGCCTCGCACGGCACATAGCGTGGCGCATCGAGCGTCGCGCCTTCGGCCAGCACGGCCGAGCGCACCGCCTCCCCCGCCTTGCGCGCGGCGACCTGGCGTTCGACATAGGCCCAGAGCGACTGATACGCCTGCAGCGATGCCGCAGCGGATTCCGCCGATGCCGCCGGTGTGGCGGGCGATGCTGCCGCCGATGCCTGCAGCCGCAGCGCCAGCGCGCGCGCCTCGGGTGTGGCCAGCGTCGCGGTTGCATCGCCGGGCGCGGCCGCAACCGGTGCCGGCGTCGCGGTAGCGGCTGGCTGCGGCTCGGGCTCCGGCTTGTCGCCGTCGAGCAACCGCTTCCCCGCGATCGATCCGCCCGCGACGATCGGGATCGCCGCCGCGACGCATCCGCCGCACAGCAGCCCCGCCGCGCCAAGCGTCAGCAGGGCGCGCAGCCGGCTCACGCCGCCTCGCTGGTCCGCTGACGGACCGTGCGGAACTCGATCTTCTTGTCGTACGGCGCGCCGATGATCATCCGCTTCACGTAAATGCCGGGCAGATGGATCGTGTCGGGGTCGAGGCTGCCGACGGGCACCACTTCCTCGACCTCGGCGACGCAGATGTTCGCGGCGGTCGCCATCGGCTGGTTGAAGTTGCGCGCGGTCTTGCGAAAGATCAGGTTCCCCGCCTCGTCCGCCTTCCACCCCTTGATGATGGCGAGGTCCGCGCGGATGCCGCGTTCCAGGATATATTCCTGGCCGTCGAACACCTTGACCTCCTTGCCCTCGGCCACCTTCGTGCCGACGCCGGTCTTGGTGTAGAAGCCGGGGATGCCTGCCCCGCCCGCGCGGCAGCGTTCGGCCAGCGTTCCCTGGGGGCAGAACTCGACTTCCAGCTCGCCCGCCAGATACTGCCGCTCGAACTCCTTGTTCTCACCGACATAGGACGAAATCATCTTGCGGACCTGCCGCGTGCGCAGCAGCTTGCCCAGACCCTCGCCGTCGATACCGGCGTTGTTGCTGGCGATCGTCAGGTCCTTGACCCCGGCATCGCGGATCGCGTCGATCAGCCGTTCGGGAATGCCGCACAGGCCGAACCCACCGGCGCAGATTGTCATGCCGTCGTGCAGCAGGCCCTCAAGCGCCGCTTCGGCAGTCGGGTACAGCTTGTTCATCGCCGCGAGTCTCTCCTAGCCCCTGTCACGGGGGCGATAGTCGCGGGGGGTCGGCGTGGTCAAGCGAACCTGAACGGAGTTTCAACTTTGTTCGGGAGGATCATATCGAGTGACAGCGGGACGGCGGGCAATCCGCCCAAGACTGATCGAGGCTCAGGGGATGCACAGGCAAGTCAGCGCTAAACGGCGGGCCTTGCACTCCGCCAACGACCCAGCTTCAGACTGATGCGCCGACGGCACGGTCCCGGCCACCCTGTTCCGGTGCGCTTGCGGAAAAGGCATCGTCGATATGGCTGGGGCGGCTGGATTCGAACCAGCGCATGGCGGTACCAAAAACCGCTGCCTTACCGCTTGGCTACGCCCCAACATCGCGGAAGCGACGCCCTTAGAGCGCCGCGCCGCGTGTGAAAAGAGGGTTTAGCCGAACCGATGCACCCAGCCATGCGGGTCGGGTGCCTCGCCGCGCTGGATCGCGGTCAGCCGCGCCTTGAGCGCCTCGGTGACCTGCCCCGGACCGCCGCTGCCGATGGTGAAGCCGCCGTCCCGGCTCTTCACCTGGCCGACCGGCGTGACCACGGCCGCCGTGCCGCAGGCGAAGGTTTCGACCAGCCGCCCGCTCTTCGCATCCGCTTCCCACTGATCGATAGCATAGGGCTCTTCGCGCACGGTGATCCCCTGTTCGCGGGCCAGCGTCAGGATCGATTCCCGCGTGATACCGGGCAGGATCGTGCCGGTCAGCGGCGGGGTGAGGATGCTGCCATCGTCGAACACGAAGAACAGGTTCATGCCGCCGAGTTCCTCGACCCAGCGGCGCTCGGCTGCGTCGAGAAACACGACCTGATCGCAGCCCTGCTTGATCGCTTCGGCCTGGGCGACCAGGCTCGACGCATAATTGCCGCCGCATTTGGCAGCGCCGGTGCCGCCGGGCGCGGCGCGGGTATAATGGTCGGAGACCCAGATCGTCACCGCCTTGGCCCCGCTCTTGAAATAGGCGCCGGCGGGCGAGGCGATGACCAGGTAGAGATATTCGCTGGCCGGCTTCACGCCTAGGAATACCTCGCTCGCGAACATGAACGGGCGCAGGTAGAGCGAACCGCCCTCAAGGCTGGGGATCCAGTCGCGATCGGCGGCGACCAGTGCCTCGAGCGACCCGATGAACAGCTCGTCGGGCAGTTCGGGCATCGCCATGCGCCGCGCCGACTCGCGAAAGCGGCGGGCATTCTGCTCGGGCCGGAACAACGCCGTGCCGCCGTCGCCGAGGCGATAGGCCTTGAGCCCTTCGAAAATCTCCTGCGCATAATGCAGCACGGCGGTCGCGGGATCGAGCGTCAGCGGCGCTCGCGCAGTGATCTTCGCATCGTGCCAGCCCTGCGTGTCCGACCAGCGGATCATCGCCATATGATCGGTGAACAGCTTGCCGAACCCGGGATCGGCGAGCAGGCGCGTACGCTCGTTCGCGTCGATGGGAGCCCGATTGGCTTCGATCTGGAACGTCAGGCTGCTCACTTCACTCTCCTGAATTGACCGTTGCGCACGCCTAAGCCCGATGGCAAAACAGGTCAACATGGCTGTCCCAACTGCGTCCCCGCTATTCCTGCGCGAAGCCGAAATCCGGCGCGGCGTCGAAATGCTGTATTTCGGCTACAGTCACCTGACCCGCTCGATCGATGAAGGGCTCGCCGCACAAGGTCTGGGCCGGGCGCATCATCGTGCGCTCTATTTCATCGCGCGCCAGCCGGACATTACCGTCGGTGAGCTGATCTCGCTGCTGGCGATCACAAAACAGTCGCTCGGCCGGGTGCTGACCGACCTTACCGATCGCGCGCTGATCGACACTCGGCCCGGCCGTGAAGACCGTCGCCAGCGCCTGTTGCGCCTGACGCCTGAGGGGGCACGGCTGGAGGCCGAGCTGTTCGACGCGCTGCGCGAAAAAATGACCGCCGCCTATTCCTCGGCGGGACAGGCGGCGGTCGGGGGGTTCTGGGCCGTACTCGAAGGGCTGATCCCCGCCGACGAACGCAAGCGGGTGTCAGACCTGGGGCGGTAGGATTACGCCACCTTGAACCCTTCGCGGTTCATCGCCTTGGTCAGTACGGCGTTCTTCTCCTCGGACAGGCTGGCGCGCAGCTCCGGGAACAGGCGCTCCTCCTCGTCCTTCATATGCTCTTCCAGCTCGGTGCGCAGCTTGCGGATCGTGGCGAGGAACTGCGGGCTGGCGGCGGGCATATTGTCCAGCTCGTACAAATGCTGCTTCACATAGCCATGTTCGCCGTTAAGCGCATCGGCTTCCGCGACTTTCCCGGCCTCGCGCAGCGCGGGGTAGATCACATTCTCTTCCTCGATCGCATGCTTCGCCAGCGCGTGCTTGAGCTGGGTCAGCATCAGCGTGCGGCGCGCGGTCGCGGTGTCGTCGGTCGCCTCGATCGCGTCGAGCAGCTTGAGCACCGCCTGATGTTCCGCGATCAGCCCGTCCATCCAGTCGCCAGCCAGCAACGTCGGGGACTGCACCGCCGCCTTGCGTCCGAGCATCGCCAGCACCCCTAGCGCCGCACCGGCTGCGGTCGCACCGGCGATCTTGCCGAAGCTGCCGCCCCAGCCGCCTTCGTCCTTGAACCGGCCCTTGCTGTCGCGCGTCTGGTTGTCAGCCTGGGTCGCTCTGCTCTGCGTCTTGGTCGCCATCATCGCCTCCGTGAATAGAATACTGGCGCGACAACGTTTTCAAGAGGTTGGACGTTCCGCTTTACCCGCGCGCAGCGGCGGCCATTTCGGCGTTACGGCGCTCCGAGGCTTCAAGGGTGGCGGTGAGCAGCCTGACCAGCGCGGCGTCGGTGTCTAGCACGTCCAGCCCCGCGCGCGTCGAACCGCCGGGACTGGCCACCTTGTCGGCGAGCGTAGCTGGACTGTCGCTGGACCGGGCGGCGAGCAGCGCCCCGCCCTCCACGATCGCCAGCGCCAGCCGCAGCGCCTGATCGGCGGGAATACCGACCGCCGCGCCCGCTTCGGCTAGCGCGTCGATGAAGCGATAGACAAAGGCCGGACCGCTGCCTGCCAGCGCGGTCACCGCGTCGAACCGTGCAACATCGACCCATTCGACCAGGCCGAGCGGCGCCATCAGCGCGCCCGCCCCGGCCCGCGCGGTCGCATCGGCGCTGTCACTATGCAGCGCGACCACGCCCTTGCCGATCTCGACCGGCAGGTTCGGCATCGCGCGGATAATTGCCCCGGCATCGAACCGCGCCGCCACCGCGGCTTCCTCGACCCCGGCGAGGATCGAAACCAGCATCGGCACGCCCGCGATCCGGCCTGCGATCTGTTCGGCGATCGGGTCGATTTGCTGCGGCTTCACCCCCAGCATCACCGCATCGGGCAACGCACCGTTGGGCAACACCCGCCCCTGCCGCACGCCATCGGGCAGGTCGCGGTCGCTACGGTTGAGGACGAACACATCCTCCCCCCGCACCGTTCCCGCTGCGATCCAACGCCGCAACATCGCCCCGGCCATATTCCCGCATCCGATCAGCCACAGGGTCTTGGGGGTGGACAATGGGGCCTCCGGACATTGGCCGCCGGGACGGCGCCGGGCGGAAGATTACACTGGCTCTACACGATCGCGCGCCGCATTGCGGGTCGCTTGGCCTGGTGCGACGCGGCTGTGGCGTGAGCGTGTGGGTGGCCTACGCCTCGCCCTGCGTCTCGATCAGCGCGGCGGCGATGGCTTCCTTGGGAGTCTTGCCGCCCCACAGGACGAACTGGAACACCGGGTAGAAGCGTTCGCATTCGTCGATCGCGCTTTCGACCAGCAATTCGGTGTGCTGCAGCGTGATCGATGCGCCGTCGTCGCCGGGGATCATCGCGGCGTGGCGGTACAGCAGGATGCCGCTGGACGACCAAAGCTCGAAATGGCCGACCCAGAGCTGTTCGTTGACGAGGCCGATGGTTTCGTAGATCGCGCCGCGACGCTCGTCCGGGATGCGGACATCCGGGAACGCCAGGAACTGGAGCACGCCATCGTCTTCGCGCCAGATCGCGCGCAGTTCGTACTCGGTCCAGCTGCCCTTTACCTTGGCAACGACCTCGTCCTCCTCGCGCGTATGGCTCCAGCCATGCGCCGCGAAGTAGCTTTCCAGCATGTCGATCGGCGCGGCGTCATCGTCGCGCTCATATTCGCTCTCATCGAGCATTCCGGTCGTCCTCCGCCCGGCCCTTGCCTGGCGCAGTTGGTGCCAATCCTCGCCGCGCTGCACAAGCAGCATAACGTAAACGCGGCGGAAATAGATGTGGAAAAGGCGGGCTCAGGCGTCCGGCGCGGACTTCCTGGGCTTGGCAGGCTTTGCAGCAGCGGGAGCACCGCCCAGCTTCGCCTCCAGCGCCTCGATCCGCGCACGCAGCGCGTCATTCTCGTCGCGCGCCGCCACGGCCATCGCCTTCACCGCCTCGAACTCGTCGCGCGCCACGAAATCCATGCCACCGACGAAGCTCTTGAACCGCTCACGCGCGGCGCTCTCGCCCTCCCGCGCCATGCCGGCCATCGTGCCGGCCGCGCCGTTCACGAACTTTACGAAATCGTCGAAAATGCGGTTGTCGCTCTGCATGATAAGTCGGCTCCTCAAATACTCATCTGGGGCGCCGACTGCGCCGGGACAAGGGTTGCGGCATTGGGGTTGAGCTGGTCGATCTGGAAACACAGCCATCCGGCAAAGCACAGCCAGCCCAGATAGGGCAGCATCAGGATCGCCGCGCCCGTACGGATGCGTCCGAACATCACCGTCGTGGCCAGCGCCAGCACCAGGATCACGCCGATCAGCACGAATGCCCAGAAGGGCTGGTGCATGCCGAAGAACAACGGCGACCATGCGAGGTTCGCGCCCATCTGTACCGCGAACAGTACCAGCGCCGGGCCACGCAGCTTCGATCCGCGCGCGTTGATGATCATCGCCAGCGCCAGGCCCATCAGCACGTAGATGACCGCCCATGCCACGGGAAAGGCCCAGTCCGGCGGGGTCTGCGCCGGCTTTTCGAGCATCTGGTACCAGGGATTGTCGGCCCCGGTCGGAGCGATGCGGGCCGAGGTAAAGCCGAGCAGCAGGATGAACGGAACGGTGACGATCGCCCAGCGCAGGAACGCCAGCCGCAATTGCCCCTTGGACGCAATCTCCATTCCCCGCTCCCCGTTCTTGTAGCCGCCCTATTCGGCCGGTTGCGGCGATGTCATCGCCGCGTCAAGCTCGCGGCTCACCGCTTGGGGCGATCCGGTCCACTTGGCAAGCCTGCTATAGAGGATCGGGATCAGGAACAAGGTGATGAGCGTCGCCAGCATCACGCCGAACACGATCACCACGCCGATTGCCGAGCGCGCGCCCGCCCCTGCCCCGCTCGCGATCATCAGCGGCACCGCGCCCGCCGCCGTCGCGATCGACGTCATCAGGATCGCGCGCAGGCGCCGGGCAGAGGCGAGGCGGATCGCGTCGGCGATCTCCTTGCCCTCGTCGCGCAGCTGGTTGGCGAATTCGACGATCAGAATGCCGTTCTTCGCCGCCAGCCCCACAAGCATGACGATCCCGATCTGACTGTACAGGTTCAGCGTCTTGCCGAAGAAGAACAGCCCGAGCATCCCGCCAGCAACCGCCAGCGGCACGGTCATGATGATCACACCGGGATGCACGAAGCTTTCGAACTGCGCGGCGAGCAGCAGATAGACGACCAGGATGGTGAGGCCGAACACCAGCAGGATCGACCCGCCGGTCTCGACGAACGCCTGGCTCTCGCCGCGATAGCCGACCGCCAGCACCTCGGGCGACTGCGCCGCCTGTTCCTGCAGGAAGGTCAGCGCCTCGCCCAGCGAATAGCCCGGGGCGACGCCGCCCGACAGGGTAATGGCCCGCAGCTTGTTATAGCGGCCGAGGTCGCGTGGCCCGGATACTTCGCGCGTGGTGACGAGGTTGGACAGCGGCACGAGCGACCCGTCGCGCGCGCGCACCTGGATCTGGGCGAGGTTGGCTAGGGTGGAGCGGCCGGCCTCGTCCGCCTGAACGATCACGCGATATTCTTCGCCCCGGTCGAGGTAGGTGGACACGCGGCGCGAACCGAGCAGCGTCTGCAGCGCCTGGCTGACCGCATTGACCGAAACGCCCAGGTCGCCGGCGCGCGTGGTGTCGACCTCGATCCGCATCTGCGGCTTGGTTTCCTTGTAATCGGAATCGAGGTTGATGATGCCCGGATTCTGCGCCGCCGCGGCGAGGATGCGATCGCGCGCGGCGACCAGCCCCTCATAGGTGTTGCCCGCGAGCACGAAGTTGATCGGCTGCCCGCGCCCGCGCCCCAGCGCCGATCGCACCTGCGCATTGCCGCGCACCGCCGGCTGGTTGGCCAAGATGGCGTTGATCTGCTGGGCGACCTGCGCGGTCGAGGTGTCGCGCTCTTCCCAGGTCTTCAGGAAGATGACGAAGGCGCCGCTGTTGAAATCGTCGCTCGCACCGAACCCGCCCGGTGTGCGCGTGATGATCGTGCGCACCGCCCCCTGATCGAGCAGCGGCAGCAGCTTGCCCTGCGTATCGAGCATATAGCGGTCCATCTGGTCGAAGCCGGTGCCTTCGGGCGCGCTGATCTGGACCTGCGCGACGCCCTGATCCTCCGCCGGGACCAGTTCCGACTGGAGCGTGGAGAAGGCCGCGCCCGCCGCGAACAGAAAGGCCAGGACCGCGATCAGCGGGATCGCCGGCTTTTCGATCGCGCGCGACAGGCGGCGCGAATAGAAATTCTCCAGCTTCTGGAACTGCTTGTCGACCCAGCCGGTGAAGCGCCCGCGCTTTTCCTGCTTCAGGATCTTCGAGCACAGCATCGGCGTCAGGCTGAGCGCCAGGAACCCGGAAAACGCGATCGCGCCGATCATCGCCACTGCGAGCTCGCGGAACAACAGCCCGGTCTGCCCGGCCAGGAAACAGATCGGCACGAACACCGCGCACACGACGAGCGTCGTCGAAATCACCGCGAACCCGACCTGGCGCGTACCCCGGAATGCCGCGACCAGCGGAGTTTCCCCCTCCTCGATCCGGTGGTAGACATTCTCCAGCACCACGATGGCGTCGTCGACGACCAGGCCGATCGCCAGCACCAATGCGAGCAGGGTCAGCAGATTGATCGAAAAGCCGGCGAGCCACAGCACGGCGAATGCGCCGAGCAGGCAGATCGGCACCGTCACCGCCGGGATCAACGTGGCGCGCCACGATCCCAGGAACAGGAAGATGACGAGGACGACCAGGATCGCCGCCTCTGCCAGTGTCTGCCACACCTTTTCGATGGCGCGGCCGATGAACAGCGAATCGTCCGATCCGACGGTGATCGTCATCCCCTCGGGCAAATCCGCCTGAACCGCTTCTGCGGTTGCCTTGGCAGTCTTCGCGACCTCCAGCGTGTTCGCGCCCGACTGGCGGACGATGCCGAGCCCGACCGCCTGCTGGCCGTTCATGCGGAACGCGTTGTAGGGATTTTCCGCCGACTGTTCGACCCGCGCGACATCGCCCAGCCGGACAAGATAGCCATCCTCGCCACGCCCGACGACAAGGTTCGAAAAGTCGCCCGCCGTCGCAAACGGCCGGTCGACGCGCAATGTGCGGTTCTGTTGCTGCGATTCCAGCCGCCCGGCGGGCAATTCGACATTCTGGCTGCGCAGCGCGGTTTCGACTTCGGCCGGGGTCAGCGAATAGGCGGCCAGCCGCGTCGCATCGAGCCACACGCGCATCGACGGGCGCGCATCGCCCGCCACGAACACGCGCGCGACGCCATCGATCGTGCTGAACCGGTCGACCAGGGTACGGTCGACATAGTCGGACAGCTGCAACCGCGACCAGCCGGGGCGCGAGATCACGAGGAACAGGATCGGCGAGCTGTCGGCATCGACCTTGCGCACTTCGGGCGCCAGCGCCTCTTCAGGCAGATCCTCGGCGACGCTGCCGATGCGGTCGCGCACGTCGTTCGCGGCGGAATCGATATCACGGCCCGGGCGAAATTCGATCGACACGTCCGAAACGCCGTCGCGCGAACGCGAGGTGATCGTCTGGATGCCCTCGATGCCCGAGAGCGCCTCTTCGATCGGCCGGGTGATCCGCGCCTCGATCACGCTGGCAGCGGCGCCGGTGTAGGCGGTTTCGACCGACACCACCGGCGGGTCGGTGTCGGGATATTCGCGCACCGACAGGCCCAGGAATCCGACCACGCCGATGATCGTCAGCAGGATCGCCAGCACTGCGGCAAAAACGGGCCGCCGGACGGAGAGGTCGGACAGTTGCATCAGTTACCCTTGGCCTGGCCGGCCTTGGGGGCCGCATTGCCGGGTCCGGCGGTGCGCACCTGCTGTCCTTCGGCAATCTTGACCACGCCTTCGGTGACGACTCGCTGGCCGGGCTTCAGGCCCTGCGTCACCTCGACCAACCCGTTCTGGCGCAGCCCGGTGCGGATCCGCACCCGCTTCGCCTTGCCATTTTCGATGACGAACACGAAGCTCTGGTCACCCTCTCCCACCACCGCGAGTTCGGGCACGGCGGCCGCGGTCCGGGCCTGAGATTCGATGCTGACCGTCAGCAGCATCCCGGGCTTCAGCTTGCGATCGCCGTTGGCGAGCACCGCGCGCACGGTCGCCGCGCGCGTCTGCGGGTTCAGGACGGGGTCGATGGTCGCGACCGTGCCGCGAAACGGCTGATCCGGATAGGCGGCGGCGACCGCGACGATCGGCTGACCGGGCTCCAATTGCGCCAGCAGGGTCTCAGGCACGGTGAAGTCGAGCTTGATGCGGCTGATGTCGCTGACGGTGGCGATTTCGGTCCCCGCGCTCACCACCGCGCCGGCGGAAATATTGCGCAGCGACACCCATCCGCCGAACGGCGCGCGCACCACGCGATCGCCGATCGATGCCCGGGCCTCGGCCGCCTGGGCATTGGCCTGCCCGGCGAGCGCGGTCTGGGCGTCGACCGCGCTGCGCGTCGCAAAGCCGCGATTCTTCAGTTCCTCGAGCCGGGCAAGCTGCTGCTGCGCCTCACGCGCCCGGGCACTCGCCTGTGCCAGCTGGGCGTTTTCCTGGCCCTGCGCCAGAACCGCGATCACCTGGCCCCGGCTGACATAAGCGCCGTCCTCGAAATTGAGGCGCAGGATGCGTTCGGTCACCGGTGCCGTCAGCGTAACCTGTTCGTTGGCGCGCGCCGTGCCGACCGCATCGATGCGCTCGACAAAGCGCGCCGACTGGACCGCGCCCAGCGTCACCAGCGGCGCTTCGCGGCCCTTTTTCTGCGCTGCGTCACCGCCGCCGCACGATGCCAGGGCTACGGCGGAAGCCGCCAATACAAGAATCATTCGCATGAAAAAGCGCGCTACACCAACCGGGGGGAACATCAACTATTCCAACCAACTTGTCGCAAAAGTGTGTCAGGCTTTATTGCGCATGCGAAGAAACGCTGTGTTTCCAATCGGAACAGCGCGGCTCAATCTCCGGCAAAACCGAACGGCGAAACCCCGGCCTCGCGTTCGTTGACCAGCATCGCGCGTCCGGTGGGTGGCGCGCTACGCTGGGGGCATTCGCGGGTGCAGGCGCGGCAGCCCAGACCCACAGGCACCGCCTCTCCGCCGAAATCCAACCCGCGCGCAGCAGCCAGCCCCGTCGCCGCCTCCGCCGCCAGCCCCAGCGTGACCACGAACCGCGCGCGCACGGCCCCCGCCCAGCCGCCCGGCGGCGCGACGCAGCGCGAGCTGGTGAACCAGCGCGTTCCGTCCTCGAGTTCGACCAGCTGGACGATCCGCTCATCCGGGCGCGCGAATGCGGCATAGGCGTCGAGCAGCGGGCATGGCACCGCGGATTCCACCAGCGGCGATCCGCTCGCCCCGGCAAAGCGCTTGGACACCTGCCCCGCCCGGTCGACCCGCAGCATGAAGAACGGCAGTCCGCGCGCGCCGACCCGCTGCAGCGTGGTCAGCCGGTGCGCCACCTGTTCCGCGCTGGCCCCGAAACGGCGCCGCAGCAGTTCCAGGTCATAGCCGGTCGCCTCGCACGCGCGCAGGAAGCGGGCATAGGGCATCATCACCGCCGCAGCGAAATAGCCGACGAGATGGCGGCGATAGAGCCGTTCGGCGACGCGGTCGGCGAACCCGGCGCCGCGCACCAGCGCCTCGATCTCGCTCCGCGCCTCGCTCGCCAGCTGACGGGCCAGCGCGAATACCCGGCTCGGCGGATCGAGCGCTTCGGAGAGCTGCAGCTGCCGCGCGTGCAGGTCGAGGCGGACGCGCAGTCCGGCGAGTACCTCGATCGGGAGCACCCGGATCGACAGCTGATGCTTGACCCGCAACCGCTCCGCCATCGCGCCGAACGGGTCGCTCGAGGCGATGCGCAGCTCGTCGGCGAGCGCTTCGGCGGCGGCGTCAAGGTCGGCGAAATGGTTGCGCCAGCGCTCGACCTCGCGCCGCACCGCCGCGCCCGGATCCTCCGCGTCCCCGGACGCCACGGTGCCACCCGCCCCGATCCGGTCATAAGCACGCGCAAACGCCTCCGCCCCGCCGGGTGCTCCGGCAAGCCATTCGGTGAGCTCGCTGCGATCGATCTCGATATCGGCGAACAGCGGATCGGCCAGCCGCCGCCGCATTGCCTCCTCACCCCCGCCCGGCTCGCCCGCAGCCAGCGTACGCGGGTCGAAGTCGAACACCTGCGCCAATCCCAGCATCAGCGTCGCCGAGAGCGGCCGCTGGTTGCGCTCGACCAGATTGAGATAGCTGGCCGAAACGCCCAGCATCTCGGCCATCGCCGCCTGGGTCAGCCCCTGCCCCCGCCGCAACCGGCGGACCGCATGCCCCGCGAACAATTTGCGTTCCGCCATGTCCTACAGCCCCTGTTCCTGATACGTTCGCAGGAATTGTCACCTGTCAATTATTTACATAAAATCCACCGGCCTGTCATCCGTCATCTACACCATGACCCCGCTGACACCTGATCAAATTGTCAGCATCGCCATTCGAGAGTCATACAGAATGCACGACAGTTTACAGGAGCAAGCCTATGAAGACCCCCGAACCCGCGACTGCCCGCCCGGTCTTCTCGACCGCCGACTTCGCCCTGCTCAAGGAAGCGGTCGCGGATTACACCCGCAAGATCGCCGACGACCCCCGTTCGGTCCAGTTCGCCAACCTCTATCATCGCCTCGGCCGCCTCGGCTGACGCGGCACCGCCTTCCTGGGGAGGAACGATGCCCGCCGGTTCGCCCCGGCGGGCATTTGCGTCTGTGTTTTGGCCCTGCTAATCCCTCGATTCGAAAACAGGGTATGGAGCAGGATCGCCGGATATGAGCCTCGACGCCGAGACGTTTGACGCATTGATCGACACGGTACGCCGCTTCGTCGCCGAACGGCTGCGGCCGCTGGAGGCGGAGGTCGAAGAGGCCGATGCGATCCCCGCGCAGATCGTCGAGGAGATGAAATCGCTCGGCCTGTTCGGGCTGTCGATTGCCGAGGAATATGGCGGCCTGGGCCTGACGATGGTCGAGGAATGCCGCATCGCGCTGGAGCTAGGGCGCACCACCCCGGCCTTCCGCTCGACCTTCGGCACCAATGTCGGCATCGGCAGCCAGGGTCTCGTCATGGCCGGCACCCCCGAACAAAAAGCCGAATGGTTGCCGAAAATCGCGACCGGCGAGATCATCACCAGCTTCGCACTGACCGAACCCGATGTCGGCAGCGACAGCGGCGCGGTGAAGGCGCGCGCGGTGCGCGATGGCGATGTCTATCGGCTGAGCGGGACGAAACGCTATATCACCAATGCCGACAAAGCGTCGCTGTTCACGGTGATGGCGCGCACCGGCGACGAACCCGGCGCACGCGGCGTCTCCGCCTTCCTCGTCCCCCGCGACCTGCCCGGCGTCAGCATCGGCGAGCCCGAGAAGAAGATGGGGCAAAAGGGTGCGAAGGTGGCCGATGTGATCTTCGACGACGTCCCCGTCCCCGCCGCCAACCGGCTGGGCGAAGAGGGCGAAGGCTTCAAGATCGCAATGCGCGTACTCGACCGCGGCCGGCTGCATATCAGCGCGGTCAGCGTCGGCGTCGCCGAACGCCTGATCGCCGACTGCGTCGCCTATGCGACCGAGCGCAAGCAGTTCGGAAAGGCGATAGCCGAGCACCAGCTGATCCAGGCGATGATCGCCGACAGCAAGACCGAGGCGCTGGCCGCCCGCGCCCTCGTCCTCGAAACCGCCGCCGCAAAGGACGCGGGCAAGGACGTGGTGATGGAGAGCGCGGCGGCCAAGCTGTTCGCGACCGAAATGGTCGGGCGCGTCGCCGACCGCGCGGTGCAGATCTTTGGCGGTGCGGGCTATATCGCCGATTACGGGATCGAACGGCTGTACCGCGACGTCCGCCTGTTCCGCATCTACGAAGGCACCAGCCAGATCCAGCAGCTGATCATAGCGCGGGAGACGATCAAGCGGGGTGGGTAGTGATCAAAGCCGTCACCCCAGCGAAAGCGGGGTCTCCCACGGCAAAGCGGACGGCCTGACGCACAAGACCCCAGCTTGCGCTGGGGTGACGCACTTGGAGAGATAGGATGGACACCAGCAAATTCTTCGACCTCAGCGGCAAGGTCGCTCTCGTGACCGGCGGCAGCCGCGGCATCGGCAAGATGATCGCCGAGGGCTTCATCGCGCAGGGCGCGAAGGTCTATATCTCGTCGCGCAAGGCTCCGGCCTGCGAGGAAACCGCAGCCGAGCTCGGCCCGAACTGCATTCCGATCCCGATGGATGTATCGAGCGTCGAAGGCTGCAAGGCGCTCGCCGCCGCGCTGGCGGAGCGCGAGCCGCATCTCGACATCCTGGTCAACAATGCCGGCGCAGCATGGGGCGTGGAGTTCACCGAATTCCCGGAGAGCGGCTGGGACAAGGTGATGGACCTCAACGTCAAATCGCCCTTCTTCCTGACGCAAGCGCTGCACGAACTGCTCAAGGCCCGCGCCAGCCACGACGCGCCGTCCAAGGTGATCAACATCACCTCTATCGACGGACTGCGCCTCAATCCGTGGGAAACCTATAGCTATCACGCGTCAAAGGCGGCGCTGATCTACCTCACCAAGCGCATGGCCGCGCGGCTTATCCGCGACGGGATCATCGTCACCAGCCTCGCCCCCGGCGCCTTCGCCAGCGAGATGAACCGCGCCGCCCACGACCATGGCGACGAAGTTGCGAAGCGCATCCCGATGCGGCGCATCGGCACGCCGGAGGACATGGCGGGGGCCGCGATCTTCCTCGCCAGCCGGGCGTCGGACTACGTCGTCGGCGACACGCTCGTGGTGGATGGCGGGTTGGTCAACGCCTCCCTTGCCGTCAGCATCGACGCTTAATCCGCGTCGTCGGCTTGGCCAGCAATCTTGATGTCCTTGCCCAGCAGGGTGCGGACATAGATGCGCTGGACCAGCACGAACACCACCACGGTCAACGGGGCGGCCAGCAGGACGCCGAGGAAGCCGAACAGCAGCCCCGCGGCGACCACGGCGAACAACAGGATGGCGGGCGGCACGTCGACCGCCTGCTTCTGGATCATCGGCTGCAGGAAATTGCCCTGAATCTGCTGGATGATCAGGAACAGCACGATCGTCCACACGGCCGTGATCGGCGAGACGGTAAAGGCGAGCAGGACTGCGGGAACTCCGGCGATGATCGGGCCGATCATCGGGATGACGTCGAGCAGGCCCGCGATCAGGCCAAGCCCGCCCGCCGCTGGAACACCGAGCAGCGCGAGTCCGGCCCAGGTGAAGGCGGCGACGACCAGCGACGACACCGCCTGCCCCACCATCCAGCCGCGCAGGCCGCGCGCGGCATCGTCGATCGCATTGGCCACGGTCGGCTCGGCCCGGCGGGGCATCAGCAGCAAGAGGCCGCGGCGATAGACCGCGGGATCGCTGGCGAGGAAGATCGCCGCGACAAAGACGAGGACGAAATTTGCGATGCCGTTGGTGGCGGTGAGGACATAGCCGCCGGCCTGGCTGGCGAAGCGCGACACGTCGCTGCTCCCCTGCTCGACCATCTTGCGGACCGACTCGCTAAGGCCGGCGCGTTCGAGGAAGGCGCGAACCTGTTCGATCGCGGGCGGGATGCTGTCCTCAATCGTGTCGAACTCACCCGCGAGCTGCGACCCGAACAGCGTGAAGGCGCCGCCGAACACCGCGAGGATAAGCAGCACCGAGACGCCGAGTGCTAACCCGCGCCCGATGCCGGTCCAGCGACTCACCGCCTGGGTGATCACACCGAAGATCGCGGCGAGCACCAGCGATGCGAAGATCAGCATGAGGAAGCCCGACAATTCGAGCAGCATCCACGCAAAGCCGACGATCGCCAGGATCGTGACGGTGACCGTGGCGACGCGGCCGACCGTCGGGAACGCGCTGGCGGCCGGGTCCGATGGGGTGGTCATGCGGTGAGGTGCTCCATTCTAGTCCGGGATTTTCAGCCGAGCTGCGGCGATGCTACCGCGCAACGCTTTGCATCGCCAGCGGCTCCCGAAGCGGCTTACCCATCGCGGCATTGACGCGGCGCGCGCAGGCGGCTTTCAAGTGACGATGACTGCTTCCCCCTTCACTCCGTCGCGCCGCAGCTTCGTTGCCGGCACCCTCGCGCTTGCCGGCAGCCCGACGGCTGCGATGGCCGCCGCGCCTGATCGACTGATCGCCGGCACCTATGCCAGTCGCGGCGGTCCGGGCGTCGTGCCGCTGACAGGAACGGGGGATGGCTGGACCGCAGGCGCGCCGTTCGCGGCGATCCGCAACGCGTCGTTTGGCGTGACGTCGCGCGGTGGTCGCCTGCGCTATCTGCTCGACGAGAGCGAGGCGGGAACGCTGGGCATCTATGACCGGGCGCTGAAGCCGATCGCCAGCGTGTCCACACTGGGCGCGCATCCATGCCATGCCGCGGTCAGCCCGGATGGGGGCATGCTCGCGGTGGCGAACTATTCGAGCGGCAATGTCGCTGTGTGGCGCCTGGACCGGAAGACGGGGCTGTTGGTCGGCGAGGCGCAGAGCGTGGCGCATCGCGGGAGCGGGCCGAACCAGCGGCGACAGGCCGGGCCGCATGCGCATTGGGTCGGATTCAGCCGCAACGGGCGAACGCTGCACGCGGTCGATCTCGGCGCGGACGTGGTGTTCGCGCATCGCCTCGATCCCGCGTCGGGGCGCGTCACGCGCAGCGATGTTGCGTACCGCGCCGCGCCGGGATCTGGGCCGCGCCACCTTGCCTGGCACCCGCGCCTGCCGGTCGCCTATCTGCTGGCCGAGCTGGCGAATACGGTGACGGTGCTGCGCGCGAATGCCGATGGCGGGTTCACGGCAGGCGCTACGCTCTCGACCTTGCCCGCCGGGTTCGCGGGAGCGTCTTCGGGCGCGCATATCGCAGTCAACCGCGGGGGCACGCGGCTGTATCTGTCGAACCGCGGCCATGACAGCATCGCCGTATTCGCTATCGCGCGCGACGGCGGGCTGACCCTGGTGCAGCATGTCAGCTGCGGCGGAGACTGGCCGCGCCTGTTCCTGCTGCGCGAGGATCGCCGCGAGTTGCTCGTCGCCAACGAGCGGTCGGGCAATGTGGCGGTGCTGCGGATTCAGGTGGACGGTCGGCTCGCCGAGCCGACGCGCGGCCCGGCGATTCCCGGCGTAGTGTTCCTGTCAGAATAGCCTCGCTTTAGCGCGCGATCCCTCCGGCCGCGAGCACCGCCAGCGTCACCAGATCGCCAGCACTGCTGGTCATCGGTGCGACCTGGACCGGCTTTTCCATGCCGACCAGCATCGGTCCGATCATGCTGTCGCCGCCCAGTTCGCGCAGCAGCTTGGCCGAGATATGCGCCGACTGCAGGCCCGGCATGATCAGGATGTTGGCCGGGCCGGACAGGCGGGCGAACGGATAGTTGGCGAGCTGACGCGGGTTGAGCGCCACGTCGGGCGCCATTTCGCCTTCATATTCGAAGCTGACGCCGCGCCCGTCGAGCACCTTCACCGCGTCGCGGATATTTTCGAGGAACGCGCCCTTGGGGTTGCCGAAGTTCGAATAGCTGAGGAACGCGACGCGCGGTTCGTGGCCCATCTGGCGGGCGACCTGGGCGGTCTGTTCGGCAATGTCAGCCAGTTCCTCGGCGGTGGGGCGTTCGTTGACGGTGGTGTCCGCGATGAACACCGTGTGCGACTGGCCGACCATCAGGTGCATGCCGAACGCGGTGCGGCCATCGGCGACGTCGATCACGCGGCGCACTTCGCGCAGGGTCTGCGAATAGGTGCGGGTGACGCCGGTGATCATCGCATCGCCCTCCCCCAGCTGGAGCAGCAGCGAGCCGAAGATGTTGCGGTCCTGGTTCACCATCCGCTCGCAATCGCGGCGTAGATAGCCACGGCGCTGGAGCCGGTTGTACAGGAAGTCGACCATCGCCGGGACGAGCGGCGAGTTGCGGCTGTTGTGCAGTTCGAAGCTGTCGGGGTCGCTGACGCCGAGCGCGCGCAGGCGATCGGGCACATCGTCGCGGCCGACCAGCACCGGCGTACCATAGCCGCCGTCGCGGAAGGCGATGGCGGCACGCAGCACGACTTCCTCCTCCGCCTCGGCAAAGATCACGCGCTTGGGGTGCGCACGCGCGCCTTCATAAGCGAGCGTCAGCACCGACGTAGTCGGGTTGAGGCGGCTGCGCAGCGTGTGGCGATAGGCGGCCATGTCGAGAATCGGCTTGGTCGCGACGCCCGAGTCCATTGCCGCCTTGGCCACTGCCATCGACACGACTTCCATCAGGCGCGGATCGAACGGCGCGGGGATGATGTATTCGGGACCGAAGCTGTGCGCCTTGCCATAGGCGAGCGCGACTTCCTCCGGCACCTGTTCGCGCGCGAGTTCGGCGATGGCGCGGGCAGCGGCGATCTTCATTTCCTCATTCACCGCCGTCGCGCGGACGTCGAGCGCGCCGCGGAAGATGAAGGGAAAACCGAGCACGTTGTTGACCTGGTTGGGATAGTCCGACCGGCCGGTGGCGATGATCGCGTCGGGGCGCGCCGCCTTGGCCAGTTCGGGCCGGATCTCGGGCTCGGGATTGGCCATGGCAAAGATGATCGGCGCCGGGGCCATGTCCTTCACCATTTCGGGCTTCAGCGCGCCCGCGGCGGAGAGGCCAAGGAACACGTCGGCCCCGACCAGCGCCTCGGTCAGCGAGGTGCGGTCGGTGGCGACGGCATGCGCCGACTGCCACTGGTTGACGCCCTCGCGGTCCGGGGTGATCACGCCCTTGCGGTCGCACATGAGCACGTTGTCGTGCCGCACGCCCATCGCCTTGATCAGCTCGGTACAGGCAATGGCGGCCGCGCCCGCGCCATTCACCACCACCTTGATATCGGGCAGACTGCGCCCGGTGAGCAGGCAGGCGTTGATCAGGCCGGCGGCGGTGATGATCGCGGTGCCATGCTGGTCGTCATGGAACACCGGAATGTTCATCCGCTCACGCAGCGTCTGTTCGATGATGAAGCATTCGGGGGCCTTGATGTCTTCAAGATTGATGCCGCCAAAGCTCGGTTCCATCAGCTCGACCGCGTCGATGAAGCGGTCGACATCCTCGGTCTTCAGCTCGATATCGATCGAATCGACATCGGCGAAGCGCTTGAACAGCACCGCCTTGCCCTCCATCACGGGCTTCGATGCCAATGCCCCCAGATTGCCCATGCCGAGGATCGCAGTGCCGTTGGATATGACCGCGACGAGGTTGCCCTTGGCAGTATAGTCGTAGGCGGTAGCGGGATCGTCGGCGATCGCCTGGACCGGGACCGCAACGCCGGGGGAATAAGCGAGCGCCAGATCGCGCTGGGTCGTCAGCGGCTTCGACGCGATGATCTCGATCTTGCCGGGCCGGCCCTCCGAGTGGAACAGCAGCGCCTCGCGCTCGGAAAACTGGATATTGGCTTCTTCGGACATTCGGGTCTCCGCGGCGTTGTTGTGGCTCTTTAGGGCGGGTCGGCGCGGAATGGAACCGGGTGGCGCACGGCATAAAGTTCGCTGCGTCCGTTTGACCATATCCGATCGAGGGGCGGGCCGGCATAATCGGTCGGCAGACGGGCGCTGACCAGCCACAGATAGTCGGCGCCGTCGATTGGCGCGACCGTCAATGTTTCCTGCAATGTCCGGCGACTACGCTCGGCCAGTGGCAGCTTCATGTCGATGCACCGTGCGGGAAACACGAATGCGGACGGGTCGCGGTAATAGTCCGCGTGCGGACGATAGCGGACCTGCAGCATGTTGACGCCGTCCATTTCCCAATGCGCGTTGACCCATGATTGGCGGGTTACGGTCGCCACATTGGGAATATGTTCGAGCCGATGCCGCTTCCAGTCCGACAGCTTGCATCCGACGGCGACGAAGCTGAGGATCCGCGATCCGGGGCGGACCTGATCGAGCGCGGACAGCTCGCTGGCATAAATTCGATCATAGCCGACGAAGCTGGTCGTGGTGGCGATAAGGCGCACGACGAGCAATAGCGCGCCGGCCACTGCGACCCATCGCCGGCGGTCAGGCGCGACCCCACTCCAGTCCTGTAGCGCCAGCGCGAGCATCAACGCGACCGGGGCCAGCCGGGTATCGATATGGTGCGCCGCGTTGAGCACCGATGGAGCAAGCACCACCAGACTTGCTGCCGCGATGACCGGCACCACCGTGCCGTTGCGATAGCGGGCGCCCCACCGCCTTCCGATGAACAGGACAGCAAAGGCTGCGGCGACGGAGCCGATGTCGAGAATGATATTCTGGTCGCGCAACGCCATGACCACGGCATCGATCTTGAGGCTGACCAGCCAGCGGGTTTCGCCGCCGGTCGGCGGTGCCATCGCCATCCACAGGACCACGAACGCCACGACACCGGACAGCGGCCACAGCGCGCGCGAACCCGCGCTGGCCGCAGACAGCGTCCAGTTGGCCCGGCGCCAGATCTCGCGCCGCCCCGCTTCCTGGCTGGCGATGATGATCGTCGCCATGGCGCCGCCGACTGCGTGCGAGACCATCAGCAACGGGAGCAGGACCAGGTACAATCCTGCGCGCAGTGCGGGGCGCAGCTCCAAGCGGAACCACAGGGCAAGCGCCAGCAGCGCGAACCCGATGGTCAGCGAATAGTTGAGAAAGCCGTAGAGGAACGGCCAGTTCATCACGAAGATCAGCGCCCAGGGCAGCGCCGTCGCGCCGCGCGGATTGAGCGTTCGCGCGATGGCGATCACGCCGAGCGCGTTCATGACGGGAGTCGCGGCGCAGACCAGCCAGGTTGCGTCCATCAGCCCCAGCGCCGGACTGAGTGCGACGATCAGCGCGTCGCTGCCAAGGTTCAGGACGGGGACCCAGGTGAAGCTGAAGAACGCATGCAGCGCGCTGTCGCCGGGCGCGACCGCCACCGCCAGGCGACCCATATGCCCGGGCACGTCGATGATCGGGGGGATGCGGACGAACAACCACGGCAGCAGAAACAACAGGCAGACAAGGGCCACCACCGGCCATCGCAGCGGGCCGAACGCGTCACGTTCGGCCAGATTCGGTGCGGGCTGCGCGGCATGTGGGGTCGGTGTCGGCATCCATCGCCGACTATTGCAGCCCGGAGCGCGCGTCACGCCGTTACAGCCATTGCAATCAGCGAATTTTGAGATAGCGGTCTCGCATGTCCGCCCCCCCAACACCAATGATGGCGCAATATCTGGCGCTCAAGGCGGAGTCTCAGGACTGCCTGCTATTCTATCGCATGGGCGATTTCTTCGAGCTGTTTTTCGACGATGCGAAGATCGCCAGCAATGTCCTCGACATCGCGCTCACCTCGCGCGGAGAGCATGGCGGCGACAAGATTCCGATGTGCGGCGTGCCCGCGCACTCGGCGGAAGGGTATCTCGCGCGGCTGATCAAGGCGGGGCATCGGGTCGCCATTGCCGACCAGATCGAGACGCCCGAGGAGGCCAAGAAGCGCGGTGGGTCCAAGGCGCTGGTCGCGCGCGCGATTATCCGCGTCGTTACGGCCGGCACGCTGACCGAAGAGGCGTTGCTCGACAGCCGCAGCGCGAACTGGTGCGCGGCGATCGGCGAGGCGGGCGGCGCGGTCGCGATTGCGGCCGCCGACATTTCCACTGGCCGGTTCGAACTGCTGGAATGCAGCGCCGATGCGGTCGGGGCGGTGCTGGCGCAGCTCAACCCGGCGGAGATCGTCGTTGCGGAGGGGAGCGAGGCGGAGATGCTCGCCACCACCACCCGGCCGCGCGGCGAATTCGACAGCAGCCGGGGCGAAGCACGGATCAAGACGCTGTTCGGCGTGGCGACGCTCGACGGGTTCGGCCAGTTCGGTCGCGCGGCGCTGGCGGCTGCGGGGGGCCTGATCGCCTATCTCGATCATACGGCGAAGGGCGCCCTGCCCTTTTTGCGCCCGCCGCGCATCACCCGGTCGGACGCGTGCATGGCGATCGACGCGGCGACACGCGAGAGCCTAGAGCTGACACAGAGCCAGTCGGGGACGCGCAAGGGCAGCCTACTCGATGCGGTCGACCGGACGGTGACCGGCGCGGGAGCGCGGTTGCTGGGGCAGGATCTCGCCGCACCGCTGATGGATGTCGGCGCAATCGAGGCGCGGCTGGATCTGGTGCAGCGGTTTCACGACGACCCCGGCCTGCGTGAGGATGTGCGCGGGACGTTGCGCAGCCTGCCCGATATCGGGCGCGCGCTGGGGCGGCTTGCCGCCGGGCGCGGCAGTCCGCGTGACCTGGGCCAGCTGCGCGACGGACTCGATGGCGCGTGGCGATTGGGGGAGAAATTGGGGCGGCTGGCGGATGCCCCGACGCTGCTTGCAGAGCTTGCGCCGCAGCTGCGCGGGCATGGCGCGCTGATCGACTTGTTGCAGCGTGCGCTGGTCCCTGCCCCGCCGATTGATGCGGCGCATGGCGGCTATATCGCCGAGGGTTATGACGCCGCGCTAGACGATCTGCGCGACGCGGGCGCGGGCGGGCGGCGCGCGATCGCAGCGCTGGAGGCGCAGTATCGCGACCGCACCGGCATCGCCGCGCTCAAGATCAAGCATAATGGCGTGCTCGGCTATCATATCGAGGTCGCGGCGAAACATGCCGACGCGCTGATGGTCGCCGATAGCGGCTTCACCCATCGCCAGACTCTGGCCGGCGTGGTGCGGTTCAATGCGCCCGAACTGCACGAGATTGCGGTCAAGGTGACGCAGGCGGGCGCGCATGCGCTGGCGGCGGAGGCGGCGCATCTGGAGGATCTGACCGCCGCCGCGCTGGGAACGCGCGAGGCGATTGCGGCGACCGCCGATGCGCTCGCCCGGCTCGACGTGGCGGCGGGGCTGGCCGAGCGGGCGGCAGAGGGTGGCTGGACGCGACCGGCTCTGGTGGATCACGCCTGTTTCGAGGTCGAGGGCGGGCGGCACCCGGTGGTGGAGTCGGCGCTGGCACGGAGCGGCGAACGCTTTGTCGCGAATGACTGCGTGCTGTCCGAACGCAGCCGGTTGTGGCTCGTCACCGGGCCGAACATGGGCGGCAAGTCGACGTTCCTGCGCCAGAACGCGCTGATCGCGGTGCTTGCGCAGGCGGGCGCCTATGTCCCGGCGGCACGCGCGAAGCTGGGGCTGGTGGATCGGTTGTTCAGCCGCGTCGGCGCATCCGACAATCTTGCGCGCGGGCGATCGACCTTCATGGTCGAGATGGTCGAGACCGCCGCAATCCTCGCGCAGGCGACGGCGCGCAGCTTCGTTATCCTCGACGAGGTCGGGCGCGGGACCAGCACCTATGACGGCCTCGCCATCGCCTGGGCGGTGGTCGAGGCGATTCACGAGGATAATCGCTGCCGCTGCCTGTTCGCGACGCATTATCACGAACTGACGCGGCTGGCGGAGCGGTGCGAGGCGCTGTCGCTGCACCATGTCCGCGCACGCGAGTGGAAGGGCGACCTGGTGCTGCTGCACGAGGTGGCGGAGGGGCCGGCGGATCGCAGCTATGGCCTGGCCGTCGCGCGGCTCGCGGGGCTGCCGCCGATGACAATCAGCCGGGCCAAGGCGGTGCTCGCCAAGCTGGAGGTGGGGCGCGAGAAGACGGGCGGGATCGCGGCGGGACTGGACGACCTTCCGCTGTTCGCGGCGATGGTGGCTGAGGAAGCGGCGCCGGTCGATCCGCTGCGCGCGGAACTCGAGGCGCTCGACGTCGATGCGCTGAGCCCGCGCGAGGCGCTGGACGCGCTTTACCGGCTTAAGGCATTGAGTGACGCATGATGCGCAATAACGGCTTTTTCGGCCTGCTGTGGGTGATCTACGCCAGCTCGCGCGAGGGTTTCGGCAAGCGGCGCGCAGCCGAGGTGATGGTTGTCGCGGGGCTGATCCTGGCGACGCCGTTGCTGATCGTCGCGCTGCTGGTCTGGCTGCTCCTCCACTTCACGTAGAGGATCGCGCGTAAATCACAAATCAGGTTGCCGTTTGTGCTGAGCTTGTCGAAGCACGGTTCCGGCGCTCGCGGATGGCGGACCAACGCCCTTCGACAAGCTCAGGGAAAACGGCTGTAGAGCGAGCCCGATTAAACGCTCGATGAGTTAATAGGGCGGATCGCGGCGCGCGCGCTGGGCCCTGGCTGCTTCGACCCACCATAGGAAATCATCGACGAAGCGCGGGAAGGCGCGGGTCAGCGACGCCCCGCCCTCCCCCTGCGGCTGGTCGTCGGCGTCGATCGCCTGGCCGATCTGGCCCACTGTCAGCGTGGAGGAGATCACGACCATGCCCATTTCGCTGAGCGTCGGGTGCCACATCGAACTGCTGCGCGCGCCCGCCAGCCGACCGGCCGAATAGCTGGCGATCGCGGCGGGTCGCCAGAACCACTCCTCCAGAAAATGGTCGGTCAGGTTCTTGAGGCCGGGCTGCATGCCCCAATTGTATTCGCCGGTGACGAACAGGAATCCGTCCGCCGCCTTGATCTTCCCCGCCAGCGTTTCCATCGCCCCCGGCGCCTCGCCCTTCGGATATTCCTTGTACATCCGGTCAAGCATCGGGAGGTCGACCGCCATCGCGTCGATCAGTTCGGCGTCGCAGCCTTTCGCCGTCAGCTGTGCGGTGAGCCAGCGGGCGAGGCGGATACCCATGCGGTCGCGGCGGTAGGAGCCGTAGAAGACGAGAATACGGTCGGACATGATCGGCGGGCCTTTCGCTCGACAGGGCGGTGTCGTCATGGATAGTGGGCGCGAGGGGAAAATCCATGAGCGAGTTCGAGTTCATCTTCGCGCTGTTCGGGCTGCTGCTCGGCCTGTCGATCGTCGAGGTGCTGGGCGGTCTGGCCCGGGCGATCGAGGCGCGGTTGCGGCCCGGGGCGACGGTGCGGATCGGTTGGCTGACGCCGCTGCTGGGCATCTTCGTGCTGCTTGACCTCCTGTCCTTCTGGCAGGCGGCGTGGACGACGCGGGACGTGGTCGGGGTGTCCGGCCATTCGCTGATGGCGATCACTCTGTTCGCCAGCGCTTACTACCTGGCCGCGCACCTGGTGTTTCCGCGGGAGCCGGGTGATCATGCGGAGCTGGACAGCCATTTCTTCCGGGTTCGGCGGATCGTGCTGGGCGTGATGCTGGCGCTGCTGGCGTGTCAGATCGGATTTTATCTGGCGACGCCGGCAACGGCGGGGGTGCTGATGCGACCGCTGGCAATCGCGCTGACGGTGGTCCTGGCGGCGCTGATGGTTGCGGCGATGCTGGTGCGCGGCGAGCGGTTGAGCATCGCGGTGATGGTGGCGCTCGTGGCGCGCTATCTGGTCGTCTACCTGATCTGAACATGAAAGAGGCCACCGGGGCCATCTCTGGCACCCGGTGACCTCCGACATGGTCAGCGGCCGGAGAGCTCCAGCCCGGGAGACCATGCGGACCATCAGCTGTTGCGGCGTCGTTGATTGGAGGAGGATACCTCCCGTACGCCAGCCGGGTGGAGGGCTTCCACCCGGTGCACAGCTTAGGCCCGAGTCTCCCGAACGAACTGAACCGACCTCACTGCTGAACCATGAGACATCGGATCACCTCCTTTCGCTTGTTGAAACGGCGTACCTCGATTTGGGTACGATGCGAATGTGGCGACTCCGACAGGCGAGAACAAGTCTTGTAATTATCCGGAGTTTATACGATTCTGGTCTTCTGGCGCCGGTTGATCAGCGTCGGCAATCCTCCACCACGCGCTGCACCTCTGCCCAGGTCGGGACGACCAAGGGAGCGAGCGGCGGCATCTCCACCACGAAACGGCCGCGGCTGTAGCCCATCGCGTCGAGGATCGGATCGTTCGCGGGCAGCATCACCGCCATATAGGGCTGCGCACCCGGTGTGGCCCGGGCTGCCAGGCTCCGCGCGGTGGTTGACGTGCGGATCGTGATCGGCCCCGGGGCTTCGCCACGACGGGCGATCTGGACCTGTCGCGTCGCGCGATCGCAGCGCAGCGACAGTTCGGGCTGATCGGTGCGCAGGCCGAACAGCGCGATCGTCCCCTGCCCTTCCTGCCGGTAGCTCCAGTCCCCGCGCGCCGCAGGCCAGTCGCGCCAGTCGCTGCTGGCTGGAGGCGGCGCGGGTGCCGGAGCGGGTGCTGGCGCCGGGACCGGACGCGGCGGCGGCGGCGGAGCGGGGGCCGGCGGCACGACATTGGAACAGCTGGCGAGGGCGACCGACGCGGCGAGGAGAGGAATGAAACGCATGCCCGGCCTTATGGGCGAAGCGCGAGGGCGGCTCAACCGGCTCACCGCTTCCCCCCACCCCATTTGCGCTGCACCTTGCCGAAGCGGGTCTTGCGCGTACCCGGCTTGCCTTCGTTGCTGCGGCCCATGACGGGTGCCTTGTGGTCGCCGGCGGGGAGGCCGAGTTCCTCGGCCTCGAGGCTGCGGATCTCGTCGCGCAGACGGCCCGCCTCCTCGAACTCCAAGTTCGCGGCGGCGTTGCGCATCTTCTTTTCGAGTTCCTCGATGTACGCGCGCAGGTTGTGGCCGACCATGTGCGCCGGGCCGTCCTCGATCTCGACGGTCACCTGATCCTTGCTCGCGACATGGGCGATGATGTCGCCGATGTTGCGCTTGATCGTGGTCGGGGTGATGCCGTGTTCGCGGTTATACGCCTCCTGCTTTTCGCGACGGCGGCCGGTTTCGTTGAGCGCGCGCTCCATGCTGCCGGTGATGCGGTCGGCATAGAGGATCACGCGGCCATCGACGTTGCGCGCGGCGCGGCCGATCGTCTGGATCAGCGAAGTTTCCGAACGCAGGAACCCTTCCTTGTCCGCGTCAAGGATCGCGACCAGCCCGCATTCGGGAATATCAAGGCCTTCGCGCAGCAGGTTGATCCCGATCAGCACATCATACACGCCCATGCGCAGGTCGCGGATCAGCTCGATCCGCTCCAGCGTCTCGACGTCGCTGTGCATGTAGCGGACCTTGATCCCCGCTTCGTGCATATATTCGGTCAAATCCTCGGCCATGCGCTTGGTCAGCGTGGTGACGAGGGTGCGATAACCCAGTTCGGCGGTCTTGCGGCATTCGACGATCAGGTCCTGGACCTGCTCCTCGACCGGCTTGATCTCGACCGGGGGGTCGATCAGGCCGGTGGGGCGGATCACCTGTTCGCTGAACACGCCGCCGGTCTGCTCCATCTCCCACCCGCCGGGCGTGGCCGAGACGCTGACGGTCTGCGGCCGCATCGCATCCCATTCGTTGAAGCGCAGCGGGCGGTTGTCGATGCAACTCGGCAGGCGGAAGCCATATTCGGCGAGCGTAATCTTACGCCGGTGATCGCCGCGCGCCATCGCGCCGATCTGCGGCACGGTCTGGTGGCTTTCGTCAACGAACAGCAGGGCGTTTTCGGGGAGATATTCGAACAGGGTCGGCGGCGGCTCGCCCGGCAGGCGGCCGGTGAGGAAGCGGCTGTAATTCTCGATCCCCGCGCAGCTGCCGGTCGCGGCGATCATCTCAAGGTCGAAATTGGTGCGCTGTTCCAGCCGCTGCGCTTCGAGCAACTTGCCTTCGATATGCAGCTCCTTCAGCCGCTCGGCGAGTTCGTGCTTGATCGCCTCCATCGCCTGTTTGAGCGTCGGGCCGGGGGTGACGTGGTGCGAGTTGGCGTAGACGCGGATGCTGTCGAGGCTCGCGACCTTGCTTCCGGTAAGCGGGTCGAACTCGGTAATCTCCTCGATATCGTCGCCGAAGAAGCTGATCCGCCAGGCGGTGTCTTCATAGTGCGACGGGAAGATTTCGAGGCTGTCGCCGCGGACCCGGAAATTGCCGCGCGCGAAGGCGGCGTCGTTGCGCTTGTACTGCAGCGCGACGAGCTTGCGGATGATCTCACGCTGATCGGCGACCTGGCCCTTTTTGAGGTCGAAGATCATTGCCGAATAGGTTTCGACCGAGCCGATGCCGTAAAGGCACGAGACCGAGGCGACGATGATGACGTCGTCGCGTTCGAGCAGCGAGCGGGTGGCCGAGTGGCGCATCCGGTCGATCGCCTCGTTCACCGAGCTTTCCTTCTCGATGTACGTGTCCGAGCGGGGGACGTAGGCCTCAGGCTGGTAATAGTCGTAATAGCTGACGAAATATTCGACCGCGTTGTCGGGGAAGAAACTCTTGAACTCGCCATAGAGCTGCGCCGCGAGGATCTTGTTGGGGGCGAGGATCAGCGCCGGGCGCTGCAGATTGTTGATCACGCTCGCCATCGTGAAGGTCTTGCCCGAGCCGGTGACGCCGAGCAGCACCTGATCGCGCTCCCCCGCCAATGCCGCTTCGGTCAGTTCCTTGATCGCGGTCGGCTGGTCGCCGGCGGGGGAATAGTCGCTGACCAGCTTGAACGGCCGCCCGCCCTCGCTCTTTTCGGGGCGGCTCGGGCGGTGGGGTACGAAACCGGGGCCGGTTTCGGGCTCGGCAAGGCTGGTACGGATCTGGATCGCCATGGGGGGAATATGGGGCCTTCAGACGGGGGTGCAAATGGGGGCGAGTGTCAGGCTGACAGACGATGCTGACAAAATCAGGTAGTTGGCGACGGCTTCCACTCGGTCATCCCCTCGATCGGCGGATAGACCACCTTCCGGTCGCCGAAATGAGCGCGCAATGCTGCCTCGCGCCGCTCGATATCGGGCTTGGTTACATCGACCTCGTCGGGGAATTTGTAATCGGCCCGGAATTTATCGTTCTCCACGACATATTCCATCACAGACCAACGCTTGGTCGGGTCGGGCTCGGCATACCAAATGTCTGACAGGATTTCGGAAACCGCCGAGTCTTCCGACGGATAATAGCGAACCATGTTGCCGTCAGCGCGAAATACGCTCGGCGCAATCCACCCGTCCCCGGCCTCAACATAGAGAAAGACCCCGTCGGCACTTCCTCCAAGAACCTCCGCAAGCTCTTGTCCAAGCTCGCTCAACAGCGGGCCGAGGATTTCATACTTATTTCGCTCCACGGGGCTTGCCTTTCGCTTCGTTCCAGAAGGTTCGCGTTTCTCGACGCCCACCGTCCACCGACCATGTGACAACAATCTTGTAGGGGCGTCTGGACGCGCCCGAATAATATGGCTTGATGCTGGCAAAAACCGACCGGCCTGCACGTCGATGCGCTGCCCATGCATCCTCCATGGCGCGATAGGCGCCGCGATTGAAATTTGCGTCCTGGGCGAAGTGGTTGAAGCGTACTAGGGGCCCGTCAAAGCGAGCAGCCCAAAAATGCCCGCCATCGTCAGTGGGGCGGCGGTCAGCGCCGCCCGCTCTCGCCTGAAGACGCCGGGACCGCTTGGGCTTATTCGTTTGCGACACTGTTCCGTAGGTAATTCGGGGACGGTCGATAACGTCGATCTGAAAATCATAGCCATTCAGCGTCTCCCTTCGCCAATTGCTGTCGAGAATCTGACGTTCAAGCGAAGGCGGGTTCGCCGGGTTTGGTGGCAACCGGCCCCCATGCGTTTGCTGGTAATAGGCCAGCGCCAGAAACTTGTTCCGCGCATCACGCCCCGCATCAAGGAACTGCTGATGCGGCAGCATGAGCCGCTGCCCGATCCGAAGCCGCTTTTTCGGGTCGATGCCGTTAAGCCAGGCGAGATCGGATACCCGCAACCCTTTTCGCCGCCGCGCGATAGAGGTCAGGGACTCGCCCGCTTGGACCGTGTGCACCGAGTGGTTGCGCGGATTGCGCGGATCATCCTCGCGCGAACTCCGCTCTGCATCCGTTTCAGTTGTCCAGGGTCCACGCCCATAGCCGCCGCGAGCGGCGAACGGATCGTCAATCGACCCACGACGCGGGAAATAATTTCCCTGTCCGACAAAGGTGAACCGGCCATCTTCGGAATCGTACCACGGGTTGAATTTAAACTCTAACCCTCGCTGACCGAATCGCATCCAGATGCCGAATGCCGAAGCACGAAAACTGTCGCCCTGCTGTACTTTCATAAACCCCTTCCTGGCGGTTAGATGGGGAATGATGAGAACATATCAAGAACATCGATAAGTCAAGCCGACCCGCGTCAGGCCCGGGACGATGAAGAGTTAGGTCAAAACACCCGGCGATAGGCGACGCGCCACATCGCCAGTGCGATCCCCGCCGCAACCATCGCGAGCAGCGCGCTGGTGCCGAGCGCGCTGATCCAGCGGAACAGGGTGGTGCGCAGATCGCTCGTCGGCGCCGCGAGAAATCCGAAGCCATAGGTCTGGGCCCCGACGAACAGCACCAGCGAGATGAGCGCCCCCAGCACGGCCGCGTGCCAGGCGCGGCGGTAGCCGGCCAGATGCAGGACCAGCCACAGCGGCCCGCCGGCGCCCGCGATGCCGAGCGCCGAGAAGATCGTGCCGAGCACCCAAGCGGCGCCCAGCGACACCGCCTCGCGCTGTCCCGCCGCGATGACGAGCAGCAGCACAACCAGGCCACCCAATGCGCCGCCCACGGCCAGCGCCAGCCCCGCACGGTCGAGCGTCGTGTCATAATGCGGCGCGGACGCGCGCATTGCATGTTCAGTCACCAGAAACCCCTCCCCGGTGCGCGGGGCTTAGCATCGCGCGGCAGCGCGGCTCAAGCGCGGAGAATGCGGCAGTAATCAAATCCGGGACAGCCGGACGCGCGACTTGACGAATGGGGGTTTCAATGCGCCAGCCAACCCGGCTAGCGAAGCCAGATGGATACCCTGCCCGCTACCGAGACTGACGCCGTCGCCGAACTGGAGCGGCTGGCCGCCGAGATCGCGCGCCACAACGCGCTGTATCATACCGAGGATTCACCGGAGATCAGCGATGCGGCCTATGACGCGCTGGTCCGGCGCAATGCCGCGATCGAGGCGGCGTTTCCGCATCTGGTACGGGCGGACTCGCCGTCACGGTTGGTGGGTGCCGCGCCGGCCGGACACCTTGCCAAGGTGCCGCATGCGCGCGCAATGATGAGCCTGGACAATGCGTTCAGCGACGAGGATGTGATCGAATTCGTGCTGCGCGTGCGACGGTTCCTGTCGCTGGGCGAAGGCGACCGCGTGGCGCTGACCGCCGAACCGAAGATCGACGGGCTGTCCTGCTCGCTGCGTTACGAGAGCCGCAGACTGGTGCTGGCGGCAACGCGCGGCGATGGGCAGGTGGGTGAGAATGTTACCGCCAATGCGCTGACGATATCCGACATTCCGACCGAGCTGCCCGCCGATGCCCCGGACGTGTTCGAGGTGCGGGGCGAGGTCTATATGGCCAAGGAGGATTTCCTGGCGCTCAACGCGCGGCTGCTGGCCGAGGCGGAAGAGAGCGGCAAGGAAGCGCGCCAGTTCGCCAATCCGCGCAACGCCGCCGCCGGATCGCTGCGGCAAAAGGATGCGAGCGTGACTGCGGCGCGGCCGCTGCGGTTCCTCGCGCATGGCTGGGGCGAGACCAGCGCGCTTCCGGGCGACACGCAACACGCGGTGATGAAGGCGATCGCCGGCTGGGGCTTTCCGGTCCACCCGCTGTTCGTCGCGTGCGCCCAGGTCGAACCGGCGCTGGCGCAGTATCGCAAGATCGAGAAGCTGCGCGCCGACCTGCCGTTCGACATCGATGGCGTGGTGTACAAGGTCGATCGGATCGACTGGCAGGAGCGGCTGGGCAGCGTCGGGCGCGCGCCGCGCTGGGCGATCGCGCACAAATTCCCGGCCGAGCGCGCCGAGACGACGCTGCGCGAGATCGACATTCAGGTTGGGCGGACGGGCAAGCTGACCCCCGTGGCGCGGCTGGAGTCGGTGACGGTGGGCGGTGTGGTCGTGACCAACGCGACGCTGCACAATGCCGACGAGATCGAACGGCTGGGCGTGCGTCCCGGCGACCGGGTCGTGCTGCAGCGCGCGGGCGACGTGATCCCGCAGATCGTCGACAACCTGACGCGTGACGTCGAGCGGCAGGCGTTCGTGTTCCCCACGCATTGCCCGATCTGCCAGTCCGAGGCGACGCGCGAGCAGGGCGAGGTCGATGTGCGCTGCACCGGCGGCCTGATCTGCCCGGCGCAGCGGCTGGAGCGACTCAAGCATTTCGTCAGCCGCGGCGCGCTCGATATCGAGGGGCTGGGCGAGAAGACGATTGTCGAATTTCTGGAGCTGGGCTGGATCGCCGAGCCGGCCGACATCTTCCGCCTGAGCCAGCACCGCGACGCACTGCTGGGGCGTGAGGGGTGGAAGGAGAAGTCGGTCGACAACCTCCTCGCCGCGATCGAGGCGAAGCGGGAGCCGGATGCTGCGCGACTGCTGTTCGGCCTTGGTATCCGGCACATCGGTGCGATCACGGCGCGCGACCTGATGAAGCGGCTGGAGACCCTCCCTGCCCTTGCCGGGCTGGCGGACGAGATCATTGCGCTGCGTGGGTCGGTCACCCCCGCGCTGGGCGAGCCGGAGGCGAAGTTTCAGGCACGGCGCGACAAGGCGATTGCCGAGCATATCGGGATCGAGAATGTCGGTGCCGCCGTCGGCCACGCGCTGGCCGATTTCTTTCACGAACCGCATAATCGTGCGGTGTGGGACGATCTGCTCGCCGAAGTGGCCCCGCCCCCGTTCGTGGTCGAGGCGCGCGACTCGGAGGTGTCGGGAAAGACCGTCGTCTTCACCGGATCGCTGGAAACGCTGAGTCGCGACGAGGCGAAGGCGCAGGCGGAGTCTTTGGGCGCGCGCGTGTCGGGATCGGTGTCGGCCAAAACCGACCTGATCGTCGCCGGGCCGGGCGCCGGATCGAAGCTGAAAAAGGCCGCAGAGCTGGGGATTCGGGTGATCGACGAGGCGGCGTGGAACGCGATTGTGACAGCCGCAAGGTGATGCTTTTTTGCAACGCACAATTCGCTTGATCCGATTGTAACAATTCCGCAAAGAAGCATCCCCATGGGGCAGCGCAGGACGGTGAACGACACCGCGTGTGCAGGCTTTGGATAGCCCATCCTAAGGGGACAATAATGCGAAACCATCTGCTGATCGGCGCGGCTGTTGCTGCGTTCGTGATTCCTGCCGCCGCGAGCGCGCAGCAAATTACCTCTGGCATCGTCGGCACCGTCACCGATGAATCCGGCAACCCGCTGGCAGGCGCCGAGGTCGTGATCACCGACACGCGTACTGGCGCATCGCGCACGGTCACCACCGGCACCGACGGCGGCTTCAACGCATCGGGTCTCGTGACGGGCGGCCCCTACACCGTGGCGGCAACCGCGGCCGGGTTCGAAGGCCAGACCGTTCAGGACATCAACACGACCGTTTCGGGCAACACCAGCCTGAGCTTCGCCCTGTCCGCCGGCGGCGGTGAGATCGTCGTGACCGGTTCGCGCGTGCGCGCCACGCAGCTGGCCACCGGTCCCGGCCAGTCGTTCAGCGCCGAAGTCATCTCGGCCCTGCCGAGCTTTGACCGTGATATCCGCGACATCCTGCGCGTCGACCCGCGCGTCAGCCTCGAGCGCAACCTGGAATCGGATCGCGTGTCGTGCCTTGGCGGCAACGACCGCGCGAACGCGTTCACCGTGGACGGCATTTCGCAGGGCGACAACTACGGCCTGACCGACACCCCGTTCTCGTCGCGTTCGGGTTCGCCGATCCCGTTCGGCGCGGTGCGTGAGACGAGCGTCGAGTTCGCTCCGTTCTCGGTCGAATATGGTCAGTTCACCGGCTGTGCGATCAACCTGGTCACCAAGTCCGGTTCGAACCAGTTCCATGGCGACGCTTTCTTCCAGTATGGCGACACCAGCCTGGCGGGCGACCGCGTTGCCGGTCGTCCGGCAAAGGCCGCGGCCGACGACATCCGCTATGGCGGATCGCTGGGCGGGCCGATCTGGAAGGATCGCCTGTTCTTCTTCGGCGCCTATGAGCATAGCGAAGTCACCTTCCCGCAGGACGATGGTCCTTCGGGCGGCGGCTTCCCGAACGAGCGCGCGTTCCTGACGGTCGCTCAGTTCAACGAGATTTCGGACGTGCTGCGCACCGTTTACGGTCGCGACACGATGGGCATCGTGCGGGATCGCAAGGCCGTGACGGACCGTTATTTCGGCCGCCTCGACTTCTACATCACCGACGACCATCGCCTTGAAGGCACCTATCAGCGCACCGAGGAAAACCAGGTCCGCGCCGACGACTTCAGCGGCAGCAACATCACCGGTTTCGACAACTTCCAGAATTCGGGTTCGACCGCCGACTATGCGTCGGTCCGTCTGTATTCGAACTGGACCGACAAGTTCTCGACCGAAATTCGATATTCGCGTTCGGAAATCACCGACGCGCAGAATCCGGTCGGCGGTGGTGAGGCGCAGGACGCCAACCCGCTCCCGCGCATCGTGGTCGGCACGCAGAACCAAACCTCACCTGGCGTGTTCAGCCGTGGCCTGTTCATCTCGGGTCCGGGCTTCTCGCGCTCCGCGAACGATCTCTACACCACGGTCGACCAGTATAAGCTGAAGGGCACGCTGACCGCCGGCGCGCACAAGATCATGGTCGGCGCCGAGCTGAACACGGTCAATTTCGACAATCTGTTCGTTCAGAATGCGACCGGTACGCTGTACTTCGCCAACGTGCAGGCGCTGCGCGACGGCCGCATCAACACCGGCACCAGCACGAGCGTGACCACCGCTGCCGACGTCATCGCCGGAACGACCATCGGTGCCGAGGGCTCGTTCACCCGCGACGGCAACGTCAACACCGCGCGCGCCAAGTTCAACCGCTCGCTCTACTCGGCTTATATCCAGGACGTGTGGCAGGCGACCGACGCGCTCGAACTGACGCTGGGCGTCCGTACCGACTGGTATGACGGCGGTCATCCGAACCTGAACCCGAACTTCCAGCGCCGCTACGGCTTCTCGAACGTCACGGGCTTCAGCAACCTCGACCCGGTCGTGCTGCCGCGCTTCGCCTTCAACTATGATGCGGGCGACCTCGGCTTCATGAGCCGTGCGCGCGTCAAGGGTGGCGTCGGCATCTTCTCGGGCGGTGATCCGGGCGTGTGGTTCGGCAACGCGTTCCAGAACGACGGCTTCGGCTTTGCCTCGGGCAACACCACCGATGCGCCGTGCGTCAACACCGCGGCCAACCCGATCGTGGTGGTGAGCGGCGGCCGCTTCACCGGCCTGCCGAGCTGCTTCCGCACGGCGGCGCAGAACCGCGCCGGGGCCGGCCTTGGCGACACGCAGTCGATCGATCCGGATATCGAAATCCCGACGGTCGTCCGCGCCAATCTGGGCTTTGAAGCGCAGACTGCCGGCAGCGGCTTCTTTGGCGGCTGGAACGTCAACCTCGACTATATCTACAGCCGCTATCGCAAGGCGCTGACGCTGGTCGACCTGTCGCAGACGATCGACATCCGTCGTGGCCTCAACGGCTACACCATCGACGGCAATCCG
Organism: Sphingomonas sp.; assembly: GCF_965227385.1. Taxonomy (GTDB): domain Bacteria; phylum Pseudomonadota; class Alphaproteobacteria; order Sphingomonadales; family Sphingomonadaceae; genus Sphingomonas. The sequence continues at coordinate 3,571,229 of NZ_OZ245750.1, forward strand.
ATCTTCGCTGCCATCGATCCGACGGTTGCCGGTTGCTCGGCGCGCCTGGTTCAGGATGGCGTGAACATCCAGTGGTCGGGCGTGACCACCGCCTGCTTCAGCACCAGCCGCGACGACGAACTGCAGCTGACCAACGGCCGCGATTATGAATCGCACATCGCGTCGATCGTCCTGTCGAAGAACTTCGAGGGCGGGCTGTTCACCGAGGGTGGCCGCAGCTTCGTGAACTTCGGCTATGCGTACACCGATGCGCAGGACCGCCGGAACATGTTCAACTCCACCGCGGGTTCGAACTATGACAACACCGCGGCAACCAGCCTGCAGGATCCGCCGGCGTCGCGCGGCTTCTATGAAACGCGTCACAACTTCACCCTGTCGGCGAACCTGACCGAGAAGTTCTTCGGCGAGGAAGACACGAGCCTTGGCTTCACCTTCATCGCGCGTTCGGGTCGTCCGTACAGCCTGACCTTCGGTGGTTCGGGCGGGTTCTTCGACTCGGCATCGGGCTTCGACAACCGTCTGCTGTACATCCCGAACGGTCCGAGCGATCCGAATGTCGTGTATCGCGACACGGTGGTCAGCGGGGCGACGACGCGCACCGCCGCACAGAACCAGACCGACTTCCTGAACTACATTGAAGGTCTGGATTGCGCCAACGAAGCACGCGGTCGCGTGATCGATCGCAATACCTGCCTCAACGACTGGTATTTCGATCTGGACCTCAACTTCTCGCAGACGGTCCCCGGGCCGTTCCGCGGCGACAGCCTGAAGTTCACCGTCACGGTCGACAACTTCCTGAACATGCTGGACCAGAACTGGAACACGTTCCGCAAGCGCCAGTTCGCCAGCCTGATCAACGTCGTCGGCACGCCGACGGGGACCAGCGGCGCGAACCTGGGCCCGGTGGACTCGCAGGGCCGCTACATCATCAACAGCTTCGCGCCGGACGATACGCGCGATCTGGTGACCAGCGCGTCGCTGTGGCGTCTGAAGGTTGGCGTCAGCTACCGCTTCTGATCGCGGTCTGAACACCGAAGGAAACACCGCCGTCCCGGGCAACCGGGGCGGTGGTTTTCTTTTGGGCGTAGTGGGTTAAGCTGGTCGCCGAAACCTGGGGGAAGCGATGTCGCCATTCGAGCTGGTATTCGCGGTCTATGGGCTGCTGCTGGGGCTGGCCATTGCGGAGGTGCTGGGGGGATTTGGCCGGGCGCTGAAGCTCAAGCGGGGCGGAAAATCTGTCCGGGTCGGGTGGCTCACGCCGTTGCTGGGCATCGTCGTGATCCTCGACCTCACCTCGTTCTGGCTGCTGGCATGGGAGGCGCAGCCCCAGATCGGGGCGAATTACCTCACGCTGGTCAGCGTGCTGGCGATCGTGGGGATCTATTATTTGGCCGCGTCGCTGATCTTTCCCGACGATCCCGAGGATTGGCCGGATTTCGACCTGTGGTACGAGCGGCAGAACCGGATGGTGATTGGCGGGTTGCTGGCGGCGAATATCGGCAGCTGGATCGGATCGATCGCACTGGAATTTGTCGCGCCGTCGCCGGACGAGACCTTTTCCGGCATCGGGGATGCCGTCGAAGTGCTGGCCTCGCTTGGCGTGCTGGTGCTGCTGCTGGTCCTGCTGCGGGTCAATGGGCGGCGCACCAACGCAGGGTTGCTGGCGGCGGTCAGCCTGTTGCTGCTGACCGCGGGAATTGCCGAGCTGTTCTAGCCGATCACTTCAAGGACGGCGGCGCGGGCCACGGCGGCGGCGCGGAGGTCGTCGGCGGTGCGCCGCGCGAGGAAGGTAAGCGGCGGGCGAGCCGGCCGGGGATGATTGGTAACGTTCTGATACTTATTCGAAAAAATGGACTTCACTGGGTATCCTGTCTTGGGGTTACGTTAGCCTCACGCTCGGCGCGGGCGGTGTCGGTGCGTTCCTGACGGTCGGCCATGGCGAGCCATGCGGCCTCTGCGCGCAGATTGCGGTCGCGAACATTGTCCAGCGTCGCGGCATCGGCATCGGCGCGGCACTTGGCCGCATTGTCACGATAGGTCAGCGTCTGGGCAGCCATCGGGCGCTCCTTTTTTCTGCAAGAGCGGCGGGCGGAGCACGGATGCGCCCCGCCCGTCGCGGATCAGTCGGCGGCCTGCAGGTTGACGGCGGCCATCTTGCCGCGCTTGTCCTGCTCCAGCTCGTAGCTGACGCGCTGGTCCTGGTTCAGCGTCGCCATGCCGGCGCGCTCAACGGCCGAGATATGGACGAACGCGTCGCCACCGCCATTGTCGGGGGCGATGAAGCCATAGCCCTTGTCCGAATTGAAGAACTTGACGGTTCCGGTGATGCTCATTGGATATTCCTTCTTTAAGCGGCGCGTCCCGATTGGACGCACCTCGAGCTGCGGAGGCAGGGAAAGAAGGAAGAAGGGGCCGCAAAGCACCGAAGACCGTCGATTTGCGACTGTAGCAGCCCCTATATGGCGGATTGTACCAAAATTACAAGGGCAGCCCCCGGCGGGGGGCGGCGGCGCTCCCCTGCCCCATGGCGCCACCGGTGGTGCGGCGAGGCTGACAGCGGTCCGACGATGCTGACAAAAATGAAGGGGTTTTGGGCGGAAGCGACGGGTTCAGGCCCCCGACGCGACGGGTTCGCGACGGCGACGCGACACCCACGCGACCGTAGCGCGACGGGGTTGTCAGCCGGGGGTGGGGGCGTCGGGAATGGCATGGTGGATGGTCCTGTCGATTGGAGAGGACCATCCACAACTGCAGTCAGGGGGCGTGTAGGAAAGCCCCCTGCCCGGCCGTTACAGCGGATCAGTGGCGCAGGTCGGCGCGCCCATCGCCATTGGCGAGCGCCGGGGCGAGCGCCGCGCGGTCAGCGGCGTTCATCGGCGCATCCATGTCGGGGCGGAAATGCGGGGCCGCGCGGTCGTCCGCGCCCGGGTGGGCGTCGCCCTCAAGATCCGGGGCGGCGTGGCCCTCTGCGAGCACGTTGTTGCGACGGGTGAAGAACAAAGCGGCGGCGGTCGCGGCACCGGCGGCGAGGGCACCGGCGATCGGGAAGACGTTGCGGCGCAGCGTGGCGAGCGCGGCGGTCGTGGCGCCGCCCTGTGCCGCCTTGGCGCGGGCCGGGGATTTGCGCGCGGTGGTCTTGCGCGGCGCGGTCTTGGCGGTGGCGGCGCGCTTGGCGGGGGCGCGTTTGGTGGTCGCGCGGCCGGTGGACTTGGTCGCGGACTTGGTCGTCGTGGCCTTGGTCTTGGGGGTCGTGGTGCGGGTTGCCATGATCGATCTCTCTGAAATTGCTTGGGGAATGGCGAGAGAACACGGCAACGGGCGCGCGGGTTCCGGATGCGCGGGCGACGCGGGCGGAACAAGCGGGCGCGGGGCGACTTGATGGGGCATGTTCTTCGACACCGGATTTGGCCTGTTGCGGGTCATCGTCATCACGCTGTGCGCCTATGCGATCCTGATCGTCGTGCTGCGCGCGGCGGGGAAGCGGGCGCTGGCCAAGCTCAACGCGTTCGACCTAGTGGTGACGGTGGCGCTGGGGTCGACGCTGGCGACCGTGCTGCTGAGCAAGGACGTCGCGCTGGCCGAGGGGGCGCTGGCGTTCGCGATGCTCGCCGGGCTGCAATATGCAGTGGCGCGGGCGTCGATCCGCTGGGGCTGGTTCCGCGACGCGGTGCGCGCCGAGCCGCGCTTGATGGTCGAGGATGGCGTCGCCCGCCGCGACGCGATGGCGGCGGAGCGGGTGACGCGCGGCGAGATCGATGCGGCATTGCGCCAGCGGGGCATCGGCCGGATCGCGGAGGCCGCCGCCGTGGTGCTGGAAACCGATGGCAGCTTGAGCGTGGTCCCGGCGAGCGCCGGGCGCGCGGCGGAGCTGGACGCACTGGAGGGCGTGGCGCGATGATCGAGGATGCGGGCTTGCTGCAGATCGTCCACTGGATCACGCGCTGGGTCGAGCTGGCGGGGATCGCGGTCATCCTGGCGGGCGCGATCTGGGCCGCGCTGCGCTTTGCGCGCGACGTGATGCGGCGCGACGGGACCGACAGCTACCGCGCGCTGCGATCCAATCTGGGCCGATCGATCCTGCTGGGGCTGGAGCTGCTGGTCGCGGCGGACATCATCAACACGGTCGCGGTCGAGCCGAGCCTGACCAGCGTCGGCGTGCTGGCCGGCATCGTCGCGATCCGCACCTTCCTGAGCCTGTCGCTGGAACTGGAGATCGAGGGCAAATGGCCGTGGCAGCGCGCGGGGGACGCGTAACGCGGCGGATCAGCGCGGGCGGTGGTCGGTGCCGGCGCCGGGGGTGATGAAGATGGCGGTGGCGGTGGTGCCGGGGGGCACGTCCGCCGTGTGCCACACGCCGGGCGGGTTGATCGCATAGTCGCCGGGGGTGAGGGTTTCGCGGGTCGTGCTGCCATCGGGAAGTTCCTGCACCAGCGTCATTTCCCCCGCGGTGCAGATGACCAGCTCCGCGCCGTGGGGGTGGACTTCCCAAGAGGTCCAGCTTTCGGTGAAGCTGTATTGCGAGACCAGCCGCCCCTCGATCCCGTCGGCGGCGTGGCGTTGTTCGTAGCCGGCGTACCAGGCCATGCCGTCGAAGGGCGGTTCGACTGTGGCGGTGGCGTTTAGGCCGAGATGGGCGAATTGGGTTTCGAGGTGGGGCATGGGGTCACCTTCGATTCAGTACATCATGGAAATCAAGCTGATCGATATCTTTCTTCGGTATCGCCTCGGGGAAAGCCCGATAAAATGATCGGTCAAACTGCTGACGATCATTCACCGACTCTCCAATCCCCACAACTTGCCAAAGGTGCTGCCTAAAAGCAGACATTCCGATTTCATCAGAAAGATACTGAAAGAATTTGCGTTTTCTTCCGCCTGAATCATAGACAACAGGGTTATGTTGCTCAAGATTCTCCAATATAGCACCATTACTGTTTGCAAGCGGATAATAAATATATCGCCTAATGAAATGTCCAAAAAATTGAGGGTGCTTATTGCTATCCGGCATTTGACGCCGAAGCCCGTAAAGCCGATAAATCATATCAAAAAATTTGTCCGGAAATTCCTTCTCCCACTGTCTAAACTCTGCCCGAATAAATCCATCGAACAGTTTGCGGTATTCATCTCTCGTCTTATCGACGTAGCCAGTCGCCTCATCAACAAGTGCGATGATACCGAGCTTGGCAGCTGAACGAAAAATTATTTCTGCCTGCCTCGCTAGGAAAAATTGAGACGGAGCAAGTCTTCCCTTATTTCGCGCCTCGATAATAGCATCGCAAACTTCGATTAGCGTTTCAGCTTCATAGCCATCCGCCAATTCCCCCCTCATCCCATAAAATGAGAGCGGATTTTCCACTTTCTCCATAAGCGCAGGCGACAGTGCGGCTTGAATGCCCTTACGCGACATGGTGCGCATAAACGCATTCCCCCCCTGAGATTTCAGGTTGAGGCCTTTCGCTATTCCGCGCTTACTGATAACTCGTTGGCCGTTATCGAGAACATAGGCCTCGATCTCAACTTCACCGATATTGAGCGTGCCTCCATTTCGCGCGGTCGGAATTCGAACCTGCGTGCGTGCACGCTGCCAGCGCGCCTTAGCGGCCTCTTGCGCAATCTTGCTCCGTTGCTCACTCGATAGGCGAACGGCGCGCGCATCGCCGCCGAGGCTCTGAGGAGTTTTTGCCATTATACACCTGCTTGCTAGACCCGCCGAGATATATGCTTGCTATCGCGCAAATTAGCAAGCATAAATCCGACGAATCGTCGCGATTGCTTGCTGGAGGAATGAAGTGAAGGCCACCGTCGATCCATTGCCAAGGAATCGCTCACTGATCGCGATGCCCACAGATCAACTTTTGGACGAGTTTGGCGCGGGGCGACATTCGCCCGGATCGGGCAGCGCAGCCGCGCTCATGGCGCTACTGTCCGCCAAACTCAGCGGGACGGTGTATAAAATTTCGATGAAGAGAGGCCACGGCGATGCGGCGCAGTTCGCATATTTGCTGAAGCAGCTTGAAGACGTGCTGGTTCCCCGCCTGAAGTCCTTATTTCAGGAAGACGCTGAAAAGTTCGATGAAGTGATACGTGTTAGAACTTCCCGAGACATTGAACAAAATCCAGCCTCCAAAAGAAAGCTACGCGAACGTGCGCTGCAGCTTCTTCGAGAAGCAACGGACATCATTACAGAAATTGTAAATATCTGCAGCCAGCTAATAGATTACGGGATTATCGCGTTTGATTCTGGCTTGAACCGAGTTCGTGGAGACTCCGGGTCAGCTATCAGCGTTGCTATTGCAGGGGCGATGTCTGGCTTATTTATTCTGAAGCTCAACCTCGAGTCCTTCGCCGAAGGTCGCTGGGCCACCGAACAACGCGAATCCGTTGAGAAGCTACAAGCGACCATCCTCAACAAACAAAACGAGGCACTAGCTCGAATTGCTCGGCTTTCCCCAAGAGATCCGCCAACGAATCAACCAAACTTGTTCTGACTTCAATTTCTGTAAGTTCACTCCGCTGCCACCTCAGCCCGCTCCTTCACCCCACCCCGCCCCAGCAACGGCGCAAGATACTTCCCCGTGCAGCTGCGCGGTTCCTTCGCCACCTTTTCCGGCGGCCCCTCAGCGACTATTTCACCGCCCTTGACGCCGCCTTCGGGGCCGAGGTCGAGGATCCAGTCGGCGGTTTTGATGACCCCGGCCTTCGCCGGGGCAGGCTGATTATCTTCGAGAGTCTTTGTTGTCGTCATTCCGCTGCCGTTGCGACGGGAGCGTTCAAGAGCGGCGCGAGGTATTTGCCGGTATAGGATCGCGGTTCCTTGACGACCTGCTCAGGCGTGCCTTCAGCCACGATCTCGCCGCCCTTGACCCCTCCCTCCGGGCCGAGGTCCAATATCCAATCGGCCGTTTTGATCACATCCAGATTGTGTTCAATGACGACGACGGTGTTGCCCTGTTCGACCAGCGCGTGGAGCACCTCCAGCAGCTTGCGGACGTCCTCGAAATGCAGGCCCGTCGTGGGCTCGTCCAAAATATAGAGCGTCTGGCCGGTGGCGCGGCGGCTGAGTTCCTTGGCGAGTTTGACGCGCTGGGCTTCGCCGCCGGAGAGGGTCGTGGCCTGTTGGCCGACCTTGACATAGCCGAGGCCGACTTCGGCGAGCATCGCCATCTTGTCGCGGATCGGGGGGACGGCCTTGAAGAACTCCACCGCGTCCTCGACCGTCATGTCGAGCACGTCGGCGATGCTGCGGCCCTTGAACTTCACCTCCAGCGTTTCGCGGTTGTAGCGCTGGCCGTGGCACACGTCGCAGGTGACGTAGACGTCGGGGAGGAAGTGCATTTCGATCTTGAGCACGCCGTCGCCCTGGCATGCTTCGCACCGCCCGCCCTTAACGTTGAAGCTGAACCGGCCGGGCTTGTAGCCACGCGCCTGTGCCTCTGGCAGCCCCGCGAACCAGTCGCGGATGTTGGTGAAGGCGCCGGTATAGGTGGCGGGGTTGGAGCGCGGGGTGCGGCCGATCGGCGACTGATCGATGTCGATCACCTTGTCGAGATGGTCGAGGCCGGTGATCTTGTCATGCTTGCCCGCGAGCACGCGCGCGCCGTTGAGGTGGCGGGCGGCGGCGGCGTAGAGCGTGTCGATGGTGAAGCTCGACTTGCCCGAGCCGGACACGCCGGTGATGCAGGTGAAGGTGCCGAGCGGGATCGACGCGGTGACGCCGGTCAGGTTGTTGGCGGTGGCGTTGTGGACGGTCAGCTTCTTGCCATTGCCCTTGCGGCGCTTGGCCGGCACCTCGATCCGGCGGGTGCCGTTGAGGTAATCGGCGGTGACGCTGCCGGTGCTGGACAGGATTTCATCGAACGTCCCCTGTGCCACCACCTGTCCGCCATGGACGCCGGCGCCCGGCCCCATGTCGATGACGTAATCGGCGGTGCGGATCGCATCCTCGTCATGCTCGACCACCAGCACGGTGTTGCCGAGGTCGCGCAGGCGGCGCAGCGTGGCGAGCAGCATGTCGTTGTCGCGCTGATGCAGGCCGATGCTGGGTTCGTCGAGGACGTAGAGGACGCCGGAGAGGCCGGAGCCGATCTGTGACGCGAGGCGGATGCGCTGGCTCTCCCCGCCCGACAGCGTGCCGCTGGTGCGATCGAGGTTGAGGTAATCGAGGCCGACATTGTTGAGGAAGCCGAGGCGCTCGTCGATTTCCTTGAGGATCGCGCGGGCGATCTCCTGCTGCTGCGGGGTGAGCGCGGCGGGGAGGTCGCGGAAGAAGGGCAGCGCGTCGACGACGCTGAGGCGGGTGACGGACGAGATGTCGCGGTTGGCGACCTTGACCGCCAGCGCCTCGGGCTTCAGGCGCGCGCCGTTGCAGGTCTCGCACGGGTGCGCGGCCTGATACTTGCTCAGCTCCTCGCGCATCCAGGCGCTTTCGGTCTGGAGCATGCGGCGGTTGAGGTTGCCGATGACGCCCTCGAACGGCTTCTTCACGTCATAGCTCTTGCGGCCGTCGATGAAGGTGAGCGTGACCGGCTTGCCGCCGGTGCCGTGGAGGATGATCAGCTGAACCTCGCCGGGCAGGTCCTTCCACGGGGTGTCGAGGGAGAAGCCGAATTCGCGGGCGAGGCTGCCAAGCACCTGCATGTAATAGGGCGATGGCGGGTTGGACTTGGCCCAGGGGACGACCGCGCCCTTCTTGATCGACAGGTCGTGGTTGGGGACGACGAGGTCTTCGTCGAAGATCAGCTTTTCGCCGAGGCCGTCGCATGCCGGGCACGCGCCCTGCGGGGCGTTGAAGCTGAACAGGCGCGGTTCGATGTCGGGGATGGTGAAGCCGCTGACCGGACAGGCGAATTTCTCGCTGAACACGATGCGGTTGTCGGGGATGCCGGTGTTTTTCATGCCGGACTTGCGCACCGGCTCGGCGGGGGTGGCGCCTTCGGCCGCGAACGTCTGGCGCGCCTCTCTGACAGACCCTCCCCCGGCCCCTCCCGCGAGCGGGAGGGGAGAGATGGCCTCGACCGTGGTGTCGACCAGATCGACATAGGCGAGGCCGTCGGCGAGCTTGAGCGCGGTCTCGAAGCTCTCGGCGAGGCGCGTGGCGATGTCTTCGCGGACGACGAGGCGGTCGACCACGACCTCGATGTCGTGCTTGTACTTCTTGTCGAGCGCGGGGGCTTCTTCGATCAGATAGGTTTCGCCGTCGATGCGGACGCGCTGGAAGCCGGCCTTCTGCCACTCGGCCAGTTCCTTGCGATACTCGCCCTTGCGGCCGCGCACGACCGGGGCGAGCAGCAGGAGGCGCGTGCCTTCGGGCAGCGCGAGGACGCGGTCGACCATCTGGCTGACGGTCTGTGCCGCGATCGGCAGGCCGGTGGCGGGGCTGTAGGGCACGCCGACGCGCGCCCAGAGCAGGCGCATGTAATCGTAGATCTCGGTCACCGTCGCGACGGTCGAGCGCGGGTTGCGGCTGGTCGTCTTCTGCTCGATCGAGATGGCAGGGCTCAGCCCCTCGATATGCTCGACATTGGGCTTCTGCATCATCTCGAGGAACTGGCGCGCATAGGCGCTGAGCGATTCCACGTAGCGGCGCTGCCCCTCGGCATAGATGGTGTCGAAGGCGAGGCTGGATTTGCCGCTGCCCGACAGGCCGGTGATGACCGTCAGCGTGTCGCGCGGAATGTCGATGTCCACGCCCTTGAGGTTATGCTCGCGCGCGCCGCGGACCGAGATATGCGTAAGTGCCATGCGGTGAGTTCTAGCTTTGTTCTGGAGGGGAAGCTAGGGGGGAGATAGGGGCGCGGGCGGCCGGTTGCGAGGGGGGCAGAGGCAGAACAAAAGCGCTTTGTGGCGAAGGGGTTGTGGGCAAGGCGCTGAACAGCGTCTCCGGCATCTTGACCGCTGACATGCGCGAGGTGGTGCGCAAGAACGTGACGCGGTGTCCGCGTTTCAGGACGAAATCTGACGGCGGCTTCAAATCGTGCCGCCCCCGAAATCCATCCACCCGCCGTTCATACCGACTCGTCGAATAGTGCCGCATGAACGTGAGGAGCGGGACGATGCGTGGATTGCGTGGCGTGAGTCTGATGGCGGTGGGGCTGGTGCTGGCGGGGGGCTTTGCCGGTTCCGCGCAGGCGGCAGCGGTGGGCTATGCGGCATCCTCGCCGACTGCGCAGGCCGGATGGCGGGCGGAGTCGGGCGATTATTACTGGATCGACAATGCCGATGGCCTGTTGGAGGCGATCGGCGATGCGCCGCCGGACTTTACCTTCATCTATCGCGGCGACGATGTCTGGGGCTGGGAGTTGCAGACCGGGCATCTGGTGCTGGCCGAGAGCGACCGCGACGGCGGGCTGATCCATTATTATTTCGAGCCGAACGCGGATGCGCCGTTCCTGGTGCAGGAAGCGCGGCGGTCGTTCGCGTACCAGCGCCAGCGGCTGGCGGTGGTGTATGACAGCGGCGGGGCGGCATTGTCGCCGCGCGAGAGCGACCTGTGGGACGAGCGCGCCGAGGAGCTGTACGATCGCGCGGTGGCGCTGCGCGACGCAGCCGACGGGACCGATCAATGGGATGCGGTCGACGCCGGATGGTGGGCCGGACAGGTCGCGACGGTGATCGAGTGGCGGCTGCGCTGGGAAAGCGGGCGCGTGCGGCATCCGGGGTGGCAGCGCTGGCGCGGCACGTCCGACGCGGTGCGCTGGCGGTTGCGGCTGGAGCGCGAGCGCGAGCGGCGGCGGCTGGACGGCGACCGCTTCCGGCGCTGGCAGCGCGATGGCTTTCGCGGACCGCCGCCGCGCTTTGACGGGCCCGGGCGACCGGGCCGCCCGGGTCTGGGCGTGCGTCCGCCGTGGCGCGATGGCGATGGTCGCCCGGGCGCTGGACGGCCCGGAGGCGGTCGGCCCGATGTCGGCGCGCCCGGAGGCCCACGCCCGGGCGACGGTCGTCCCGGCAGCGGTCGCCCCGGTGCCGGGCGCCCTGACGGCGGACGGCCGGGTGCCGGTGGACCCGGTGGCGGACGGCCCGACGCTGGACAACCCGGCGGTGGTCCCGGCGAGGGACGACCGGGCGGCGGGCGCCCCGGAGCGGGGCGGCCCGATGGCGGGCGCCCCGAAGGTTGGCAGCCGGGCGGCGGACGCCCCGGCACCGGCAGACCTGAAACCGGTCGGCCCGATAGCGGTCGGCCGGAAGGTTGGCAGCCGGGTGGCGGACGCCCCGGAGAAGGAAGACCCGGCGATGGTCGCCCTGGTGGCAGCAATCCCGGCGCGGGTCGGCCTGACGGTGGACAGCCCGGCGCCGGGCGGCCCGGCGGGCGGCCCGGCGGGGGCCGACCGCCCGTGACCACGCCGATGCCCACGCCGACCCCTGCCCCGCCGCCGCCGGTGGCGGTACAGCCGGCACCGCCACCGCCTCCGCGCCCGCCGCGGCCGGAAGTCGGGCGGCCATTGGGCGATCGGCCGGCCGAATGGCGGCGGCGACTGCCCGAAGGCACGGCCCCGCGCGAGACCGCACCACAAGCGCCGATGCGGGTCGAGCCGCGGCCGCAGCCGCAGGCCCAGCCGCAATGGCGCCCGCAACCCCAGCCGCAGGCCCAGCCGCAGTGGCGCCCGCAACCCCAGCCGCAGGCCCAGCCCCGGCCACAGCCGGCGCCGCCGCCAGTGCGGATGGCTCCCCCACCTCCGCCGGTCCGGGTGGCGCCACCGCCTCCCCCGCCTCCGCCGCCACCGCCGCCTCAGACGCGCAGCAGCGATTCAGGGCAGTCGATGCAGGACCGCAGCGCCCCGGACCCGCGATGAGCGGGGTCAGGCCGGCGTAAAGGGCAGGATGGCGCGAAACACCTCGCGCGACGGCGATCCGGGCACGGGAGCGCCGCGCGCGAGGAGGAAGGCGTGGGCGACGATCTCCGCCTGCTGCTCGATCCCGTAGCGCTCGAGCGTCCAGCCGGGCTTGATCGCGTAATCATAGCGGCAGAACGGATGGCGGCGCAGGGGGAGGAAAATGCCCCGCTGATGCTGCCACACATGCGTCATCTCATGGATGAAATGCGCCTGGAGGCCGAGCGACGCGGTCGAAAAATCCTCCCGATAGGCATGGCCCCCGGGATGGAAATGGATGCAGCCCAGCGGCGCCATCGTCACGTTACGCGGCTGGAAGAAGATCCATTTGCGGTTGGATACCGCGGCGGCGGCATAGTCGATCGCGTCGCCGAAGACGCTGCGGGCGAGCGCGATCTCTCCAGGCGTGAGGGGGCGGCGATGAGTCATCGTGGCTGAGGTGGATTGCAGGAGGGGTTCTGTCTAGACCCCCTCCCCATGCTGATCCTGTTCAACAAGCCGTGGGGCGTGCTGTCGCAATTCACCGATGAGGGCAGCGGGCATCCGACGCTGGCCGATTATATCGACGTGCCGGGGGTGTATCCCGCCGGGCGGCTGGACCGGGACAGCGAGGGGTTGTTGCTGCTGACCGATGACGGGCGGCTGCAGGCGCGGATTGCGGACCCGAAGCACAAGATGCCAAAAACCTATTGGGCGCAGGTCGAGGGGGAGCTGGACGACGCGGCGCTGGCGGCGCTGCGCACGGGCGTGCGGCTGAAGGACGGGATGACGCGCCCGGCGCAGGCCGAGCGGATCGATCCCCCAGCGATCTGGCCGCGCGATCCGCCGGTGCGGTTCCGCAAGACGGTGCCAGATTGCTGGATCGCGCTGACGATTACCGAGGGGCGTAACCGGCAGGTACGGCGGATGACCGCGGCGGTGGGATACCCGACGCTGCGGCTGGTGCGCTGGCGCGTCGGGGAGTGGACGCTGGACGGGGTTGCGCCGGGGACGTGGCGGAGCGTGTAGCGATTGCAAATGCGAATGCCTCGCATTGACTGCCCCGGTGAAGCGAGGTAGGCGCGCGGCGTAACGTTATTTGCCGAGGAAAGCCGCACGCCGTGTCCCGCTCGACGATCAAGGCCTGGTTCCTGATCCATAAGTGGTCGAGCATCGTGTGCACTGCATTCCTGCTGATGCTGTGCGTCACCGGGCTGCCGCTGATCTTCCACGACGAGATCGAGGCGCTGACCGAGCATGATGCGGCGGCGGCGATGCAGGGCATGCCGTCGGCACAGGGCGGCGTGCCGCTCGACACGCTGATCGCCAAGGCGGTGGCCGAGGGCGGCGGCGGGGTGCCGCTATTCGTCGGGTTCAGCCATGACAATCCGATCCTGACCGTCACGACCGGGCCGAGCCCGGATGCGCCGGAAGCGCAGATGCGGCTGTTCTCCTACAACCGCACCACGGGCGCGAGCGCGGGCGAGATCCGCGAGGAAGGCGTGATGCACTTCCTGCTGAAGCTGCATACCGACATGTTCCTGGGGCTGCCGGGGATGTTGTTCCTTGGCGTGATGGGGACGCTGTTCGTGCTCGCGATCCTTTCCGGCGGCGTCCTCTATGTCCCGTTCATGCGGCGGTTGCGGTTCGGAACGCTGCGCAGGACGCGGAGCAAGCGGGTGCGCCGGCTCGATACGCATAATTTGCTGGGCGTGGTGACGCTGGGCTGGGCGCTGGTGGTCGGGGTGACGGGCGTGATCAACGCCTTTGCCGATCCGCTGACCGCGAGCTGGCGCGAAGGGCAGCTCAAGGAGATGGTCGCGGCGCATGGCGGCGACCGGCCGGTCGCGCCCGCCGACTACGCATCGGTCGATGCCGCGATGGCGGCGGCGCAGGCGGCGCTGCCGGGCGTGTCACCACAGTTCATCGGCTTTCCCGGCGGCGGGTGGAGCAGCGGGCGGCACTATGCGATCTTCTTTCAAGGCGACACGCCGCTGACCAGCCATGTGCTGACCCCGGCTTTGGTCGATGCCGAGACGGCGAAGCTGGCCGACACCGCGACGATGCCGGCGCTGAGCCAGGCGCTGATGCTGTCCAAGCCGCTGCACTTTGGCGATTATGGCGGGATCGCGCTCAAGATCCTGTGGGCGATGCTGACGCTGGCGACGATCTGGGTGCTGTGGAGCGGGCTGCAGCTATGGCTGGGCAAGGGCGCGCGCGGCACAGAGCGCGCGGTCGACGAGATCGTCCATGCCGGAGCGGCATCGTGAATGCGTCGCGCCGCATCGGTCCGCAGCGCGCGGCCAGCGTCCTCGCCGTCCCCGCCATGTTGCTCGTCGCGAGCCTCGCTGGGCTGATCCTTGGTCTCACCGGCGATGGCTGGCGCGATGCGGCCGCGTCGCTGCTGCTCGCCCTTCCTGTCCTGATTTTCCTGCGCAGCTGGCTGCGCCGTTCCTGAACCCTAGACAATTGGATAGACAAATGAAGCGCCTGATCCTTGCCACTGTGTCGCTCGCCGCGATCGCCACCCCTGCCCTGGCGCAGGATGACGAGGTCGTCATCCAGGCCCAGCGCGAGAATGCGAGTGCGGTGACCAGCGAAGGCGATCTGGGCGCGCTGGGCACCAAGAAGGCCGAGGACGTGCCGTTCACGGTGCGGTCGTATAATGAGGCGCTGATCCTCAACCAGCAGCCACTGACGCTGGGCGCGCTGCTGGAGAATGATCCGACGATCCGCACCACCTATGGCTTTGGCAATGCGTCGGAGCAGTTCGTGATCCGCGGCTTCCAGCTGTTCGGCGACGATGTCGGCCTGAACGGCCTGTACGGGATTGCGCCGCGCCAGCTGGTCGCGCCCGAATTGTTCGAGAGCGTGCAGGTGCTGAACGGCGCATCAGCATTCCTGAACGGCGCGGCGCCGGGCGGGTCGGGGATCGGCGGCAGCGTCAACCTGCAGCTGAAGCGCGCCGGGCGCGACCTCACCCGCGTCACCGCCAGCTATATCGGCGACCAGCATTTCGGCGGCAGCTTCGACGTTGCGCGCCGCTTTGGCGACGGGTCGTTCGGGGTGCGGGTCAACGGCGCGTTCCGCAGCGGTGACGTGGCGGTCGAGGGCGAGTTCCGCCGCACCGCCGTGCTGGGCGCGGCGTTCGACTGGCGCGGCGAGCGGGTGCGCGCGTCGCTGGACCTGGGCTATCAGCGGGTCGAGGTGGACGGGCTGCGCCCCAAGGTGACGGTCGGCACCACCGTCGTCCCGCGCGTGCCGGAAGCAGACGCCAACTATGCCCAGCCCTGGACCTATACCGACATGCGCGACGTGTTCGGCGTGGCGCGGATCGAATATGACGTGGCCGACAATGCGATGTTCTATGCCAGCGCCGGTGCGCGCGACGGCATGGAAGAGGGCATTTATGGCGGGATCACCATCCAGAACGCCACCACCGGCGCGGCGAATGGCAATGCGCTGTACGTGCCCCGGACCGACAATAACGAGGCGATCGAGGCCGGGCTGCGCGTCAAGCTGGGTCAGGCGGTGACGCATGAGTTCAACCTGGGCGGCAACATCGCGTGGCAGGTGAACCGCAATGCGTTCGACTTCCTCTATGGCCCCGGGTTCGCGGGGTTTGCGACCAATCTGTACAGTCCGACGCTTGCGGCGATCCCCGCCTCCACCCTGGTCGGCGGCGATCTGGACGATCCCTTCCCCATCAGCCGCACCCGGTTGTGGAGCGTCTATGCGTCCGACACGCTTGGCCTGTTTGACAACCGCCTGTTGGTGACCGGCGGCCTCCGGCTCCAGTCGATCCGCGTCAAGGCGTATAATGCCTATAATGGCGGGCTGCTCGACACCACCTACGACGAAAGCGCAGTGACCCCGGTGGTTGGCGTGGTGGTGAAGCCGGTTGCCGGCGTGTCGCTGTTTGCCAACCGGATCGAGGGGCTGCAGCAGGGCCCGACCGCGCCGATCGACCCGCTGCTGGTCAATTCGGGCGCGGTGCTCGCGCCGACCAAGTCGGTGCAATATGAGGTCGGCGGCAAGGTGCGCATCGGCGGGTTCGATGCCAGCCTGGCGGTGTTCCAGATCGACCTGCCGACCGCTTATGCGGTGCCGACCGGCACCGGCACCAGCCAGGTCTATGGCCTGTTCGGCAAGCAGCGCAATCGCGGGATCGAACTGAGCTTCGCCGGTGAGGTTGCGCCCGGGCTGCGCCTGATCGGTGGCGGCACGGTGGTCGACGCGAAGCTGCGCGAGACGCTGGGCGGCGCGAACGAGGGCAATCGCGCGCAGGGCGTGCCGGAATATACCGCGAACCTGAACGCCGAATGGGACATGGCGTTCGTTCCCGGCCTGACGCTGACCGGGCGTGTGGTGCATACCGGGCCGCAGGCGGTCAACATCGCCAACACGCTGGAGCTGGACGACTGGACCCGGGTCGATGTCGGCGCGCGCTATGTCTTTGCGGCGGGCGACAAGCCGCTAACGTTGCGGGTCGGAGTCGATAACGTCGCCAATGCGCGGTACTGGGCATCGGCCTATGACGCGTTCAACCAGTCGCTGTTGCAGGGTGCGCCGCGTACGGTGCGCGCGTCGCTTTCGGTCGATTTTTGAGTTTCCAATCCTCCCCCGCAAGGGGGAGGATCACCGCGCCAAATTCACCGGACCCGGCACGCCGGATTCGTTGCCGACGGCCTCGCCGCGCTCGGTTTGACGCAGGTGGCTCAAGTTCATGCCGACAAAGATCACCGCGACGATGGCGATGATCACAAGCGGAAGCAGCCACAGGATGCGGCGCTGGCGCGGGCCGGGGGGCGGTGCGGGATCTTCGAGGGACATGGCGGTTCAACGCGGCGGGGACGCCATCGCTCCCGCGCCGCCGCCCGCCCCAGTCTTACTTTTCCTGGCCCGGCGCGCGCAGTTCGGCCTCGACCTCGACCGTCTTGCCATTGGCGAAGGCGAGGCGCAGCGGGATCTTGCCGCCCGCCCGCAGTTCGGGGGACAGGTCATAGAGCATGACATGCTTCCCACCCGGCTCGAACTTGATGGTGGCGCCGGCGGGGATCGCGACGTCCTTGAGCGGGGACATCGTCATCATGCCGCCTTCATGCTTCATTTCGTGCAGTTCGGTGCGCACGGCGGCGGGCGAGGAAACCGCGAGCAGGCTGGTTGCGTCCGCCCCGCCCTTCACCGTGAAATAGGCTGCGCCCGGACGGCTCGACACCGCGGGCAGGCGGACCCATGCGTCCTCCACGCCGAGCTGCGCCTGTTCGCATCCGGCCAGTGCCACCGCCGCCGCCATTACCGCCACCAGAGACCGCATATTCGAAACTCCTTCTCCCGATTCGGGAACCTTCGGGAAATTCCTAAGAGCGCCATGGTCTTGCGACAAGGCGCGCCGCGCCTATATCCCGCCTAGTGATGGCCGCGTTGCCGCTTTAGGGGCGCGGTAACGCACTGGTTTAACATGATTTAGCAGACGGGGGCCTTAGAGGACTCATGGGTAAAGTTATCGGAATCGATCTCGGCACGACCAACAGCTGCGTGGCAGTGATGGAGGGCGGCAAGCCCAAGGTGATCGAGAATGCAGAGGGCGCGCGCACGACGCCGTCCATCGTCGCGTTTGCCAAGGACGGCGAGCGACTGATCGGCCAGCCGGCCAAGCGCCAGGCGGTCACGAACCCCGACAACACCGTCTTCGCGGTGAAGCGCCTGATCGGCCGCCGCTATGACGATCCCATCACCAAGAAGGACACCGAGCTGGTCCCCTACACGATCGTGAAGGGTTCGAACGGCGACGCATGGGTCAAGGCGGGTGGCGAGGATTATTCGCCGTCGCAGATCTCGGCCTTCATCCTGCAGAAGATGAAGGAAACCGCCGAAAGCTATCTCGGCGAGACCGTGACGCAGGCGGTGATCACCGTCCCGGCTTACTTCAACGACGCGCAGCGCCAGGCGACCAAGGACGCCGGCAAGATCGCGGGCCTCGAAGTGCTGCGCATCATCAACGAGCCGACCGCGGCGGCGCTGGCCTATGGCCTCGACAAGGACAACAACAAAACCATCGCGGTCTATGACCTTGGCGGCGGTACGTTCGACATCTCGATCCTCGAGATCGGCGATGGCGTGTTCGAGGTGAAGGCGACCAATGGCGACACCTTCCTGGGCGGCGAGGATTTCGATTCCAAGCTGGTCCAGTATTTCGCCGACGAGTTCAAGAAGGTCGAAGGCATCGACCTGACCAAGGACAAGCTGGCGCTGCAGCGTCTGAAGGAAGCGGCCGAGAAGGCGAAGATCGAGCTGTCGTCGGCCCAGACGACCGAGGTCAACCTGCCCTTCATCACCGCCGATCAGAACGGCCCGAAGCACCTCGTCAAGACGCTGTCGCGCGCGGAGCTGGAGCGGCTGGTCGACGATCTGATCACCCGCACTCTCGACCCGTGCCGCAAGGCGATGGCGGATGCCGGCGTCAAGTCGGCGCAGATCGACGAAGTGGTGCTGGTCGGTGGCATGACCCGCATGCCCAAGGTGCGCCAGGTCGTGAAGGAGTTCTTTGGCAAGGAGCCGCACACCGGCGTCAACCCCGATGAGGTGGTGGCGATCGGCGCGGCGATCCAGGCCGGCGTGCTGCAGGGCGACGTCAAGGACGTGCTGCTGCTCGATGTGACCCCGCTGTCGCTGGGCATCGAGACGCTGGGCGGCGTGTTCACCCGCATGATCGACCGCAACACCACGATCCCGACCAAGAAGAGCCAGGTCTATTCGACTGCCGATGACAATCAGCAGGCGGTGACGATCCGCGTCTTCCAGGGCGAGCGCGAAATGGCGGCGGACAACAAGATGCTGGGTCAGTTCGACCTGGTCGGCATCCCCCCTGCCCCGCGCGGCGTGCCGCAGATCGAGGTCACGTTCGACATCGACGCCAACGGCATCGTCAACGTGTCGGCCAAGGACAAGGGCACCGGCAAGGAGCAGCAGATCCGCATCCAGGCGAGCGGCGGCCTGTCGGACAGCGACATCGACCAGATGGTGCGCGACGCCGAGAAGTTCGCCGAGGAGGACAAGGCGCGCCGCGCCGCCGCCGAGGCGAAGAACAATGCGGAATCGCTGATCCACACCACCGAACGCCAGCTCGCCGAAAATGGCGACAAGGTCGACGAGGCGCTGAAGGGCGAGATCCAGTCGGCGATCGACGCGGCCAAGGCGGCGGTCGAGAGCGGCAACGCCGATCAGATGAACGAAAAGAGCCAGGCCCTCGCGCAGGTCGCGATGAAGCTGGGTCAGGCGATCTACGAGAAGCAGCAGCAGTCCGAGGCGTCGCCCTCGGCCGATGCGGCTGCGGAGAAGCCGGCGGACGACGTGGTCGACGCCGAATTCTCCGAGGTGGACGACAACAAGGCGTAATCAGATGATCCGAAACCGTCACCCCAGCGCAAGCTGGGGTCTCCGGCCTCAGGCAAGCAGCCTGTGACGCGAGATGCCAGCTTTCGCTGGCATGACGGCTTTTGGGCGGGGGCCGAGTGAATGACCACCCAGGTAGATTATTACGAACTGCTCGGTGTTGCGCGCGATGCAGACGATGCGACGATCAAATCGGCGTTTCGCAAGCTGGCGATCCAGTGCCATCCCGACAAGCATGGCGGGTGCAAGGAGCACGAAGCCAAGTTCAAGGCGATCAACGAAGCCTATGATTGCCTGAAGGACCCGCAAAAGCGCGCGGCCTATGACCGGTTCGGCCATGCCGGACCGCAGGGCATGGGCGGCGGCGGCGGGCAGGGTTTCGACGCCTTTTCCGACATTTTTGAGTCGATGTTCGGCGAGTTCATGGGCGGACGCGGCGGCGGCGGACAGCGCCAGGCGCGCGGCGCGGACCTGCGCTACGACATGGAAATCAGCCTGGAAGATGCCTTTCACGGCAAGGCGACCGACATCACCATCGACGTGTCCGGCCCGTGCGAGCCGTGCGGCGGCACCGGTGCTGCGCCGGGGACGATGGCGAAGCGCTGTGGCACCTGTGCCGGGCATGGCAAGGTGCGCGCGCAGCAGGGATTTTTCGTGGTCGAGCGGACCTGTCCGTCGTGCCATGGCGCGGGCCAGACCATTGCCGATCCGTGCCGCACCTGTCGCGGCGACGGGCGCGTCGACAAGACGGTGACGCTGGCGGTCAACATCCCGCCGGGCGTCGACGAAGGCACGCGCATCCGCATGGCGGGTCAAGGCGAGGCCGGTGCGCGCGGTGCGCCTCCGGGCGACCTCTACATCTTCCTGCACGTCAAGCCGCACGCGATCTTCGAGCGCGAGGGCACGACCCTGTTCGCGCGCGCGCCGATCAGCTTCACGACCGCGGCGCTGGGCGGGGAGATCGAGATTCCCGGCCCCGATGGCGAGGTGCACAAGATCCACCTGCATCCCGGCACACAGAGCGGACGCGAGGTGCGCCAGCGCGGCGCGGGCATGCCCGTGCTGCAGGGACGCGGTCGCGGCGACCTGGTCGTGCGGATCGAGGTCGAGATCCCGACCAAGCTGTCGGGCGAACAGCGCGCGCTGCTGGAACAGTTCCGCGCGCTGGAAACGGGCGAGGAATGCCCGATCTCGACCGGGTTCTTCGACAAGCTGAAGAAGGCGGTGGGGGGCTGAGGCTTTCCATCGATAAGTTGCTGCCGCTAATCTCACGCGTCACCCCGGCCTTGTGCCGGGGCCCACTTCGCGGCGCGCGCGGAACGTGAAGCTCTAGCGCTGGATGTGCGGCACGGTGGACCCCGGCACAAGGCCGGGGTGACTACGTGGGGCCAGCTCAATAGACCCCGAACAGCTTCGCGCTGGCGACCAGCAGGACGAGGCCAAGGGCGCGCAGGATCCACTTTTGCGGTAGCTTGATGCCGAGCGTGGTGCCGACCACTGCGCCCGCGAGCACCGCGACCGCATAGAGCGGGAGTTCGGGCGGCAGGCTGCCGACCGAGGCAAGGTTTCCGGCGAGGCCGGCGGCGGAGTTGGCGAGGATGAACACCGCCACGACGCCCGACGCCGGCTTGGGCGCGGACCAGGCGAGGAACAGCAGCAG
The DNA here is from genome assembly GCF_965227385.1 of Sphingomonas sp. GTDB lineage: Bacteria > Pseudomonadota > Alphaproteobacteria > Sphingomonadales > Sphingomonadaceae > Sphingomonas. Next base: position 3,592,088 of record NZ_OZ245750.1, read on the forward strand.
CGGCGAAAGGAAGATACCGCCGCCGGTGCCCGTGAGGCCGGCGAGCAGGCCAAGGCCGATCCCGGCGAGGATCGCGAGCCACAGCGGGGGATCGTGCCACTCCCGCTCGGCCTTCAATTCGCGTGGCCACAGCATGCGGGCGGCGGAGAAAAGCAGGACCGCGCCCATCGCCGGACGGTAGAGTTCGGGGGGGACGTGGATCATACCGCCGACGAACGCGGCGGGAATCGCGCCGACCAGGAACGGCCAGAGCGTGCGCCAGCGGAATAGTCCGGCGCCGGCGTAGCGGATCGATCCCAGGGTCGCGACGATCAGGTTGAGGACCAGCGCGGTCGGCCGCATCGTCGCGACCGGCACGCTGAACAACGCCATCAGCGCGATATAGGACGACGCGCCACCGTGGCCGACGGTGGAATAGAGCAGCGCGCCGAGGAACATGCAGGCGGCGAGCGCGAGGTGCAGGGAGTCGACGGCCATCGCACCGAAGGTTTAGCTACTCGTTGGATCACGTCCACACTCTTCTGGTCACCCCGGACTTGTTCCGGGGTCCACCGGGAGACGGGCTCGGAGCAAGACGCTGGAGCGCCGGATGTGCGGAGAAGTGGACCCCGGCACGGGGGCCGGGGTGACGATGAAGTTGGGGCGTCGCCCTCTCCCACAAGCGGAATCATGGGGAAGAGGAGTGGCGCGGCCCGCGTTTCCTCGAAACCAAAAGAGGGCCGACGTTTCCGCCAGCCCTCCGGTGTCGCCATCCGCTCGCTTGCCCATCCGGGAGACGGGCGCGCCGCGGCGGCGGCAGGCAGTGTTCCGCTTCCGGCAAGGGACTGCGGAACCCTGCGCTCCAGCGGTCGCGATGCGCCCGCTGGGCGGTCACCGGGACGGGGGCGGTTCCGAAGAGCCGCGTTCCCGCCTCGATGTCCTTGCGATCCCTTTCCGCCTTGCGGCGCTCCGGCATCGCGGTCCGGTCATCGATCGACACCATCCCCGAAGGGTCGTTTCGTTCGATCACCTCGCGTCGGTTCCGTTGCCCTAAGGCTTCCGGTTCCGTCGCGGCTGTGGCTACATCGTCCCGGCCTTGCCCGAAGGCGCCGCCCGTCCGGTGCAACCCGCTCCACCCGGTCCGAAGACGGGCTTTGCGTCCATGGCTTCCGGTTTGGCCCGCTGCCCGAAGGCACCGGCCCCTGCCCGTCCGCCTGTCATCCCCGGCACGAAGCCCTGGGATGCCATTGGACGCCTGTCCGTTCCGTTCGCGCAAAGCCGATGCGAACATCGCCTTCACGGTTTCCCGGGGTGGCGTCCCCGTCCCGATCATGCGGTTTCCCGAAGGCACCTGCATGGTTCAGACCGTGACAAACATTTGATTTCGCTTTGGTTTCCCGCTGCGGCCTCATCTGCCTGCCCGATGATGCTGTCACGGTTTTCGAGTCGGGCGAAGTAGCGATCGACGGTTACGATCTGTGGATAACGTGAATCACGGGAAGCAATTCAGCAGGTCGGGGACCAGGCAGGCGGAGCGAGTTCAAACCCGGCAAAGTCGAACCCGGGGACAACGATGCAGCTGACCAGCGCCCAGCCGCGATGCGCATCCGCCGCCTGCCAGCGACTGGTCGGGACGCGCGCCTGCGGCTGGTAGCCGCCGAGCACGTCGCCGCCAAGCGCGATCGTCACCGGATTGGCATCGGCCGCGTCGGCAATCATCAGATCGAGCGGCGACCCGGCGTGCCACAACCACAGTTCATCGGCATCGACACGGTGCCAATGTGACTTCTGACCCTGCTCCAGCAGAAACAGGATCGCCGTTCCCGGCGACCGCGCGCTGGGGTCAAGTGCTTGAGAACGCCATGTTTCCTTGTACCAGCCCCCCTCCGGATGGGGGGTGAGGCCGAGGCGGTCGATGAGGGATCTGGCTTCCTGCATGGGGCATGAACTGCCCGAAATGTGACGTTCATGAAACCCCGGCCAGAAGCCCGGCGTTCTATTCCGAGAGTTCAGGAAGATGGAGTAATTGATATGCGTAACCTGATGCTGGCGCTGGGCGCCGCTTCGCTGGCCGTCCCCGCGACGGCGATGCTGCCGCTGACGTCGAGCGACGCGCAGGCGCATTCGAAGAAGAAGCGCTATAGCTATCGCGAGTGGAACGGCCGTGACGGCCGCCGCTATTGCCGCAAGCCCGATGGCACGACCGGATTGGTGATCGGCGGCGTCGCCGGCGCGCTGGTCGGTCGGACGATCGATACCCGAGGCGACCGCACGGTTGGCACGCTGCTGGGCGCTGCTGCAGGCGCAGTGGCGGGTCGTGAGATTGAGCGCAGCGGCAAGCGTTGCCGATAACATCGGCCCATCAGTCGAAATGATGCGGGGCGCGGGATATTTCCGCGCCCCGTTTCGTTGGCACAACATCGGCGGGGGGCATCGTGGACAGGGAGATGCCCAATGAATTTTTCACTTCGCACCGGCATGATCGCGCTGAGCGCAGGCGCCATGGCGCTGACCGGTGCCTGCAGCCAATATGGCTATGATCGCCCGGGCTATGCCGGTGCCAGCGACTGGGATGCTGCCCGCTATTATCGCGACGGCAGCTATGAAGAGCGGCGGCTGAGCCGTGGCGACAATGTCTATGTCGGCCGCGACGGGCGTTATTATTGCCGCCGTAGCGACGGAAGTGCCGGGCTGATCGTCGGCGGAATCGCCGGCGGCGTGCTCGGCAACATCATTGCTCCGGGCGGGTCGAAGACGCTGGGCACGATCATCGGTGCCGCCGGTGGCGCGGCGATCGGCTCTGCAGTCGACAAGGGTGAAGTGCGCTGCCGCTGATCGCGGTTTCGCAACGTTAACGCAAAGGGTGTAGTGCGTCGGAGCAATGCTCCGCGTGCTCACTCTGTCGTCGCTCTTTCCCGATGCCTCGCGGCCCAATTTCGGCGTTTTCGTCGAGCGGCAGACGCTGGGCCTGGCGGCGCATCCCGGTGTCGCATTGAAGCTGGTGGCCCCGCTTGGGCTGCCGCCCTGGCCGCTATCCCGCATGGGGCATTATGCGGCGCTGGCCGTCCTCCCCCGGCACGAGACGTGGAAGGGCGTCGAGACATGGCGTCCGCGCTTTGCCAATCTGCCGGGGACCGGCGGACGATTCCATGCCGCCATGCTGGCGACACGGATCAAGCCGCTGTTGCGCGCGATCCGGCGCGATTTCCCGTTCGATGTGATCGATGCGAGCTTCTTTTTTCCCGATGGCGTCGCTGCGGTCGCGCTGGGCCGCTCCTTTGGCGTGCCGGTTTCGATCAAGGCGCGCGGAGCCGATATCCATCATTGGGGACGCGCACCGGCAACCGCCGCCCAGGTCCTGGACGCCGGGCGGCGTGCCGACGGGCTGCTGGCAGTCGCGGCATCGATGCGCGATGACATGGTGGCACTGGGCATGGATGGCGCGAAGATCCGCGTGCATCGCACCGGTGTGGATCTCGACCGTTTTGCACCGCGCGACCGGGCAGCGGCCAAAGCGGCGCTGGATGTCCACGGTCCGCTGGTCGCCAGTGTCGGCGCGCTGATCCCGCGCAAGGGGCATGAGATCGTGATCGAGGCGGTCGCGGCGCTGCCCGGCGTGCGGCTGATGATCGCGGGAGAAGGGCCGGAGCGGCCGAAGCTGGCGGCGCAGATCGCGCGGCTGGGTGTCGGCGACCGGGTGACGCTGCTGGGCAGCGTGGCGCATGGCGAACTGCCGGGATTGCTGGCGGCGGCGGACGTCATGGCGCTGGCGTCGTCGTCCGAGGGCCTGGCCAATGCGTGGGTCGAGGCGCTGGCGAGCGGGACGCCGGTGGTGATCCCCGACGCCGGCGGCGCGCGCGAACTGGTGACCGCACCGGCCCATGGGCGGATCGTGGCAAGGACCGCGGCGGCCTTTGCCGAAGCCATCGGCGCGCTGCTCGCCGCCCCGCCCCCGCCCGATGCGGTGCGCGCGGGCGCGGCGGGGTTTACCTGGGAGGCGAACCGCGACGCGCTCTACGCGCATCTTGCGGGGCTGGTCGGGCGCTAGCGCTGCTTCTTCGCCCACGCCGCGTATTGCGTCTCCGCGAGCTTTACCAGATCGCCCATCGCCAGGTTCATGTCGATCAGGTGCAGGCCCCAATCGTCGAGCCGCTGCGGGCCGACCATCACGTCGCCGGGGATCGTGTCGGTACGCGCATCAGAAGGGTCGGCGTTGAGCGTCGCTTCGAAATAGCTCGCGCCGTCCTTGACCACGCACGCGCCGGAGATCAGGCCGGGCAGCTTGACGAAGTTGGTCGTGACTGGTGGCCCGTCCTTGCTCCAGACAAAGGCGGAGGCGGTGCCGAGCAGCGAGCCGGTCGGCAGATAGGCGTCTAGCGGCGCGCTGCCGCCGCCGAGCGCCGCCGGATTGGTGCAGGCGACCTGCATCCCCGGCGTGGTCGAGCGGGCGAAGCGCGACCTGGCGGGCGGCGGCACGGTCGCGCGGAAGCTGACATAGGTGACGACGCAGCCGATATCGGTCGCGCTGGCGCAGGTCGGGATCGTCTTGAGCGTGCCGGTGCGCTGGCCCGACGCGACGTCGAGATTGAAGCCGATCGGCATCGCCGAGATGATCGGCTTCATCGCAGCCGGCTTCCCGTCGAATTCGCGTTCGAGCAGCTGGGACAGCATCCGCGCGCCCTGGCTATGGCCGATCAGGATGACGCCGCGACCCTGATTGTCGTGCTTCATATAGTCGTCGAACGCGGCCTGGACGTCGCGATAGCCGAGCACGGGATCGGCGCCCGACGTCTGCCCCGCCATCACCGCCTGCAGCGCCTTGAGCGTTACCTGACGGTACATTGGTGCATAGACGCGGCACACGCTGCGGAAACGGGCGGCCTGAATCATCGCGACACGGCGCTCGGCAGCATCGATGCTGAGGTCGCTATTCGGGGTCTGATCGGTCGAGACGGTGGGATAGACGTAGAAGCAATCGAACTTCGGGTTTGCTGACGCAGTGAATTTCTCGATCGTCCGCGATCCGTCGGGTGCGACAACCGTCGCGTCGAGATTGACGGTGCAGCTATCCTCGCGACCCGGTCGGCACAACCAATTGGCCATATCGCGATAGTCTGCGGGCGCGGGTGCGGCGGTTTGCGCGGCGGCGAGCGCAATGGCGGCAGTCAGCATGATCCTCTCCCCTCTTTGTGCGAGGATATGCATGAGTTCGAGCGCAATTGGAAGATCGGGTATGGGAACCATCGCGCGCACGACCGCGCTGTCAGCAACTGTCGGTTGCGCGTCAGCCCGTGGCGCGCAAGGTTGGCGCATGGCGCTCGCCCCTGCCCTCGCCCTGTTATTGCTCAGTCAGGCGGCGCCGCCCGACCCTGCGCGCGTGCTCGAGGATGCCGGTCGGTACCGCGAGGCTGAACCGATCCTGCGGCGCGCGGTCAGCGACGCTGGGGGCAAGCCGAGCGATGCGCTGGCCGATGCGGCGGAGCGATTGGCGGACAATCTGGCGAAGCAGGCGCGTCCGCGTGAGGCGGAGCCGCTCTACCGGCGTGCGTTCGAAATCCGGCTGGCGCGGCATGGCACGGCGCATCCAGTGGTTGCGCGCAGCCTGAGCCAGTTGGCGGGCCTTGCGGCAGATGCCGGACGGCTGGACGAGGCGGAGGCGCTGTCGGCAAGCGCCGTGACGATCCTGACCGCTGCCGGCCCGGACGCGCGGCTCAACCTTGCGCGTGCGCAGGGCAACCGCGCCGGCATCCTCGCGGCGATGGGGCGCCACGAGGACGGCTATGCGCTGTATCGCGAGGCGGCGGCGACGCTGCAGCGGCTGGGGCCGACGGCGGAGGCCGAATTTGCCGTCGCGCTGAACAATCTGGGCTCTCATCTGGTGCGCATGGCGGGCGCGACCAGCGTGCAGGCGGGGTTTCGGCGCAGCTTTACCCTGCGCCAGGCTGTGCTGTCGCCGCTCCCGCCGGTCAGCGCCCCGGCCACAGGCGGCACGGAGCCAGTCGACGCGACGTTGCGCCGTCGGTTGCTGTTCGATGCGGCGATGGCGCTGCGCATGGCGCTGAGCGTTCGCGTGAAGTTGCTCGGCGAGATGCACCCGGACACGGCCAATAGCCTCAACGGGCTGGCGGCGGCGGAGCGGGCGCTGGGGCGGCGGGCGGAGGCAGAGGCCCTGTATCGCCGCGCGCTCGCCATCAAGCTGGCAATGCTGCCCAGCGGCGACCGCGATCGCGTGATCGGCGCATGGAGTCTCGCCAGCGTCATTGCGGAAGATGGCGCGCGTACCGGTGAAGCGCGGACATTGTATCGCGCGGCGGCTGGCGAAGCGCTGACCGCTCAGGGGTGGCATGCGGACTATGACCGCGCGGCGAGCACCGAATTGCGCAGTTTCGCCCCGATCTTCACCGGACAGATCCGTACCGCCTGGACGCTCGCCAACCCTTAGTCGAGCGGCCTCTTAGTCGAGCGGATAGAGCGCTGCGGCGACGCCGCGCAGTTCGGCGCGCAGCACGCCCCACAGGCGCGCGGCGGCGCGACTGTCCATCGGTTCGATCCCGAACGGCAACACTGCCTCCAGCGCGCGCGGCGGGCGGCGCAGGATGGTGCCCGTGCCGAGAATCAGAAACTCCGGCAGCGGGTTCATCGCCAGCAATGGCGCGAGATCGTCGGCAGTCAGCGCGTCGAGCGGCGGCGGCGACCAGCCATCGGCACGGGTCGGGGTCAGCAACAGCCCTTCATACACGCCATCGTCGACGCGGAACCCGCGCCCGCTGAACCCCGAGACGACCGGCCCCTCGATCCGGGTCCGGTCGACCCGCATCAGGGCATGTCCTTGAAGTCGATCGACGCAGTGCGCTCCGCGCCCTTCGGCCCCGCGACTTCCTTGGGCAGGAAGCTGTCGGGCTTGAGCCGCAGCCACAGCAGGATCGCCGCCGAGACATAGACCGACGAGAAGGTGCCGATGACGATGCCGAGCAGCATCGCGGCGGTGAAGCCGAAAATGACTTCCGGACCGAGCACGAGCAGCACGGTAAGCACGATGCCGATCGAGAGCGAGGTCACGACGGTGCGCGAGAGCGTTTCGTTGATCGACAGATCGAGCAGCTCCCCCATCTCCATCTTGCGGTATTTGCGCATATTCTCGCGAATGCGGTCATAGACGACGATGGTGTCGTTCAGCGAGTAGCCGATGATCGTGAGAATCGCCGCGACGATGTTGAGGTCGAACTCAAGCTGGGTCAGCGCGAAAAAGCCGAGCGTCAGCGCGACGTCGTGGAACAGCGCAAACAGTGCGCCGACACCGAACTGCCATTCGAAGCGGAACCACACATAGAGCGCGATGGCGATCATCGCGAGCGTCAGGCTGATCGCGCCGTTGCGGAACAGCTCTTCCGACACCTTGCCCGACACGCTCTGCGCGCCTTCGACCTGGGCGCCGGGATAGCCCTGCTGGATCGTCGCGCGGATCGCCGAAGCCGCCTTGTTCGCGGCTTCCTCGCCACCCTCGGGCAGCGGGGTACGGACCGAATATTCGTTCGTCGAGCCGCTGCGCTGGATCGTCGCCTCGCCATAGCCGAGTCCTTCGACCCGCTGGCGCAGAGTTTCGACATCGACCGGCTGGCTGAATGTCACGCGGGTCTGCTGCCCCCCGACGAAATCGATGCCGAGGTTGAACCCCTTGACGAAGCACAGCACGATCGAGCCGATGATCAGCAACAATGACAGCGCCATCGCCACGTTCCGCCATTTGAGGAACGGGATGTTGGTGTTGTCGGGAACAAGCTTGAGAGGGCGCATATCTGGGCGGCCTTAAATATTGATCGTCTTGGGACGGTTGCGCTTCAGATAATCGGCAACGAGCAGACGCGTGAAGGTGACGCCGGTGAACACCGAGGTGACGATGCCGATGGCAAGCACGACCGCGAACCCGCGGATCGGGCCGGTGCCGAACAGGAACATGATCGCCGCCGAGATGACGTTCGTGATGTTGGCGTCGAAGATCGCGCGGCTTGCCTCCTTGTAGCCGAATTCGACCGAGGCGATCGCGGCGCGGCCACGGATGCGCTGCTCCTCACGGATGCGTTCGTTGATCAGCACGTTGGCGTCGACCGCGGCACCGATGGTCAGCACGAACCCGGCGATGCCCGGCAAGGTCAGCGTTGCGCCGAAGAACGCCATGACGCCCAGCACCATGACCGCGTTCACCAACAGCGCGGCCGCGGTGTAGACCCCGAAGCGCAGATAGGTGAACAGCATGAAGGCGATCAGCGCGAGCGTGCCGACGATGCCGGCGAGGATGCCCTTTTCGATCGATTCCTGACCGAGCTCGGCCGAAACCGTGCGCTCCTCGACCACCTTGAGCGCAACCGGCAGCTTGCCCGAGCGCAGTGCGATGGCAAGTTCGTTGGCGCTTTCGACGGTGAACCCGCCCGAAATCTGGCCGCGACCGCCGAGGATCGGTTCGTTGATGTTGGGGGCGGAGATGACCTGGCCGTCGACGATGATCGCGAACGGCTTGCCGGTATTGGTCTGGGTCGCCTGCGCAAAGCGACGGCCGCCCTGCGTATCGAAGGTGAAGCCGACCACGACGCGCTGATCCTGGTCGAACTCCTGCTTGGCATCGATAAGCTGATCGCCGCCGACGATGATCTGGCGCTTGAGCGCGATCTTGGCGACGTCGCCCTCCCTGGTCGGATAGGCGACATAGGGCAATCCGCCCGGTGCGGTCGGATAGGCGGCGATTTCGCTGCCGATCGGCGGGCGCCCGGCGGCAATCTCAGCCGGATTGGCGGTGGTATCGACAAGCTTGAACTCAAGCCGCGCGGTCTTGCCGATCGTACGCTTCAGCGCCTCGGGATCCTTGACCCCCGGCACTTCGACGAGGATGCGGTTGCGGCCCTGCAGAATGATCGTCGGTTCGAGCGTGCCAAGCGCGTTGATGCGCCGGTCAACGACCTCGCGCGCGTCGGCCATCGCCTGCGTCACCGCCTGATCAAGCCCGGCACCGGTCTGGCTGACGATGAAGCGGGTGCCGTCGCGCACCTCGATCGTCCATTCGCGCTGGCCGGACATGCCAACGCCGCTGCCGGTCAGCTGAAGCAGGCGTTCGCGCGCGGCATCGACCTGCGCCACGTTGCGCACCATGAAGCTGATGCGGTCGTCGCGGGTCGAAATGTCGCCGATGTCGATCCGCGGATCCTGCCGACGGAACTCGGTCTCGATCTCGTCGCGCTTGGCCGCGAGGCGGGTGCGGGCGAGATCGTCTACATCCGCTTCGAGCAGGATGGAGCTGCCGCCGGCGAGATCGAGGCCGAGGTTGATCGACGGCTGCGGGATCCAGGACGGCCAGCGTTCCCGCGCGCTTTCGGGCACGAAGCTGGGGATCGCCAGCAACAGGCAGACCGCGATGCTGAGCCAGACCGCCCACACCTTCCACTTGGGAAAATCGAGCATGGCGTCAGTCGTTCGCGGGTTTGCCGCCGAGCGGCTGAACCTCGACGATGGTGGCCTTGACCACCTTGACCTTCACGGTCGGCGCGATTTCGACATTGGCGTATACGTCGTCGACCGACACCACCTTGCCGACCAGGCCGCCCGCAGTCACGACCGTATCGTTCTTCTTCATCGACGCGATCGACGCCTGCAGCGTCTTCATCCGCTTTTGCTGCGGGCGAATCATCAGGAAGTAGAAGGCGACGAAGATGAGGACGAGCGGGGCGATCGACAGGAACGACGCTGCGCCGCTAGACGGAGCCGCCGCGCTGCCCGCGGCCTGTGCAAATGCTGGGGTGATGATCATGGGGTTCCCGGGGCCAGTAGGTTGGGCCTGAATGGTGGGGAGCGATGCTCCCCGGTTCAAGCGGCGCGAGCTACCACTTGTGTTGCGCGGGTGCAACTGTCGCCCGATCGGGGCACCCCCAACCGAACCCCCTTGCATCCCCGGCGACAGCCGCCTAGAGGGCCTGCCTTCGGTCGGGGCGTAGCGCAGCCTGGTAGCGCATCACACTGGGGGTGTGGGGGTCGCAGGTTCGAATCCTGTCGCCCCGACCAAATTTCCATCACGGTTCGAAAACTTCAGCGCGCAACCGGTGCGGGCGCGACGCGCGGTCCGCAACCGGGTAACGCGACGGATGCATTGGTCGCGCGACTTGCTATAGACTGCGTTGTGGAGCCCGCGCGCGACGTCCCTTCTGCTGACCAATGGCTGTCCGACGATCGGGCGGGCGCGGCACCCCTGTCGCCGATCGCGCGCGTTCGGGTCGCGCTGATCCTGATCCTGACGTTCGTCGCAAGCGGATGGGTGGCGCGGCAGCTCGCGGTTCCGCCGGACAATGTCACCATGTTGTGGCTGCCGTCCGGCGTGGCGGTCGGGGCGGTGCTGCTGTACGGGCGCTGGCTGCTTCCGGCGGTGTTTCTGGCTTCGCTGTTGCTCAACACGATCCTGGGCATGTCGGTGGGGTCGGGGATGCTGCGCGCGGGCGGTCTGGCGGTCTGGACTGCGTTCGGTGCGACGCTTCAGGCCCTGACCGCCGATGTCCTGCTGCGCCGCCGCTTCGGCGGTCATATCGAACTGACCCGCGCACGGCATGTCGCCGCAGCGATCGGGTTGGGAATATTGATCCCCGCGCTGGTATCCGCGTCGATCGGACACCTCGCGCTGATGGCGCTGCGCGACGTTCCGATCGAGCGCGTGCCGGGCAGCCTGGCGACCTGGGCGCTGGGCGACATCCTCGGCATCCTGACGGTCGCCCCCTTTGCGACGATCGGCCGACATCGGCGCTTTCAGGCGCTGTGGCGTGGCGCGACGATCCGCGGCTTGTTCGGCTATATCGCGCTGGGATGCGGCCTGGGTCTGGCGCTGACCATGTTCGCGTGGATCAACGTGCGCGAGCGGGTATATGGCAGCAGCCGTGCCAGCTTTGCGATGCTGACTGCGGAAAACGAGCAGGCGCTGCACGAGCGACTGAACCGCGCCGCGCAAAGCCTGGACGCTGCATCCGCGCTGTTCACCGCCGGCGAGCGGGTGACGTGGAGCGAATGGGTCGCCTTTGCCAAGGTGATCGACATCGAGCGCAGCAACCGCGGCGTTCGCGACATCGGGTTCATCCGCCGCGTTCCCCGCGCGGAGGTAGCCACATTCCAGGCCGCCGCCCGGAGCAACGGGCTGGCGATCGATCGCATCGAGCGCGCCCCGGCGGAGGGCGACCATTATGTCGTCACCTATATCTATCCACTTGAGCGCAACCGCTTCGTTCTGGGCATGGACATCACGTTCGATGCCAAACGGCGCGAGGCGGCCGATCAGGCCCGCGACAGCGGGGCGGCGGTGGTGACCCGCCCGCTTGAATTCGTTCAGTATCGTGGGCCCGGCACCGGCTTCACGATCCTGCGGCCGGTCTATGCGGCGACCGAACCACCCCGCACCGTCGCAGAGCGCCGTCGCACGCTGATCGGATGGGTCTATCATCCGTTTACCGCCCAGCGCTTCTTCAGCGGTCTGTCGCCAAACCAGGGCGACGATTTCGAGCTGTCGATCCGCGCGCGCGATCAGGCGAACAACTGGGTGACGGTGTACGATACCCGATCCGGCGAGCCCGGCGCGATGCATCAGCCGGCCTTCGTCACGTCGCGACAGATCAAGGTCGCGGGCCGTGTCTGGTCGCTCGAATGGCGCAGCACCGCCGCGTTCGAAGAGCGCACCCGCAGCAAAGAGCCGCTGCTGGTCCTGCTCACCGGCCTGACCATCAACCTAGCCCTGGCCGCCGTGCTGGCGGTGGTAGCGCGACGCGAGGCGGTGGTAACGCGCGAGGTGGAGCGCGCCACGGCCGAACTGTCGGAGGCGAACCGCCTGTTGCTGATGACCGAGGCGACAACGCATGTCGGCCATTGGCGATACGACATCGCCGCCGGCACCTTGCTCTGGTCGGACGAAGTCTATCGCATCCATGGCCGCGACCCGGCCCGACCGATCACGCGGGACGAAGCGCTCGCCTATCTTCACACCGAGGACCGCGACCAGACCTGGCAGGCGATGCTGGCGGCGGTACGCGACCACCACCCGTTCAACCTCCGCGTGCGGATCACCCGGGACGATGATGGCGAGACGCGCTACCTGTCCTATCTCGGCCGCACCGAACAGCGCCCGGATGGCAAGCCCAGCGCACTGTTCGGCGTGATCCAGGACGTCACCAATGAAACGCGGGTGCGCGAGCAGCTGCTGAAAGCGCGCGACGCAGCGCAGCACGAGGCGCGAGCGCGCGGCACGTTCCTGGCCAATCTCAGCCATGAAATCCGCACGCCGATGAACGGCGTGATCGGCTTTGCCGAATTGCTGCTCGAATCGAAGCTCGCCACCGAACAGCGCAACTATGCCCAGATCATTATCGAATCCGGGACGAACATGATGGCGCTGCTCAACGATGTGCTCGATCTGTCGAAGATCGAGGCCGGACATCTGGAGCTCGCCGACGAACCCGTGGTGCTCGAGGAACTGGCCAATTCGGCGATCCGCATGCTGATGCCCAGCGTGCGCCGCCGCGACGTGTGGCTGGAGGTCCAGATCGATCCCCGGCTCCCGCCGGTGGTGCGCGGCGACAAGCTGCGGCTGCGCCAGGTTCTGCTCAACCTGCTCGGCAATGCGGTCAAGTTCACCGAACAGGGGTTCGTGCGGCTGCAGATCAATCGGGTCGGCGAGCAAATGCGGTTTGCCGTCGTCGATTCCGGCCCCGGTATCCCCGCCGACCGCGTGAACGACATCTTCCAGTCTTTCGTCCAGCTCAATCCACTGACGCGTGCCGCCGGGTCGGGGACCGGGCTTGGCCTGACCATTTCCAGCTCGCTCGTGCGGCTCATGGGCGGAAGCCTGAAAGTGCAAAGCCGGGTGGATGAAGGCAGCAACTTTCACTTCACCCTGCCCTGCATTCCCGCCGCCCTGGCGGAGGGGTCCGCGCCGCCCGACCAGCCGCAGGTAGGCAGCGCGGACGATGAAGCGGCGCCGACAGCGATCCGGGTGCTGCTGGCCGAAGACAACGAGATCAACCAGGCGCTGATCCGCGCCACGGGCGCGCGCCTTGGCCTGAAGCTTGACGTGGTCGGCAACGGTGCAGAGGCGGTAGCGCGGGCCGAAACGGCGGCGCGCGATGACATACCGTATGACTTGGTCCTGATGGATATCCAGATGCCCGTTCTGGACGGCATCGGCGCCACGCGGCGGTTGCGCAGCATGGGGTTCGACGCCGAGCTGCTGCCGATCGTCGCGCTGTCGGCGAACGTCTATCAAAGCGACATCGACGCCTGTTTCGCGGCCGGGATGCAGGCGCATCTGGCCAAGCCGGTGCGGCGCGAGGCACTGGAGGCCGCGATCGCCACCTGGGCGCGCCGGCGTCCCGGTGCCACGCCGGTGCGATCGGTGCCAACGACGCCGCCCCACGCCACCGCCACCGCCACCGAGCCGACCCCGCCCTCGCTGGCGGCGCGCTATGCCGAACGCCGCGCGGCGCTGGCCGAAACGCTCCGCAGATTCGACTCGATCGCGGCCGACGACGCGCAGACGATCGCCGCGCTGCTGTCCGATATCCACAAGCTGGCCGGCACCGCCGGGCATTTCGGGGATACCCGACTGGGTGAAAAGGCGCGCGAAACCGAACGGGGGATGATCGATGCGTTACCCGACGAACGCATGATTCTTGCACAAGCGCTGCTGGCGATGATCGAAACAAGTTCCCACAATGCTTCAAGTTGAGTAGTATCGTTACACGATCATATAGACTTGCGGAGCATTCCGGTTATCAGGCCGGTTCCTGTGCCAAACAGCGAATGAAAATGTCCAGAACCATCCATGTCGTAGACGACGACGATCTTGCCCGCGATGTGATTTCCAGCCTGGTGGCGACATTGCCGGGGGTGTCAGTCAGTACATGGGATTCGGCCGAGCGTTTTCTGGGCGCTGCCCGCGACGGCGCCGCCCCGGGGGTGGTCCTGCTCGACCTGAACATGCCCGGCCTGTCCGGCAATGAGGCGTTGCGCGCGTTCGACCACCGCCGTTTCCCCGCAATTATCGTGTCGGGACAGGGGCAGATCACCTCGGCGGTCGAAGCGCTCAAGCGTGGCGCGATCGATTTCATCGAAAAGCCCTTTACCCTCGAAAAGCTGCTCGGCCCGCTCAAGATCGCGTTCGACCTGCTCGACCGCAATCTGGCTGAGGAACGCCAGTCCGACCGCGACCGCGACCGACTGGAGACGTTGAGCGAGCGCGAGGTCGAGATCCTGGCCCTGCTGGTCGACGGGATGACCAACCGCGAAGTCGCCGAGAAGCTGGGGCTGAGCGTGCGGACGGTCGAATCGCATCGCGCGCGGATCATGCTCAAGCTCGACGTGGCGAGCTTTGCCGAGGCGATTCGGCTGGCGGTGCTCGCGGGGATCGAGACGCCGGGCTGAGCCGGCGCAATCGTGTTGTCGCCCCATCATTTCACCCGCTTTGCCGCCATCGACTGGTCGGGCGCGAAGGGCGTTCGGCATCCCGGCATCGCGGTCGCGCAGTGCGAGCGGGGAGATGCAGCACCGGTGCTGATCCCGACGCCCAACCGGGCGTGGGCGCGACGCGAGGTGCTGGAGTGGGTCTTGCGGCACGCCGACGCGCCGATACTGATCGGGTTCGACTTCAGCTTTTCGGCGCCGTTCATCGCGCGCGGCGCGCATCTGCCCGGGGAGACGCAGGGCGACGATGCCCGCGCGCTATGGGCGCATGTCGATGCCGCGAGCGACGATCCCGACCTGGGAGCGGCGGGGTTCATCGATGCGCGGCGCGGGACGCATTTCTATCTGGGCGCGGCCGACGGGGCGAAGGCGGATTTCCTGCACTGGCGCGCGTGCGAGATCGCGCATGACGGCAGCACCAAGCCATCGACGGTATTCGACGCGATCGGCGCGGCGCAGGTGGCCAAGGCAAGCTTTGCGGGGATGCGGCTGCTCCACCAGCTGAATGGGCGGGTGCCGGTGTGGCCGTTCGACCCCCTGCCCGACCGCGGTGCGTGTATCGTCGAGATCTACACCGCCATCGCCGCGCGCGCGGCCGGTGCGCGGAAGGGACGATCCAAGCTGCGCGACGCGGCATCGCTGGACGCCGCGCTGGCGGCGCTCGGGTCGCAGCCGCATGCGCCGATCGCACGCTACAGCGACCATGCGACCGACGCGCTGCTGACGGCCGCATGGCTGCGACGGGCGGCGGACGCGCCCGCGCTCTGGGCTCCCGCGGCGATGACCGACGCAATTGCGCGCACGGAGGGCTGGACGTTCGGGATCGGTTGACGCAAAGGGGCTGCATCCAGATGCGGGCGACGGACAAGCGCCAGCCCGCCGCGCCGGTTTAGCTCAGCTGGTAGAGCAGCGGTTTTGTAAACCGAAGGTCGCGGGTTCGATTCCTGCAACCGGCACCACCCGAACCCCGACGCTGCGACTGGCCCAAGGGCAAAGCCTGCCCGGTCTGAACTACGGATGTTTGCTGCTACGCCTGGCGCTCGATCATCTGGTGCGCTTCCAGATAGTTGAGGAAGGCCAAGGTATCCGCTTCGACCGTTTCCGGCGGTGCCCGATAGGCATCGGCGAGTTCTGCGCACAGGTCGCGGACCCGCATGGGCGTGGCGAGCCGGTCCCAAATCGCACGGCTGGTCACCTTCAACGCGTAATATGTACCGGTTTCCATGCTCATGAGGACGGTTTCGTCGCCGACACTGGCGTCGAGCACGGCGCCGCTGCGCACCACCACCGTCTCCAGATCGATCATGATTTTGCTACCCATTTCGTTTGCGGTCCTCCTATATGGCGGTCGCGCGGCGGTGACCATTGCCCAGGCCGTGCTCCCTCAAATTCCCGCTGCGGGGCGGGGCAGCAGACCGGACGCAATGCACGATTACACGCTTTTCGGCTGGCGCGTGCGGTGCGCATTCCCGCTTCCGGAGCTGCGCCCATGGCGTGGCGACGATCGAACGCCGGACCTTACCGTCGCGGTCGGCGCGGTGCTGCCCGTCGATCCCAGCCTGCCTACCCCGATACCGCACGTGCAGGTGCATCCGCAGGGCGTGCGCATGGCCATTCCACAGGTCGCCACCTATTGGATCGAGGCGGGCCGCCAGGTCACCATCGCGGCGCCGCTGCCGCCGGACACATCCTTGATCCGGGTGTTCCTGTTAGGAACGGTGCTGACCGTCCTCTGCTTCCAGCGCGGGCTGGTGCCGCTGCATGCCAGTGCGGTGGACATCGGGGACCGGGCGCTGCTGATCTCAGGCGTGTCGGGCGCGGGAAAATCGACACTGGCAGCGGCGTTCGCGGCGCAGGGTTACCGGTTGCTCGGCGACGATCTCTGCGCGCTTCAGCTGGACGAAGGGCAGCCGCTGCGCATCCTTTCGGCCTTCCCGCGGGTCAAGCTCCGGGCGGATTCGGCACGCCAGTTGCGCGTATCCGCCGACGATCTCGATCGCGGCCGGGAGGGGTTGGAGAAGTTCAATCTTGCGCTGCCCGAAACACGCTTCCAGCCACACGCCCTCCCCCCCGCGCAGATCGTGTTCCTGAAGACCGCAGCCGATGGCGCGCTGGCCGAGCCGCGCGCCCTGGTCGGCGTCGCTGCGATGCGTCGCCTTGATCTGGTCCATCGGTGGCAGCTGGGCGCGGCGCTGGGCTTTCAGCCGTTGATTTTTGCCGCGATGGCGCGGTTGGCCAATGCGGTTCCGATGGTCGAGGTGAGCCGGAGCGACGATCTTTCCGACCTGCCGGTCTTGGTCGATCGGATCCGCGCACTGGCGGATCACCCGGTCAGCGATTGCTCCGCTCACTCCAGCGAATGAACCGGCCGGTCTGGATCGCGCGCGGCAGCAGCTGCGCATATTCAAAGCGCCGGGACTCTGCGGCGACGGCGTCCTCGGGCCAGTCGTCGATCAACCGTCGCAGGCGTGGCAGGTCGAGCATCTCCGCCGCGAGCGGGACATCGGCCAGCCGCTCAATATCCGCGGCGAAACTCTCGCGCTGCGCGGTGATGCGCGCGAACCATTCGGGGTTTTGCCGCCCGAAACCACGTTCGGCGAGCAGTGGTTCCGGGAGGCGATCGGCGAGCACCCGGCGCGCCAGGCTGCGCTGGATACCGCCCAGCAGATATTGGTCGCGCGGGATCGCCAGACAGAATTCGACAAGATCCCGGTCGGCAAGCGGGTCGCGCAGTTCAAGGCCGTAATAGGTCCGGATCGCGCGAACGGACTCGATCATCCGCACCCGCTGTCCGTCCAGCAGATGCGCGGTGAGTTTTCGGCTGTCGGTGCCATAGAAGGCAAGGCCGTCGTTGCCCTGTTCCCGCAGTGTCGCGTCCAGACCGATCCGTGCGGCGAACTCCGATCGGATGGCGGCATATTTGGTCGAAGGCGCTAAGTCGCCATGCCGCCACCGCCACAGCGCAGCGCGCAGCTTCGGCGGCAATGCCGGGATCAGTACCTCTCCTTTCAGCGTGCCCCACAGCGTGTTCTGGCGAAACCGCGCGGCACCGGGGAGCAATTGGACGAGCTTATCGATCCGACCCGTGCGGGCAAGATCACCCAGACCCCGCATGCCACTATAGCTGAGCGTCAAATTGCCCGATTGGCCAGTCAGCAGGACGGCATGCCCATTGCGTTGGGCGGCGCGATAGAGGGGGTCGAACCAGCCGATGTGACTGGCATTGATCTGGGGCCGTCCCCCGGCAACGAAAAAGGGAGTGGGATCCTCCTCAAACGAAGCGAGCTCGCTCGAATGGCAGAAATGCGGGCGCAGGTTGGGATAGCGCGCCGCGAGTGCGTCGACATAGGGCCGCTCGCGATCATACCAACCGCCGCGCGCGGCGAGTTCTTGGTCCGGCGGTGGCTCGGCGGTGTAGGAGTAGAGCGGATCAGGCGCCAGCATGCGCGCCGCCGACGCCGCAACCGCCGCGCTGTCCAGCCCACCCGACAGCATCACGCCGGGCGTGTCGGCAGTGCGCAAGGTTCGCCGAACCGCCTGATCGAGCAGCGCGCGCGCTGCCTCGGCATAGGCTTCCGGGGAGTTCAGTGTCACGCGGCGGCGGGTGTCGAGGCGCCAAAAACTGTGTTGCCGCACGCCGCCGACATCGGATGTGAGATGGGTCCCCGGCGGCACAAGCCGGATATCCTTATACAACGTATCGGCCGGATCGCCGACTGCCGCCGTGAACTGGAGCGCGAGCTGAAGCGGGTCGAGCAGCTGGGGAACGCTTGGAAACTGGAGGAGCGCGTTCAGCGTCGTCGCGAACCAGAAGCCGGACGGACGCGCATGCCAATAGATGGTCCGCATCGCCATCGGGGCAACGATGAGGTGCAACCGACGCGCGCGCGGATCCCATAGCGCGCACCCAAAGTCGCCCTGCAGCTGGTGCAGCGAATCAAACCCGTACCGCTCGAGCCAGGCCGCAGCAATTTGCGAGTCCGGGGTGTGCGCAGGGAGGCGCAGGTCGGCGCGCAGCGCGGCGGGATCAAAAAGATACCCGTCGAACAATATGACGCGACCTGCACCATCCTCAATCGGCTGGCGCTCGGCGCGGTCTTCTGTCGTGGCGATTCGCTGCGCATGTGCGAGCGTGGCGACATCGTCGCGCCACACCCGTGTCTTGGCGAGACCGGTCCCTAAAAAAGCCGCACCGCCGCGCGCCCGATCCTGCTCGGTCAGCGCTTCCGCCCTATACGCAATATAACCGCGAAAATCGCTCATGCGTCACGGGCACGCGCCATTGCCGGACTTCAGGACTGGGTAAAGATGCCTATGCCATCGTCGCCCGGAAAGGAGTCAAGCCGGGTAAACTCGGAAATCGAAAACGCCTCAACCGACTGAAGCGGCGCAACCCAGCGCGTCGCAACGGCGTCCGACGACACCGACATGGTCAAAGCCTCGTGGTCAAACTGCTGCTTTTCCATTCAGATTCCCCCCGATTATGCCGGAGACGAATGCCGCGCCCCGCTGAGCGTGGGGACCGCCAAGCAGTCATATCCATCTTCGTTTCCAATACCGTCGCTCGGCACGGATAGCAACCGAAGCAATGGCGCCGCCGCCCTGCTGCCCCCGTTTATCGGCTCTGTCCCTGCATCGGGCCGATACCAGCACCGTGATCGCATCGACACACTTTCCCCTCGCCTTTCGCGCGAGCGGCGTTAAACATCGCGCCAGCTGACAACGTTATCAGGAGAGGGGCCTTGGCCGCACCCGTCACGAACATGAGCTCCACCGACCCGAATTCGGGCGATCCGGGCGCGCAGGGGGTGAACGCCCCGGACCTTCAGGTCTTCGTCTTCGCGCTGTTTTTCATCTTTGGCGGCATCACTTCGCTCAACGACGTGATCATTCCCAAGCTGAAGGAGCTGTTCACGCTCAACTTCACCCAGGCGATGCTGATCCAGTTCTGCTTCTTCACCGCGTATCTGGTGATCGGCATTCCCGGCGCGAAGCTGGTCAAGAAACTTGGCTATATGCGCGGCGCGGTCGCGGGGCTGGTCATCATGATGGTCGGCTGCCTGCTCTTCATCCCGGCGTCCCAGACCGCGACCTACGGCCTGTTCCTCGGCGCGTTGTTCGTGCTGGCGAGCGGCGTGGTGATCGTGCAGGTCGTGGCCAACCCGCTGATTTCGCTGCTCGGCAAGCCACAGACGGCGCATAGCCGCCTGACCTTCGCCCAGGCGTTCAATTCGCTTGGCACGACGGTGTTTCCCTATGTCGGCGCGATCGTGATCCTGGGCAGCCTTGCCGCAGTCACGGCCGACCAGCTGTCCGGCGCCGAGCTTGCCGCCTATCGCACCGCCGAGAGTCAGGCGATCGTCAACGGCTACCTGGGCATCGCCGCAGCGCTCGCCGTCGTGGCCATCGCCGTCTGGGCATTCCGCAACCGTCTTCCCCACAGCGCAGACAGCATGGGCGACAAGGAATTCGTCAGCGTTCCGCGCTACGCCGCCGGGCTGGTCCTGTTCATCATCGGCGCGGTGCTGGCGGTCGAAGTCAACGCGATCGCCGGGCTTGTCCTGATCATGGCCGCCCCGGTGGTCTGGCTGTACGGCAACGACCTGCTCTCGCGTCGTCGCTTCAGCTTCGGCGCGCTGTGCATCTTCCTCTATGTCGGCGCAGAGGTTTCGATCGGGTCGCTGATCATCAACTATCTCGCGCTCGACCGGGTGCTGGGTCAGCCGGAATCGGTCATTGGCTGGATGGTCTCGATCTACTGGGGCGGCGCGATGATCGGTCGTTTCATCGGATCGGCGCTGATGCGGGTCATCAGCCCGGGCAAATTGCTGGCGGCCGTGGCGATCGGCGCGATTGCCCTGATCGCGATCTCCGCGAATACGAGCGGCACCGTCGCGGCCTATTCGCTGCTGGCAATCGGCCTGATGAACTCGATCATGTTCCCGACGATCTTCAGCCTGGCCAGCGAAAAGCTGGGCAGCCGGGCGGCGGACGGGTCGGGGATCATCAACGTCGCGATCTTTGGCGGCGCGGTCATTCCGCTGGCGACCGGCGCGATTGCCGACAACACGGGCAGCCTCGCCATCGCCTTTGCGCTGCCGGCCCTGTGCTACGCGATCATCGCCGGCTTCGGCTATTATGCCCGCCGTCCTTATGACGGGCCGGTCGCGGGCTGAGTCCCGAAACGGTCGAAGGGGCCGGCGAGAGGGATCGCGCCGGCCCCTTCTTCGGGGGATTTGCGAGGGGACGTGCAGCGCGCGTCCCCCTTTTTCTGCAGTCAGGCGGCGATGGCGTTCTGGCTCGGCATGCTGGGCAGGCTGGGGAGGCCGGGCATGGCATCGACCCAGAAATCATCGACCGAGCATCCCGGCACCAGCGACGGCGCACAGAGCAGTGCGACGCAATCAGCGAGCTGCGGCGCTTCGACCGGACCGATCGTCTCCTCGACCATCTCCTCGCACCCGCCCGGCGCAGCCAGCAGGCGCGCACGTGCCGCGTGCCACAGGCGATCGGCATCCGACAGGGTCAACGTCACCGTCACGCGAAATTCAGGCTGCCCGCCCATGCCCCAGACGCGACGGTCAGGATCGTTCTTCAACAATTGCGCGTCACGGTTGTCCATCATGCTCGCCCCCTGTTTTCGAGCGCAGTATCTTCGTTCAAAATGGCGATTGCGGGCCCGGAACGAAATACTGCGCGATTACCTATGGTAGAATTACAATGCCGCCTCCGCGCTGGCGGAGAGGCCGCCCAAGGCCCGGGCATGCGCCCCTACGATGCATAATTCCGCATAGAGCCGGTCCCACATCGTGGCAGGGATCGTCAGGACTGCATCGTCGAGCAGATGGCGGCGCACCTCGACCCGTACGATCGGGTCGTGCGAGAGGCTGAACGTCGCAGCCAGCGGGCCGAACGAGGTCTCGTCGGCAAGCTGCTGGCGTCCGGAAAGCCGAGCGGCGACCAGATAGCCGCACAGCAGATCGGCACCGTGCGGGTCGAGCCGCACTTCGACATCGAAATCGGGCCGGCCCAGTCGGATCGATGGACCGCGCGCACCAGGCTCTATCGTCACCCTAAGCCGCATGCCGGTGGCGTCGATGATCTCTCGGATGCGGGGGGCAGTGGTTACCATGCCATTGTTATAGAAGCAGCAACGGCGGCACGGGTGCCCGGAATGACAATTTCATCGCAAATGCGCGGGCGGTCGTCGGGACCGCGGCAACGCTGATGCAAGAAAACGGGCCGGAACGCTTTCGCGTCCCGACCCGCCTTTGTCAGGGTAGTCTTTATTAACGGAACAGCGAGGTGATCGTCTGCGGCGCCTGGTTGGCAATCGACAGTGCCTGAACGCCCAGCTGCTGCTTGACCTGCAGCGCCTGGAGCTTGGCCGATTCCTTCGCCAGGTCGGCGTCGACAAGATTGCCGATGCCGCTCTCGATCACGTCCGACAGCTTGCTGACGAACGACTGCTGACCCTCGATCTTACGCGAGGCAGCGCCCAGGGTGCTCATCTTGGTGTTGATGGCAGTGGCCTGGGTTTCGAGAGTGCCCACCATCGTCTCCGCCGTGGCGGCCGAGGTGAAGGTGGTGCCGATCGCGGTCACGATCGCGGTGAAGTCCTGGTTCGCCACGTCGAGCGTATCAGCCGCCATGTCGGTCGACTGAAGCGCGCTCACCGAGCCGCTCGCTGCCTTCAGCAGATTGGTGCCATTGAATTCGCTGGATTCGATGACGGTTTCGATCTGCTCCTTGAGCCCATCGAAATCTGCTGCGAGCGACGTGCGGCTGGCAGAGTCCAGACCCGCGTCCGAAGCTTCGATCGCCTTGGCCTTCATCTGGTTGACGAGGTCGGAGATCTGCTCGGCACCGGCCACCGCGACGTCAACCGTGCTCTTTGCACGGCTGAGCGACGAACCGACCGACTTCAGGCCACCCAGGTCGCCGCGAAGCGTCTGAGCAACGGCGAAGGCAGCCGAATCGTCCTTGGTCGACGCGACATTCATACCGGTGTTGATGCGGCTCTGGGTGGTAGCCAGGGACTTGTTGGTCGCATTCAGGCTCTGGAGAGCCGCCATCGCGCCAACGTTCGTGTTAACCGAAAAACCCATGATCATATTCCTTCTGGAAGAGTTGGCCGCTTCTGCTGCCAGGGCCAAGACGCAGACCCAACGACGGCACACGTCACATGCACCGCATGACCATTTTGGAGGGTTCGGCAGACCGCCGGTCGCGACCGCGGATTATTGATGGTTAACCGCGCGTTATCCGGCGCTGCGCGCACTGCTTACCCAGGCGCTTTCCATACTGTCCGTGCCAGGCCGCACGACCGGCACCGCCGCGCCGCGTCTATAATGGGCGGAAATAGGCCGCCGCTGTGGGCAGGTCGACGAAGAAGGCTCTCTTACCATGTTGCAGAACTGGCCGATCTGGCGAAAGCTCACCCTCTCCTTCCTCATCCTGATCGTGACGTTCGGCGGCGTCAGCGCGCTGATCGTCACGAGCATCACCGGACTGGAAAAAGCGCAGCACGAAAAGGAAAGCGCGTATGCCGGCGCACGCGCCAGTCAGACGCTGTTGTACCTGACGCTGGAGCAGATGAATGCGGTGCGGGGGTTTACGATCCTGGGCCAGGAAGCATTCTACGAAACCTATGTCGAAAACCGCGACAAGGTCGCGGCGGCGGTCGAGGAAATTCGCACCGTGTCGCAGGGGCATGACTTTGGTGGCCTGATCACCGAATATTCCGCCGCGACGACCGAGTGGCAGAAGGAAAAGCTGGAACCCACGATTGCGCTGGCGCGCAACCCGGCAACCCGTGCTGAAGCGCAGGAGATGGCCGGCAAGAAGCAGCTCAGCCGCATTCGCGACGCGATCAAGGCGCTCGACGCCGCGCAGAAAACCCGCATGGAGGCCGCCGATGCCGAAGAAGCGGCATGGCGCAGCCAGGCGCACTGGGCGCTGGGCATCGGCATCGCGTTGATCATCGCGCTGTCGGCTGCGATGGCGTGGCTGCTCAACCGATCGATCGCCAGTCCGATCGCCGACATGGTCGGCAAGATGGGGCGACTGGCGGCGGGTGATCACGCGGTCGAAGCAGAGACCGGCGAGCGCCGCGATGAAATTGGCGACATGGGCCGGGCGCTGCACGTCTTCCGCGACGCCGCGATTGCCAAGGAGGCAGCGGACGTTGCCAAGCGTGCCGATGAAGCCGCGCAGAAGCGCATCGTCGAGCTGCTGAGCGGCGCGCTCAAGCGCCTGTCCGCCGGCGATGTGTCGCACAGCATCGACGCTGATGTTCCTCCGGCCTATCGGGGGCTGCGCGACGATTACAACTCGGCTGTCGCCGGATTGCGCAACCTTGTCCAGGCGGTCAGCCATAGCGTCGAGGCGATCCGTACCGGCACCAACGAAATTGCCAGCGCCACCAACGACCTGGCGCGCCGCACCGAAAGCAATGCGGCGTCGATCGAGGAAACGGCCGCTGCCGTCACCCAGATCGACGGCAGCGTGCGGGCAAGCTCGACCGCTGCCGGCGACACCGTGACGCGCGCCGATCGCGCGCATGGGGCGGTCGTGTCGGGCCGGGCGGTGGCCGAGGAGGCGATGCAGGCGATGACCCGCGTGTCCGACAGTGCCAAGGGCATCGACGACGTCATCGAAGGCCTGGACAAGATTGCGTTCCAGACGCGCGTGCTCGCGATGAACGCCGCGGTCGAGGCGGGCCGTGCAGGTGAAGCCGGCCGCGGCTTTGCGGTCGTTGCCGACCTTGTCTCCGCGCTCGCCATGCGTGCCGAAGAAGAATCGAAGCAGGCACGCGAGCAGCTGACCGCGACCCAGGTCGATATCGAAGGCGCCGTCCAGGCGGTGCGCCGCGTCGACTCCGCGCTGGTCGGCATCGCGACCGATGTGGAGGAGGTCAACAGCCTGCTCGGCACCGTCGCGGAAGGCAGCCGGTCGCAGGCCGCCGCGATCAGCGAAGTGTCCGGTGCGATCCAGTCGCTCGACGGCGCGACCCAGCAGAACGCGGCAATGGTCGAACAGACTTCGGCAGCGGCACAGACGCTGAGCACCGAAGCGGATCGTCTCGCCGAGCATGCCAGCGCGTTTCAGCCCGGCACCGGTGGCGGTCGGGTGAGCGCACCGCTGCACATGGCCGCCTGACCCACTGCTGTTTCGCGCTGCCTTCCCGGAGCGCGAACGGCCCGCCCGCCGAACCCCACCCACTCCCTCGCGGTGGCGGTCCGGTCGGGCGGGCCGAATGCGTTTAACGGGCCTCCCGGCGGCGCGGGCGCGCGCCGATGCTGGGTCGAACTAGCGCCCGCCCGACGCGTCGCTGCCCGGACGGCGATAGACCTGCTCGCCGCCGACCCAGGTTTCGATCACCACCGTTGCGCGCAAGTCGCTGGGCGACGCCAGCAGCGGATCGCGGTCCACCACGATGAAATCCGCGCGCATGCCCGGCGCGAGATGGCCGAACCTGGTTTCGGCAAATCCGGCATAGGCGCCATCCAGCGTAAACGCCCGCCAACTGCGCTCACGCGAGAGCGCTTCTTCGGGTCGCCAGCCGCCGAACGGCTGAGACTGCCCGTCCTGACGCGTGAAGCCGGTCGCCCAACCCTCGAACGGATTTGGACGTTCGACCGGATAGTCGGACCCGAAGGCAATCCGCGCGCCGCTGTCCAGCATCGACTTCCATGCATAAGCACCCGCCAGCCGCGCCGCACCGACGCGGGCCTCTGCCATGGTGCGGTCGCTGCTCTGGTGCACCGGCTGCATCGACGCGATCACCCCGAGCTTGGCGAAGCGCGGCAGGTCGACGGGGTCGACGACCTGAGCATGCTCGATCCGCCAGCGGCGATCGCCCTTGTAGGTGTCGCTGACCTCGGTGATCGCGTCGAGCACCTGCTGGTTCGCGCGGTCCCCGATCGCGTGGATCGCGAACTGGAACCCGTCCATCGCGCCGCGCACGAGCAGGTTCGACAGCTGGGCATCGGTCAGGAACGGCAGGCCGCGATTGCCCGGTGCATCGCTATAGGGCGTCTTGAGCCACGCGCCGCGCGATCCGAGCGCGCCGTCGGTGTAGAGCTTGATCCCGCCCATGCGCAGCTTGTCGCCGTAAAGCCACGGCGTCGGGCCGCTGCCGCCGACCCGCAGCGCGGTTTCGACCCCATCCGAATAGGACATGATCCGCATCCGCAGCAGACCCATATCGCCCATGCGACGATAGGTCAGCCAGTCATCGACGCTGGTGCCCATGTCCGCGCTGGCGGTAACGCCCATCGACAACAGGATTTCCTGTGCCTTGATGAAGGCGGCATTGCGGTCGCGCGGCGTCGGCTGGGGCAGCACCTTTTCGATCAGCTCCATCGCCGCATCGACGAAGACGCCGCCGGGCTTGCCCGCCACCAGCTCGATCCGGCCACCGGCGGGCGATTTGGTCGCCGCGGTGATTCCCGCCGCCTTCAGCGCCGCGCTGTTCGCCCAGCCGGCATGGCCGTCGGCGCGGACCAGCCAGGTCGGGACATCGCCGGTCGCAGCATCCAGTTCCGCCGCAGTGGGGAAACGGCCAAGGCCCCAGACTTCCTGATTCCACCCGCCACCGGTGATCCAGCGGCGCGTGGGGTTTTCAGTGGCATAGCGGCGGATCGCGTCCTGCGCATCCACCAGCGAGCGGGTCGCCGACAGGTCGAGCGCCAGCGCGCGGAAACCGAGATTCATGACATGGCCATGCGCATCGACCATGCCGGGAATGACCACGCGACCCTTGAGATCGGCACGCCAATCCGGGCGCTCGGGCCGCTTGTCGCCGCGCCTGAGCAGCTTCACCACCTTGCCATCGGGCGACATGACGATGCCGGTGAACCGCACGACTTCACCCTGTTCGTCCAGCGTGATGCCATCGAGATTGTCGACCAGCGCATCGGCAAGCGCCGGGGTGGACAGCAGCATGGCGGCGATCAGAGCAAAGGAACCGGGAAGGCGCACGCAGGTCTCCAGTAAACAGGGCCAGGCACAAAGCTGGGCTTGGCGCGCGTTTCGAATAGGCGGTGTTCCCCCATCGCGCCAGATGGTCTAGGGCGCGCGCACCGGCCCGGCGGCATTTCCGGGATTGCGAAAGATTCATGATGGCAACCCAGGCTGCGTCCGACCCCACTCCCCTTCCCCTCGCTCTGGCCGATGTGCAGATGGCGGCGGAGCGGATTGGCGGATCGATCGTGCGCACGCCGACCTTGCACAGCAAGACGCTGTCCGACCTGACCGGCGCGACCGTGTATCTGAAGTTTGAAAACCTGCAGTTCACCGCGGCGTACAAGGAGCGCGGCGCGCTCAACACGCTGCTTCAGCTCGACGATGCCGCGCGGGCAAAGGGCGTGATCGCGGCGTCGGCCGGCAATCATGCGCAGGGCCTGGCCTATCACGGCAATCGCCTAGGCATCCCGGTCACGATCGTCATGCCCAAGCCGACCCCGACGGTGAAGGTGACGCAGACCGAGGGCCATGGCGCGAGCGTGATCCTGGAGGGCGAGACGTTCGACGAAGCCTATGCCCATGCGCGGCAGCTGGAGGCGTCCAACGGCTATACGTTCGTCCATCCGTTCGACGATCCCCGGATCATGGCGGGTCAGGGCACGGTGGCGCTGGAGATGCTGGCCGATGCGCCCGACATCGACACGCTGATCGTGCCGATCGGCGGCGGCGGGCTGGTGTCCGGCATGGCGACCGTCGCCAAGGCGGCCGACCGCGCGATCGAGGTCGTCGGGGTCGAGGCGGAACTGTTTCCGTCGATGTACAACCGCGTGAAGGGCACCGACCTTGCCATCGGCGGCGACACGCTGGCCGAGGGTATCGCGGTCAAGGAACCGGGCACGATCACCGCGCAGGTGATCGAGGCGCTGGTCGATGACATCGTACTGGTCAGCGAGCGCAAGCTGGAGGAATCGGTCAGCCTGTTGCTACAGATCGAAAAAACCGTGGTCGAGGGCGCGGGCGCGGCGGGCCTCGCGGCACTGCTGTCCAATCAGGAGCGGTTTGCGGGCCGGACGATCGGCATCGTGCTGTGCGGCGGCAATATCGACACGCGGCTGCTCGCCAATGTGTTGCTGCGCGACCTCGCCCGCTCGGGCCGGCTCGCGCGGCTGCGCATCCGGTTGCAGGACCGCCCCGGCGCGCTGTTCCACGTCAGCCGCATCTTCCACGAACAGGGCGTCAACATCATCGAGGTGTATCACCAGCGCGTGTTCACCTCGCTTCCCGCCAAGGGCCTGATCACCGACATCGAATGCGAGACGCGGGACGGCGCGCATCTCGACCGGCTGATGGCGGCCCTGCGTGCGGCGGGCTATTCGGTGAGCATGGTCGAGCTCGACTGACGCTTTTCCACAGCTCGACGACGAACCGAATCTGGCGTGCGGCGAACCGAGTCGCGCGCCTCTCCCCACCGAATCGCCACTGCGGTACATGTGCGATGCGCGTGTCTTTCGGCTGCGCAATCCCGAATTATCACTGCGCCGCCGTTAACCCATTTTCATGGTAAATCGGCTTTTCATCGTGATTCCGCCGCTTCATAAGGGTCGCGTTCGGCGCATATTGCGTGGTTGAAAGGGGCGAACGGGTGACGGCACTGACGCGCTTTCCACGGTTCTTCGTGACCAGCCCCTCCGCCTGTCCGTACCTGCCCGGGCGGCAGGAGCGGAAGATCTTCACCGAGCTGAACGGCCCACACGCCGGCGAGCTGAACGATGCGCTGGGCCGCATCGGGTTTCGCCGCAGCCAGTCGGTCGCCTATCGGCCGAGCTGCGTCGGCTGCAACGCCTGTCTCTCCGTGCGCGTCGTCAATGACGAGTTCCGGCCCAACGCGACGCAGCGCAAGCTGATCCGCCGCCATTCCGACCTTTCCGTCACCGCGTGCCGCCCCTGGGCGACCGAGGAGCAATATGCGCTGCTGCGCCGCTACCTTGCCGCGCGTCACCCCACCGGGGGCATGACGATGATGGACGAGACCGATTATGCCGACATGGTCGAGCAGTCGCCGGTCAGCACCTATGTCATTGAATATCGCGAGCCGGAGGAACTGGGCGGTGCGCTGGTCGGCGCCTGCATCACCGATCAGCAGGCCGATGGGCTGTCGATGATCTACAGCTTTTTCGCCGCCGACCATCCCGAGCGGCAGGGCCTGGGCAATCTGATCATCATGGATCACATCGTCCGCGCCCGCAGCGCCGGGCTGCCCTATGTCTATCTTGGCTATTGGGTGAAGGGCAGCGAGCGGATGGCCTACAAGACGCGCTATCGCCCGATGGAGGTGCTTGGCCCCAATGGCTGGTCGCGGATGCCGGACGATGCCGATGCGACCGTTGCCGAAGCTGCGCCCCAGCCGATGCGGCTGCGCGCTTTCGCCTGAAATCAGGCGTCGCCGTTCATCCGTTCGACCTGCAGCTCCACGGACAGCTCCTCCACCCCTTCGCCTTGCCGGATACCGGCGATCGGCGCGGCGCCGTTGAAATCGAGCGCAGTGGCGACGCGGACATAGTTGGCGTCGGGGCAGATGCCCGCCGACGGATCGAACCCGACCCAGCCCAGTCCATCGATCCAGCCCTCGGCCCAGCCATGCGGCGGGCAGGTTGCCTCACCGCAATTGCGATAGCCCGAGACGTAGCGCGCCGGGAGTCCGAGTGCCGAGGCCCCGGCGATGAAGATATGGGCGAGGTCGCGGGCATTGGGTTCGCCCTCAAACGCCTCGGCCGCCGTCGCGCCGCTGTCGGGCAGGTCGGTGGCGTCGGGGAAACGACCGGCGAGGGCCAGGTTCCAGCGGTGGAGCCGGTCGAGCGCGTCCCCCTCCCCCGCCGCCGCGCGGGCCAGTTCGGCGAGCGCCGCGCTGGGCGCGGTGCGCGGCGTGGTGCGGTTGAACAGCGCGGGCGGCAGCGGCTCGTTGCTGCCGCGGATCAGGCCGTCCGCCTCGGTCGTCAGCACCTGTCCGGCGACGTTGATCTCGATCCGGTCGATCGGCCCTTCGGCGTAGAGCATCGTGACGCGGTTGCCGAAGCCGTCGATCGCATCGCGCAGCCGGACGTCGCAATCGACGTCGATGCGCCAGTCCACCACGGTCTGGTCATGGGTGTCGCCCGGCGTCAGGCGCAGCGTCTGGACCAGCCGCTGCTGCGGACTGCTAAAACGGTAGCGGGTCTGGTGGTCGATCGCGAGACGCATCAGATAAACCTGAACTGGCGCGCGATCGCCGCGTCGAGCAATGCGTTTTCGCGGATGAATGCCTGAAGATATTCGTGCAGGCCGCTGACGATCACCTCATGTGCGCGGGTTTTCTGCATCCTTGCGATGCGCGCGCGGGCCATGCGGTCGGCCTCACCCTGCAGCCCGGTGCGCTTGGCGAGGGCGTTGAGCTGTTCCACCACTTCCTGCACGCAGCCCGCCAGGCTGCGCGGCAGTTCGGAGCGGGTGATCAGCAGGTCGATGACGTTGGCGGGCCGCAGCCCGTCGCTGTAGAGCCAGCGATAGGCGGTGACCGCCGATACGGTCTGCAGGATCGTGGTCCATTGGTCGCGATCGACCAGCCCCCCTATCCGCTCGCCCTCCGGCAGCAGCAGGTGATATTTGACGTCGAGCAACCGCGCGGTGTTGTCCGCCCGCTCGATCGCGGCGCCGAGCTGGATCAGCATCGTCGCTTCATTGTCCATCATGCGGTGGATCGCGCCTTCGAAGCCGCGCGCTTCGGCCATGATGCCTTCGATCAGCGAGAGCGTCGTCGTGGTTCCGCCGGGACTGACGCGCTTGGCGAAGAGGAGCCAGAGGCGGTTGATCGCGGTCCAGGCTTCGCGCGTCAACGAGGTGCGCACCGCGCGGGCATTGTTGCGCGCCTGTTCGAGGCAGCGGACGATGGAGCCGGAGTGGCTCATGTCGAGCGTCAGGAAATGCGCCACCGGCTGCTGGCTGATCGACTGGTGCGCGGCGGCATAGGCCTCTTCGGTATAGGTGACGCTGAGCGCGCTGGCCCAGGCCGCTTCCCCCGCCGGGCGGGCGGACAGCGCGTCGAGGCGCACGGTCGCTTCGACCAGCCGGGCGATGAAATCGGCGCGCTCGACATAGCGGCCGAGCCAGTAGAGCGACGCCGCGGTGCGGGAGAGCATGCGCATCAGCCGACCACCTGCGTCTGTTCCTGTCCCTGTACGGGCCGGTCGGGCAGCAGCACGAAACTGTCCTTGGTCCCGCCGCCCTGGCTGGAATTGACGACCAGCGACCCTTCCTTGAGCGCGACGCGCGTGAGGCCGCCGGGGACGACGCGGACGCCGTCCGAGCCGGTGAGGACAAAGGGGCGGAAATCGACATGGCGCGGGGCAAGGCCGGTCTCGGTCACCGTCGGCACCGTCGACAGCGCCAGCGTCGGTTGTGCGATGTAGCGATGCGGTTCGGCGATCAGCGCGGCGCGGAACGCCTCGATCTCCTTCTTGCTCGCGGTGGGGCCGACCAGCATGCCATAGCCGCCCGAGCCATCGACCAGCTTGACCACGAGGCTGTCGAGATGGTCGAGCGTGTATTTCAGCGCATCGGGCTCGCGACAGCGCCAGGTTTCGACATTGGGCAGCTTGGCCTCGCCGCCCGAATAGAATTTCACGATCTCTGGCATGTAGCTGTAGATCGCCTTGTCATCGGCGATGCCGTTGCCCGGTGCGTTGACCAGCGCGACATTGCCGGCGCGATAGGCGGCCATGATGCCGGGAACGCCGAGCAGCGAATCCGGGCGGAACACCAAAGGATCGAGGAAATCGTCGTCGATGCGGCGATAGATCACATCGACGCGGACCCGCCCGGCGATGGTCTGCATATAGACGATATCGTCATCGACCAGCAGGTCGGCGGGCTCGACCAGCTCCACCCCCATCGTGTCGGCGAGGAAGCTGTGTTCGTAATAGGCCGAGTTGAAATGGCCCGGGGTCAGCACGACCGCGACGGGACTGGCGCTGCGGCGTTCCGGCGCGACCGAGTAGAGCGTTTCGCGCAGCATGTCGCTGTAGCTGTCGACTGCTGCGACGCGGAAACTGCGGAACAATTCGGGGCAGAGGCGGATCATCGCCTCCCGGTTTTCAAGCATGTAGGACACGCCCGACGGGGTGCGGGCATTATCCTCGAGCACATAGAATTCGTCCGGCCCGGTACGGACCAGATCGATGCCGCAGATATGCGCCCAGATATCGTGTGGCGGGCGGATGCCGGCGACTTCGGGGCGGAATTGCGGATTTGACAGCACCAGTTCGGGGGGCAGCACACCCTCGCTCAGGATGCGGCGTTCGCCGTAGATGTCCTGGAGGAAGGCGTTGATCGCCTCGACCCGCTGCACCAGCCCTTCGGACAGGCGCGCCCATTCGTCGTGCATGAAGATGCGCGGGACGATGTCGAACGGGATGATGCGTTCGCTGGCGTCGGTGTCGCCATAGACGGCGAAGGTGATGCCGAGCTGGCGGAAGGTCGCTTCGGCCGATTGCTGGCGACGGTGGAGTTCGGCGTGCGGGGTGTCGGCCATCCAGCGCGCGAGTTCGTTGAATTCAGGTCGCGGCTTGGCCGGCCCACCATGACCCCAGATCTCGTCGAACGCGCGGCTTTCCCCCATCAGGCCTCCAAAGTCCCGAACCCCGTAACGGTTCCATGCTGCAATGCTTTGTTGCGTTGCACAAGGGGGTGTGGAGCGGGCCGACGAAGCTGACGATGATGGGGGTGTTTTGGGGTGAGGCGACTGGGAGGGGGCGGGTTTGGGACTGGGAGGGAACTGCGACGCGACACTGGCGCGACAGGTGCGCGACGTTGGCGCGACTTGGGTGTCAGGCTAGGCGTGGTGCTGGGACGCGGGGTCGGCGGCATGGGTGGAGCAGATCAGGAAATTTCCAACTTGTATCCAACAAAGCGGGGCAGCGTCACGATCAACGGCCGACTTCCCCAAGATCGTCGGCTAGCTGCAGTTCAACTCAGTCCCCCATATCGCAATATCGTGCACCAGCTCAGCCGGCTCCGTGGCGGCAGCCTGAATAGCCACCGGCACAATGCTTCGACCCTGATACTCCGGCTGTGCGGAATAGCGAGTTACCCGACCTTCCGCGGCTTGAGGGATCACAACATTATGATCGAGATCCTGCTTGAGATCAGCGACGGCCCCCTCCACCATCCTTCTGATGGTCCCCCCTCCCCTGCTGCGCAGGTAGGGATAAAAAAGGCCGGGGTTTCCCCCGACCTTCTCTCCTTCCCTGCCCCCTATCACAGGGAAGGAAAGCCCGTTCACTCGGCGTATTTGACCGAGCAGCCATAGGGCGTGGTCTGGGCGACCGAGACCGGCTTGCCCGCCTTGATCTCGTTCAGCGCGGCGAGGACGTGGTTGCGTGCCGACCCCATTTCCTCGACGCGGGCGGCGGGTTTGTCGTCGATGCCGCCCTGGAAGCGCAGCGTGCCCGCGCCGTCGATGATGTACAGGTGCGGGGTGGTCTTGGCGGCATAGCCCTTGCCGACCACGCCCTTGGGGTCGAGCAGGTAATGGGCGGGGCTCGCCTTCTTGTCCGCGACCCATTTCTGTGCCTCGGCACCCTGCATGTAACCCTGCTTGCCCGGTGCGCCGGAGTTGATCGTCAGCCACACCACGCCGCCGGCCCTGGCCGCGGCCTGGGTCTTTTGCATGTTGCCTTCGTAGTGGCGCTGCACGAACGGGCAGCCGGGGTTGTTCCACTCCAGCACCACGGTCTTGCCCTTGAAGTCGCTCAGCTGGACGGTCTTGCCGCTGGCGTCGGTCAGTTTGAAATCGGTCGCTTTCTGGCCGTTGGTCTGCTCTGCGGCGGCGGGGAGTGCGAGCGCCGCGACGGCGGCGGCTGCAAATGGGATCAGTCGGTGCATCGGCTCATCTCCTTGATCTGCGGATCATTTGCCCCCGGTCAGCTCGGTCAACATGCCTTGCGTGAGAAGCTGCGGCAAGACCTGAGGTTCGCGCGCGCCGGCCGGATACCACAGGTAGAGCGGCACGCCCGCGCGGTTGTGGCGTTCGATGAAGCGGCCAAGCGCGGGGTCTCCGTCGGTCCAGTCGCCGACAAGGACGGTGACGCCGCCCTTGGCGAAGGCGTCGCGGACCGCGTCGGTCTCGATCGCTGCCTTTTCATTGACCTTGCAGGTGACACACCAGTCGGCGGTGAAATAGGCGAAGACGGGTTTGTTCTGGGCGCGCAGCTCGGCGAGCCTGGCTTCGCTGAAGGGCTGCGCGCCGGAGACACTGGCTGCGGCAGCGGGGGGCTTTTCGATGGTGCCGACCAGCCACATGCCGCCGATCACGATGGCGAGGCTGAGCGCCCAGGCGATGCCATTCCCGGCCCCGCGCAGCTGGCGCCGGCCGAGCACCCACAGCACGACGCCAAGCGCGAGCGCGACGATCAGGCCGGTGGCCATGCCGTTGACGCCGGTGAGGCCGCCGAGCACCCAGGCGAGCGCGATCGCGGTGAGGAACATCGGGACCGACAGGATCTTGCGGAATGTGTCCATCCACGCGCCCGGCCTGGGCAGCATCCGGCGCAGCGCGGGGACGAAGCCGAGCAGCAGGAACGGCAGCGCGAGGCCGAGGCCGAGGCCGAAGAAAATGATGAGCGCGATATACCAGGGCAGCACGAGCGCGGCGCCGAGCGCGGCACCCATGAACGGGCCGGTGCAGGGCGTGGCGATGAACGCGGCGAGTGCGCCGGTCATGAATGCGCCGCCACTGCCGCCGTTGGCGAGGCGGCCGGCGAATTTGGGGGTCATCAGCTCGAACAACCCCGCAAGGTTGAGCGCGATGCCGAGGACGAGGAGCAACAGGAGCAGGATGACGCGCGGGTCGGTGAGCTGGAACGCCCAGCCGACGCTCGCCCCTGCAGCGCGCAGGCCGAGCATGAGGCCGCCGAGCGCGAGGACGACGAGGACGACGCCAGCCGTGTAGGCGAGGCCTTCGGCGCGGGCATGGGCTTCGCTCGTGCCGCTCTTGGCGAGGCTCAGCGCCTTGAGGCTGAGGATCGGAAAGACGCACGGCATGATGTTGAGGATCAGCCCGCCGAGCAGCGCGCCGCCGAGCGCGAGCAGGGCGGCGCTCCAGTCGATGCCGACTGGCGCTGCGGATGCGGCGGCGACGGTGCTGGGGATGGCGGTCAGCGCAAAGCCGTCACGCTCACCGGTGGCGAGGATGCCGTCGAGCCGTTCGGGGACTTTCGACCCGGCCTTGACCGACAGGATCAGCGTGTCGCCGTCGCGGGTGACGGTTTGGGGCGCGGAATAGGTGACGGCGTCGGGGGTCTGGGCGAAGAAATAGGCGTCCTTCCACAGATCGACCGAAGCGGGGAACGGGATCGCGATCCGTAGCGTGCCGTCGGTGACCTGGAACTGCGCCTGGCTGCCGAGCGGCTTGGGCAGCAGGCGGCGCCACTGGTCGAACTGCGCGCGGCGCTCGGGGGTGATCGACCCGTCACCGACGGTCAGGTTCAGCGTCAGATTTTCGGTCTCGGGGACGCAGATTTCATCGGTGCAGATCAGGTAGTCGGCGCGCACCGCGATCGGGAGCTGCGTTCCTGGGGCGAGGCCGGCGGGGATCTTCAGCGTCGCGAACTGGGTGTAATTGCCCTTGTAGATATAGTTCATGATCCCGGCGATCATCAGCCGGGTCGGCACCGGGTAGCGCAGCTCGCCTGCGGTCACGCCTTGGGGCAGCGTCCAGTCGAGGCGGGTGTCGAGGCCCGCATCGCCGGGGTTCTTCCAGTATCCGTGCCAGCCGGGGTTGGGCTGGGCGACGAAGGCGATCGTGACCTCGCTTCCGGCGGCGGGGGCGTCGCTCTCCGCGAGCAGATCGACGGTCAGGTTGTTCTGGCCCGCGGGCTGCGCGGCCGCTGGCAGGGCAACCAGCGCCAGCAGGAAAGTCACCCAGGCCAAACCGAATCTGCGCATTGCCAACCCTTGCCGTATCGACGTTGCGGGAACATAGCGGGCGCGGCCATTTTTGCCATGCCGGAGGGTTCATGTTCGCTCGATTGCTCGCCACTGCCATGCTGATCGCCGTTCCGGTTGCGGCACAGGAAGCTGCTCCGGCGCCTGCCCCGGCGGCTCCACCCAAGCTGATCGTCACGATTTCGGTGGACCAGTTTTCGACCGACCTGTTCGCGGCCTACCGCACCTATTTCACCGGCGGGCTGGCGCGGCTGGCGCGCGGCGTGGTGTTTTCCGGCTATCAAAGCCATGCTGCGACCGAGACCTGCCCCGGCCATTCGACGATCCTGACCGGCAGCCGCCCGTCGCGCACCGGCATCGTCGCCAATGACTGGGTCGACCTGAAAACCGCGCGTGAGGACACGACGATCTATTGTGCCGAGGATGAGCGCGTGGCGGGCAGCACGTCGGAGAAATACACGGTGTCGCCGGTGCATCTGCTGGTGCCGACGCTGGGCGACCGGATGAAGGCGGCGACCCCGGCGACGCGCGTCGTATCGGTTGCGGGGAAGGATCGCGCGGCGGTGATGATGGGCGGCAAGACCGCCGACCAGACCTGGTGGTGGGGCGGCAAGGGCTTTGTCACCTATACCGGCACCGCCGAGGCACCAATCGTGACCCGCGCCAACGCCGCGATCGCCGCACAGATCGCCAAGGCGCAGCCCGCGCTGGAGCTGCCCGACTATTGCAAGCCGCGCGATGCCGCGGTGAGCGCGGGCAGCCGCACCGTTGGCACCGGGCGGTTCGCGCGCGAGGCGGGCGACACCCGCGCCTTCCGCGCATCGCCCGAGATGGACGGCGCGACGCTGGCGCTGGCGGCGGCGTTCTTCGAAGAGATGCAACTCGGCCGGGGCGCGGCGACCGATGTGCTGATCGTGGGCGCGTCGGCGACCGACTATGTCGGCCATGGCTATGGCACCGAGGGCACAGAGATGTGTCTGCAGCTTACCAGCCTCGACCGCGATCTGGGCGCGTTTTTCGACGTGCTCGACCGCAGCGGGGTGGATTATCAAGTGGTGCTGACCGCCGATCATGGCGGCCATGATCTGCCCGAGCGCAATGTGCTGCACGGCATCCCCGACGCCGCGCGCGCGCAGACCGGGCTGTCGTCGAAGCCGATGAGCGACAAGGTGGCGGCGGCGCTGAAGCTGGGCGATCGCCGCCTGTTGTGGGGCGGCAATTTCGGCGACATCTATATCGATCCCAAGCTCGCGCCCAAGCTGCGCGCCAAGGTGCTGGCCGAGGCGGTGGCGCAGTATCGCGCGCACCCGCAGGTCGCCGCCGTCTTCACCGGTGCGGAGATCATGGCGACGCAGAGCCCGAGCGGCCCGCCGGAAAGCTGGACGCTGATCCAGCGTGTGCGCGCATCCTATCATCCCGACCGCTCGGGCGACTTCTATGTCGCGCTCAAGCCGCGCGTGACGCCGATCCCGGTGCCGGGCGGTGCGGTGGCGACGCATGGCAGCGTGTGGGATTATGACCGCCGCGTGCCGATCCTGTTCTGGCGCAAGGGCGTGACGCCGTTCAACCAGCCCAATGGCGTCGAGACCGCCGACATCCTGCCGACGCTGGCGAGCGTGGTCGGGCTCAAGATCGATCCGGCGGAGATCGACGGGCGGTGTCTGGATCTGGACGCGAGTGCCGCGAACAGCTGTCACTGATCGGGGGAAATGGTGTCCCGGAGAGGATTCGAAAAGGCAGCTTAATCCGTTGCTTTTGTTGTGTATTTTATAGCTGACTTGTCAGCATGCCCCCAATTCTGCCCCCAAACGTGCCCGGTGCCCCTAAAATAATTTGCCGGGGCGGGGTGCCGGGACAGGTTGGGGGATGTCGGCTTCGCGTCGGTCGGGACGCGCTCAGCCCGCCAGCCGGGACAGCATCCCGTGCATGACTACCGCGCATTGCCCGTCCAGCGCCTCATACTCCCGCCACATGCGCGCATAGGTCCGATTCCACATGCCTTTCGGACGCCGGGGCAGTCCGGCCTCCCATCCTTGCGGCCCGCCCAGCCGCTTTTGCAGCCGGAACAGCGCCTCGAAAGGTCGATCGTGATCGGCAATGCGTTGCGAGTGATAGCCCAGCCGCCAAGCCGTGCGCGATGCGAAGCGGTCGCCATGCGGGGGCAAATACAGCTTCGCCGCCCGGACCCCGCGATAGGGGCAGATCATCCACCACCGAAACCCGCCATAATGCGGGCGCGTTCGGCAAAGGCGTATCCGCTGCTCGACCTGCTCCGCGCTCGCTCCGCTTCCCCGGCGATAGGTCAGGACAAGATGCGGCTGTTGGTCCTCTAGGTCCGCCACATAGCCGATAGACCCGGCATGCTCACCGCCCCGGCTCCAGCGGAGTGTCCCGCTCATCCGCGCGCCCGGCCTAGCGTGACCGGTGCGCAGCATCCAATTCAGGTCAACGCGGAAACTGTGATCCGCCAGCGGTCGCCCGCCTTGCCGTCCGGAACCCCAGCCGCCCATTAGTAGGATTCCCGGTCGTCATCGGCGGACGCCTCGGCAGCGTCCGCCCCAGCTTCCTCTTCGCGCGCGCGGCCCTCCGCATAGGCGCGACACCCCTCTTCGAAGCTCCAGCTTTTCCCGCCGCAACTGTCGGGGTCGGAAATGCCGCGCTCCTCCGCCCAGCGATAGCCCGCGTCATGGCCGCTGCAATCCACGGTGCAGCCATCTCCGGCATAGGTGCCCCGCGCGCCGTCATAGCTGTCGCGCCGGTCGTCAAACTCCGAATAGGTCTCGCCGCCGCGCTCTTCGCCGGTCTCTTCGGATTCGTCGGAAGGTTCGGACTCGGTGTCATCGCGCGACGAAATGCTCGCCTCGCTATCATCGGAACCAGCATCGGCTCCGCCGCACGCGGTCAGCGTAAAGAGCAACAGCGCGGGTAAAAGCTTGCTCCCCATCATGGGCCGACTGATAGCACGCCTCGCGCGCGCCCGCGCGGGAAAACCTGTGTTAGCGATATTCAGCGGCTGGGCGATTGGTTTCCCGATTGGAAGGCGTAGGGATTACCCTTCCCCCGCCCCCAGCAGTTTCTTGCGCCGTTCGATGTCGCCCGGAAGCTGGGGGCGTTCGGGCATCGGGTCGGACGGGACGTTAAGCCGGAGCGTGTGGATGCTGGCGGGATAGCCGCCACCGCTTCGCCGGGTTCCGATGTCGGCATAATCGTCCAGCTTGATCTTGTGCCGGTTGCGAGCGTTGACCTGGGCATCGGTCAGGGGGCGTTTGATCCGCACCGCCTTCTTTGCCGCGCGTTCCCGCTCCGCCTCCAGATGCGCCTTGCGCCGCTCGACCAGATCGGGCTCCGCTACCCAGCCGGGTTGCCCGTAGTCGTCCGGACGCCAGCGGACGCCATCCTCCAGCGCCAGCGCGGTCAGTTCCTTTTTGGTCAGCCCGATATGCGCAGCCGCAAGCGGGAGGGCAAACCAATGGACGCCATCCGCCAGCATGACATCGCCTTTCGTCCGCCGAACCATATCAGACCGAAACCACCGCGTCGGGCTGTCCCGCGTCGAGCACGTTGACATAGGCAAGGCACAGGTCGCGGCTGAGATAGCGGTCATGCGCCGCCAGTTCCTGCCGCTCGACGATCGGGAAGGTCGAGTAGATGTAGCGGATGTCGTCGCGGCTCCGCTCGCGATCGGCTGGGTCGAACACGCCGTAGAGGATGAAATACAGGGCATCCAATTTCGCGCGCAAATGCAGCCGCCGCATTTCATCCCACGGGAACGGGGACAGGACATTCCCCTCGCCATCCACATGCCCCAGATCGCGCGCGAACGGGGCCATGTCGTGCGCGGTATAGGTCAGTTCCAGCACCGCCTCCCGCACGATGTCAGCGGCGGATTTGGGGCCGAACATGCGGGTGTAGGCGGCTGGCGGGATGATCGGGAGTTGCTCGACCATATACTTATTGAGATTTCTGCTCTGTAACTTTTGACGCAAAACATAGTCCAGAGGAATAGAACCAAAATTTCCCTGTAACAAACACTTCGAAATGGCGCCGTCGGTATCCAGTATTGGTAGCGAATTTCCACAGCCGACGTCAGGAATTATCGCACTGATTAAGGTGCGTTCGTTGTTTGAATTGCATATTCCATTAAACGAAAAGTGATATTCTTTCCTAGGGTGCACGTTACTCGCCGCGACCCAGTATCTCGGGACAGTAGAAAACATTGCATTCGACCAATCGGATTTGTTAGCATGAATACTAACGCCTTGGCCACTCGTTCCAGTATGCGAGAACGCAATCCCCGCATAGCGATGATTATCGATTTGAATGCTCTTTCCTTCAAATAGTGGCAACCACTCGCCACTAGAAGACTGCCACCGGCTCTGTCTTACAGGCCAAGCACCTTCCTTGCCTTCCAGTTCCGCGCGAGTGCGAAACAAGGCACTGTCATTCGTCATATGGAACATTGTTACGTAGCGCACCGGCCACGTAGCAACCGGCGCATCACTTGACTTGTCCAAAAGAACTGGAACACGGGAATAAATTCCAGTTATCAGTGGCAAATCTTCTGCATTCCTCAATATTGGAGCGGTTCCGGTATTTGGATTAACCCTAGCCAGAATCTCCGCCGTCAGATTTTGAATAAGATTGTCAGAACCGGTCGGAATTTTGTCTAGTTTTACAGCATATTTGAAAGAATCACTCTCACGCCCTTCACCGGAATATACAATAATCGTAGGCTGATCTTCAGTGTGAACATCTGCAAACAACCAATGACGCCTGTTTTCAAACGCGATAAATGCCCTTAGCCTTCGCCGGGCTGCGAGTTTTGAAAAAAATGCGGCGGCATAATTATCCGCTCCGACTCCAATTGGAGTCACAAGACCAACCATTCCTCGCTTGTTTATGAGCGACTCGGCTCTTTCGACGAACAACTTGTAGATATCGATGTCACCTTGGCTCATCAGCGGAAAATAGCCGGTGTCCCGAGAAATACGAGCGGATGCCAAGGCGCGACCTTCGGCCTTTAGAAAATCATCATAAAGCGGCGCGTCCGTTTCCTTAAGTTTGGCGATCATTTGTTTTCGGTCAGATGCGCGTTGCGCCTTCGCAATCTCCGGTCGCCGCGCAGCGAACCATTCCACCTGTTGCAGCTTGATCCGGTCCCATGGCGGATTGCCCACGATCGCATCGAACCCGCCTTCCCGCGCCGCGCTGCTCCAGTTGGTCCAGACGCCGGGAAAGGCGATTTGCCAGTTCAGGAAGCGCTCTTCGTCGATCAATTCGCGCGCCTGTTTCCAGATCGCGGTAAAGCGCTCGACTTCCTCCCGTTTCGCCTTGCCCGGTTCCGGTGCCACCCGGCCCCGCGCGATCGGGATCGGGTCGCCGAACCGCCCGTCCAGCCATAGCGTTACCAGCGCCTTGTCGGGCTTTTTCAGGTCCAGCCAGTCGAGCGCGTGCATGAAGCTGACAAAGCCGTCCAGCGGCCCCGTCTGTGCCTCCACATCGTGCCACATCGCCGCGCTGCGATGCGCCTCCGCCACTTCCGCGTCGGTCAGCGCCTCGATCGTCTGCATTGCCGCCGCTTGGCGTTGGGCGTTCGAAATCGGTTCATGCAGGAACAGCGCGCCGCCCTGCCCCGCCTTGTCGATCGCGTCGCGCACCCACAGCCCGAACAGGCTGTCCCCAGCCGCCAGATGGTGGTCGATGAACGACAGCGGCGCGCCCACGGTAAAGGTGTGCAGCCACAGCGCCACCTTTGCCAGTTCAACGGCCATCGGGTTCTTGTCCGCGCCATAGATGCAGCGTTTCAGGACCATGCGCTTGACCAGCTGGGGGTCGTCCAGCTGCTCTTCGCTTACGCTCCAGCGCGCATCCTCCGCATTGTGGCGAATGGTCGAGCGAACCTTGCGGACTTCCTCCGCCACCGGGCTTTCATAGTCCAGCTTGGCGATGTCGCGGGCCATCGCCGCCGCCTCTGCCATCGCGTCCAGCGTGTGGTTGGTCAGGCGATCGACCAGATTGACCAGAAAATGACCGGACCCCATCGCCGGGTCGCAAATGCGCAGCCGGGCTATGGCGCGCGCCGGGTCCGCCTTTTGCAGCTGGGTGATCCGGTAATCCTCACTGTCGCCCGGCTTCAATGTTTTGAGCGCCGCCCGGAACGCCGCCATCGCATCGTCGATCAGCGGGGCGAGGGTTTCGTCCAAAATCAGCAGGACCAGATCGTCCGGTGTGTAATAACTGCCGCTGTTCTTGCGTGCGAACAGGTTGGGGCGCACATCCACCGCGCCCGCGTCGTCGCGGACCAGTTCGAACTCCAGCAGCCGTTCGTAAATTGAGCCCAGTTGCTGAACCGACAGGTCGCGATAATTGATATAGCGCCGCCGCCCGCCGCGCTGTTCGAACGACAGGATGTCGAGCGCGTCCGACATGATCGCATCGCCCAGCGCAATCGCTTTGAGCAGCGGGGTGCGCTCGGCATTGAACAGGCCGCCATTATAGGGGGGCAAGCCCACGGATTCGTCGCCCTTGTCGATCATCTCCGACAGGTCGGCAAAGCGGTTCCAGATGGTTTTTGCGACGGTCGAAAAGCTGTCCCCCGCGTCTTTCCGCTCGCCAA
Organism: Sphingomonas sp.; assembly: GCF_965227385.1. Taxonomy (GTDB): domain Bacteria; phylum Pseudomonadota; class Alphaproteobacteria; order Sphingomonadales; family Sphingomonadaceae; genus Sphingomonas. The sequence goes on from NZ_OZ245750.1 coordinate 3,634,101, forward strand.
CGTCCAGCCGCGCCTTGCGCAGTGCGTAATCGTCGAACCGGCGGTCGCTGACCGGCAACAGGCTGCGATCCTCCGCGTAGAGGATGAACAACAGCCGGTAGAGCAAGATCAGCGTTGCTTGGCGGATTTCGTCCAGATCGGTGCCCGCCGGTGCCGCTTGCGCCACAGCACGCCCTAGCGCCGGGTAAAGGCGATCGAACACAAGGTCCGACAGGTTCGACGCCACCCGCTCTTCATACAGCGCCGCGTCGCGCCGGGCGGTATCGTGGAAGCTGGGCGATGTCGTGGTGGCGCGCTCGAATGCGGTGCGCGAAAACATCGCGACGAATACGGCCAGCCAATGGTCGCGCTCCGCCTCGCTGACCGCGCTGTCCAGCAACGCATCGCCCGCCAGCCCCATGATCCGGGCGAAGTCGAGTTCCAGATAGTCGTCGATGGTCGAACGCGCGCCGGAGAAATACAGCCGCCACTTCGCCCCATTGGTCAGGATGCCCCAGCGAACGCCGCCTTGGGTCAGATCATCCACGCGGCGAAGGTAACGCAACAGCTGGGTTGAGGGGGTGTCGCGATCGTCGCCCTTGCGCCCTTCCGCCCGGTCGAGCGCGCGGCCCCAGCGCTTGCTTTCGACAATCGCCGCACCGAACGCATAGCGCCGCCATTCCTCCGGATGCGCGTTGGCTTGCGCCTTAGCGCCCGCGTCGATGAACAGCAGCGCGTCCGGGACATCCACGCGCCCGGACCCGCTGAGATTTTGCTGGGTCAGGTAATCCGTCCAGCCCAGCAGGTGGAGGATCGGCCAAATCAAATCCTGTTCGGTCGTCGCTTCATTCGGGCCGCTGCCATGCGGGAAGCGGGTCAGGATGTCGGACAGCGCCGCGCGCATCCCCGGGGCATCCACCTGCCGGTAATGCGCGGTGCCCTTGATCGCTTCGATTAGGTAGTCCTGGGTGAACAGCCCCCCGGTCGTGAACAGGCTCGCGTCGGTCACGGCTGGCGGCTTTCGGCTGGGGCAATGCGATGGTGGCGAACAGGCATCGGCAATGCCTATCCGGGGAAACGACCCGCGCCAAGATTTTCCGAAATTATTAGGCAACTTGCCGAAAATTCAGCCGCCCGGATCGGTCCGCCAGCCTTGCCAGATCGCCAGCCGCTTGCCGAATACGCGGCAAGGCTTTCCCCAGCTTTTCGGCCCCGCGCCCAGCATCCCCAGCCGCGCCTCCAGCGCCGCCGGGGCCGCTTTGAGCATGTAGTGGACCTTGCCCCCAATTTCCGCGCGATAGGCGTCCAGCGACGCTGTATCGCCCGCGTTCAGGGGATAGGGCACCCTTTGGCTATCAGTGGTCTTCCCGACATAGCCAGTCTCCACGATCCGCTTTACCCAACGCGTCGGCATCGGCCCGAACAGCGGCTGCAGATCAAGCGGAACGTGTAACAGCATATGCACATGCGCGCGGAACCCATCGCTTGATTCCTGCACCCATGCCCAGCGCAACCGGCACCCACGCGCACGCATCCAGTCGCTCGCCATCTTGATGAACCGCCCGGTCGCTCGGGCATTGTCACGCGGGTCGATGCCGCTCCGCTCCCACGTGATCGTTATGAACCGGTTGAACGGCGCGCCGATTTCCTCCGCCCGCTGTAGGGCCCCGATCAAGTCCCGGCATTGCCGTTCGGTCAGCGAGTCACTCGTCCGCCCGCGCGTGTTCCGCGCACCGCCGCGCCCAGTCTCCTGTCCGCTAGTTCCGCCCTTTAATAGAGGACCACCCGTCACCACGCCGAACACCTTGAAAACGCGCCATAATCATAGCGCGCGGCTGAAACCTCCGGAGACATACCGGATCAAACCGCCGTAAGTTTCAAAGAATGACCGGGGAACGATCGCTCCCCGGTCAGGTGCTCAGTCAGCAGATCGCCCGAACAGCATCCCGCCTCAATTCGGCCCAAACAAGTTGCCATCCAAATGTTGGAAGGATACTTCCAACGGGGCACCGCTGACCAAGCATGCTCACGCCCTCAGGTTCGTTCCGTCGCCAAACTGTGCGAACCTGAGGGTCACGGCATTAGCCATTGTCGTTCGCGGGGGGCTGCAGCCCGCGCTCCCATGCCACGGCAGAATCTTCCGTGATGCGAACACTCCGGCCAATTTTGACGCTGATAACCTTGCCAGCCGCCAGCAGCCGGTAAATGGTCGAGCGGCTAACCTGATACTGTTCGGCGAACTGCCGGATCGTTAGAAATCGTCGTCGCATTCTTCGTGGTCCTCTGTTGCTGTCATCCGGGTCTGTTCCCGATATGACCACTAGCACCCTAGGCATTCCGGAATGCCCCGCCAAGCCGAACAGATGTAGACAAGCGACTCCACTCGTCGCGCATATGACTCGGCTCGTGGCACGCGCGTAACGACACTTGCGACGCGACTCGCGCCCAACTGCGCCTTCCTCAGACCGCAAGAGAACGCGGTGCGAACAGAAGAAAATTTTCGGTCGCCAGTTCGTCCACAGAATTCATGCAGGAGCGGCCACCATTCGGTGAATAGTCGCGCCATCCCGCATGCCATCGATCCGATCGCTCCACCATTGGTTCATCGCGACTCGCTCCTCCCAATAGCTTCCCCTATTGTAGATGCCGCGCACCACATCGTTATCGCGATGCGCCAACGCGCGCTCCACTGCATCGGCTGACCATTTCCCGCTTTCGTTCAGGAAGCTGGAGGCGGTTGTCCGCAAGCCGTGCCCGGTGACTTCATCCTTGGAAAAGCCCATCCGGCGAAACGCGGCATTGATCGTGTTTTCGCTCATCGGACGGTTCAGCGTCTGCATTGACGGGAACAGGTATTTGCCGCCCCCGGTCAGTTCCTCCAGATCGTCCAGCAACGCCAGCACCTGCCGGGTCAGCGGCACCGAATGGGGCCGCCGCCCTTTCATCTTACTGGCAGGAATATCCCAGCGCGCCGCCGCCCGGTCGATTTCCGCCCATTCCGCGTGCCGCAATTCGCCGGGCCGCACGAACACATGCGGGGCAATCTGCAATGCCAGCCGGGTGATCGGGCTTCCCTCGAAACCGTCGATCGCGCGCAACAGCTCGCCAAACTTGGCCCGGTCCAGAATTGCGGCATGGTGTTTGACTTGGGGGGCGGACAATGCGCCGCGTAACAGCGCCGCCGGGTCCGACTTCGCCCGCCCGGTCGCAACCGCGTAGCGGAACACGCGGCTGGCAAACGCCCGGCATCGCCGCGCGCTCTCCAGATTGCCCTTGCGCTCCAGCTTGCGCAGCGGCTCCAGCAACTCCGCCGGTTCGATCGCGGTGATCGGGCGATTGCCCAGCGCCGGGCGCAACAGCGCCAGAAACCACCGCGCCCGAACCAGCGTCCGGTCAGCGCGTCGATCGCCGGTCATCTTAGATTCGATGAACTCGTCTGCGATCTTGCCGAAACTGTTGTCCGCCTCCAGCTTCGCCTGTCGCTTGTCCCGCTTCTTTTGCTCGGCAGGGTCCAGCCCTTCCGCGAGCGTCGTCCGCGCCGCCTCCCGCATCCGCCGGGCGCTCGCCAGCGTGACATCGGGATAGGCTCCGAACGCCAGCCGCTTTTCCTTCGCGGCAAATCGGAACTTGAACCGCCACAGCTTCGCGCCGTTCGGGAATATCTCCAGATACAGCCCGCCCCCGTCCGCCCGCTTGTAAGGTTTGTCCATCGCCCGAAAGCTGCGGATTTCAGAATCTGTCAGCGCCATTTGGGGGCATCCCTTTCCTACCGCGCCCGCCATGCCCCCAACGATGCCCCCAGCCGGGGCGGATTATGCAGGAACAATCGGAAACATTCCGGGCCTTACAGGTCCAGAATATCGCAGTTTCCCGGGGATTTGTCGATATGCCGGGGAACAGGCCGGAACAGGGAAATGGTGTCCCGGAGAGGATTCGAACCTCCGACCTGCGGTTTAGGAAACCGTTGCTCTATCCTGCTGAGCTACCGAGACACGCCGGGGCTGGTTAAGAGCGCGCGGCGATCTGGTCAATCAGTTGCACTGCTCCGGCGGGATGACCGGCAGCGGCAGGGGCGCGACGGGGACGCCATCCTCGATCAGCGCCTTGGCCTCGGCGAGGCTGGTCTCGCCGTGGATCGGGGCGGCGGTTTCCTCGCCGGCGTGCATCGCGCGCGCCTTGTCGGCAAAGGACATGCCGACCCATTGCGAGCCCTCCAGCATCCTGGCCTGAACCTGCGCGAGCGCGGCCATCAGCGCCTTGGGATCCGGGGGCGTACCTGCGGGCGTGGCGGGGGCGCGGTTGCCCTTGGCAGCGAGATTGGGGGCCATTACCGCCTTGGCGATATCGAGGTCGCCGCAGATCGGGCAGGACAGGAGGCCGCGCGTGCGCTGGTCCTCGTAATCTGCGCTCGACCCGAACCATGCCTCGAACACATGGGCGTGGGCGCATTTGAGGTCGAACACGATCATGCGCTGGTCACCGGCGGGATCGGGCGGCGGTGCGCGATGGCGGGGACACGGCTGCGCACGTCGGCGACACGCGCGGGGTCGATCTCGACAAAGCCAAGGCCCACCGGTTCGCCCATGTCGAGCAGGATTTCGCCCCAGGGATCGATGGCGAGGCTGTGGCCATAGGTGGTGCGGCCATCCGCGTGCGTGCCGGTCTGGGCGGCGGCGATGACGTGGACGCCAGCCTCGATCGCACGGGCGCGCAGCAGCGTGTGCCAGTGCGCGGCGCCGGTTGGGCGGGTGAATGCGGCGGGCACGGCGAGCAGGGTCGCGCCGGCGTCGGTGAGCGCGCGGTAGAGATCGGGAAACCGAATATCATAGCAGATCGACAGACCGAGCGGCCCGAGCGGCGTGTCCACCACCACCGCACGCTCGCCGGGGGCATAGGCATCGGATTCGCGCCAGCGTTCACCTGTGGGCAGGTCGACATCGAAGAGATGCAGCTTGTCATAGGAGGCGCGGATGGCGCCATCGGCGTCGATCACAAAGCCGCGATTGACGAAGCGGCCACCGTCGCCGCGCAGGGCGAGCGAGCCGAGCTGCACCCAGATGCCGTGGCGCGCGGCGGCTTCGCGGACGGCGGCGAGGACCGGATCGTCATCCTGCGCCACGATCGACGCCGCCCCGCGCTGACGGTCGCGGTCGAGCAGGCCCGACATTTCGGGGGTGAACAGCATCGCTGCGCCCTCCCCCGCTGCCGCAGTGATCGCATCGACCAGCGTACTGGCGTTGGCCAGCGGGTCGATGCCGCTGGTCATCTGAAGGATCGCGGCGCGCACCGGACCGCTCACGTACCGAGCAAGGCGTCCAGCTTGCCCTCACGCTCCAGCGCCATGAGGTCGTCGGAACCGCCGATATGCGCGCCGTCGATGAAGATCTGCGGCACGGTGGTGCGACCATTGGCGCGCTGGATCATCTCCTGCCGCTTGGGCCCTCCCATGGTGAGGTCGAATTCCTCATAGTCCGCACCCTTGCTATCGAGCAGCGTCTTGGCGCGGTGGCAGTAACCGCAAAATGCCTTGGTGTAGATTTCGATCTTGGCCATGGGCCCGAGTTGTGGATCGCGACCGCGCTTGTCAATCCGCCTCGGCATCGTCGATCACCCGCGCCCAGCACAGGATCGTCACCTTGGCCGCGCCGGCGCGCTTGAGGAGGCGGACGCAGGCGGTAGTGGTCGCGCCGCTGGTGTGGACGTCGTCGACCAGGACGATCGCCTTGCCCTGAATCATTTCTTTCGCCCCCGGCGCGAGCGCAAAGGCTCCCGCAACCGCCCTGGCGCGTCCGCGCGGGCCGAGGCCGCGCAGCACCGGGGTCGCCTTGACCCGGCAGAGCAGGTCGGGCGCGACCGGCACATTCGACGCGGCGCCGAGCGCGCGGGCGATCAGCAGCGCCTGATTGAACCCCCGCCCCCAGATCCGCCAGCGGTGAAGCGGGACCGGCACGAGCAGCGCGGCGTCGTCGGGCATGAGGCGCGTCATCAGCCGCGCGGCGGTGACGGCAAAGCCGGTGCGCCCGCCATATTTGAGGCGCAGCGCGAGCGTGCGCGCCGCCGGACCATAGGCGACCGCGGCGCGCACGCCGTCATGCAGCGGCGGGTCGGACAGGCATGCACCGCATTGTGCGTCAGGCCCCCGGTCATGATCGAACGGCAGGTTGCAGGTCGCGCACCAGGGCGGGGCAATCAGACGCATCCCGCTCCAGCAGGCAGCGCAGAAGCGGTGATCGGCATCGACCACATCGCCACAGCCCGGGCAACGCGGGGGCAGCGCCAGGCCGATCAGGTCGAGCAACGGTTGATGCAGCCCCATGCAGCGCTTGTCGCGCGGCGCGCGACCGGGCACAAGCCGCGCCGTGACCCCAGCCCCCACCCCGCCCGAGATTTTCGACCGCACCCGCCGCCGCCTGCGCCGCGATCGCGCCGCGCCGGGTTTTGCCGGGTTCGACTTCATCCGCGGCTGGATGCTCGAGGGGATTGCCGAGCGGCTGGACGCAGTGCGGCGCGAGTTTCGCGATGTGCTGGATCTGGGCAGCTTCGACGGCGGGTTCGTCCCTCCGCCCGGCGCGAAGCTCACGCGGATCGACGCCGGGGCGCGTTTTGCATCGCAATCGGGCGGCGTGCAGGCCGATGAGGACCGGCCGCATTCGCCCGAGGGGGCCTATGACCTCGTCGTCTCGGCGGGGGTGCTCGACAGCGTCAACGACCTGCCCGGCGCGCTGGCGTTGATCCGCCGGTCGCTGCGTCCCGATGGCCTGTTCATGGGCGCGTTTCTGGGTGGGTCGACGCTTTCTACGCTGCGCGGCGTGATGCTGGAAGCGGAGGGCGACCGACCGGCGGCGCGGGTGCATCCGCAGGTCGATGTGCGCGCGGCGGGCGACCTGCTGGTCCGCGCCGGATTCGCGCTGCCGGTGGCGGATGTCGAGACGCTGGAGGTGCGCTATTCCAGCCTGTTCGATCTGGTCCGCGATTTGCGCGGCATGGGCGCGACCAGCCTGCTGCGCGACCCCGCCCCGCTGACCCGCAGCGCGGTGGCACGTGCCGCGCAAGCCTTTGCGGCGCGAGCCGATGGCGAAGGGCGGACCAGCGAGCGATTCGACGCGATCTTCGTCACCGGCTGGGCCCCCGACCCCAGCCAGCCCAAGCCCGCGCGGCGCGGATCGGCGAGCGCCTCGCTGGCCGACGCGCTGCGGCCCAAGCCCTGATATCTTGACAAAATGGTGCGCTGCCGCCATAAACAGCGCGCGGACCGGGCCCCTCTGGCGATCCTTTGATCGCGATGTCGGACCGCATCGGATGACCCGATGCAGGCTGGGCTTTTTGTGACCGTATCCTCCCGCTGACGGCCGTCCGATCGATTTCACATCGACAGGAGGCATTATGATGAGTGGCATGTTGTACCGTCTGAGCGTCGTCCACCGGAAGCTGGACGAGGAAATTCGCCGTGAAGCGCGGCGACGCAACCCGGACGGATTTCGGCTGCTGCGGCTCAAGAAGCTGAAGCTGGCGGTCAAGGACCGTCTGGCCGGCCACTGGAAGCGCACGCTCGCGACCGGTAGCTGACCTAATCACCACCACCGGCGGCCCGGGCCCCTCTGATGCGCGCGATGCGCATGATGTCGGGCCGCCATGATGGCGCGTGCAGCGCCTCACCCAACTGGGGCTGATTCACCATGGAATTTCTGACGTTACTCTGGCTGGGCAAGCCGGTGTGGATGTGGCTTGCCTTCATGGGGCTGGTCGCGGCGCTGCTCGCCCTCGATCTGGGCGTCCTGCATCGCAAGGCGCGCGAGATCGGGGTCAAGGAGAGCCTGATGCTCTCCGCTTTCTATATCGTTCTGGGCCTGTCGTTCAGCGGCTTTGTCTGGTGGCAGCTCGGCGAGACGGCGGCGATCAACTATGTCACCGGCTTCGTCGTCGAGAAGAGCCTGGCGATGGACAATGTCTTCGTCATCGCGATGATCTTCACCTATTTCGCGATCCCGCGTCAGTATCAGCACCGGGTGCTGTTCTGGGGCATCCTGGGCGTCATCGTGCTGCGCGCGATCATGATCGCACTGGGCGCGACGATCGTTTCCGAATTCGGCTGGGTGCTCTACCTCTTCGCCGCCTTCCTGATCTTTACCGGCATCAAGATGTGGCGGATGGTCGACACGCCCTATGACGTGGCCGGCTCGCCGCTGCTCGGCTGGCTGAAGCGGCACATGCGCGTGACCGATGGGCTGCGCGGATCGGCGTTCTTCGTGCAGGAGCCGGATGCCAAAACGGGTATTGTCGTGCGCCATGCAACGCCGCTGTTCCTGGCGCTGGTGATGATCGAGTTCGCCGATCTGGTGTTCGCTGTCGATTCGGTGCCCGCGATCTTTGCGATCACGACCGACCCGTTCATCGTCTACACGTCGAACATCTTCGCGATCCTGGGCCTTCGCGCGCTGTATTTCGCGCTGTCGGCACTGGTCGACCGGTTCCACTATCTGAAGTACACGCTCGCCGTGCTGCTGGTGTTCATCGGATCGAAGATCTTCGTCGCCGATGCGCTGGGCCTCGCCAAGATCCCGCCGGTGGTGTCGCTGGGCATCACCGCGCTGATCCTGACGACGGGTGTGGTCTATTCGCTGTGGCGCACGCGCAATGCGCCCACGCCGAGCCTGACCTAAAGGAGTGCCTCGAGCATGCCGATCAGCGGGATATCCGCTGGCGGCATGGCGAGGGTGCGCAACGCGGGCGGGTGAACCCATTGCAGCGCGGTCGCGTGCCGCGCTTGGGGTTCCCCGCCCCATTCGCGCAGTGTGTACAGCAGCAGCAGCAAATGACGCCCGCCCAATGGCGCGCTGGCGAAGGTCGCGGGGGCCAGCGCGGCGGCGTCGACGGTGATGCCGAGCTCTTCGTGCAGCTCGCGACAGAGCGCGGCTTCGGGCAGTTCGCCCGGCTCGACCTTGCCGCCCGGGAATTCCCAAAGATCGGCCATCGGCTTGCCCGGTGGGCGTTGCTGGACGAGCACGCGTCCGTGATCGTCGACCAGTGCCGCCGCCACTACCGTAAGGATACCCCCCGTTGAAATCCCAGCGTCCGACTTCAGCATTTCGTTAATCTTGTTTCCGTATTTTTTCGGTAGCTCGAACATGAAAGGCCGAGGATGCGTGACCCAAAGCCATTGCTGACCCGGCTTTCACGCTGCAACCGCGGCGCGACTGCGGTCGAATATGGCTTTGTCCTCGCGCTTATCGTCCTCGTCCTGATCGGTGCGCTGACCGAAATGGCCGGCGGCACGACCGACATGTGGAACAATGTCAGCAACAAGGTCCAGAACCCCCGCTGATTTTTTCCCGGGATCGTCTGTGCCTCTAAGCCCTTTATTAACTTCCGTCCCCTAGTTTCGGGCTTGCTGAGACCGGTTTCCGCCGGGCGCAGCCGGGAAAACTGAAGCTTCGAACAGGATGGAGACCGGTATGAACACGATCCGCAAGATTTTCGGCAACAAGAAGGGCGCGACCGCCATCGAATACGGTCTGATCGCCGCTCTGATCGCGGTCGCCGCGATTGCCGCGATGCAGGGCCTGGGCAACCAGCTCAAGACCACCTTCACCAACGTCTCGTCGAACATGAAGGCGTCGTAAGACCCCTTCATATCGAAACGACTGAACAGGGGGCGGTGGGCCGATGGTTCACCGCCCTTTTTTCGATGCAGGGGGATTTATGGTTAAGCGCCTATTGGTGGCCCTGCGCGATACGCGCGGAGCGACCGCAATCGAATATGGCCTGATCGCCGCACTGATCGCCGTCGCCGCGATCGCCGCGATGCAGGGCCTGGGCAATCAGGTCAAAAAGACGTTCTCCAACGTCTCGTCGAACATGAAGGCGTCGTGACCTGAACGACCCATGAAACAATGGGGCGGCGACCATCGGTCCCCGCCCCATTTTTTTGGCTGTTCGAGGAACGGCTACGCCCGGCCCATTGCCAGGAACTTGGCCCGGCGCGCCTTGCGCAGCGCGGTCGCGCTCTGGCCCGACAGATCCTTGAGCGCCGCTTCGATCGCGTCGCCAAGCGCGTCGATCGCCTTGGCATGGTCCCGATGCGCCCCGCCCAGCGGCTCCGTGACGATCGTATCGATCACGCCGAGTTCCTTGAGGTGCTGCGCCGTCACCTTCATCGCCTCGGCTGCATCGGCCGCCTTGTCGGCGGTGCGCCACAGGATCGACGCGCAACCCTCGGGCGAGATCACCGAATAGACGGCGTGTTCCATCATCAGCACGCGGTTGCCGGCGGCGAGCGCAACCGCGCCGCCCGAACCGCCCTCGCCCAGGATCGACGCGACCATCGGGACGCCGAGGTTGAGGCACGCCTCGGTCGAACGGGCGATGGCTTCGGCCTGACCGCGCTCTTCGGCCTCCATGCCGGGAAAGGCGCCCGACGTGTCGACCAGCGTGACCACCGGGATGCCGAACTTGTCGGCCAGCTCGACCAGGCGGATCGCCTTGCGATAGCCCTCAGGCTTGCCCATGCCGAAATTGTGGCGCAGCCGGCTGGTGGTGTCGTCGCCCTTTTCATGGCCGATGACCATGACGCGCTGCCCCCGGAACCGGCCGAGCCCGCCCTGGATCGCCTGATCGTCCGCGAACGCGCGGTCGCCACCCAGCGGCATGAAATCGGTAATCAGCCGCGCGACATAATGTTTGAAATGCGGACGCTCCGGGTGGCGCGCGACCAGCGTCTTCTGCCACGGCGTCAGCTTGGCATAGGCGTCCTTGAGGAAGCGGTCGGACTTGGCCTGAAGCTTGGCGACTTCGGACTCGATGTCGACCTCGCCGCCGGCAGCGGTGTCGCGCAATTCGTCGATCCGGGCCTGAAGCTCAGCGATCGGCTTTTCGAATTCAAGAAAACTGGCCATCGCGCGCACCTATGCGCGGTCGCGCTTCGCGTCAACGCGGGGCGTATCGGCGAGCGGGTGGCGTTCGTTGACGAGGGTGACCAGCCGGGCGCTGTCGACATGGGTGTAGATTTCGGTCGTCGCGATATCGGCATGGCCCAGCATCGACTGAAGCGCGCGCAGATCGGCCCCGCCCTCCAGTAGGTGCGTGGCGAAAGCGTGGCGCAGGACGTGCGGGCTGATCCGGTCGGGCGGGATGCCCGCCAGCCCCGCAATATCGCGCACCATCTGATACAGGCGGATGCGGCTGAGATGCCCCTTGCCCGAGGGGAACAGCCATGGCCGGGCGGGATCGACATGGTCGCGCCACGCCGCCACCGCCGCGCGTGCGCGGTCGGACAGCGGGACCAGACGTTCCTTCCCGCCCTTGCCGCGCAGGATCAGATAGGGCCTGTCGGGCTGGACCGCGCCGCGCGGCAGCGAGACGAGCTCGCTGGCGCGCAGGCCAGAGCCGTAGAGAAGTTCGATCAGCGCGAGCAGGCGCAGGTCGCGCGGATCGGGCGGCACGCGATCGATCCGCGCCTGAATCGCCGCAAAGATCGCATCGACATCGGCGTTCGACAGCGTCTTGGGCAGGCTGCGTCCGGTGCCGGGCCGGGGCAGCGCGCTGCCGGGATCGTCGGCGCGGAGCTTTTCATCGACCAGGAAGCCGTAGAAGCGGCGCAGCGCAGCCGATTTGCGCGCGACGGTGGCGCGGGCAAGGTCGCGCCAGTCCTCCGCCAGCCGCTCGATCGCCGGACGGTCGGCAAGCGCGAGCCCGCCGTCCAGCGCCTGCGACGCCAGCCGCAGATCGGTGCCATAGGCAGCGATGGTGTTGGCCGACGCCCCCGCCTCGGCCGCCAGCATCTCCAGAAAGCGCTCGATCAGCGCCGGGTCGTCGCCCGGGCGGATCGTCGTCAAAGCCGGGTAATCGCCTCGACGGCGATCATCCGGGCATAGGCGTCGAGCCCGACCTGAGAGAGCGCGCGGGTGATGTGATACAGCGCCTCGGGCGAGATGCCTTCCCATACCCGGCTCTGCATGCCGACCGCAGCGAGCAGGATCACGGTTCCCGGCTGGTTCGCATCCGCCGCCTGCGCGATGGCACGCGTCCAGGCGTTGGCGGCGCCGAACTCGACCCCCGATGCGCGCATCAGCCGCTCGCCATCGCCAGTCGGGATGCGGCCCATCCCGGCCATCGCGGCGATCAGCATCGCGCCATTGGTCGAGTCGGCGCTGTTCCGATACGCCTCGACATCGCCGACCGCGACCGCGCGGCCGGGTTCGGCGAGGAGCAACATGCCCCAGCCATCGCTGCCGCGCGGCGCGATCTGCTTCCAGCGCAGCGCGGCGCGGTCGAGCCCGGCGCTGAGCATCGATGCGATCAGGCGATCGGTGTCCTCGGCATGCTCCGCCGACGGCGTCAGGCGCGCGGCGGCGCGGGCGGTGAGGATCAGGCGGCTATAGGTGGCGCGCGGCCCCTGTGCCTCGTCCCATAATTGCCGCATCCGTTCGACCCGGTCGGCGGCGGTGGCGGCGGTGAAGGCGGCGCGCAGGTCGCGGGCAACCGCGACTTCGGCGATCGACGGATCTTCCTGCGCCTCGATCTCACCATAGAGATCGGTCAGCGCCTGGCTGGAAAAGATGCCCTGGCTCGCCGCAGCTTCGGCTGCGGCAGCGCGATCGCGCAGGCCCAGCATTGGCGCGGTCGCGCGCCAGTAGCGCAATTGCGGCCCGGCGGTGCCGTAAAGACGCTCGGGAATATCGGTTGCGGACGCCACCGCCAGACCCCAGCGCCACGCGCTGATGCGGTCGACCGGATCCCATTCGATCGTCACCGCGCGGCGGCCCGAAACGCCCATGCCCACCAGCTTTTCGGCAAGCAGCACATCGACCGCATTACCCATTCGACGGCGGCTGGCGTCGATCAGCGGCCCTGCCTTGCTGGGATCGCCGTCCAGCCCGGCGCAGATCGCCTCGGCCAGGCGCCAGTTGCGGTCCGGCGCGGTATCCAGCGCCGGCCTGACCATCGGGCACATTCCGCCCGGATCGGCGGTGGCCAGCATCGCCTGCATCGCCACCTGAAACATCTTGGGCGTGTAGTTGGCGATATCGACCGACTGCACCAGCGCGCGGGCGGCATCCGCCTCCCCCATGCGGATTAACAGCCAGGCGCGTTCGGCCGCGAAATCGGCGCCGTTGAGGCCGCGGGGCGTGTTCACCCGCGATAGCAGCGCTCGACGCAACGCGATCGACAGCCAGCGCGACGCGACCGGCGCATCGGTGCGGCGCATCAGCGTCTGGAGGAAGCCGCCATCGGCAGTGCCGAATGCGGTGACCGGCAGCCCGTCGCTGGCCGGGGAGGACGGGCCGACCTGTGCCAGCGAGCGCTTGGCGAAATCGGGCAGTTCGTAGCGGGCGATCGTGGCGTAATCGATCTCACCCGCCGCCTCGGCCGCGACGCCGCTCGACGGAGCGGTGGTGTTGTCCAGATCGCCCGACGCAGTCGGTTCCGCATCAGCGCGCGGCGCGGTCGTCGGCCCCGCAGCAGGCGCCGGTGCCGGCGCAGGCGTGGGCGCAGGCGCCGGGACGGGATCGTCGAACCCCGGCGGCAACAGCGATTCGGGTCGATCCTGCCCCAGCGCGGGAATCCCGACGCCTGCGGCGACCACCAGAACGGCGGCGAGTGCGGTCTTAGTTCGCGAGATTTTCAAGCGGGACGACCTTTTCGACGCGCACCGGCTGTTTCTCCGTATCGCGTCCGGCGAGGAAAAACAGTCCGCCGATCAACAGGATAGCGACAATGACGATGATGATGAGCGAACGGGACATCGACCCCCTCAAACCGGTTTTAAATACAGGCACGGGCCTTTTGCCCGAGCGCGATGCTCGCTGTATAGCCCCCGCGACCATGCTGCAAACCCACCCGGCCGATCCTGAACCGATTACCCGCCCGATCGTGCTGATCGGCCTGATGGGTGTGGGCAAAACCACGGTCGGCCGTCGCCTCGCCCAGCGGCTGAAACTGCCCTTTGTCGATGCGGACGCCGAGATCGAGGCAGCGGCGGGAATGACCGTCGCCGAAATCTTCGAGCGATTCGGCGAACCGCATTTCCGCGACGGCGAGCGGCGGGTGATCGCGCGGCTGATCGACGGCGAACCCAAGGTGATCGCGACCGGCGGCGGCGCTTTCCTGAACGACGAGACGCGCGCGCTGATCCTTGACCAGGCGACCGCGATCTGGCTGGACGCCGCCCCCAAGGTTTTGGCCGAACGTGTCGCCAAGCGCGACCATCGCCCGCTGCTGCGCGGAAAGGACCCGTTGAAAGTGCTCACCGAACTCGCCGAAATCCGCAACCCGGTCTACGCGCTCGCGCCGATCCATATCGTGAGCAAGGTTGCCCCGCACGAGGCGACGGTCAGCGCGATCATGACGGCGCTCGGGCGATGAAGGTCGTTCCGGTCGCGCTGGGTGCGCGCAGCTATGACGTGCGGATCGCCAGCGGGCTGCTCAGTCAGGCGGCGGAGCAGATTGCGCCGCTGGCGCGCGGACGCCCCTTTGTCATCGTTACCGATGCCAATGTCGCGCCGCACGCCGCGCGGCTGGCGGCGCTGCTGCACCATGGCGGCCTGGCGAGCGACATCATCACGCTGCCGGCGGGTGAGGCGACCAAGAGCTGGGGGCAGCTGGAAGCACTGACGGACGCGCTGCTCGACCGTGGCATCGAACGTGGCGACCATGTCGTCGCGCTGGGCGGCGGCGTGATCGGCGACTTGGTCGGCTTTGCCACGTCGATCCTCAAGCGCGGCTGCAACTTCGTGCAGATCCCGACGACGCTGCTGGCGCAGGTCGACAGCTCGGTCGGGGGCAAGACCGCGATCAACAGCCGCGCCGGCAAGAACCTGATCGGCGCGTTCCACCAGCCGTCGCTGGTGCTGATCGATCCGGACCTGCTCGGCACGCTGCCGCTGCGCGACCTGCGCGCGGGCTATGCGGAGGTCGTGAAATACGGGCTGATCGACGACCTCGCCTTTTTCGAATGGTGCGAAGCCAATGGCGCAGCGCTTCTCGCCGGAGACCCGGCGGCGCGGGAAACTGCCATCGCCCATTCGGTAGCGGCCAAGGCGCGGATCGTCGCGGCGGACGAGCGGGAAACGACCGGCGTGCGCGCGCTGCTCAACCTTGGCCACACATTCGGCCATGCACTGGAGGCCGAAACCGGCTTTTCCGATGCGCTGCTACATGGCGAGGGAGTCGCAGCCGGGATGGCGCTGGCCTTTGCCTATTCGGCGCGCCGCGGCCTGTGCCCCGTGCAGGATGCCGAACGGGTCGCGGCGCATCTCAGGGCGATGGAGATGCCGCACGACCTCGCCAGTGCGGGAATCACCGCGTCGGGCGCGACCCTGGTCGGCCATATGCTGCACGACAAGAAGATGGACGCCGGCACCCTGCCCTTCCTGCTCGCGCGCGGAATCGGGCAGACCTATCTCGACAAGCAGGTCGATCTGGCGGACGTGGCGGCGTTTCTCGACGAACTGCCACGCTGACCTGCCCCGCACTGGGCCACAACGCTTGGGGTGAAGAATAAGTCGTTCCGGGGAGACCCCCCCCACCCCGGCGTCCCCCCCCAGGGAGATGCAAGCTTCAGGCTTCGAGCTGTCGCATCAGGCTGCGGACGGCGCCGTCGATTTCGCTGTCGGTGCCGCGCAGTTCCTCGATGCGGCGGACGGCGTGGATGACGGTCGAATGGTCGCGATTGCCGAATTTGCGGCCGATTTCCGGAAGCGAGCGCGTGGTCAGGCGCTTGGCGAGGTACATCGCGATCTGGCGCGGGCGGGCGATCGCAACGGCTCGGCGCTGTGACACCAGATCGAGCTGCTTGACGTCGAAGTGGCTCGAAACCGCCTTCTGGATCTCGTCGATCGTCACGCGGCGCTGGCTGCCGCGCAGCGCTTCGCCGAGCACGCTTTCGGCGAAGGCGATCGACACCACCTCATTGTTGAGCTGTGCATAGGCGACGAGGCGGTTGAGCGCACCCTCCAGCTCGCGCACCGACGAGCTGATCCGCGCGGCCAGCAGGTCGAGCACGTCGGACGGCACCGACGCGCCCGGCATATCCTCAAGCTTCCGGTCGAGGATCGCGCGGCGCAGGCCGAGTTCGGCGGGCTTGATATCGGCGGCAAGGCCCGATCCGAGGCGCGAGGCGAGGCGCGCCTCGATCCCCTCAAGCGCCAGCGGGCTGCGGTCGGCAGCGATGACCAGGCGCTTCCCCTCACGCATGAATTCGTCGACCGTGTGGAAGAATTCCTCCTGGGTCGATTCCTTGCCCGCGATGAACTGCAAATCGTCAATCATCAGCAGATCGACGCCGCGCAGCCGCGCCTTGAAGGAATAGGTGTCGCGCTCGCGCACCGCCCGCACGAATTCGAACATGAAGCGTTCGGCCGGCATGTAGATCGCGGTCGCGTCGGGGCATGCATCCATGAAGGCCTGGCCGATCGCATGCATCAGATGCGTCTTGCCCTGACCGGTATTGCTGTGGAGGTAGAGCGGGCTGAACCGCGGCGTCCCCGGCTCGGCCAGCGCCTTGGCGGCGTTGAACGCCAGCCGGTTGGACGTGTCGACCACGAACCGGTCGAAGGTGAAGCGCGAATCGAGGTTGGGACGCTCGCCCGCTCCGGCCATGGCCGAGGGCGTGGCGGGCGTCGCCGCGTCGACCACAGGGGCCGTAGCGGCAAGCTCACGATTCGCGCGTGCATCGACCGTTTCGATCGAAACCGTACGCACGCCCGGAAGCTGCGCACGGAATTCCATCATCAACCGATCGGCGTAATGATTCTTGACCCAATTGGTCATGAAGGCGGACGGCAGGCCAAGGCGGACGGTTTCAGCGTCATCGCCGGGGATCAGCA
Organism: Sphingomonas sp.; assembly: GCF_965227385.1. Taxonomy (GTDB): domain Bacteria; phylum Pseudomonadota; class Alphaproteobacteria; order Sphingomonadales; family Sphingomonadaceae; genus Sphingomonas. Next base: position 3,650,903 of record NZ_OZ245750.1, read on the forward strand.
CGATCGGCTTCAGCCACTGGTCGAACAGCCGCTGGCCTGCGGAAAGTCGCAGATTGCCCCGCACGCGTGTCCAGGCCTTGGCTTGATCCATCTTGTCGCTGCCCCTCAACTTGCCAAAACCCGGCCCTGCGCGTGCGCGCAGATGCCACTCCCCCGGACGCAAGAGCGTTGCTCCCGCGCGAACAGCTCAGGCAACAGCTTCCCGAAGCCGGAATCACATCCGCACTTGGTTGGCGCCTTCGCTGAATCCACCGACGCGAACGCCGCGGTGGAAGTCCGTTTTAGGGACGCATTTCTGAGTCGATCAAGAGGGCTGCGTGTAAAGAATCTGAAATAAGTAGGGTTGACTCACTCAGAGCCGCGGAAAACCGTTATTCTTCCGCCAAGCCCCTGATTTAGCTCGATTTAGTTAGATCATTACATTGCCGTTACGGCGCGACTCATTGAGATTCCGCGATTCGCCGCGTGAATGCTTGCGACGCGACCCGGACAAAAGAAAAACCCCGTCGGCGCTGGGCCGACAGGGTCACTTTCTTCACGCGGAGAGCGGATCAGCCGAGTGCGGCGAGACGCTTCGTGAGACGCGAGAACTTGCGCGAGGCGGTGTTCTTGTGAACCACGCCCTTGGCGACGCCACGTGCCAGCTCCGGCTGCATCGCCTTGAGCGCGGTTTCCGCAGCCGCCTTGTCGCCGCTGGTCAGTGCGCTTTCGACCTTCTTGATGAAGGTGCGGATGCGGCCGACGCGGGCACCGTTGACTTCGGCGCGGCGTTCGTTGCGGCGGATGCGCTTCTTGGCTTGCGGCGTGTTCGCCATGAATCTTCGTTCCTGTTTTCGATGCGAAAAGAGGCGCGGATTTCCGTCCCACGCCTCGGGAAAGCGCGCCCCTTAGCGGCGGCAGACGATTCGGTCAACCAAGAACCAGCCGACAAGGCGGTGGAGCGGGCTGTCCGGGAAGCGGCGGCGGCGCGGTCTGGTCGAACTCGACTCCGTCCAGAACGAGCGTCTTTCCTTCGAACCACGCCTTGCCGCGCAGCGTGTCGTCGAGAAACAGTTGCGACGTCGCAGCATCCCAGCGGAAGCGGCCGCCACCGCTGGTCATCGTCTCGACCATCATCTCGGGGAAGGTGAAACTGTAGTAGCCGTTGGCGGTGAATACGATCTCCCCCGGCACCTTGCCGCGGCAGTCCTTGTTCGATCGTGGACGCCAGGTTCCGGTCAACACCTGTTCTTCGCGCCCGGTGATGGCGATGCGATATTCCTTTGGCTTGCCGTCGATCAACACACTGATGGTCACCGTGTCGCCCGCCTTCGCCGTGTCGGCGATCTGCAGCCCGACCTTCTTGTCGAACACCGCCGGCCCGCTGACCTTCAACCTGCGAAAGCAGCGTTGCGGCACCGGCTTCGATCCGAAAGGCCCGTCACGCCACATCAGCGTCAGGGAAACCTTGTCGCCCGGACGTAACACATCCTGAGACAATTGAGGCCAGTTCGGCATTTCCGACATCAGGCTGCACGGAGTGTCATCGTCCGCCGGGAGCAGAATCATGAGGATTGCGGCTAAGATCATGATCACCCCGGGTCATTTTTGGCAGCGCGGGCACCAGAATGTCGAGCGTCCGCCTTCGACGTAGCGTGCTACGATCCCACCGCATTCGCAAGCTGCGCCTTCACGGCCATAGACTTTGAACTGTTTCGAAAAATAGCCGAGCTCGCCGTCGGGCTGGGCATAGTCGCGCAGGGTCGATCCGCCGGCTTCGATCGCCGATTCGAGCACGTTGTGAACCGCCGCGACGAGCCGCTGCAGTTGCGGCCGGGTCAGCGATCCGCCGCTGCGCTTGGGCGAGATGCGCGATTCGTGCAGCGCTTCGCAGACATAGATGTTGCCGAGCCCGGCAACGATGCGCTGGTCGAGCAGCAACAGCTTGATCGAGGCGATGCGCCCGGCCAGCGCCTCGCGCAGATGATCGACGGTGAAGTGCGGCCCGAGCGGCTCCGGCCCCAGCGCGGCGAAGGGCGGCCAGGCACCGACATCGGCCGTGGGCATCAGATCGACAGACCCGAATCGGCGCGCATCGTTGAGCGCCAGCCGCCGCCCCGCCTCCGTCTCGATTACCAGATGGTCGTGCGTCAGCAGCTCCGCCGGGTCGATGCGCCAACGCCCCGACATGCCGAGGTGGAAGATCATCGTGTCGCCGCGATCGGTGTCGATCAGGCCATATTTGGCGCGGCGGCCAAGCGCGGTGACGGTCGCGCCGGTCAGCCGTTGCCCCAGATCGACCGGCATCGCGCGACGCAGATCGGGGCGGCGCAGCTGGACGCGCGCGATGCGCTGGCCGTGCAGTGCGGGGGTCAGGCCGCGGACGGTGGTTTCGACTTCGGGAAGCTCGGGCATTTTGTCCAGCTAAGCGGGCTTTGCCGCGCCCACAAGGGCGGCTAAGGGCTGAGGCATGACCGACACCGTCTCCTTTGGCTATGAAGAGGTTGCCCCCGACGAAAAGACCCGTCGCGTCGGCGGCGTCTTTTCCAGCGTGGCCTCGCGCTATGATCTCATGAACGACGCGATGTCGGGCGGCCTGCACCGCGTGTGGAAGGACGTATTCGTCCGCCGCGTGAAACCGCGCGAAGGCGAGGCGATCCTCGACATGGCCGGCGGCACGGGCGACATCGCGTTCCGCATGGCCGAACATGGCGCGGCGGTGACCGTGGCCGACATCAACCCCGACATGCTGGCGGTCGGCATCGAGCGCGCGGCGCAGCGCGGGATCGACGGACTGGTGTGGAGCGAGGCCAATGCCGAGACGCTGCAGTGGCCCGACCGGTTCTTCGACGCCTATACGATCGCCTTTGGCATCCGCAACGTCACCGACATCCCGGCCGCGCTGCGCGAGGCGCATCGCGTGCTGCGCCGGGGCGGGCGGTTCTTCGTGCTCGAATTCTCGACGACGTTGTGGCCCGGATTCGCGGACGTGTACGATGCCTATTCGCACCGGCTGGTGCCCAAGCTCGGCGAACTGCTGGCGGGCGATGCCGACAGCTATCGCTATCTGGTCGAATCGATCCGGCGTTTCCCCGACATGCCGACGTTCGAGGCGATGATCAAAGACGCGGGCTTTGTGCAGACGCGGGTCGAGCCGATGCTGGGCGGACTGGTCGCCATTCATAGCGGCTGGAAGATTTGACCGCTCCCGTCGTCCATCTGTGGCGTCTCCTGAAATGGGGCCGCACGCTGGCGCGTCACGGCGCGCTGCGCGGGATCGAGCGTGACCGCAACACGCCCGCCCCGGTCCGCCGCCTTGCCCGCATCGCCCGGTTCGGCGCGCGCGTGCCCGAGGTTCCCGGCTATGCCGATGCGCTGCAGGCGATCGGCCCGGCAGCGATCAAGCTGGGCCAGACGCTTGCCACCCGCCCCGACCTGATCGGCGAAGCGGCCGCGCACGACCTGCTGCGCCTGCAGGACGCCCTGCCCCCCGTCCCCTTTGCGGTGATTCGCGCGGCGATGGAGAACAGCTTCGGGCGGCCGATCGAGGAGCTGTACCAATCGGTCGAGGAAACGCCGATCGGTGCTGCGTCGATCGCACAGGTCCACCGCGCGATCACTACCGATGGCCGCCAGGTCGCGGTCAAGGTGCTGCGCCCGGGGATCGAGGCCGAGTTCTCCCGCGCCATCGACACCTATGAATGGGCGGCGGCACAGGTCGAGGGGATGGGCGGCGAAGCATCGCGCCTGCGCCCGCGCCTGGTGATCGAAACCTTCAAGCGCTGGACCGCGCGCGAGCTGGATCTGCGGCGTGAGGCGGCATCGGCGTCCGAACTGGCCGAGTCGATGGAAGCCGAGCCCGACTTCGCCGTCCCCACGATCGACTGGCAGCGCAGCACCGGCAAGGTCATGACGCTGGAGTGGATCAACGGCATCAAGCTGTCGAACCGCGACGCGCTGATCGCCGCTGGGCATGACACCGAGAAGCTGGCGCATACGCTGGTCCGCGCGTTCCTGCGTCAGGCGATTTCGGAAGGGTTCTTCCATGCCGACATGCACCAGGGCAATTTGTTCGCCCTGCCCGGCGACCGGATCGCGGCGATCGATTTCGGGATCATGGGGCGGATCGACCGGCGCGCCCGGGTGTGGCTGGCGGAGATTCTCTACGGCCTGATCACCGGCAATTATCGCCGTGTCGCTGAAATTCATTTCGAGGCGGGGTATGTCCCCCCGCATCACAATGTTGCCGAGTTCGCCACTGCATTGCGCGCGGTGGGTGAGCCGATGCGCGGTCTGGCAGTCAAGGACATGAGTGTCGGCATGATGCTCGACAGCCTGTTCAACATCACCCGCGATTTCGACATGCAGACCCAGCCGCATCTGCTGCTGCTGCAAAAGACGATGGTGATGGTCGAGGGCGTGGCGACGCGGCTGCACCCCGATATCAATTTGTGGGACAGCGCCGCGCCGTTCGTGCGCGAATGGATTCGCACCGAGCTCGGACCCGAGGCGTTCCTGGCCGACCGGATTTCCGAAGACCTCAAGACGCTCGCCCGGCTGCCCAAGCTGATCCGCAACATCGAGCGCCACTTCCCCGACCCGGGCGGCGCGCCCCCCGCCCCGCCGTTGCGCGAGATCGAGGTGGTGCGCGTCGGCGGCGGCTGGCGCTACGTCGTGGTCGCGCTGCTCGCCGGGGGAGCGGGCGTGGCGGCTACCTTGCTGCTCGCCTGACCGGCGCGGCAGGCTGGATCAGAGTCGCACCATGGCGTCCCCACCCCCGATCTGGATGGCCGAGCCGACCCGGTTCGCACGGCTGTCGCAGCGGTCGGCGCGGATCGTGGCGGCGGTGCTGGCAGTGCTGCTGCTCGGCGCGCTGGCCAGCCTGGCCGCCCCCGCGCCACCGGCCGCCAGCGGCACCGGCAACAGTGCCGATGATCAGCGCGACGTGCTCCTCTATGAGGAGATCGTCGATGCGATGCGCCATGGCGGCGGCTATTACGACGTGGCGGTGACCGAGCTGCGCGCGGGCCATTATCCCCTGCGCCCGTTCTTCACCGTGCGCCTGCCCGGGCTGGCGCGCGTTCAGGCGGCACTGCCCCAGCCACTCGTGATCGTATTGCTCTATGCGCTGGTCGTCGCGGTGCTTGCCGCCTGGGCGATGCGATTTCGCACGGCCTTTGCCCGCTGGCCGGGGCGGGCGGTGGCGATGACATTGCTGGCTGGCGGGCTGATGGCGTTCGTGCAGGCCGATCTATGGGCATTCCACGAGATCTGGGCGGGGCTGCTGATCGCGCTGGCGCTCGCGATTCGGCGGCCGGGCCGTTGGATCGAGGCGGTGGCGATCGCGCTGCTTGCCGCGCTGATCCGGGAGACGGCCGCGCTGATGCTGGTGATCATGGCGGCGATGGCATGGATCGAGGGCGAGCGGCGCGAGGCAACGGGATGGGCCGCGGCACTCGGCATCCTGGCGCTGGCGCTGGCGGCGCATGCCTGGGGCGTGGCGCAACTGGTGGGCCCGCTCGACCCGGCATCGCCCGGCTGGAGCGGGATGCTGGGACCGGGATTTGCGCTGCATTCGGTGCGCGCGGCCACCGCACTGGTGCTCGCCCCCGGCTGGCTGGCGGCGCTGCTGGTGGTGCTGGCGCTGTTCGGGTGGAGCGGGTGGCGCGATCCGCTGGCCCGTCGCGTGCTCGCGGTGATGGCGGGCTATGGCACGATACTGGCGCTGTTTGCGCGGCCCGACACCTTTTACTGGGTGTTGCTGATCGCGCCGCTGTCGCTGGTGGGGCTGGCCTTTGCCCCCGATGCCCTGCGCGATCTGGCGCGGGCGGCGCGGGGCACGCGGCGGGTGGTCGTGACGCGAATGGATCGCTAGAGTCGGGTGATGAAACGCATCCTGTTGATCGTCGGCGGCGGTATCGCCGCGTACAAGGCGTGCGAACTGATCCGCCTGCTGCGCAAGGCCGGGCATGAAGTCACCTGTGTGCTGACGGCGGGCGGGCAGCATTTCGTGACGCCGATGACGCTGGCGGCGCTGTCCGAGAACCAGGTGTTTACGACGCTGTGGGACCTCAAGGACGAGGCAGAGATGGGGCATATCCAGCTCAGCCGTGCCGCCGACCTAGTGGTGGTCGCGCCCGCCACCGCCGATCTGATCGCCAGGATGGCGGCGGGCATTGCCGACGATCTTGCCACAACGCTGCTCCTCGCCACCGACAAGCCGGTGCTGGCCGCGCCTGCGATGAACGTGCGGATGTGGCAGCATGCCGCGACCCGGCGCAACGTCGCGACGCTGCGCGGCGATGGCGTGACCGTGCTGGAGCCCGACGAAGGGCCGATGGCGTGCGGCGAGTTCGGTCCGGGGCGGCTGCCCGAGCCGGAGGCGATCCTGCGTGCGATCGAGGCTGCGCTGGCGCCGTCCTCGGACCGGCTCAAGGGCAAGCACATCCTCGTCACCGCCGGGCCGACGCATGAGCCGATCGATCCGGTGCGCTACATCGCCAACCGTTCTTCGGGGAAACAGGGCTTTGCGATTGCCGGAGCGCTCGCGGCGCTGGGCGCGCGGGTGACGCTGGTTGCCGGGCCGGTCGCGCTGCCGACGCCCGCGGGCGTGGCGCGGGTCGATGTCGAGACCGCGCGGGAGATGGCGGCGGCGGTCGATGCCGCGCTGCCCGCCGATGCCGCGGTCATGGTGGCCGCCGTCGCCGACTGGCGCGCGGACGAAGCGGCGGGGCAGAAGATCAAGAAGGGCGACGTCGCCGCGCCCGCGCTGACGCTGGTCGAAAACCCCGATATTCTGGCCGGCCTCACCCGGCATGCACAGCGCCCGCGCCTGGTGATCGGTTTCGCCGCCGAAACCGAACGGGTGGTCGAACATGCGGTCGCTAAACGTGCGCGCAAGGGTGCAGACTGGATCGTCGCCAATGATGTGTCGGGCGATGTCATGGGGGGTGATGCCAATCTTGTTCATCTGGTTACGGAATCGGGCGTGGAAAGCTGGGAGCGGCTGGCCAAGGCCGATGTCGCACGCCGCCTCGCCGAACGGATCGCCGATGCGCTTTAAGCTTCCGCTGTTCCTGTTGCCGCTGCTGATCGCCGGTTGCGCGGCGGACCGGGCGCAGACGCCCGCCGCACCGAAATTGTTCACACAAGGCTATGGCGCCTCGCCGCGCACTGCGCCGACGCTGTATGTCGTCATCCACGGCAATGGACGGCGTTCCAAGATCGACACGAGCGATTTTGCCAAAGCGCTGGCGGCGGCGGAGCCGGGCAGCGCTGTCGTGCGCCTGTTGCGTCCCGGCTATGCCGATGGCCTGGGCGGCCAGTCGCCCGGTACCCGCGGCGCCAGCCCGACCGATGATTTCAGTGCGGAGCGGATCGCCGCAGTGGGCGACGCGATCGCCGCGCTGCGTCAGCGCTATCGCCGCGCCCGGGTGGTTTTGATCGGCGAGGTTGGCGGCGCGGTGGTTGTCGCCAACCTCGCGGGACTGCGTCCGGGCCTGGTCGACGGGGTGGTGCTGGTATCCTGTCCCTGCGCCCTGCCCGAATGGCGGGCCTATCGGGCCAAGCGCGAGCCGAGCGCGCCGCATTGGCGCGACAAGCTGGTCAGTCTCGATCCGTTGCAGACCGCTGGCGGGATCCAGCCGGGACTGCGCGCGGCGATCCTTGTGGGCGGTTCGGACGCCGATGTTCCCGCGCGCTTTTCCCGCGCCTATGCCGAGGCGCTGAGCCTGCGCGGCATTGCGACGGACTTCCGCATCATTCCCGAGCGCAGCGACCCCGTACTCGACGACCCCCAGGTGATCGAGGCGGCGCGCCGCCTTGCCGCGACGTTGCCGGGGCGCAAAAAATGATGGCTGCGCCGATCACCATCCGCCTGATGCGCCTGCCCCATGGCGAGGGACTGCCCCTGCCCGCTTATGCCACCGCCGGGGCGGCGGGCATGGACGTCGTCGCGGCGGAGAACCTGGTGCTTGCCCCGGGCGCGCGCCATGCGGTCGCCACCGGCTTCGCGATCGCGATCCCGCCCGGCTATGAAGTGCAGGTGCGCCCGCGCTCCGGCCTCGCGCTCAAGCACGGCATTACCTGCCTCAACACCCCCGGCACGATCGACGAGGATTATCGCGGCGAGGTTAAGGTGATCCTCGCCAATCTTGGCGACCAGCCCTTCACCATCGCGCGCGGAGAACGGATCGCGCAGCTGGTGCCCGCACCGGTACAGCGCGCGCTGTTCGAGGAGGTCGCGGTGCTTGACGACACCGACCGTGGCAGCGGCGGCTTTGGATCGACCGGGCGGTGATGATCCCCGTGCTCCTTGCCCTCGCCAGCGTGCAGAGCGATCCCGTACGGGCGCAGGAAGCCCCTGCGCCGGCCGCGATCGATTGGGAAAGCCTGCCCCATTTGCCCTATCGCGAGGCGCCGAGCATGACGCCGGCGATGCACGATTGGGCGCGCGGACAGGTGCACGCGCGCAAATGCCGGGCGCGGCGGCTGGTCGATGGCCGCCCGGCGGTGCGGGTCGAGGTTGCGGCGCTGGTCGATGAGGATGGCGTGCGCACGACGATCCCGCGCGCGATCGGCTGCCCCTCGATCGAGCAGTATGCGGCGGGTCTGGTCGCGGGTTTCTCGCGCAACAACCTTACACAGCGCACCGGCGCGGCCGGCCCCGCCTGGTACCGCGCCACGGTGACCTTTGCCTGGCGGCAATGAGCTTTTCCGACGCAGAACTCGAACGCTATGCCCGCCACATCGTGCTGCCCGAGATCGGCGGCGCGGGTCAGGCGGCGCTGAAGGCCGCGCGGGTGCTGGTGATCGGCGCCGGCGGGATCGGGAGCCCGGCATTGCAGTATCTGGCGGCGACGGGGGTTGGCCAGATCACGGTGGTCGATGACGATCGGGTCGATCTGTCGAACCTGCAGCGGCAGACGATCTTCGGCACTGCGGATGCGGGGCGATCCAAGGCGGTGGCTGCACTGGCGAGAGCCGAATCGCTCAATCCCCATATCGAAGTCCGGGCGTGGCAGGTCCGCCTCGATGGCGACAATGTGGACGAATATGTCCGTGGCAACGACGTCATCCTCGACGGCACGGACAATTTCGAGACCCGCCTGCGCGTCGCCGATGCGGCGCTGCGTCACCGCGTCCCGCTGGTCAGCGCGGCGGTCGGACGGTTCGAGGGACAGCTCGGCGTGTTTCGCGGGTGGGAGGCGGACAAGCCCTGCTATCGCTGCTTCGTCGGGGCCGACCCGGAGACAGCGGGGATCAACTGTTCCGAACAGGGCGTGCTCGGCGCGCTCACCGGGATCATGGGCAGCCTCGCCGCGCTCGAGGTGATCCGCGCGATCCATCCGTTCGGGGAGGACAGCGCGGGCAAGCTGCTGCTCGCCGACACGCTGGCGCTCCGCTTCCGCACGCTGACCCTGCCCAAGGACCCCGGCTGCCCGGCCTGTTCGGGCGCGCGATAATCCTCCCCCGCCAGCGAGAGGATTGCTACAAATCCTATTCCGCCGGGAACGCCTGCCGCTTGCCGCCGGCCTTGTGGACCACGCCCTGGCGCATCACGAAGTCGACCTGCTCCATCCGCTTGATCTCGTCGAGCGGACTTCCCGCAACCGCGATAATGTCGGCCTGTTTGCCTGGCGCGATCGAGCCGATGCTGTTTGCCCGGCCCAGCGCTTCTGCAGCGTTCAGCGTTGCGGTCTTGAGCGCCATGGCCGGGGTCATACCCGCCCGCACCATCAGCGCAAATTCCTGCGCATTGTCGCCATGGCGCGACACGCCACTGTCGGTGCCGAACGCGATCTTTACCCCCGCCGCATAAGCCTTGCTATGGCTGGCAAAGGCGGCTGCGGCGGCTTCCTCGGCTTTCGGTATGACGGCCGGCGGGAGCAGGCCCTTGCGTGCCTGTTCGAGCGCCGCAGCGGGGGCCATCATCGTCGGGACGAGCCAGGTGCCGTTCTTCTTCATCAGCGCGATCGCTTCGTCGTCGAGGAACGATCCGTGGTCGACGGTATCCACTCCGGCCGCGACCGCCGCCTTGGTCCCGGCCGCCGCATGGCTGTGCGTCGCGACCTTGCGGCCGAGGCCATGCGCGGTGTCGATGATCGCCTTCATCTCCGCATCGGTCATCGCGCGGCCAAGACCGCCCGAGACGTTGGAGAGCACGCCGCCGGTCGACATGTATTTGATCACCTGAGCCCCAAGCGCGATCTGCTGGCGCACCGCGCGGGTACAATCCTCAGGACCGTCACAGGTGTTGATCTGATGCTTGTGGATCGCGTCGGCGAACACTTCCGCCACACCGTTGGTGCCATCGGCATGGCCACCCGAGACCGAGATCGAAGTGCCGGCATTGACGATCGTCGGCCCGGCAATGTCGCCCCGCTCGACCGCCTCGCGCAGCGCCCGCATGCCCCGCGCGCTCCCGCCGAGATCGCGCACGGTGGTAAAGCCAGCTTCCAGCGTGGCCCGCGCGTTGGCGACCGCGTGCATCATGTCATCGGCATCGTCGCGGTTGAGCGCGGTGAGCCGGTCGCGCAACGGATCGCCGCCGATTCCCCACAGATGCACGTGCATGTCGACCAGCCCCGGCATGACGAACCGGTCCTTGAGGTCGATCAGTTCCGCACCGCCCTCGGGCGCGACAAAGCCGTCGCGGATTTCGGCGATTTTCCCGTCCCGCACGACGATCGTGCTCGCCCCGCGCGGCGTTTCGCCCGGATTGGCGAGCAGCGTGCCGGCATGGATGAACTTCACCTTGGCCGGCGCGCTGGTCTGCGCAGCCAGCGGCGTGGCTCCAGCGAGCAGCGCGACGGCGACTGCGGCGATTCGGCGCATGAAACTCTCCCTGTTTTTCCGCAGCCTAGGCGGCAAACAGGCGCGCTGCCTAGCCCCCCCGCTGGGTGATCGACGGCGGGTCGCTGGCGGGGAAGCTGTCGTCGAGTTCGGCGTCCAGCTCCGCGTCCTGCTTGTTGCGCGCGACGCTCGCCTCCATCCGGGCGATCTGCTCTGGCGTCGCCTCGCCCTGGTGCTGCGCCTTCCACGTTGCATAGGGCATGCCATAGATAGCGGTGCGCGCCGCGTCGCGATCCAACTCCCCGCCGCTCGCTTCGCTCACCCAGTCGGCCAGGCAGTTGCGGCAAAAGCCGGCAAGCCCCATCAGTTCGATGTTTTCGGCGTCGGTGCGGTGGCGTAGATGGCGGACGAGGCGGCGAAACGCCTGGGCGGCGGTGCGGTCGTCGATGTTGTCCAACGTTGTCATATTCACGCCTCCACGGTTGAATAGTGTGCATTTGGCGTTAGGGACCGGCACGGGCAAGAGATGGAGAGTTCGGCGATGACAAAGGCAATGGCACCGCGATCGCGCAAGGTGCGCGTTCTGGCGACGCTCGGCCCCGCCAGCAATTCGCCCGAGATGATCGCCGCGCTGCATGCCGCGGGTGCCGACGCCTTTCGCATCAATATGAGCCACGGCGACCAGGAATCGAAGATTCCGGTAATTCAGGCGATCCGCGCGCTGGAGAAATCGACCGGTCGCCCGACCACGATCCTCGCCGACCTGCAGGGACCGAAGCTGCGCGTGGGCAAATTCGCCGAGGGCAAGGTGATTCTGGCGACCGGCGCGACCTTCCGCCTCGACCGCGACAAGACGCCGGGCGATGCGACCCGCGTCGAGCTGCCGCACCGCGAAATTTTCGAGGCCGTCACCGAGGGCGCCCGCCTGCTACTCGACGATGGCAAGATGGTGCTGCGCGTGATCGCCTATGGCGATGGCTGGATCGAGACGCGGGTCGAAGTCGGCGGGGCGCTGTCGAACTCCAAGGGGTTGAACGTCCCCGACATGGTCCTCCCGCTCGCCGCATTGACCGAAAAGGATCGCAGCGACCTGGCCTTTGCCGTCGCGCAGAAGGTCGACTGGATCGCGCTGTCGTTCGTGCAGCGGCCCGAGGATCTGGCCGAGGCGCGCCGCCTGATCGGACCGGGTGGCCCGGCGCTGCTCGCCAAGATCGAGAAGCCGAGCGCGGTGGCGCGGCTCGACGAGATCGTCGAGGCGTGCGACGGCGTAATGGTCGCGCGCGGCGACCTGGGCGTCGAGCTGCCGCCGCAGAACCTGCCCCCGATGCAGAAGCGGATCGTCGAAACCTCGCGCCGCATGGGCCGCCCGGTGATCGTCGCGACGCAGATGCTCGAATCGATGATCACCTCCCCCTCTCCCACCCGCGCCGAAGTGTCGGACGTCGCGACCGCGGTCTATGACGGCGCCGACGCGATCATGCTGTCGGCGGAGAGCGCGGCGGGCCAGTGGCCGATCGAGTCCGTGACGATGATGGACGCCATCGCGGATTCGGTGGAGCGCGATCCGGCGCATGGCGACCGCGTGCACTTCACCGTGATGCGGCCCGATCCCACCACGGCCGATGCGCTGGCCGAGGCCGCGAAGAGCATCGCCGCCAATGTGTCGGCAAGCGCGATCATCTGCTTCACCATGTCGGGCTCCACCGCCCGCCGCATCGCCCGCGAGCGTCCGTCGGTGCCGATCCTGGTGCTGACCCCCAAGGCCGAGACGGCACGGCGCATGGGCCTGTTGTGGGGCACGCACGCGGTCCACACCAAGGACGTCGATTCGTTCGAGGAGATGGTGGCCAAGGCCAAGCGCATGGCGCTGCGCCAGGGGATCGCCAAGGGCGGCGACCGGGTGGTGGTTTGCGCCGGCGTCCCGTTCGGCACGCCGGGATCGACCAACGTGCTGCATGTCGTGACGCTGGTGGGCGACGAGCTTAAGGGTCGGAACTAATCCGGTAGCAGCCCGGCGGCGACCAGTTCGCGCCGGGCGTCCGCTTCCCGCGTGAACAGCACGGAGCGTATCCCCAGCGCCCGTGCACCTGACACATTCGCTGCATTGTCGTCGATGAACACCGCCTCATGCGGCTCTAGCCCGAAGCGGGCGAGCGCGAGGTGGTAGATCGCGGGGTCGGGCTTCACCAGCTTCTCGTCGCCCGACACGACGACGTCGCGAAAGCGGTCAAACAGCTCGCTCCATTCGGCGCGGAAGGGCGGCCAGAATTCGTGGCTGAAATTGGTGATCGCGAACAGCGGCACGCCCGCCGCATCCAGCTCGGCGACCAGCTCATGCATGCCCGGTACCGGCCCGCCGATGCTTTCGTTGAACCGCGGAGCCCAGGCGGCGATCAGACCGGCATGTTCGGGAAAGCGCTCAGTAAGTTCGGCAGAGGTATCGGCGAAGTCGCGCCCGGCATCGTGCTGAAAATGCCATTCCAGCGTGACGACATCGCGCACAAACGCGTCGAGCGCCCGATCGTCACCGATCAGGCGCTCGTACAGAAACCGGGGATGCCAGGTGAAAAGGACGTTGCCGATATCGAAGATAACGGCGCGCACGACCCTTTCGCCCTGCGCCGGGATCAGCCCTGGCGGGCCTTGAAGCGACGCTGCGTCTTGTTGATGACGTATACGCGGCCACGACGACGGATCACGCGGTTGTCGCGATGGCGATCCTTGAGCGACTTCAGGCTGTTCACGATCTTCATGACCGATTCTCTACTATCTCGAATTATGGCGGGTGCCGGAAAAGAGGCGCTCGCCTAGTCGGGACAGGCCGGCAAGTCAAGGAAAGCTTGGCAACGGAACCCACATCCCCGTAACGATGTTCAACCGTTGAGCCGTTGCGTGTGCGCGGCAGGAGGATGTGTCCGATGAAGACCCGTGCAGTGCTTGCTCTCGCTCTCTCCGCCGCCGCTCTGGCCGGGTGTTCGACCACCATGGGTGGCCGGTCCGCCCCGGTTGACGTGACCCGATATCATTTGTCGCACCCGATCCCGGCCGGGACGCTTGCGGTTCAGCCGGTCAACGGCGGCGCAACGGGTCCGGAGGCGCAGCTCTATCTGGATGCGGTTGCCGCGGCCATGGGCGGCATGGGGTTCGCCGCCGCTCCGGATTCGGCGAGGGCCGATTACCTCGCCACGGTCGATTTCCGCCGCACCGATCGCGGCCAGGTCCGCACCCGCCCACCGATCACGATCGGCATCGGCGGCGGCAGCTATGGCGGCGGTGTCGGGGTCGGTGCGGGCGGCAGCGTCGGCATCGGGAGTAAGACCAGAACGGTCTACGGCTCCGAACTGGCCGTCCAGCTACGTCGTCGCGGCGACAATACGGTTATCTGGGAAGGGAAGGCGATCACCGAGACGCTCGGCGCCGCCGACGGCACCCAGCCGACCGATACCGCCACCAAGCTTGCAAATGCACTGTTCAAGGGCTTTCCCGGCCAGTCGGGCATCACTATCACGGTGAAATGAGCATCCAACTGAATGCCGCGTTCGACAGCGGCAACATCCGCCTGATCGGCATCGACGGAGACACCGTCGATGCCGAGATCGTCGCCGACCACAAGTCCGACTTCTTCCAGTGGTTTCACTTCCGCGTCTCCGGCGCGAAGGGCCGCACGCTGACCTTCCGCATCGTCAATGCGGGCAAGGCAGCCTATGCGTTCGGCTGGCCCGGTTACCGCGCGCGCGTCAGCACTGACCGTACGACCTGGCGCCTCAACGATGGCAACTATGTCGACGGCGTGTTCAGCTTCACCCACAGCTTCGACAGCGACGTTGCGTGGTTCGCCTATTTCGCGCCCTACAGCATGGAGCGCCATGCCGATTTGATCGCGCGCATGGCGGCGCAACCGGGCGTGACGCATCGCGAGCTGGGCCAGACGCTCGACGGGCGCGCGATGGACCTGCTGACACTGGGCACCGGACCGAAGCAGGTGTGGCTCTATGCCCGCCAGCATCCCGGCGAATCGATGGCAGAATGGTGGGCCGAGGGGGCGCTGGAGAAGCTGACAGATCCCGACGACGCGACCGCACAGGCGCTGCGCGCCAAGGCAACGTTCCACATCGTGCCCAACATGAACCCGGACGGCAGCTTCCGCGGCCATCTGCGCACCAATGCCGCGGGCGTGAACCTCAACCGCGAATGGCATGCTCCGACGCTGGAGCAGAGCCCCGAAGTCTTCCTCGTTCGTGCGGCGATGGACGAAACCGGGGTCGATTTCGCGATGGATGTGCATGGCGACGAAGCGATCCCTGCGAACTTCCTCGCGGGGTTCGAGGGGATTCCCAGCTGGACCGACGCGCTGGGCGAGAAATATTATGAATTCGGCCGCCGCCTTGCAGCCACGACGCCGCTGTTCCAGCTCGAAAAGGGCTATGACAAGTCCGCGCCGGGCCAGGCGAACCTGTCGATGTCCACCAACCAGCTCGCCGAGCGCTTTGGCGCGGTGTCGATGACGCTGGAAATGCCGTTCAAGGATCACGACCCCAGCCCCGATGCCGAATTCGGCTGGTCGCCCGAGCGGTGCAAGGCGCTGGCGCATGCGTGCCTCGACACGCTGGCGGGGATGATCGACGCGATTTAGGGCCACAAAAAGGGGGGAATGATGATTGCACCGATTATTGCGGCAGTTGCGCTGACTCAGACGGCGATTCCCCCCAAGCTCGGCGAGCCGTGGATCGGCGCCGACGGGAACCAGCGCGAAGCGTCGATCGGATTGCAGATCGACCGCAGCGGGGAACCGGACCCCGAGCTGGTCCGCGGGCTGCAGATCAACTGGAAGGACTTTCCCTATCAGAAGGGGCGGTTCCCGGTCGCGGTAGCAGACGCTGACGATCACAGCGTTGCGGTCGGCACCCTGCTCGATGTCGCGGCGACCGGTGTGCCGCAGTCCTGCCGCATCGCCACGCCCAGCGGGAAGGCGGCGTTCGACGATCATGCCTGTCCGCACCTCATGCGCTACCTGCGGTTCTACCCGGCGCTGAACCGGTCGGGCACGCGCCTTGGCGGGACACTGGCAATCCGCGTGCGCTACACCGCCGGCCGCATCCGCATCGAGACCGCAGCAGGAGGCGTTGCGCTGACGGTCGCGCGCCCGATGCCCAGGCCGCTGATGCCGATCAACGCCGCCACGGTCGGATTCGGACCGGGCGACGGGCTGCCCGCAGACGTCGGCGGCACGAGCGGGTCGCTGAAGGTCGAGGCGGATGGCAGCGTCAGCGGCTGCATGCTCGCCGCGCCGACCCAGGTCGATGCCTTCGACATCAAGATGTGCGAACGGCTGCGCGCGGTGAAGTTTGAGCCCGCGCGCGAACCCGACGGGCGCGCGATTGCGGCGCGCTTCAGCTTCGGTGTGGCTCGCCCGCGATGATCATCCGCACCGGCCAGCTTGACGATCCACAGGTGGTCGCGCTGTTGGAATTGCACGCGCGTGAGATGTCGGATCATTCGCCGCCCGGGACGTGCCATTTTCTCGACCTGTCGGGGCTCAAGACGCCCGACATCAGCTTCCTGAGCGCGTGGGACGGCGACACGCTGCTCGGCGTCGGCGCGCTCAAGCAGCTCGATCGGGTGACCGGTGAGATCAAGTCGATGCGCGCCACCGCTGCCGCGCGCGGACGGGGCGTGGGGTTCGCGATCCTCGACCATATCGTCGGACTTGCCCGCAACCGGGGCTATACCGCGCTTAAGCTGGAAACCGGCACCGGGCCGTTGTTCGAGGCGGCGCACGCACTCTACCGCCGCTACGGCTTTGTCCCCTGCCCGCCCTTTGCCGATTATGTCGAAACCGACTTCAACCGCTTTTACGTGATGCCGCTGAAGGTCGCTTGATCGGCGCCACGCACTTCCGGTATTGCGCCGCAACATGAACATCACCGATCCGTCGCCCAGCGACCAGCCCGTCCGCCTGAAGCCGCTGCCGCTGCTGATCTTCAGCTCGCGCTGGCTCCAGCTGCCGCTTTATGTCGGGCTGATCGTCGCGCAATGCGTCTATGTTTTCCTGTTCATCAAGGAGCTGATCCATCTCGTCCAGCATGCCTGGGAGTTCAGCGAGCAGCAGATCATGCTGGTGGTGCTCGGGCTGATCGACGTGGTGATGATCTCGAACCTGCTCGTGATGGTGATCGTCGGCGGCTATGAGACGTTCGTGTCGCGGCTAGGCCTGAAGGGTCATCCCGATCAGCCGGAATGGCTCAGCCACGTCAATGCCGGGGTGCTGAAGGTCAAGCTGGCGATGGCGATCATCGGCATCTCGTCGATCCACCTGCTGCGCACTTTCATCGAAGCCGGCGCGATCGGCACCGCGACGGGGCGCGTCACCGAAACCGGCGTCATGTGGCAGACGATCATCCACATGGCCTTCATCCTGTCGGCGATCGGCATTGCATGGGTCGACCGGATGACGCAGACACGGAACTGACCCTGTTAGTTCAGCTGCGCTGCAAGGGGCACCGGCCCGCTGCAGCATATGGTTAGCGCGCCTCAGTTCCAGTAATCGAGCATGTCGGCGGTGATCCAGCCGTTGACATAGTTGAGGTAAAACGCCGCGAACAGCACGGTGCCGACGATCGTCGTCCATTTGGCGATCGCGCCTGCGTCAAAGCGCTGCGGTGCGCTTTCGGCCTGGCCCTTGATCAGTGCCTCCCCCGCCTCGACCCCGGTGCGCGCGAAAAACGGCAGCACCAGGAACAGGGCGAGGAACCAGAACAGGAAATAGATTGCGAGCGCGCTGAACCAGTTCATGGCGGCTGTTTAAACGTCGATCAGCATCACGTCCATGACCGGCTTCTTGCCAGTATAGCGCACCGCGACCCGCCGGGCCGCCAGCCGGATCGCTTCGCGCAGCTTGTCGCGGTCGCCGCCGCGTGCTTCGCCCACCACCTTGGCCACCGCCGCACTGGCATCGGCGATCAGCCCGTCGCGGTCCTCTTCAGCCGGAACGCCCTGGATCGTCACCTCGGGCTGGCCGGCGAGCTTGCCATTCGCCTTGAGCGCAACCGCGACCGACATCTGGCCATATAGGCCGAGCTTGCGCCGCTCGTTCATCGTCGTGCCATCGGCAGGCAGGATGACGTCGCCGTCAAGCACAAGCCGTCCGGCGGGCGCATCGCCGACCTTTTTCGGCTTGCCCGGCGCGAGGCGGATGATCTCGCCATTATTCTGCACCACCGCATTGGGGATGCCATGCGCGCGGCCGAAGCGGGCTTGCTCCGCGATGTGGCGCATCTCGCCATGGACGGGGACGAGGATGTCGGGGCGAATCCAGTCATACATCGCCGCCAGCTCGGGCCGGCCGGGATGGCCCGAGACGTGGACGAATGCCTGACGGTCGGTGATCATTTCGACCCCCTTGCCCGCCAGCACATTCATGATCCGCCCGATCGCCATTTCATTGCCGGGAATCTGCTTGGACGAGAAGACGACGGTATCGCCGGATTCGAGCTTCAGCTGATGCGTTTCGTCGGCGATGCGGGCGAGCGCGGCGCGCGGTTCGCCCTGTCCGCCGGTGGCGATGATCATCACCTTGTCGCGCGGCAGCTTCATCGCGGTTTCGAAATCGACCGTCTCGGGGAAATCGCGCAGATAGCCGGTCGCCTTGGCGACGCGCAGGATGCGGTCGAGCGAGCGGCCCGCGACGCACATCGCGCGCCCGGTGTCCTTCGCCACCTCGCCCAGCGTCTGCAGACGTGCGGCGTTGGAGGCGAAGGTGGTGACGAGCACCCGGCCCTTGATGCCAGCGACAACCTCGTCCAGACCCTCACGAACGGCGGATTCGGAGCCCGATGCCTCGGGGTTGAAGACGTTGGTGGAGTCGCACACCAGCGCCAGCACGCCCTCGTCGCCGATCGCGGTCAGCTCCGCGGCGGTCGATGCGCCGCCCATCACCGGGGTCTCGTCGATCTTCCAGTCGCCGGTGTGGAACACGCGGCCATGCGGCGTGTCGATCAGCACCGCATTCCCCTCAGGGATCGAGTGCGCAAGCGGGAGGTAGCGGATGCCGAACGGGCCGATCTGGAACGGCTCCTCTTCGCGCACCACGTTCAGTTCGACGCGGTCTGCAATGCCTTCCTCGTCCAGCTTGCCGTGGATCAGGCCCGCGGTAAACGGCGTCGCATAGAGCGGCACGCCCAGCTCGCCCGCCAGATAGGGCAGCGCGCCGATATGATCCTCATGCCCATGCGTCAGCACGATGCCGAGCAGGTCGTCCAGCCGCTCCTCGATGAACTGCAGGTCGGGCAGGATCAGGTCGATGCCGGGATAGTCGGGCGTGCCAAAGATCACGCCGCAATCGACCATGATCCACTTGCCCTGACAGCCGTAGAGATTGACGTTCATGCCGATTTCGCCCGAGCCACCGAGCGCGAGGAAGAGGAGTTCGTTACCGGGAGTCATCTGGTCTTTCGTCATCAAATACCGTCGTCACCCCGGCCTTGTGCCGGGGTTCACCGGGAGGCAAGCGCGAGACAAGAGGCTCAAGCGCCGGGCGTAGGGACAAGTAGACGCCGGCACAAGGCCGGGGCGACGAGGGGGTCAAGGAGCCGACCGCTCCCACAGCATTGCCAGTCCCTGAATCGTCAGGTCGGGCTCGATCACATCGAACACATTGGTCTGCTTTTCGAACAGCACCGCCAGGCCACCGGTGGCGATCACCTTCACCGGGCGGCCGATCTCCGCCTTCATCCGCGCGACCAGCCCCTCGATCATCGCGATATAGCCCCAGTAAATGCCGATATGCATCTGATCGACCGTATTGCGGCCGATAACTGAGGTGTTGGCAGGGGCCTCGATCGCGATGCGGGGCAGCTTGGCCGCGGCGGTGACCAGCGCGTCGAGCGACAGGTTGATGCCCGGCGCGATGATCCCGCCCTTATATGCCCCGGTATAGTCGGCAACGTCGAAGGTTGCGGCAGTGCCGAAGTCGACGACGATCAGGTCGCCCGGATGATTTTCATGCGCGGCGATGATGTTGAGCGCGCGGTCGGCGCCGACGCTCTGCGGCTCCTCGACATCCAGCGCGATCGGCCAGCCGTCGCGCCCGGCGACCAGCGGGGTGCAGCCGAAATATTTCTGCGACAGCACCTCGAGATTGTGGAGCGCGCGCGGGACCACGGTGCCGATGATGACGCCAGTGACCACGCTGCGCTCATACCCCTCCAGCGCGAGCAGCTGGCTCAGCCACACGGCATATTCATCGGCGGTGCGGCGCGGATCGGTCGCGATGCGCCAGCGCGCCTTGATCTCACGCCCCTGCACGAGCGCGAAAACGATGTTGGTGTTGCCGGCGTCGATCGCGAGCAGCATGGATTGGTCCTTCAAATCAGGAAGACGTCGCCGGCATGAATGACATGCCGCGCCCCATCGGCCAAGCGCAGGATCAACGCGCCATCGCCAGTCAGGCCATCGAACAGACCGTCATGGCTCGACCCGTCGGGCAAGCGCGCGGTGAGCGCCGTACCGGTCGGATGCGCGCGGGCGAGCCAGCGCTGGCGGAGCGGCTCCAGCCCCTCGCCGCGCCAGCGTGAGAGCCAGCGCGCGAAGCTCTCGGCCAGGATATCGGCGAAGGTCGCGGCTTCCACCGCCACGCCCTGCGCGGCCAGGCTGGTCGCGGGTCGATCGGTTAGCTCGGGACGGTGGATCAGGTTGACGCCAATGCCCACCACCACCGCGTCAGCCGCGCGCTCCAGCAGCACGCCCGACAACTTTGCGCCGTCGATCAGCAAATCGTTGGGCCACTTGATCGCCGCGCCCGTGGGCAGGAACACACGCACCGCCTCTTCCAGCGCCACGACCGTGACCAGCGCCAGCGTCGGTGCGGGCGGGTCGGTCGGGCGGAGGCGGACAAGCGTGCTGCCGTAGAAATTGCCGACCGGGGATTCCCACGCCCTGCCCTGTCGCCCCTTGCCCGCTGTCTGGCGCTCGGCGCGCAGCCAGACCCCTTCGCTCGCGCCCGCCGCAGCGAGCCCCAGCATGTCGGCGTTGGTGGAACCCGTCTCGGCTACGACGCGGATCGTCATAGGCTGAGCGGCACCGGCCCGCTCCCCCACCCGGCCACGCAATCAGGATACGCTGTGGGTGGCCGGGTGGGGGAGCCGGCCGGTGCCGTAACCTGCTTCAAAAAAGCGTCCGCGCCGCCGCCATCGACCATGCGCCCAGCACCGGGATCAGCAGATAGCCGAGCGGCGAGACGAACACCGCCGCCGCGGCGATCAGCCCGCCCTCAAGCGCGCTGTCGCCCTTGGCATAGGCCGGGGCTGGCTCGTCGAAGTACATCGTCTTGACGATCTTGAGGTAGTAGAAGGCACCGATCACCGACGCCGCGATACCGATCGCCGCGAGCGCGAACAGGTCGGCCTTCACTGCCGCCTCGAACACCGCGAACTTGGCCCAGAAGCCGAACAGCGGCGGAATGCCCGCGAGGCTGAACATGAAGATCGCGAGCGCCGCCGCCAGCGCGGGTCGCGTGCGCGACAGGCCCGACAGGCTGGCGATCGTCTCGATCGGCTGGCCATCCGCATCGCGCATCTGCAGCACGACGAGGAAGCTGCCCAGCGTCATCACCACATAGATGGTGAGATAGGTCAGCACGCCCGCCACGCCCTCGGCCGTGCCCGCGGCAAGACCGATCAGTGCGAAGCCGACATTGTTGATCGACGAGTATGCGAGCAGACGCTTGATATTCTGCTGACCGATCGCCGCGACCGCGCCGAGCACGATCGATGCGAGCGCGGCGAAGATTACGATCTGGCGCCAGTCGCTGGTCACCGGGCCCATCGCCTCGATCGCGACGCGGACCGACAGCGCCATCGCCGCGACCTTGGGCGCGCTGGCGAAAAAGGTGGTCACCGGGGTCGGTGCGCCTTCGTACACGTCGGGCGTCCACATGTGGAACGGCACCGCCGACATCTTGAACGCCAGCCCTGCAAACACGAACACCAGGCCGAACAACAGGCCGGTGTTGCTGCCCGCCGCATAGGCCGCGGCGATGTCGCCGAACACGGTGGTCCCGCTGAACCCGTAGACCAGGCTGATGCCATAGAGCAGGATGCCCGAGGCGAGCGAGCCGAGGATGAAGTACTTCAGGCCCGCTTCGGCCGAGCGCACGTCGCGGCGCATGAAGCTGGCGAGGACATAGGAGGCAAGGCTGTTGAGCTCGAGCCCGACATAAAGCGTCAGCAGGTCGTTCGCCGAAACCATGATCCCCATGCCCGCCGTCGCGAACAGGATCAGGATCGGATATTCGGGGCGCAGATCCTCACCCGAGGTGCGGGCGAAGAAGCGCGGCGCAATGATGATCGAGATCGCCGCGGCGAAGAAGATCAGCGCCTTGGCGTAGGCCGAGAACAGGTCCGCGCGGTAGAGCCCGTCAAACGCGGTGCCGCCCGACGATGCCGGGCCGACCAGCGCGATGCCGCCACCGATCAGCACGGCGACCGAAACCCAGCTCACCGCGCGCGACACGGCCGGACCACCCCAGGCTGCGACCATCAGCAGCGCCAGACCGCCCAGCGACAGGACGATCTCGGGCAGGACCATCGAAAGTTGTGCGGCGTAATCCATCAGTGTGCCGCTCCATGTTCGGCAGATTTGTGCTCAGGCGCGTGCTCGGCCTTGGCCGCAGCCGGATTGCCGGGCGTCGGCAGGCTGTCGCCCGCCGGCTTCGCGCGCTCGATCCGCGCCAGCAGCGTAGCAACGTCGGCGCGCATCGGGGCGAGGAAGGTCTCAGGATAGACGCCCATCCACAGCACCGCCGCCGCGATCGGGGCGAGCAGCGCCATTTCCCGCTTGTTGAGATCCGGCATCGCCTTGACGTCGTCCTTGGTCAGGTCACCGAACACCACGCGGCGGTAGAGGTAGAGCATATAGCCCGCGCCAAGGATGATGCCGGTGGTCGCGATCAGCGTCGCCAGCGTCGACACTTGGTACGTGCCCATCAGCGCCAGCAATTCGCCGACGAAGTTGCTCGTCCCCGGCAGGCCGACCGACGCCATTGTGAACAGCATGAACAGGATCGCGTACTTCGGCATGTTGATCGCAAGGCCGCCGTAACGGTCGATCTCACGGGTATGAAGGCGGTCGTAGATCACGCCGACGCACAGGAACAGCGCGCCCGACACCAGGCCGTGGCCCAGCATCACCATCATCGCGCCCTCGATCCCCTGCCGGTTGAAGGTGAACAGGCCCAGCGTCACGATCGCCATGTGCGCGACCGACGAATAGGCGATCAGCTTCTTCATGTCGCTCTGCACCAGCGCAATCAGCGACGTGACCACGACCGCGATGCACGACAGGCCGAACACCAGCCAGATCAGCTGCGCCGACGCCTCCGGGAACATCGGCAGGCTGAAGCGCAGGAAGCCATAGCCGCCAAGCTTCAGCAGCACGCCCGCCAGGATCACCGAGCCTGCGGTCGGCGCCTGCACGTGCGCGTCGGGCAGCCAAGTATGGACCGGCCACATCGGCATCTTGACCGCAAACGACGCGAAAAACGCCAGCCACAGCCATGTCTGGACATCGGCCGGGAAGTCATACGCCATCAGCTGCGGGATCGACGTCGTGCCCGCGGTGATGCTCATATACATCATCGCGATCAGCATCAGCAGCGAGCCGAGCAGCGTGTAGAGGAAGAACTTATACGACGCGTAGATGCGGTTCGCCCCGCCCCAGATGCCGATGATCAGGAACATCGGGATCAGGCCGGCTTCGAAGAACATGTAGAACAGGAAGATGTCCTGCGCCGCGAAGGTGCCGATCATCAGCACTTCGGTGATCAGGAACGCCGCCATATATTCCGGCACGCGCTTTTCGATCGCGGTCCAGCTGGCGCCGATGCAGATCGGCATCAGGAACACCGACAGCATGATCAGCAGCAGCGCGAACCCGTCGATGCCCAGCGCCCAGGCGAAACGGCCAAAGATCGGCGTATATTCGACGAACTGCCACTGCGGCCCGCCAATCTCGAAATTCGCCCACAGCACGCCGCCGAGCACCAGGTCGATCAGCGTCGCGATCAGCGCGATCCAGCGCGCATTGTTCGCGGTGGTGAACAGGCATGCGACCGCCGCAACCAGCGGCACGATCAGCATGATGGAGAGAATGCCGCTCATCGCGTGATCACCCAGGTAACGGCTGCGGTCAGGCCGATCAGCATGACGAACGCATAGCTATAGACATATCCGGACTGGAGGCGCCCGCTCCACACGCCAGCAAAGCGGACCAGGGCGGCGGACCCGTTCGGACCGAAGCGGTCGATCGTCCCCTCGTCACCCCGCTTCCAGAACAGGCGGCCGAACCAGAAGGCGGGCTTCACGAACAGCACATTGTACAGCTCGTCGAAATACCACTTGTTCAGCAGGAACTTGTACAGAAGCCCGAAGGTCGCGGTGAAGCGCGCGGGAATGGTCGGCGATTTGATGTACGCAACCCACGCCCCGAACAGGCCGAGCAGCATGACGATGCTGGCCGACAGCTTCACCCACAGCGGCACTTCATGCATCGCGTCCGCCAGGTGGGTGTCGAACGCGACCGCGCCCTTCCAGAAGATCTCACCGGCCTCGGGCTGGATGAAGAACTTGTTGAAGACGAACCCTGCGAACACCGCGCCCAGGCTGAGCACCAGCAGCGGGATCATCATTGGCAGCGGGCTTTCGTGCGGATGGTATCCGCCGGTGCCGTCCGCAGTCTCATGCGCGCTCGGACCATGGGCGTGCGGTTCATGGCCCGCATCTTCCTGCGCCGGCGGGTTCTCCGCATGCGCAACCGCGTGGCCATGCGCCTCATCATGCGCGTGGTCATGGCCGTGCGAGTCATGCAGCGCGTGCTGGATATGCTCCGACTGGGTCCAGCGCGGTTTGCCGAAGAAGGTGAGGAACATCAGGCGCCAGCTGTAGAAACTGGTGAGGAGCGCGGCGAACACGCCGACCCAGAACGCCGCCTGGCCGCCACCCTCGGCTGCATACGCTGCCTCAAGGATCGCGTCCTTGGAGTGGAAGCCCGCGAACCCGGCATGGAGCCAGTAGATGCCGACGCCGGTGATCGCGAGCGTGCCCGCCATCATCGTCCAATAGGTGACCGGGATGTGCTTCCGCAGGCCGCCATAATAGCGCATGTCCTGCTCATGGTGCATCGCATGGATCACCGAGCCGGCACCCAGGAACAGCAGCGCCTTGAAGAAGGCGTGGGTGAACAGGTGGAACATCGCCGCGCCATACATGCCGACGCCGGCGGCGAAGAACATGTAGCCGAGCTGCGAACAGGTCGAATAGGCGATGACGCGCTTGATGTCGGTCTGCGTCGTGCCGACGGTCGCAGCGAACAGGCAGGTCGCGGCACCGATGAAGGTGACGAAGCCGAGCGCGATCGGCGCCTGTTCGAACAGCGGCGACAGACGGCAGACCATGAACACGCCCGCGGTGACCATCGTCGCAGCGTGGATCAGCGCCGACACCGGGGTCGGGCCCTCCATCGCGTCGGGCAACCAGGTGTGCAGGCCAAGCTGCGCCGACTTACCCATGGCACCGATGAACAGCAGCAGGCAGAGCACGGTGAGCGTATCGACGCGATAGCCAAGGAAACCGATCGTGCTGCCGGCCATGCCGGGCGCTGCTTCGAGGATTTCGGGGATCGAGATGGTGCCGAACACCAGGAACACGCCGAAGATGCCGAGCATGAAGCCAAGGTCGCCGACGCGGTTGACCACGAACGCCTTGATCGCGGCGGCATTGGCGGACGGCTTCTTGAACCAGAAGCCGATCAGCAGGTAGCTCGCGAGGCCCACGCCTTCCCAGCCGAAGAACATCTGCAGCAAATTGTCGGCGGTCACCAGCATCAGCATGGCGAAGGTGAACAGCGACAGATACGCGAAGAAGCGCGGCTGATCCGGGTCCTCTTCCATGTACGACCAGCTGTAGAGGTGGACCAGCGCGGAAACGCTCGTCACCACCACCAGCATGACGGCGGTCAGGCTGTCGACGCGCAGCGCCCAGTCGACCATCAGGTCGCCCGAGTTCATCCAGGTCAGCACCTTGATGACCTGCGGCTCGGCCGTACCGTTGAGGAACGGGATGAACGTCACCCAGCTGAGGATCGCCGCGACGAACAGGCCACCGGTGGTGACGATCTTCGGGAATGCCGTACCGAACGCGCGGTTACTGAAGCCCGCGACGATCGCTGCCAGCAGCGGCAGGAATACGATGAAATGGATCGAAGACATCAGCCCTTCATCCGATTGACGTCGTCGACCGAGATCGTGCCGCGGCCGCGGAAATAGATGACAAGGATGGCAAGGCCGATCGCGGCCTCACCCGCCGCAACGGTCAGCACGAACATCGCGAACACCTGACCCACCAGATCGCCGAGATAGGACGAGAAGGCGACGAGGTTGAGGTTCACGCTCAGCAGGATCAGCTCGATCGCCATCAGGATGACGATGAGGTTCTTGCGGTTCATGAAGATGCCGAGCACGCCCATGGTAAACAGGATCGCGCTGACGACGAGGTAATGCGTGAGGCCGATCACAGCTCCACCCCCTGCCCGACGGGCTGATTGACGTTGCGGATGGCGTCCTTCTGACGCCGGTTGATCTGGCGCCAGACATTCTGCTTCATCACCCCGCTGCGCTGGCGGTGGGTCAGCACGATCGCGCCGACCATGGCGACGAGCAGGATGAAGCCGGCGGCCTCAAACAGATAGAGATAGCGGCTGTAGAGCAGCATGCCGATCGCCTGGACGTTCGACACCTGGCCGAGTGCGGTATCGGCGTCGATCGGCGCGACGCGCTTGGCGAGGTCGATCTTGCCCGCAGTCCACGCCATCGTGCCGATCACGATCTCCGCCGCCAGCGCCACCGCGATGGCGAGGCCGAACACGGCATAGCGCACGAACCCGGCGCGCAGCTCGGCAAAGTCGATGTCGAGCATCATCACGACGAACAGGAACAGCACCGCGACCGCGCCGACATAGACGATGACCAGCAGCATCGCGATGAACTCCGCCCCCGCCAGCACCATCAGGCCGGCGGCGTTGAAGAAGGCGAGGATCAGCCACAGCACCGAATGAACGGGATTGCGGGCGGTAATCGTCATCGCGGCGGAGAGGATCACCACCCCGGCGAAGAGATAGAAGGCGATTGCTTGAATCACGGAATCATATGCCCCTTTGGTGCCGCGCGCTTAACGATAGGGTGCATCGGCGGCAAGGTTCGCGGCGATTGCGCGCTCCCAGCGGTCGCCGTTCGCGAGCAGCTTGTCCTTGTGATAGATCAGCTCCTCACGGGTTTCGGTCGCGAATTCGAAGTTCGGCCCCTCGACAATGGCGTCCACCGGGCATGCCTCCTGGCACAGGCCACAATAGATGCACTTGGTCATGTCGATGTCGTAGCGCGTGGTGCGGCGGCTGCCGTCGTCACGCGGTTCGGCCTCGATCGTGATCGCCAGCGCCGGGCACACCGCCTCGCACAGCTTGCACGCGATGCAGCGCTCTTCGCCGTTCGGATACCGGCGCAGCGCATGCTCGCCGCGAAAGCGGGGCGAGATCGGGTTCTTCTCGTACGGATAGTTGATCGTCGCCTTGGGCTTGAAGAAATACTTCAGCGTGAGGGCATGCGCCTTCACGAACTCCCACAGGGTGAACGAACGGACGAGTTGGGCGACGCTCATGCGGGAACTCCAACGCGGACCAGCATCAGATAGCCGGAGACTGCGAACACGAAAAACAGGGACAGCGGCAGGAATATCTTCCAGCCCAGGCGCATCAGCTGGTCGTAGCGGTAGCGCGGGACGGTCGCCTTGATCCACGAGAAGATGAAGAAGAAGACGAGGATCTTGATGAACAGCCAGATGATGCCCGGCACCGCATAGAGGATCGGGATGTCCAGCGGCGGCAGGTAACCGCCCCAGAACAGCACCGCGTTGAGCGTGCACATCAGGATGACGTTGGCGTACTCACCGAGCCAGTAGAGCGCGAACGCCATCGACGAATATTCGGTCTGGTACCCCGCGACCAGCTCGCTCTCCGCCTCGGTCAGATCGAACGGCGCGCGCGCGGTTTCGGCGAGGGCGGAGATCAGGAACACCACCGCCATCGGGAACAGTAGCGGGTTGAAGCCGAAGCCGTTGAAGATGCCCAGCACATGCCCCTGCTGCGCATTGACGATTCCCGACAGGTTGAACGTCCCCGCCCACAGCACCACCGCGATCAGCACGAAACCGATCGAGACTTCATAGCTGACCATCTGCGCCGCTGCGCGGATCGCCGAGTAGAAGGGATATTTGGAGTTTGACGCCCAGCCGGCGAGGATCACGCCATAGACGCCCAGCGACGACGCCGCGAGGATGTAGAGCAGGCCGACATTGATGTTCGCCAGCACCACGCCCGCCTGGAACGGGATCACCGCCCATACGATCAGCGCGACGGTGAATGTGATGATCGGCGCGAGCAGGAACAGCCCCTTGTTCGCGCTCGACGGGATGATGGTTTCCTGAAGGAAGACCTTCAAACCGTCCGCGAACGACTGGAGCAGGCCGAGCGGGCCGACGACGTTGGGACCACGGCGCAGCGCCATCGCCGCCCAGATCTTGCGATCGGCATAGATGATCATCGCGACGGCCAGCATCAGCGGCAGCGCGATCAGCAGGATGCCCGCGATCGTCGCGACGAACCACGCCCATTCGAAGGACATGCCGAGGGTGTTCTGGAAGAAAGCGGTCACTCTGCGGCCTCCGCGAAATCCTGGCCGTGGATCAGTTCGGCCGAGCAGCGCTGCATCGTCGGCGATGCGCGGCAGATGGCGTTCGTCAGGTAGAAGTCGGCGATCAGATACGCGACCTCCCCTTCCCCCTTGGCGTCGAGCGCGGGCGGGTTCCAGTCGAAGCTGGCGAGCCCTTCGCTGCCCAGCGCCGGCACTTCGGCGGCCATCGCCGCGCGCAGTTCGCCGAAGCTGTCGAACGGCAGCGTCTTGCCCATCACTTCGGACAGCGCGCGCAGGATCGTCCAGTCCTCACGCGCGTCGCCGGGGGCTGAAACCGCCTTCTCGCTGCGCTGGACCCGGCCTTCGAGGTTCACATAGGTGCCATGCTTTTCGGCATAGCTCGCGCCCGGCAGGATCACGTCCGCCGCATGCGCGCCCTTGTCGCCATGATGGCCGATATAGACGTTGAAGCTGTTGGCGAAGGCCGAGAAATCGACCTCGTCCGCGCCGAGGAAGAAGGTCAGCTTCGGCTCCGCCGCGACGATGTCGGCGATGCCGCCCTTCGACGCGAAGCCGAGCATCAGGCCGCCCATGCGGCTCGCCGCCATGTGCAGCACGTTGAAGCCGTTCCAGCCCTCACGCACGAGGTTCAGCGATTTGGCGAGCGCGAGCGCCGCGCCATGCCCGTTCTTGAGCGCCGCGCCGCCGACGATCACCATCGGGCGCGCCGCGTCCTTGAACGCATCCGCCGCCGCCTGGGGCAGCTTGCCGAGCAAGCCGAGGTCGTTGCCGAGCCAGGTCGTCTTGTAGGTCAGATCGACTTCCGGCCCGATCGCGAACACCTTGGCGCCGCGCTTGATCGCCTTGCGCACGCGGGTGTTCACCAACGGCGCTTCCCAGCGCAGGTTCGTGCCGACCAGCAGGATCACGTCCGCCGTCTCGACGCCCGCGATCGTGGTGTTGAAATTCACCGCCGACAGCGACGAGGTGTCATACGTCATGCCGGTCTGACGCCCTTCGAGCAGGGTCGAGCCGAACGACTGGACCAGCTTCTTGGCGGCAAAGATCGTCTCGCAATCGAGCAGGTCGCCATGGATCGCGGCGACCTTGTCCCCCGCGCCCTTCGCCGCGACGGCGATGGCGGCGAACGCCTCGTCCCATGTCGATTCAACCAGCTTGCCGTCCTTGCGGACATAGGGCTTGTCGAGCCGGCGGAAGCTGAGCCCATCGACATGGTGGCGCGTCTTGTCGTGCGCCCATTCCTCGTTCACGTCTTCGTTGATGCGCGGCAGGACGCGCAGCACGCCGCGCCCGCGGCTGTCGATGCGGATATTGGTGCCGACCGCGTCCATCACGTCGATCGCGAGGGTCTTCTTGAGCTCCCACGGACGCGCTTCGAACGCATAGGGCTTCGACGTGAGCGCGCCGACCGGGCACAGATCAACGACATTGCCCGACAGTTCGGACGTCACCGCCTGTTCGAGATAGCTAGTGATCTGCATGTTCTCGCCGCGATAGATCGCGCCGATCTCCTCCACGCCCGCAACCTCTTCGGCAAAGCGGACGCAGCGGGTGCACTGGATGCAGCGGGTCATCACCGTCTTGACGATGGGACCCATATATTTCTCGGTCACCGCACGCTTGTTTTCGGTGTAGCGGCTATGGCCGCGACCATAGGCGACCGACTGGTCCTGCAGGTCGCACTCGCCGCCCTGATCGCAGATCGGGCAATCGAGCGGGTGGTTGATCAGCAGGAACTCCATCACGCCTTCGCGCGCAGCCTTGACCATCGCGCTGTCGGTGCGGACGTCCTGATTGTCGGCGGCGGGCAGCGCGCACGACGCCTGCGGCTTGGGCGGCCCGGGCTTCACCTCGACCAGGCACATGCGGCAATTGCCCGCGATGCTCAGCCGCTCGTGATAGCAGAAACGCGGGATTTCCTTGCCCGCAGCCTCGCACGCCTGGAGCACGGTGGCGCCGGCGGGGACTTCGACTTCGATCCCGTCTACGGTCAATTTGGGCATATCAGCTTCTCGAATCCGCCGTGGCGGCGTGGATGCTGCGGAATGCGGCGGTCGCCAGCATCGCGCGCAGGCCATCGGTGGTGACGGTGACGGGGTTGTTCAGGCAACGCGACATGACCGGCGCGATCGCCTTGGCCGCCGCATCCTCTTCTGCGCTTGCAACGTCGCTGGCGAACAACGCGCCGACATCGTCGGGCACGGAGCGAACGACGCACACGGCCGCGCTGTCGGTCGGCGAATAGCTCGATGCCGCCGGGCGCGTCGCGGCCTTGGCGAGTGCGCGGTTCACCGGCGTGCCGTCACGCTCGATCAGGCGCTCGGCGATCGCTCCGGCCAGCAGCAAACGGCTTGCGCGCATGCGGGCCCAGCCACGCGAGCCGGCGCACAACCGGTTCGTTTCGACCAGCTGGTCCATCGCGCGGCGATAGCCCGGCGTGCGGAAATCGCTGGCCAGCGTCGCCGACGCCTTCGCCGTGCTCGCATCGGCGATGCATGCGCCAAAAGCCTGGATCGTGCGCAGCGCCTCGGGCGAGGAGCGTTGCGGCGCCGGTTGCGCCTGGACCGGTGCGAGCGCGAGGGCGAGTATCAGTCCGATCATTCTGCAGCCTCCTGCATCGGTTCCAGCCCGCCGCCCTGCTTCGCCAGGATGCGGCGCTCCATTTCGGGCCGGAAATGCTTGATCAGGCCCTGGATCGGCCATGCCGCCGCGTCGCCGAGCGCGCAGATGGTGTGGCCTTCGACCTGCTTGGTGACGTTGAACAGCGTATCGATCTCGCTGATGTCGGCGTCGCCGGTGCGCATCCGCTCCATCACGCGCCACATCCAGCCGGTGCCTTCGCGGCACGGGGTGCACTGGCCGCAGCTCTCATGCTTGTAGAAATAGCTGATGCGGCTGATCGCGGCGACGATGTCGGTTGACTTGTCCATCACGATCACGGCTGCCGTGCCAAGGCCCGAGCCAAGCGCGCGCAGGCCGTCGAAATCCATCGGCGCGTCCATGATCTCCGCCGCCGGGACCAAAGGCACCGACGAACCGCCCGGGATGACGGCGAGGAGGTTGTCCCAGCCGCCACGGATGCCGCCGCAATGCTTTTCGATCAGCTCGCGGAACGGGATCGACATGCTTTCCTCGACCACGCACGGCTTTTCGACGTGACCGCTGATCTGGAACAGCTTGGTGCCCTTGTTGTTCTCCCGGCCAAAGCTCGCGAACCATTCGGGGCTGCGACGCAGGATCGTCGGCGCAACCGCGATCGATTCCACATTGTTGACCGTGGTCGGGCAGCCATAAAGGCCGGCACCCGCCGGGAAGGGGGGCTTGAGGCGCGGCTGGCCCTTCTTGCCCTCCAGGCTCTCGATCATCGCGGTTTCTTCGCCGCAGATGTACGCGCCCGCGCCGCGGTGGCAGAAGACGTCGAAATCATAGCCCGACCCGCAGGCATTCTTGCCCAGCAGACCCTTGGCGTAGGCTTCCTCGATCGCCTTGAACAGCGTCTCGGCCTCGCGGATATATTCGCCGCGGATGTAGATATAGGCCGCGCGCGCGCGCATCGCGAAGCCCGCGACCAGCGCGCCTTCGAGCAGCAGATGCGGGTCGTGGCGGATGATCTCGCGGTCCTTGCACGAACCCGGTTCGGATTCGTCGGCATTGATGACCAGGAAGCTCGGCCGCTCCGGCGTCGGGTTCTTGGGCATGAAGCTCCACTTCATGCCGGTCGGGAACCCCGCCCCGCCGCGCCCGCGCAGGCCCGACGCCTTGATCTTTTCGATGATCGTGTCGGGGCCGAGTTCGAGCAGCTTCTTGGTATTGTCCCACGCGCCGCGCTTGATCGCAGCGTCGAGGGTCCACGGCTGATAGCCGTAGAGGTTGGTGAAGATCCGGTCCTTGTCCGCGAGCATGTTAACGCGGCCCCCCGATACGCTTGTTGTCCTTGACCGCGAGGTAGATCGCGACGCCCGCGCCGATGACGAGCAGCGGCACGAACAGCTTCGCAGCGAGTTTCAGCGCCCAGATCGCGACGACGATGCCACCGATGATGGCGAGGATCGTGAAGATCGTGTTCTTGCTCACCATTCGCTCCTGTAATCGTGGTTCTCGGACACCATCGCGGTCAGGCTGGTCGGGCCGCCCAGCGGTTCGACGGTGTGGCGACCGGGCTCCTGCGTCCCCGCCTTGGGCCACTTACCCTGCGCCAGCGCGTCGAGGATCGCGACGGTGCGGTCGTAGTTCAGATCCTCGAAATTATCGTCGTTGATCTGGACCATCGGCGCGGAGGCGCAATTGCCCATGCACTCGACCTCGGTCAGCGTGAACAGGCCGTCGGGCGTGGTCTTGCCCTTGGCCATGCCGCGGTTCTTGCACGCCGCGAACACCTCGTCCGATCCGCGCAGCCAGCACGGCGTCGTGCCGCACACCTGGACATGATATTTGCCGACCGGGTGCAGGTTGAACATGGTATAGAAGGTCGCGACCTCGAGTACGCGGATCACCGCCATGTCGAGTTCGCGCGCGACGAATTCGATCACCGGGATCGGCAGCCACCCTTGCGTATCCGTCTCCGCCCCGACCTGACGCTGCGCCAGGTCGAGATAGGGGATGGTGCAGCTCATCTGTCGCCCCTCGGGATAGCGCGCACGGATGGTCGCGGCCTTGGCGGCATTCTCCGGCGTCCAGGCGAAATTGCCCCAGCGTGCGCGGAGTTCCGGCGTGTCTTCGATTGCGTTTGCGTCAGCCATTAGCGGATGAACTCCACGCGGCTCACTCGGTCGCCGCTGAAGGTGTAGATGGACATGACCTCGAACTGCTCGCCATCGGGCGCGCGCGAGACCGTTTCGTGGAGCAGCACCGTCTCGCCCAACTCATAGCTGGCGAGGATGTCGGCGCGGTTATGCGGGAACTGGGCGAACATCGCCTTGAGCCCCGCGCGGACGCCTTCCTTGCCCTCACGCAGCACCGCACCGCGATAGCCCGCTTCACAGGCATCGTCGGTCATCAGCGCGACATAGGCGTCGGCATCCTGCGCGTTGTAATGCGCGATCATTTCGTGCGCGGTCGCGATGCGGGTGCTCACGGGCGCGTCGTGGAGGGTAAGGGTGTCAGCCATGATTAGACGCCCTCAAGCTCGCCAAGAACTCGGCCCGCGCTCGGACACGTCGAGTCCTTCGGACGCGAAAGAACAGCGCTACCCCGATTAAAACCAAGATCGACGGCGCCGCGCCGAGGATCATGCGCATCTGATCCGCAGAGCTGGCACCTTGGAAGCCGATCGCGATCACACTACCCACAACCGTCACGAGCATGAAAGCAGCAGCCCCGAAGCAAAACCGCTCCGACAGCGCGGTCGGAATACTTTGAGATGAGGGGTACTTCGCCTCAATGCTCACCGGTCACACTCCCCGAACACGATATCCATCGCGCCCAGAATCGCCGTGATGTCCGCCAGCATATGACCGCGCGACATGAAGTCCATCGCCTGCAAATGGCTGAATGCGGTCGGGCGGATTTTGCAGCGATAGGGTTTGTTCGACCCGTCGCTGACCATGTAGATGCCGAACTCGCCCTTGGGGCTTTCGGTCGCGACGTACACTTCGCCCGCGGGGACGTGGAAGCCCTCGGTATAGAGTTTGAAGTGATGGATCAGCGCTTCCATCGACTGCTTCATCTCGGCGCGCTTGGGCGGCACCACCTTGCGGTCGAGCGACGCGATCGGGCCGGAAGGCATCTCGTTGAGGCACTGCTTCATGATGCGCGCGGACTGGTACACTTCCTCGACGCGGACCATGAAGCGGTCATAGCAGTCGCCGCGCGTGCCGACCGGGATTTCGAAATCCATCCGGTCATACACGTCATAGGGCTGCGACTTGCGCAGATCCCACGGAATGCCGGCGGCGCGGATCATCGGGCCGGAAAAGCCCCATTTCACCGCGTCGTCGCGGTTGACGATCGCGATGTCGACATTGCGCTGCTTGAAGATGCGGTTTTCCGCGACCAGGCTGATCGCGTCGCCGAACAGCTGCGGCAGGCGGGTGTCGAGCCAGTCGCCGATGTCGGTCAGCAGCTTCAGCGGCACGTCCTGATGCACGCCGCCCGGGCGCAGATAGTTGTGGTGCATGCGCGCGCCGGACATGCGCTCAAAGAAGTTGAGGCAATCCTCGCGCAGCTCGAACATCCACAGGTTCGGCGTCATCGCGCCGACGTCCATCACGTGCGCGCCGAGGTTGAGCATGTGGTTGCAGATGCGCGTCAGCTCGGCGAAGAACACGCGCAAATATTGCGCGCGCACCGGCACTTCGAGGTCGAGCAGCTTTTCAACCGCGAGCACGAAGCTGTGCTCCATCGCCAGCGGCGAGCAATAATCCAGGCGGTCCATGTAGGGGAGCGCCTGGGTATAGGTCTTGTACTCGATCAGCTTTTCGGTGCCGCGATGCAGGAGGCCCACATGCGGGTCTATCCGCTCGATGATCTCGCCGTCCAGCTCGGTGACGAGGCGCAACACGCCGTGCGCCGCCGGGTGCTGCGGTCCGAAGTTGATCGTGTAATTGGCGATCGCGGTATCGCCGACGCTGGGGTCAGCGGCATCGGTGCGGCCGGCGATTTCGTCGAGATAGTCAGCCATTACGCTTCACCCTCCCCCTTGGCCTTGCGCGGTGCGCGCGGCTTGCGGGGCTTCTTGGCATCTTCCTGCGGCACGTCGGACTCGGCAGGAGCCGCACCCGCATGGGGCGAGGCCTTGCCGATGCCGGTATCCTCGGGACCGTCGCTGGTCTTGGGCTTGCGCACGCGCGCCTTGACCGGCTTCACCGAATCGTCGGCTTCCTTGACCTGCTCGGCGGTCGCCGGGGTCGGCGCGCCCTTTGCCTCGGGGGCGGCGGCGGGCTTGTCCTCGACCTTCGCGGCGGGCGGCGGAGCCGGGGGTGCGGGCGGTGGCGGCGGCGCGACGTACTTCTCGTCGCCCGGCAGCACGTACTGCGCGCCTTCCCACGGGCTCATGAAATCGAAATTGCGGAAGTCCTGCGCCAGCTGCACCGGCTCATAGACCACGCGCTTGTCGGCTTCGGAGTAGCGCAGCTCGACGAATCCGGAGAGCGGGAAGTCCTTGCGCTGCGGATGGCCGCGGAAACCATAGTCGGTCAGGATGCGGCGGAGGTCGCTATTCCCCTCGAACAGCACGCCGTACATGTCGTAGACTTCGCGCTCGAGCCAGCCGGCGACCGGCCAGATCGCGGTCACCGACGGCACCGGCTGAACCTCATCCGTCGTCACGCGGACGCGGATGCGGTGGTTGCGGGTGTAGCTGAGCAGCATGTAGCAGACATCGAACCGCTCGGCCCGCTCGGGGTAATCAACCCCGGCGATTTCCATCAGCGCCTGATACTGCAGCGCCGCGCCGTCGCGCAGCGCGATCATCGCTTCGGGCAGGCGCGCGCGATCAACGGTCAGATTGACCTCACCGACCAGATCGGTCGCCTCGACCAGCATATCGCCCAATGCAGCCTGCGCCGCCGCGATCACGCCGTCATTGGCGGCATATTTGGGAGCCGGGGCCTTCACCGCGTCACCGTGCCGATCCGGCGGATCTTACGCTGAAGCTGCATTACGCCGTACAGCAGCGCCTCGGCAGTCGGAGGGCAGCCGGGGACATAGATGTCGACCGGCACGATCCGGTCGCAACCCCGCACGACGCTGTAGCTGTAATGGTAATAGCCGCCACCATTGGCGCAGCTGCCCATCGAGATGACGTATTTCGGCTCCGACATCTGGTCGTACACGCGGCGCAGCGCCGGGGCCATCTTGTTGCAGAGCGTGCCGGCGACGATCATCACGTCCGACTGGCGCGGGGACGCGCGCGGGGCGGCGCCGAACCGCTCCATGTCATAGCGCGGCATGTTGACGTGGATCATCTCGACCGCGCAGCAGGCCAGGCCAAAGGTCATCCACCACAGCGAGCCGGTACGTGCCCACTGGAACAGTTCCT
Source organism: Sphingomonas sp. (assembly GCF_965227385.1). Lineage (GTDB taxonomy): Bacteria > Pseudomonadota > Alphaproteobacteria > Sphingomonadales > Sphingomonadaceae > Sphingomonas. The sequence continues at coordinate 3,687,409 of NZ_OZ245750.1, forward strand.
CGGTCGAGGTGACCAGGAAACCCTTGTCGTTCAGCTCGCCATTCAGGTCATTGAAGAACGACTGATCGGGCTGCACCACCGCGCCGCCGGCCGCCGTCTGACTGACAAGGGGCTGCCCCTGCGCATTGAGGATCGGAGAAGTCGTATTCATCTGGCTCATTCCCAATCCAGCGCGCCGACCTTCCACGCATAGGCCAGGCCCAGCGCGAGTTCGGCGATGAAGATCATCATGCTGATCCACGCGGCCCAGCCCAGGTCGAACACCGTGACCGCCCAGGGGAACAGGAACGCCGCTTCCAGATCGAAGATGATGAAGAGGATCGCGACGAGGTAGAAGCGCACGTCGAACTGGCTGCGCGAATCCTCGAACGCGGGGAAGCCGCACTCATATTCGGTGAGCTTCTCGGGCGTCGGCTGATGCGCGCCGGTGAAGCGGGCTGCGATCATGGGCAGGAAGACAAAGGCGCTCGACAGCACCAGGGCCACCCCCAGGAACAACAGGATCGGCAGGTATTCGGACAGGTCGACCAAGACGGCCCTCGCAATTGCGGAATCTTGGGGTCGCTTTAGGCCGATGGCAGGGGGGCATCAAGGGCGGAAACCGGTGAGAATCACTCGCAAGTAGCAAGCGCGGAGCGGGTAAAGCGCAATGCGCCCCTCCCGCTTGCGGGAGGGGCCGGGGGAGGGCTTGCCACAAGCGCTATCGAGGAGGGCAGTCCCTCCCCTATCCCCTCCCGCAAGCGGGAGGGGGATTTGGCCCAAGCCTTAGCGCAGCGACCCGGCGAGCAGCTTGTGCAGCTTCGAATGGATCGCGTCGGTTGCGGCGAGGATCTCGCCCTTGGCGTGCGCATTGTCGGTGCCGCGGAAATCGGTGACGAAGCCGCCCGCTTCCTTGACCAGCAGGATGCCCGCTGCCGTGTCCCACGGTTTGAGGCCGCTTTCCCAGAAGCCGTCATAGCGGCCGGCGGCGACCCAGGCGAGGTCGAGCGCGGCCGATCCGAAGCGGCGGATGCCGGCGACTTCGGGCGCGACCGCGCCGAAAATGCGGCTCCACTCGGCGAAATTGCCATGGCCCAGGAACGGGATGCCGGTGGCGATCAGCGCATCGGCGAGATCGCGGCGTGACGAAACGCGCAGCCGCTGGTCCTGCAACCATGCGCCGCGGCCCTTTTCGGCCCAGAAGCTCTCATCGGTCAGCGGCTGATAGACATAGCCGTGGGTGATCTCGGGCTTGCCCTGCGGCCCGTGCGGATCCTCGACCGCGATCGACATGCAGAAATGCGGGATGCCGTGAAGAAAGTTGGTGGTGCCGTCGAGCGGATCGATGATCCAGCGCGGCTTGTCGGGATCGCCCGCGATCTGCCCACGCTCCTCGACCAGGAAGCCCCAGTCGGGCCGCGCCTTGCGCAGCTCCTCGATCAGCGTATCCTCGGCGCGCTTGTCCGCCATCGACACGAAATCCGCCGGCCCCTTGCGGCTGACCTGCAGCTGCTGGACTTCGTTGAAGTCGCGACGCAGCCGGGGTCCGGCCTTGCGGGCAGCACGCTCGATAACGGTGATGAGGCCGGAATGGGAAACCATTACTTCTTCTCCCCCCTCCCGCATGCGGGAGGGGTTGGGGGAGGGCCTGTCAGCAATCAGCGGAGGGTCGTGAGGCCACGGACACGCCCTCCCCTAGCCCCTCCCGCGAGCGGGAGGGGAACCGGTCAATCCGCCCGGCGGACGTAGGTCTGCTCGTAGACATCGACGACGATGCGCGTGCCACTGGCGATGTGCGGCGGGACCATGATGCGCACGCCATTGTCGAGGATCGCGGGCTTGTACGACGACGATGCCGTCTGGCCCTTCACCACCGCGTCGGCCTCGACGATCGTCGCTTCGATCGTGTCGGGCAGCTGGACGCTGATCGCCTCGTCCTCATACAGTTCCATCACGACGTCCATGCCGTCCTGCAGGAATGCGGCCGCGTCGCCGAGCAGGTCGCGCGGCAGCGTGGTCTGGTCGTAGGTTTCCTTGTCCATGAACACGAGCGAGTCGCCTTCCGGGTACAGGAACTGGAAATCCTTGGTGTCGAGGCGGATACGCTCGACCGTCTCGGCGGAGCGGAAACGGACGTTGTTCTTGCGGCCGTCGCGGAGATTCTTCATCTCCACCTGCATATAGGCGCCGCCCTTGCCCGGCTGGGTGTGCTGGATTTTCACCGCGCGCCAGATGCCGTTTTCATATTCGATGATGTTGCCGGGACGGATGTCCACGCCGCTGATCTTCATGGGGATCGCCTATAGTGCTGAGAAAGACAAAGCCGTCGGGGTGTTCCCCAAAGGCCAAACAACGCCGCGGCCCTTAGCGATCTGCGCGCGATCCGGCAAGCAGGGGATAGGGGTCGATCGGAGTCCCCTGATGCCAACGCTCACCCGCGGTCATGCGGTTGACACCGAAATGCAGGTGAAAGTTGCCCGCGCCCGCATTGCCGGTGTCGCCGACATAGCCGAGCACATCCCCGGCCCGCAGCACCCTGCCCTCCGCGATCCCGGGCGCGTAACCCGCGAGATGGGCGTAATAATAGATCCACCCGCCATCGGCCGAGCGCTGGTAGAGCGTGATGCCCCCGCCCCCGTTCGAATAGAACAGCTTCTCCACCCGTCCATCCGCCGCTGCGACCACCGGGGTGTTGGCGGGGGCGATGATGTCGAGTCCCTCATGCGCCCGCGTGCCGCCGCCGCGCGCCTCGCCCCAGTTGCTGCGCAGGGTGTCGGCGCGCGCACCCTGCACCGGCACGATCAGCGGCCCGCGCTGCGGCGCCTGCGCCGCTTGTGAAGCAACTGGCGTGGGCTGCGCGCTGGCGGTGCTCGGCTCGACCACGCGGATCGTCGCGGCGAGGAACGCGATCAGCGCGGCCGCGCAGCCGCCCAGCACCCATAACGCGATCCGCATCCGCCTCATTCCTGGAAGATCACCGGCGTACCCGGCGACACCATCAGCGCCAGTCGCGCCGCGTCCCAATTGGTCAGGCGGATACAGCCATGGCTCTCGCTCCGCCCGATCAGGTGCGGTTCGGGCGTGCCATGGATACCATAATGCTCCTTGCTCAGGTCGATCCACACCACGCCGACCGGACTGTTCGGGCCGGGCGGGAGCAGCGCATCGGGCTTCTTGTCGCTGACGTCCCAGAACAGCTTCGGATTATAGTGGAAATCGGGGTTGGTCGCGACGCCATTGACCTTCCAGCTGCCGATCGGCAGCGGATCGCGCTTGCTCCCCGTGGTGACGTTGAACTGCGCGGCTAGCATGCCCTTCGCGTCGAACACCCGCAGCACCTTATCCGACTTGTCGACGATGATCCGATTCGCCTTGGGCTGGACCGCGTTGACGTTGAGATCCGTGAGTGTGCGCCGCCATTCCGGCTTGATATCGGCGGGATAGTCACGCGATGCGGGGATTGCGTTGGGCACTTCGACCGGCACACCGGGCGCGAGGCGGGTGTCGGGGCTGTTGAGTTCGATCAGCACCTGCGGCGTCGTGTGGAACATCTCGGCGAGCTTCTCGAGTGCGCTGCGATAGCCCATCGTCTTCAGCTTTGCCTGCGCCTGCGGATCGCGCGGCCACGGGCGCACGAACGGCCCGGCCAGCATCTCGGGCGTCAGGCGGACGATCCGCGTCGGGCGTATCGCGCGGTGCTGGTGCAGCGCCTGCAGCGTGCGGGCATCGGTCTTGCCGGTGACGGGGATCTGGCGCGTGATCTGAAACCCCTTGAGCGCTGCGGTAAGCCCCTGGCCCTCACGCCCGTCGAGCGGACCGGGCGGAAAGCCAAGCTGGTCGAGGATCGCCTGAACGTGCAGGATGTCGCGGCTCAGCGCGGGCTTTGCCGGAGCCGCCTTCTGCGCCGGCTCATTTTGCGCCTGGACTGCCACGGCGCCACCCGACGCCATCGCCACCGCCGCGATCAATCCTGCAACACCCTTACGCACACCCATTCTCCGTCTCGTTACAGCGGGATAACGAGGCAACACCGGCGCGGTTTCATCAATAGCGGTTACGCAGCCGATCGACAGTGGCGGCGGGATGTGCCTCAGCGTCATCGCGCACCTCGACCTCGATCGCGGCGCGGATCGCCTCGATCTCGGTGTCGCTGCGATGTTCGATGCCGATGAACTCGTTCCGCGCCCCCTCAACAGCCCGGATCAGCTCGTCAAGCTTCGCCTGAAGCGCCGCCGCGTCGCGGTTTTGCGAATTCTGGATCAGGAACACCATCAGGAAGGTGACGATGGTCGTGGAGGTGTTCACGATCAGCTGCCACGTGTCCGAAAAACCGAACACGGGGCCGGTCAGCCCCCATGCGACGATCAGCAGCACTGCGACGATGAACGCCACCGGCTGCCCCGCCAGCGCGGCGATGCGACCGGCGACGATCGTGAACACCCGGTCGAGCATCTGCCTGTCCCCCTGCGATCAGCGCGCCGCGTTCAGCACGGCATCGAACGCGCGCACCGCTGCCACCTCATCCCCGTTCCATACCGCACCCGACACCGCGATGAAGTCCGCTCCCGCGCTCACCAGCGGCGCGGCATTTTCGGGCATGATCCCGCCGATCGCGACGCACGGGATCTCGAACACCGTCGTCCACCACGACAGGATCGCCGGGTCGGGGCGATGCGTGGTTGCCTTGGTCGCGGTCGGGTAAAAGGCTCCAAACGCGACATAATCCGCGCCGGCCTCACCCGCCTCCATCGCCAGATGGCGGCTATCGTGACAGGTCACGCCGATCTGCGCCGCCGGGCCGAGCACGCTGCGCGCCTCACGCGGATCGCCATCGCCCTGCCCCAGATGCACGCCGTCCGCGCCTAGCCGCTTGGCCAGGCTGATGCTGTCATTGACGATGAACGCCACCTCGCGATCGGCACAGATGCGCAGCAGCGGTTCGGCGAGCCGCGCCGCCTGATGCTGGTCGACATCCTTGACGCGGAACTGGAACGCCGCGACCGGCCCCGCGTCGAGCGCGCGGGCGAGCCGGTCGGGAAAGCCGCCATCCACGTCGAGCGGCGAGATCAGGTACAGCTGGCACGGCGGACGGCTATCGTCGCGCTTGAACTGCGCGGCGAATTCGGGGCCGAGCGGCGGCAGGTCGTCATCATCGATCATGTCGCGCTGATAGAGCCTCGGTGCGCAGACCGGAAGCGGTTCATTGCGCGGTCAGCATCGACGGCGCAGGCTTGCACCATGATCTGCTCGATGATTGCCCCCGCCCTGCTCGCCACTGCCTGTGCCGAGCTTCCGCCGCAGCCGGTGACGGCCGGGGTTCGTCTGCATCACTGGACCCGGACCGGTCCGCTGCGGCTGCGCGCCGACAAGGTCGTTGAGGACAGCCGCTGTCCGATGAATGCACGGTGCATCCATGCCGGGCGGGCGATCGTCCGGGTGACGATCCGCGACGGTCGAAAGCCCCGATCGCTGGACCTGACGCTGGGCGAGCCGGCCCGGGTCGGTGGCTGGACGGTGACGCTGGTCGCCGTGTCGCCGGAGAAGATGGCGGGCCAGCAGCGGCCGCCCGCCCCCTATCGCTTCGCCTTCCAGGTCAGCCGTTAGGCGGCCATCGCCTTGGCCGTCGATGCCGCGTGGATCGCGCCGATCGCCTCACCCAGCGATGCGTCGAATTCGGCGTCGGTCATGCCGTGGCGCAGGTCTTCGAGCAGCGCGCGGCTGAAGCTGGCGATCATGCCGCGGTTCCTGGCGAGTTCGGCACAGGCTTCGGGGCGCTTGTAGCCGCCGGACAGGGCGACCACGCGCAGAACCTTGGGGTGGTCGACCAGCGGGTCGAACAGGCCGGGAGTCGCGGGGATCGACAGCTTGAGCATCACCTGCTGCCCCGCGGGCAGTGCGTCGAGCGCCTTGAGGATCTCGTCGCGCAAAATCGCGTCGGCTTCGCCGCGCTCGGGCGACTTGATATTCACTTCAGGCTCGATGATCGGCATCATGCCGTGGCTGAGCACCTGCGCGCCGATTTCAAACTGCTGCTTCACCACCGCCGCAATGCCCGTGGCATTGGCGAGGTTGACGACCGAGCGTTCCTTGGTGCCGAACACGCCGAGCCCCTTGGCCTTGACCAGCATCGCGTCGAGATCGGGCATCGGCTTCATCAGTTGGACGCCATTCTCCTCGGCCTCAAGGCCCTTGTCGATCTTGATGAATGGGACAACGCCGCGCTCGATCAGCGCCGCCGGGGTCGGCTTGCCATCGACTTGGCCGTCCATGGTGCGTTCGAACAGGATCGCGCCGATCACCTTGTCACCGCTGAAACAGGGTGAGGTGATGATGCGGCTGCGCATCGCGTGGATCAGGCTGAACATCTCCTCGTCGGTCGACCAGGCATCGTCCGCCACCCCATAGCCGGCCAGCGCCTTGGGCGTCGAACCGCCGGACTGGTCGAGCGCGGCGATGAAGCCATTACCTTCGGCGATCTTGGCGGTCATTTCGGCGGTGTTCATCGCTGGCATCCCTGTTCCGACACTTTGTTGCGCGGCCTATTGCAGCGCGGCATCACGCTGAAAAGCCTGACAACGATAGCCAACCGACCGAAAAAATGCCGTCAGCGCGTCAGCGCCGCGACGCCGGGCAATTCCTTGCCCTCCATCCATTCGAGGAACGCGCCGCCGGCGGTGGAGACGAAGCTCATATCGTCCGCGACGCCGGCCTGGTTGAGCGCGGCGACGGTGTCCCCGCCCCCGGCGACCGAGACCAGCGACCCTTCCTTGGTCAGCGCGGCGACGGTGTGGGCGAGTGCCATGGTCGCGGTGTCGAACGGCTTGGTTTCGAACGCGCCGAGCGGGCCGTTCCAGACAAGGGTGCGGCAGTTCTTGAGCACATCCGCCAGCGCCTCGCTCGCCGCCGGGCCGATGTCGAGGATCATCTCGTCGGCGGCAACTTCGTGAACGTTGCAGGTACGCAGCGACGGCGGGTTGGCGGCAAACTCCTTCGACACCACGACGTCATAGGGCAGATGGATCGTGCAATTGGCCTTGTCCGCCGCGTCGAAGATTTCCTCGGCGGTGCCGGTCAGGTCATGCTCGCAAAGCGACTTGCCGACGTCGACGCCGCGCGCGGCGAGGAACGTGTTGGCCATGCCTCCGCCGATGATGAGGTGATCGACCTTCCCAACCATGGCTTTGAGCACATCGAGCTTGGTCGACACCTTGGCCCCGCCGACGACTGCAGCGACGGGGTGGTCGGGGTTGCCCAAGGCCTTGTCGAGCGCGTCCAGTTCTGCCTCCATCTGGCGACCAGCGAATGCGGGGAGACGGTGCGCCAGCCCCTCGGTCGAGGCATGGGCGCGGTGCGCGGCGGAGAAGGCGTCGTTGACGTAGAGGTCGCCGAGTGCGGCGAAGCGGTCGACCGTCGCGGGATCGTTCTTTTCCTCTCCGCTGAAGAAGCGGGTATTTTCGAGCAGGCCGATATCGCCGGGCTGCAGCGTCGCCACCGATTCGGCGTCGCCCTCCCAGTCGATGTAGCGGACCTCGCGGCCCAGCACCTGGCTGAACGGACGCGCCAACTGTGCTGTCGAGAGTTCGGGGCTCGGCACCTTGGGGCGGCCGAAATGGGCGAGGATCAACACGATCGCGCCCTTGTCGGCGAGTTCGGCGACGGTCTGGACGGCCGCGCGGAAGCGATTGTCGTCGGTGACCGCGCCATCGGCCATCGGCACGTTGAGATCCTCGCGCACCAGCACCCGCTTGCCGGCGATGTCGCCCATGTCGTCGAGGGTCTTGAAAGCTCGGGTCATGTTTCGATCCTGATTGGGTCACCCACGGCGATCTTGCCGGGATGGATGACCATGGTGAGCACACCGCCCCGCCAGTCGGGCGTCAGCGCGGCGCGAAGTCCCTCGGCAAGCGCTTCCATGCGCTCGCACGGGTTGGTTTCGTCGCGCACTTCCAGCACGACATCGGCGCCGATGCGCAGCCGGGCACCGACGATCTGGGGCAGGTCGAGACCCTCGACCAGCAAATTGGCGCGGCGCTGTTCCCACGGGATCGAGTGGCCGACTTCGGCCATTGCGGCGTCCCAGTCCCCGGCCTCGATCAGGCTGACCTGACGTTTGTAGGGCTTGCCCTTCATCGCACCGCGATAATCGCCGGCGATGCCCCCCTCCAGCGTGACGGTAGCGTGGTCGATGACCTCCATCGGCCCCTTGGGAATGGCGTGGCGGGCGATGCCTGCGATGCGGCCGGTCATGCGATCGCTCCGATTGCGCGGGTAAGGAGATACCCGTTCCTGACAGATCTGACGTTTTCCGCCATATGTATGCGCGTGTCAGGCTGACACGTTGGGGTGCCGGTCGGGGTCGGGACGGAGTGACTGTGCGTCATGGTTCGACCCTAACCGAAAGGGGCGGTTGTAGGAAAGCGGCCGCCTGCCGATCCGGTGTCTCAGCGGGGTGACAGGCCCTGCCCCAGCCCCTCCCGCAAGCGGGAGGGGAGCATGTTGCGCCCCACCGCTTGCGGCAGTGTGGTTGTTGGGTTCAGCCGAGCTTCGCCATCGCGCTGGCGGTGTCGACCATGCGGTTCGAGAAGCCCCATTCATTGTCGTACCAGCTGACGACACGGACGAGCTTGCCGTCGATGACGGCGGTTTCGAGGCTGTCGATGGTCGACGATGCCGGGTTGTGGACGATGTCGATCGACACCAAAGGCTCGTCGCTGAACGCGAGCACGCCGACCAGCGGGCCGCTCTCCGCCGCGGCCTTGAGGATCGCGTTGACCTCTTCCTTGGTGGTGTCGCGCTTCGGCGTGAAGGTCAGGTCGATCAGCGAGCCGTCCGGCACGGGGACGCGCACCGACGAGCCGTCGAGCTTGCCCTTGAGCTCGGGCAGCACTTCGCCGACCGCGCGGGCAGCGCCGGTGGTGGTCGGGATCATGCTCATCGCCGCAGCGCGGGCGCGGCGCATGTCCGAGTGGATCTGGTCGAGGATCTTCTGATCGTTGGTATAGGCGTGGATCGTGGTCATCAGGCCACGTTCGATCCCGATGCTGTCGTTCAGCACCTTTGCCACCGGGGCGAGGCAGTTGGTGGTGCACGACGCGTTCGACACGATCGTGTGGCCGGCCTCGAGCTTGTCATGGTTGACGCCATAGACGACGGTCAGGTCGACATTCTTGCCCGGAGCCGAGATCAGCACCTTCTTTGCGCCGGCATCGATATGCTTCTGCGCGCTTTCGCGGTCGGTGAAGAAGCCGGTGCATTCGAGGACGAGATCGACGCCGTTGGCGGCGTGCGGCAGGTTTGCCGGATCGCGCTCCTTGGTCACCTTGATCCGCTTGCCGTCGATGATCAGGTCATCGCCGTCCGCGCTCACGGTGCCGGGATAGCGGCCATGCACGCTGTCGCGGCTGAACAGCCAGGCGTTCGACTTGGCATCGGCCAGATCGTTGATCGTGACCAGTTCCAGACCGCTTTCCGGGCGCTCGAGGATCGCCCGCGCCACCAGGCGCCCGATGCGTCCGAACCCGTTGATCGCAACCTTCGTCATTCGTCTCTCCTTAAGCGGCAAGCCGTGCAATAATCTGTGGGGCGATCGCGTCGGCGGTCAGCCCGAAATGCTTGTACAGGTCTTCGGCAGGGCCCGACGCGCCGAAGCCGTCGATGCCGAAGTTGAGGCCGTCGAGGCCGGTGTAACGCTGCCACCCGAAGGTGCTTCCTGCCTCGATCGACACGATCAGCGCGTCGGCGGGCAGGATGTCGGCGCGATAGGCCGCGGGCTGGGCGTCGAACGCCTCGGTGCAGGGCATGGACACGACATCGGCACCGATGCCCTGTGCTTCAAGGGCGGTGCGGATATCGGCGGCGATTTCGACTTCCGAGCCGGTGGCGAGCAGCACGACCTTGCGCGCGGCATCAGCGGCCTGAAGGCGGTAGCCGCCCTTGGCGATATCGGCGACCTGCGTCGGGCCGACCAGCGGGCGCAGATTCTGGCGGGTGAGCACCAGCATCGACGGGCCATCGGTGGTGCGCAGCGACAGGTCCCATGCGGCTGCAGCCTCGACCGCGTCGCACGGGCGCCAGACGTTGAGGTTCGGCATCGCGCGCAGGCTCTGCAGATGCTCGATCGGCTGGTGCGTCGGGCCGTCTTCGCCCAGGCCGATGCTGTCATGCGTCATCACATAGACGACGCGCGCGCGCTGGAGCGCCGAGAGGCGGATCGCGCCGCGCGCATAGTCGGAGAAGACGAGGAAGGTGCCGCCATAGGGAATGATCCCGCCATGCAGCGCCATGCCGTTCATCGCGGCGGCCATGCCGAATTCGCGGATGCCGTAATAGACATAGCGGCCGGCATAGTTTTCGGCCGTCAGCGGGCCGGTCGCCTTGGTCTTGGTGTTGTTCGAGCCGGTGAGGTCGGCCGAGCCGCCGATCAGTTCGGGCAGGTTCTCGGTCAGCGGCTCGAGCGCCATTTCGCTCGACTTGCGCGTCGCGACCTTGGGCTGGTTGGCGAGCAGGTCGGCGATGTAGGAATCGAGGTTGAAGGCGGGCAGGTCGCCCGCCATGCGGCGCTCAAACTCGGCGCGGTCGGCATGGGCGGCGAGGCGCGCCTTCCAGTCGGCATGCGGCGCAGCGGCGCGCTTTCCGGCCTCCGCCCATGCGGCGGCGATGTCGGCGGGGATTTCGAACGGGGCGTGGGTCCAGCCTAGCGCGGTGCGGGCGGCGGCGACTTCGTCGGAACCGAGCGGCGAGCCATGGACCTTGCTCGTACCGCCCTTGTTCGGGGCGCCCTTGCCGATCACCGTCTTGCAGCGGACCAGCGAGGGGCGCGGGTCAGCGATCGCGGCGTCGAACGCGGCGGCGATGCTGGCGGGATCATGGCCGTCGCACGCGACGACGTGCCAGCCGGTCGCTTCGTAGCGGGCGGGGATATTCTCGCTCGACGACAGCGACACCTTGCCGTCGATGGTGATGTCATTGTCGTCCCACAGCACGATCAGGCGGCCGAGCTTGAGGTGCCCGGCGAGGCCGATGGCTTCGTGGTTGATGCCTTCCATCAGGCAGCCGTCGCCCGCGATCACCCAGGTGCGGTGGTCGACGATCGAGTCATCGAACACGGCGTTGAGGTGACGCTCGGCCAGCGCCATGCCGACCGCCATGGCGAGCCCCTGACCCAGCGGGCCGGTGGTGCATTCGATGCCGGGCAGCTCGAAATTCTCGGGGTGGCCGGCGCAGGGGCTGCCGACCTTGCGGAAGTTGCGAATGTCGTCGAGCGTCGGGCGGGCATAGCCGGTCAGGTGCAGCAGCGAATAGATCAGCATCGAACCGTGACCCGCCGACAGCACGAAGCGGTCGCGGTCGGCCCATTTGGGGTCGGTGGGATCGTACTTCAGATAATCGCTGAACAGCACGGTCGCGACGTCGGCCATGCCCATCGGCATACCGGGATGGCCCGAATTGGCGGCCTCCACCGCGTCCATCGACAGGGCCCGGATGGCGTTGGCACGGTCGGCGAATGAAATGGTCACGGCATATCCCCCTTCGGGCCTGCGCGCGTCGCGTTGCGTCTCGCCACGGCCCGGCGAATCGAAGTTGGCGTGCCAATGGGGCGCGCGGGCGCAGTCGTCAACCGCGCGGGGTTGCGACTTGGGTAAAGCCTCCCTATCCACCCGGCATGGCGGATGCGGAACCCTCCGCGCTCGATCGGATCGAGCGCGCGCTGACGCGGATCGAGGCTGCGGCTGCGCGCCGGGCATTCGATGCGGAACGGCTGGAACATCGGCACGCGGTGCTGCGCGGCAAGGTCGAGCAGGCGATCGCCGCGCTGGACGCGCTGATCGAACAGGAGGGCGAGGACTGATGGGTCAGGTCACCCTCACCATCGCGGGACGCAGCCACAGCATCGCCTGTCGCGATGGCGAGGAGCTGCATCTCGAGCGGCTCGGCGCGTTGCTGGCCAAGCATGCCGACACCGCGGTGCGCGCGTCAGGCGGGCTGAGCGGCGAGCGGACGATGCTGTTCCTGGCGCTGATCCTGGCCGACCAGCTGGACGAGGCGGAGCGCAACCCGCCCGGCGGCGTGTCGCCGGTGCTGCTCGACAATCTGGCCGACCGGCTGGAGGCAGTGGCCTTGGCACTTGAGGAACCTGCACCGAACGCCTAAATTGGCGGTGGCGGGTACTGCCCGGTGCGAGCTTTAGCGATTATCCCTGAGGCGATTCATCATCCATGGGGGCTGTCCCTGCTCAGGTCCTGGCCTGTGGCACATGGTCCCCACCTGACGTAAACGGCGTCAGAGGATATTCAAGCACACGGCCCATGGTGGTCCCGCCAACGGATTTAGTCAGCGAGGCCGCGGCTTCGCAGGGTGCGAAGCGCGAGTATGGCTGACGATAAACGGACCCTGCGCGCCCGGATGCGCGCGCTGCGCGACGAGTTCGCGATGACCATCGGCGGGGTGATCGAGCCGCCCCCTGCGCTGCTCGCGCGGCTCGGGCCGGGCGTCACGATCTCATCCTATATCCCGGTGGGTAGCGAGGCCGACCCGACCGCGATCGCCTGGGCCGCGCGCGAGGCCGGGTGCCGGATCGTGCTGCCCCATGTCACCAGCCGCGAGTCGCCGGTGCGGTTCTTTGCCTGGGAGCCGGAGCATGCGCTGGTCGACGGGCCGCTGGGGCTGCGCCAGCCCGACGACAGCGGCGTGGAGTGCAACCCCGACATCGTGCTGACCCCGTTGCTGGCGTTCGACGCGGCGATGAACCGGTTGGGACAGGGTGCCGGGCATTATGACCGGGTGTTCGAGCGGCTGCCCGACGCGTGGCGGATCGGGGTCGCCTGGTCCGTGCAGCAGGTCGAGGCATTGGCGATCGATGTGTGGGACATGCCGTTGAACGGCGTGATCACTGAGGCCGCTGCCTATGGCGAGGCGGCGGCATGACCCCGTCCTGGCGCAAGCCCGCCGGGGCGTTCGCGATCATTGCGCTGATTATCGCGTGGTGCGTCGCGGTGGCGAGCCTATCGCGGATTGTCGGCGAATGGCCGGTCCTCATCCAGCTCGTCTTCTACGTCTTCACCGGCATCGTGTGGATCCTGCCGCTGAAGCCGCTGCTGCTGTGGATGGAGACCGGCCGCTGGCGCGTGCCGCGCGATTAAAGCGCGGGCACCCCGTAATAGGCGTTGACCTCTTCGCCATAGCTTCGGTCGTAGCGCGGCTCTTCGCCCTCACGGTCATAATTGGGTGCCGCCTCCAGCTTTTCGCGGCTGAGCGACACGACATAGCCGTCCTTGTCGGTGTCATAGGTCAGCGCCTGCCACGGCACGGGGTAGTGGCGGTGGCCGATGCCGAGGACGCCGCCGAACGCCATCACGGCATATTCGGCGCGGCCCGAGACCTTGTCGACCATGAAGCGCTCGACATGGCCGAGCTTTTCGCCGCTGGCGTCATAGACGCTGGTGCCTTCGACGCGGTCGGAAGCAATCAGGCGGTTGGGGCTGTCGACGGCGGTGTTCATCGCATCTCTCCTTCAATTTCAGGGATATGGCCCCAACGCATGAGCGCCGCGCTTGTGCCGGAGGAAATCGGGTCGTAGCAGTTGCGACCATGCGTATCCTGACCCTCGCAGCGCTGCTGCTCGCTTCCGCCGCCCCCGCCCTCGCCCACGCCGACGCCCAGACCGCCAAGGTCGCGCCGGTGCTGAACACGCCCGAGGCGAAGGATGTGTGGACCTATGCCCGCCCCGCCGAAGCGCGGGTGACGCATGTCGACCTCGACCTGAACATCGATTTTGCAAGCAAGACGATCAGCGGCGTCGCGGTGCTGGATGTCGCGGCGGCCAAGGGCGCGAAGGAGATCGTGCTCGACACGCTCGACCTCACCATCACCGAGGTGAGCGACGAACAGCGCATCAAGCTGCCGCACACGATTGGCCCGAAGGACCCGCAGCTGGGCAGCCCGCTGACCATCCAGCTTAACGGCGCGAAGAAGGTCCGCATTGCCTATAGCGCCAGCCCCGGTGCGCGCGCGTTGCAGTGGCTGACCCCGGCGCAGACGCAGAGCAAGACCCTGCCCTTCCTGTTCAGCCAGGGTCAGGCGATCAACAATCGCAGCTGGATCCCGACGCAGGACAGCCCGGGCATCCGCCAGACCTGGTCCGCGACGATCACCGTGCCCGACGGGTTCGCGCCGGTGATGAGCGGACAGATGCTGGACGGCGCGACGGGCAAGCTGGTCCCGCATTACCGCCGCCAGTTCCGTTTCAGGATGGACAATCCGGTGCCGCCATACCTGATCGCGATCGCGGTCGGGGATTTGAAGTTCAAGGAAGTCGGCCCGCGCACCGGCGTATGGGCGGAAGCCGGGATGATCGATGCCGCGGTTTCGGAATTCGCCGATGTCGAGAAGATGATCGACGCGGCGCAGGCGCTGTACGGTCCGTATCGCTGGGGCCGGTACGACATGCTCGTCCTGCCGCCGTCCTTTCCCTATGGCGGCATGGAGAACCCAAATCTCACTTTCTTCACCCCCACGATCATCACCGGGGACAGGTCGAACACCGATGTGCTGGCGCATGAGCTCGCGCATAGCTGGTCGGGCAATCTGGTCACCAACGCGACCTGGTCGGACGGCTGGCTGAACGAAGGGTTCACCACCTATTTCGAGAACCGGATCATGGAGGCGCTGTACGGCAAGGAGCGCGCGGCGATCTATTCCGACCTCGACTATGCCGGGATGCTGCGCGACGTGAAGGATGCGGGCGGCGACAGCGCGCCGTCGACGCGCCTGCATGGCGAGCCGGGAGAAGGTGCGGGGCAGCTGGATTATCTCAAGGGCAGCACCTTCCTGCGCACGATCGAGGTTGCGGTCGGGCGGGCGCGGTTCGACGCCTATCTGCGCGGCTATTTCGACCGGCATGCGTTCCAGCCGCAGACCAGCGCAGGGTTCCTGGCCGATATCCGCAAGCATCTGATCAAGGGCGACAAGGCGCTCGAAGCCAAGCTGCAGCTCGACCGCTGGGTGTATCAGCCGGGTGTGCCGTCCAACGCGGTGCAGGTGAAGTCGGAGACGCTGGCCAAGGTCGATGCGCAGCTCGCCGCGTTCAACGCGGGCGGGCCGGCTGCGGCGATCGACACGGCGGGATGGCAGACGCAGCAATGGCAGCGGCTGCTGGGCGGGCTGCCGCGCCAGCAGAGCGCGGCGCGGCTGGCCGAGCTGGATGCGGCGCTCAAGCTGACCAGCTCGAAAAACGCTTATGTCCAGTCGGCCTGGTTCGATCTGGCGATTGCCAATCGGTTCGAGCCGGTGATCCCGGCCCTGGAGGAATATCTGACCCGCGTGGGCCGTAACCTGCTGGTGACGCCGCTCTATCGCGGACTGAAGGCGCAGGGCGAGTGGGGCACCCCGATCGCGCAGCGGATCTTCGACAAGGCGAAGCCGGGATATCATCCCGTAACGGTCGGCGCGGTGACGCGGATTTTGGAGGCGCGCTGACCGAATCTTCATACTCCACCCTGTAGAACTACGCATGTGATGGTTCGACGGGGTGGAGGCGAGATGACGGTTGACGGCGAGACGCTGGGCGCGACGGCGCTGCGCGAGATCATATCGTCAGCCAGCAGCACCGGCAGTTCGGATGCGATCATCGCCCGCGCGTTGCAGGCGGTGCGCGCGCATCTGGGGCTGCAGGTCGCCTATGTCTCAGAGTTCGTCGGGAATGATTCGGTCTTCCGAGTGGTCGACGCGCCGGGGCTGGAGCATCTGGCCAAGGCGGGCGATGTCCATTCGCTCGACGATGTCTATTGCCGCCATATCCTGGCCGGGCGGTTGCCCGAGCTGATCCCCGATACCGCCGTCGAACCGATTGCCGCCGCCATGCCGATCACGGCGGCGGTGCCGATCGGCGCGCATGTCAGCGTGCCGATCCGCCTGTCGGACGGGCGCACCTATGGCATGTTCTGCTGCCTCGGCCCCTTTGCCAGCCCCACGCTCAACCCCCGCGACCTTGGCATGATGCGCGCCTTTGCCGATCTGGCCGCGTTCGAGATCGAGCGCGATCTGGGCAATCGTGAAGAAGCGGCAGCGTCGCGCAGCGCGATCGAGCACGTCATGGCCGAAGGGCTGATGGACATTCACTATCAGCCGATCTTCAGCCTCTCCCAAGGGCGACCCGCCGGCTATGAGGCGCTGGCGCGGATCACCGTCGAACCGTACCGTTCGCCCGACAAATGGTTCACCCAGGCGGCGTTGGTCGGCATGGGTGAGGCGTTCGAGCTGTTCGCGATCGACCGCGCGCTGCAAGGGCTGTCGCAGCTTCCTGACCCTGCCTATCTGTCGGTCAATGCCAGCCCCGCGACGGCGATGTCGCCCGATCTGCTCCCGATCCTGCGCCGCGCGCCGTTGGAGCGGGTCGTACTGGAAGTCACCGAACATGACCGGGTTTCGGATGTGTGCACGCTGCTCGACCGGCTTGCGCCGCTACGCGCAGAGGGGCTGAGGATCGCGGTGGACGATGCCGGATCGGGCTATAGCGGGCTGCAGCAGATCATCCAGATGCGGCCCGATATGGTGAAGCTCGATCGCTTCCTGATCGAGGATATTCAGCATGATCCGGGCCGCCGTGCACTGGCCGCCGGGCTGATGATGTTCGCGCGCGATACCGGCAGCCGGTTGATCGCCGAGGGGGTCGAACGCGAGGACGAGTTGGCGGTGCTGCGCGCGCTGGGGATCGACCTGATCCAGGGATATCTGCTGGGGCGCCCGCAGCCGCTGGCGGCGATCCGGGATGCTGAGGGCGGTCTGCGCGCGGCGGGTTGATTTATCCTCCCCCGCCCGGGGGAGGATTGAGTTTTCCCCGCCTCCGCTACAGCACCCGCTTCCCCTTGGTCCGGCCGGTCAGGTGGAAGCCGAAGCAACGGTCGCAGCGATAGGGGCGCAGGGTGATCGTCGCAGCCAGCGCGGCGGCCCCGGCCCCAGTTTCATCCGCAAATCTGCGCTTGCGGCGGCAAACGCTCAGCCGCGTGCGCATCTTATTGCGGGCACCCGCCAAAGGTCAGATGTGCCAGAACCTCACTTAGAAAGAGTGCGGGCAACAGGCCGATCAGTGACAGCCCAGCGCCGGCAACACGTTCGATCGGTGCGCGGAGCAGCACCAATGGGGTCGTGATCCCGGCACCCAAGGCGAACAAAATGAGATAAACGATATTGAGTGGCGCGAGGAACCCTATCCAAGGGGGCAGTATCATCGCGGCCCCGGTCAGAACCGCAACTAGCCATTTCCACGGCGCGTCAGTCACTATCCGCCCCGTAGTGCGTGCCATGCCAGCCACAGCCAGCCGAGAATTAGCGCGGTGCCGCCGATTGGCGTGATCGCGCCCAGCCAGCGCGGTGCGCCGAAGGCCATGGCGTAGAGAGTGAAGGCGAAGATCGCGGCCCCGGCGACGAACAGCCAGCCCGCGCTCCGTGCGCCCAGCTGTACCGCGACCAGCGCGGCGACGACATGGATCAGCTGATAGGTTGCGCCGGTGCGCAGCCATTCCGCCGCCTTGCCCTCCGCACCATGCGCGCCGAATGCGCCTGCACCGACCGCGATGGCGCCGGAGAGCGCGGCGAGGGCCACCAGCCAGTTCATCCGCACTCGCTCCCGGTGGCAGGTTTCGGCTCCAGCGGATCGGGCGCGTCGCGCCGGCCGGGGCGCCAGTCGAGGTCGGGGTCGCCGATGATCGCCTCCCGCGCGGCGGTCAGGCTGCCGGCTTCGTGCTGGATGCGCAGCCGTTCACGGTCGCGGCGGCGGTAGAGATCTTCGGTGCGCTCGATCTCCTCGATATCGACGCCGACCGCAGCCATCGCCTTGCGCGCCATGACGATCGCGGATTCGAGCACTTCGCGCACGACGCCGCTTGCCGGTGTCCCCTTGAGCTTCAACAGCGCACGGCGGTCGTAGGCGCGCACGAAGATCGATGCCTGGGGGAAGGACTGGTGTACCGCTTCGATCAGCTCGGGCTCGATCTTGTCGCCGTCGAGGCAGAACAGGATCAGCTGCGCCTCCCCCGCCCCCGCCTGACGCAGCATGTCGATGCGGGTGCCATCGCCATAATAGACCTTCGCACCGAACTGGCCGGCGATGTCGATCATCTCGATATCGGTGTCGATCAGCGTGACGGCGATGCCCTGAGCATTCAGCATCTGGCCGACCGTCTGGCCAAAGCGGCCATAGCCGACGATCAGCGCGTTCGATCCGTCCGACACCGGGCCTTCGCGCTCGCCCTGAACCTCGACCGCGTCGGCGCGGAAGCGTTTGGTGAACATCATCAGGAACGGCGTGGTGGCCATCGATAGGGTCACGACCGCGCTGAACACGCTGACCGCTTCGGGCGCGATCGACAGGGCGTTCTGGGCCTGTGCGAAGAGCACGAAACCGAACTCGCCGCCCTGGCTGAGCAGCAGGCCAAGGCCGAGGGCCTGACGCCACGGCATGCGGAACGCCATGGCGAGGCCGGTGATGACGAGCGTCTTGGTCGCGATCAGCGCGGCGGCCATGCCGAGCACGAACACCGGGCGCTCGGCGATGGCGGACAGGTCGAGCATCATGCCGACCGACAGGAAGAACAGGCCGAGCAGGATCGAGCGGAACGGTTCGATGTCCGCCTCCAGCTCGTGCCGATAGGGGCTGTCGGCGAGCATCACGCCCGCGATGAACGCGCCGAGTGCGGTGGACAGACCGATCGACTGCATCAGCGCGGCGGCGGCAACGACGGTGAACAGGCCGGCGAACACGAACAATTCGCGCTCGCCCCAATTGCCGATCAGCTTGAACAACGGGCGCAGCAGATAGCGGCCCGCCAGCACCAGCCCGGAGATCGCGCCGACGGTGTAGATGGCGAGCAGCCAGCCCGGAGGGCCCTCCGCGTCGGCCGGATTGCGGCTGAGGATCGCGATGATCGTGATCAGCGGGACGATCGAGATGTCCTGGAACAGCAGCGTCGAAAAGGCGCGTTCGCCGAACGGGGTGCGCATGCGACCCGCCGATTGCAGCATCGGCAGCACCTGCGCGGTCGAGGAGAGCGCGAGCGGAAGGCCGAGCGCGAGCGCGGCGGAGAGCGAGAAATTCGCGCCGTATCCGATCACCAGGCTGAGTGCGATGCCGCACAGCACGACCTGAAGCAGGCCGAAGCCGAAAATGTCGCGCTTCATCCGCCACAGCCGCGACGGGCTGAGTTCGAGGCCAACGAGGAACAGCAGCAGGGCGATGCCAAACTCGGCGATGCCCATCTTGCTCTCCGCGCCACCGACCAGCCCGAGGACTTGCGGCCCGACCAGCGCGCCTGCGACGAGATAGCCGAGCGTCGCGCCGAGCCCCATGCGGCGGAAGATCAAGACGAACAGCAGCGCGAAGCCGAGCAGCGGGGCGCTTTCGGCGACGAAGCTATGGGCGGCACCGTGATCCATCAGGCGGCCTTTTCGGTGCTGGCGCGGGTGGCGGCTTCGGCGACCGCTTCAAAGGCGAGGCGGATCGAAGGGTGGCGCGCGCTGTGCGGGAGCGCGGGAGCGAAGAGGTCGAGGCCGGGCCAGTCGGGCGCTACGTCGCCCTCTCCCGCCAGCCAGCGGGTCAGCGCGGCGCGGGTGGCGTCGAGCTCGGCGGGAGTGCGGCCAATGGCATGCGCGCCCATCAGCGAGGCGGACGCCTGTCCCAGCGCGCAGGCGCGGACCTGCATGCCGAGCGCGGCGACGCGGCCTGATGCGTCGAGGTCGACATCGACGGTCACGCGACTGCCGCACACGAGCGAGCGCTTCTCGACACTCGCCATCGGATTGGTCAGGCGCTGATGATGCGGAATTGTGGCGGCGAGCCGCAGGATCTGGGTGTTGTAGAGCGGAGCCGTCATGGCTCCGATGTAACCTGCTCCGACCCGTTCGCAAGCTCTGCGGCGTCGGTATCGTTGCCGAACACCGGCTCACCCCGGCGGCGGCGATCGACGAATTCGGCGATGCTGGCGCTGGTCGCGTTGAGCAACGGGTAGGTGCGGCCGGCGGTCATCCATTCGGGGCGCTTGGCCGGGCCACCGCTGACGGTGTCGACCGCGAGCGCGACGAGCAGGAAGGCGAGGCTGGCGAGGATCAGCCCCTTGAGCGCGCCAAAGCCGAGCCCGAGCGCGCGGTCCACCGGGCCAAGAAAGCCCGAGCGGGTGCGCGATCCGATCGCATTGGCAACAACGCGCCCGCCGAAATAGGCGACGCCGCCGAGCAGCGCGAAGGCCAGCACCGCCGCCCCCTGCACCGTCCCGACCGGCTCGGCCAGCGCGGCGGCGATGGGGGTGTGGAGGAAACGGATCGCCGCGACGACGAGCAGCCACGCCATCAGCGACAGCACTTCGGTGACGAAGCCGCGCATCGCGCCGGTGATCGCCGCCGCGCCAACGCCCAGCAGCACGAAGATGTCGATTGCCGTCAGTCCCATTGCCCGCTCCCTCGGTCGGCCGCGTCATAGCCGCAGCGTGACGCGGCGCGAAGAGCGTTTCGGCGTGGCGGGTTGCGTCGGGCGTGTTGCCCCCTCACCTTAGGGGCGATGACCCTGCTTCGCCGCTTCTTCGTGGTCGCCTTCTGGGCGGCGCTGATCTTCGCATTCGTGATGGCCGTGCTGCCCCAGCCCCCCGCCCTGCCGGGTGACCCGGGGGACAAGGTGCAGCATATCATCGCCTTTGCCGTGCTGACCGGGCTGGCGCGGCTGGCCTATCCGCGCGCGCGGGCGGTGACGCTGTTGCTTGCCTTTGCCCTGTTCGGGGGGCTGATCGAGTTGACCCAGATGCTGCCCGCGCTGGGACGGACGGCGGCGCTGGACGACTGGCTGGCCGATGTCGCGGCGACGATCGTGGTGCTGGCGGTGCTCGATCCGGCACGGCGGCTGCTGGCGCGGCGAAAGCGCTCAGCGCCCGAGCATATGATCGACGAAACCGGCGAGGTTGCGGAAGCCGGTTAGCGCGACGCTGCCCTCCTTCGGCTGAGCCGAGGGGACGAGCGCGCGGGTGAAGCCGAGCTTCCCCGCTTCCTTCAGCCGCAGCGCGCCATGCGCGACCGGGCGCACTTCGCCGGACAGTGCGATTTCGCCGAACGCCACCATGTCGGTCGCGACCGGGCGTTCGGACAGCGCGGAGATCAGCGCCGCCGCAACTGCCATGTCCGCCGCCGGATCCTGCACGCGATAGCCGCCGGCGATGTTGAGATAGACTTCGCTGGTCGCGAAGCTGAGCCCGCAGCGTGCCTCGAGCACCGCGAGGATCATCGCCAGGCGCCCGCTGTCCCACCCCACCACCGCGCGACGCGGGGTCGCGCCGGATGCAAGGCGGACGACGAGCGCCTGGATTTCCACCAGCACCGGGCGGGTGCCTTCCAGCGCGGGGAATACCACCGTGCCGCTGACGCTCTCGTCGCGGCTGGTGAGGAACAGCGAGGACGGGTTGCCGACTTCGGCCAGCCCCTCGGTCTGCATCGCGAATACGCCGATCTCGTCGGTGCCGCCGAAGCGGTTCTTGACCGCGCGCAGGATGCGATACTGATGGCTGCGCTCGCCCTCGAACGCCAGCACGGTGTCGACCATATGTTCGAGCACGCGCGGCCCGGCGAGGCTGCCGTCCTTGGTGACATGGCCGACCAGCACCAGCGCGGTGCCGCGCTCCTTGGCGAAGCGGATCAGCTCCTGCGACGATGCGCGCACCTGGCTGACCGTACCGGGTGCGCCCTCGATCAGGTCGCTGTGCATCGTCTGGATCGAATCGATGATGAGCAAATCGGGCGGGGTCGCGCCGCCGAGCGTGGTGAGAATATCGCGCACGCTGGTCGCTGAGGCGAGCTGGACCGGCGCATTGCCGAGGCCGAGGCGGCGGGCGCGCAGCCGCACCTGATCCGCCGCCTCCTCGCCCGAGACATAAGCGACGCTCTTGCCCGCCAGCGCCATCTTGGCCGCCGCCTGCAGCAACAGGGTCGACTTGCCGATACCAGGATCGCCGCCGATCAGCGTCGCCGACGCCTCGACAAAGCCGCCGCCCAGCGCACGGTCGAGCTCGGCTATGCCGGTGCCCATTCGCGCGGGCAGCGGGACATCGGCGTCGAGCCCGGACAGCAGGATCATCCGCCCGCCGCCCTGCAGGTTATGCTTGGCCTGAAATGGCGTCACGACCGCGCCGGCATCCTCGACCAGCGTGTTCCACTCACCACAATCGGCGCATTGCCCCGCCCATTGCGATGTGACCGAACCGCAGGACTGACAGACGTAGCGCTTCTTGGGTTTGGCCATGGCAAAGGTCTAGCGAACTTGGAACGATTAGGGAACAGAAAAGCGCATTTGCTTGGGCGCGAAACACGGCATAGCCTGAGCCGATGCTGGCCCTGCTCGCCCTGCCCGCCGCGCTCCTCGCTACGCCCGTTCAGGGTCAGGCGAGCGATTTCGGTCACCTCGCCGCGCTCGTTGGGCATTGGCGCGGGAGCGGGGACGAGGGGCGCGTGATCGATATCCGCTATCGCCTCATCTCCAATGGCTCCGCGCTTGTCGAAGAATGGACGTCTCCACGCGGCAACCAGACGATGACGGTCTATTACCGCGACGACGGCGCGGTGCTGGCGACGCATTTCTGCGCGCAGGGCAATCAGCCGCGGCTGACGATGGCACCGCAGACCGGCGGCCGGATGCGCTTCACGTTCCGGGATGCGACCAACCTGAAGCCGGGCAAATCGCACCTGCACGACTTCTGGATCGAGATCGACGCCTACGGGACGATGCGGCGGAGCGAGACTTATGCCGCCGACGCCAAGACCGAGACCGAGACCGAAGTGATGGTCCTGCGCCGGGTCACCCCTTTGCCGTGACCATCAATCCGCGCTGAACCGACGGGCGGGCGAGGCCGCGCTCAAGCCATGCCGCCACGTTGGTGAAGGCGTCGAACCCGACCAGATCGCGCGCTTCGTAGAAACCGATGAGGTTGCGGACCCAGCCGAGCGTGGCGATGTCGGCGATCGAATAGTCGCCCATGATCCAGTCGCGGCCCTGAAGCTGCGTGTCGAGGACACCGAGCAGGCGCTTCGATTCCGCGACATAGCGGTCGAGCGGCCGCTTGTCCGCGATCTCGCGGCCCGCAAATTTGTGGAAATAGCCGAGCTGGCCGAACATCGGGCCGAGCCCGCCCATCTGCCACATCACCCAGCCGATCGTTTCGTAGCGCTGGGCCGGGTCGAGGAACTGGCCGGTCTTATCGGCGAGATAGAGCAGGATTGCGCCGCTTTCGAACAGCGCGAGCGGACGGCCATTGGGGCCATCGGGGTCGAGGATCGCGGGTATCTTGCCGTTCGGGTTGAGGCTCAGAAATTCCGGCGTCTTCTGGTCGTCTGCGCCGATGTCGATCAGATGCGCTTCATAGGGCAGCGCCGTTTCCTCGAGCATGATCCCCGCCTTCACGCCATTGGGCGTGTTGAGCGAATAGAGCTGGATGCGGTCGGGGTGCTGCGCGGGCCAGCGGCTGGTGATCGGGAAGGCGGAGAGATCGGACATCAAAGATTCCTTGTTGAGTTGCGGCACCGGCCCGCTCCCCCACCCGGCCACCCATAGAATACACTGTCGTTGGGTGGCCGGGTGCGGGTAGCCCCGCAAAGTACTACTTTGCGGGGACCCCGTGGGGGAGCGGGCCGGTGCCGCCATCCGGCGCAGCAGGATCTGACATCGACTACGACATAGTAACGCCGTAATCGGATCGCTATGGGCGCGCCGATGACTCCGACCGATCTTCGCGTGGCGCTGTTCAGCGGCAATTATAATTATGTGCGCGACGGCGCGAACCAGGCGCTGAACAAGCTGGTGCGCCATTTGCTCGATGCCGGGGTGACGGTGCGCGTCTATTCACCGACCGTCGAGAAGCCGGCGTTCGAGCCCGAGGGCGATCTGGTCAGCGTGCCGGCGCTGCCCGTCCCCGGCGGTCGTGGCGAGTATAAGGTCGCGCTGGGCCTGCCGCGTGCGCCGCGTGAGGATCTGGAAGCGTTCAATCCAAACCTCGTCCACGTTTCCGCGCCGGAATTCCTGGGTCATGCTGCGGTCGCCTGGGCGCGCAAGCGCGGGCTTCCCGCGGTGGCTTCGCTGCATACGCGGTTCGAAACCTATCCGCGCTATTACGGCCTCGGCTTTGTCGAGCCGTGGCTGATCCGGCGGCTGACGCGATTTTACAACAAGTTCGACCGGGTGATGGTGCCGGGCAATTCGATCGCCGAGCTGATCCAGAGCTGGGGCGTGACGACGCCGGTCGGCATCTGGTCGCGCGGGGTGGACCATGCGCGGTTCAACCCGCAGCGGCGCGACCTGGAGTGGCGGCGGGAATTGGGGATCGCCGACGATGTGCCGGCGATCGGGTTCTTGGGGCGACTGGTTCTGGAAAAGGGACTCGACATCTTTGCCGAGGTGGCGCGCGAGCTGACCCGGCGCGGGGTGCCGCACAAGGTGCTGGTGGTCGGCGAAGGCCCGGCGCGCGACTGGTTCGCGGGTCAGGTGCCCGAGGCGATCTTCACCGGATTCCAGTCGGGCGATGCGCTGGGCCGCGCGGTCGCGTCGATGGACGTGTTCTTCAACCCATCGGTGACCGAGACGTTTGGCAATGTGACGTCGGAAGCGATGGCATGCGGCGTGCCGGTCGTTGCGGCGCGCGCGACGGGCGCGATGGATCTGGTGGTCGAGGGCGAGACCGGCTTCCTGGTCCCGCCGCGCGACGTTGCCGCCTATGCCGATGCGATCGAGCGACTGGCGCGCGATGCGGAGATGCGCGCACGCTTCGGCGCGCTGGGGCACCAGCGGATGCAGGCGCAGATGTGGCCGCAGGTCAATCAGGCGGTGCTGGACGCGTATTTTGAGGTGATGGGCAAATAGGCTGTCACCCCGGACTTGTTCCGGGGTCCACCAGTCCGTGCGCCCTACGCTTGAGCCTCTTGCGCAGGATCAGACGCACGGTGGATCCCGACACGGAGGCCGGGATGACGATCGTTTTTAGGACCAGTCGTACTTTAGCCCATCCTCGCGGAACGCAAAGCGGTCGAGATGGCGTTCGATTGCGCCCTTCAGGCCTTCGGCCTGTTCAGGGACGCTGGCGTCGATGCGGATCGCGATGCCGTCGGGTCTGGCGTCGAGCGTGACCAGCCCGTCGCCGGGCCAGTTTGCGCCGCGCGCGTCCTTCGGAAACACGATCGTGCCATGGTCGGCGGTGTACTCGACCTTGAGGTTGTGTTCCCAATGCTTGCACAGCTGTTGCAGGTAGCGCGACGCCTTGTCGGTCGCGGCGAAGCCGGTTGCAGTTGCAGTCATCAGAGTCGCTCCACCTTGCGCGCGGCGGCGTCGATGATGTCGACGATCGCGTCGACGGTTTCCTGATCGGCCTCGCCGTCGCTCAGCCGCTGCATGACCGCCATCTTAAGGTTGCCCATGGCGCGGCGCACCGGGCTGCGCCCGCTCTGCTCGCGCTGCGTGCCGAGTTCGGCGAGGCGGCCCATCAGCTGCGTCACCTGTTCGGCGTTCTCGTCGAGATGCGCCTGACCGGTCGCGGTGATCGCGTAGAGCTTCTTCGCGCCCTCCGCCGCCTGCTCGGCAATGTGATCCATGTCGGCGAGCAGGGTGAGCGTCGGATAGACCACGCCCGGGCTGGGGGCATAGGCGCCGCCGGTGCGCTCCTCGATCTCACGGATCAGGTCGTAGCCGTGGCGCGGCTGGTCAGCGATCAGCGCGAGCAGGACTAGGCGCAGTTCGTCGCCGGTGAAGATGCGACGCCGTCCGCGGCCACCGCCGCGCCCGCCGGTCGCTTCGGCGTTGATGTCCCATTCGACCGTGAACGGCCCCCATTGGCGGCGTCCCCGGTTGGCGTGCATGCCGTGCGGCCCGTGGCCGCGATGATGTCCTCGAAACATTTCAGTCCTTCAAATTCGAGTCGTGATGCTGCTAAGATATATCTTGAACGCATTTTGACAAGCCCCTTCGCGTTGGGGTGCGTAATTCCTATATCGGCGAGCATGGCTGACCTGTTCGGCGGGACCGCACCCGCCGCCTCCCCTTCCGAAGTTTCCGCCTCCGCGCCGCTGGCCGATCGGCTGCGTCCGGCGCGGCTGGAGGAGGTGGTGGGGCAGGAGCATCTGACCGGGCCGGAGGGCGCGATCGGGCGGATGGTGGCGGCGGGCAAGCTGTCGTCGATCATCCTGTGGGGGCCGCCGGGGACCGGCAAGACAACCACCGCGCGGCTGCTCGCCGATGCCGTGGGGTTGCGCTTCGTCGCGATCAGCGCGGTGTTTTCGGGCGTGGCGGATCTGAAAAAGGTGTTCGCCGAGGCGAAGGAGCATGCGCGGATCGGTCAGCGGACCTTGCTGTTCGTGGATGAGATTCACCGCTTCAACCGCGCGCAGCAGGATGGGTTTCTGCCGTTCGTGGAGGATGGGACGGTGACCCTGGTTGGCGCGACGACCGAGAATCCGTCGTTCGAGTTGAATGCGGCATTGCTCAGCCGGGCGCAGGTGCTGATCCTGCGACGGCTGGACCATCCGGCGCTGAGCCAGTTGCTCGACCGCGCCGAGGCGATCGAGGGCCGCCCCCTGCCCCTCACCCCCGAGGCGCGCGATGCGCTGGTGGCGAGCGCGGATGGCGACGGGCGGTTCCTGCTCAATCAGGCGGAGACGCTCTACTCGGTCAGCTTCGACGCGCCGCTCGATCCGGCGGGGCTGTCGGCGTTCCTGCAGCGCCGGGTGGCCGTGTACGACAAGGACCGCGAGGGGCATTACAACCTCATCTCCGCGCTGCACAAATCGCTGCGCGGGAGCGATCCGCAGGCGGCGCTCTATTACCTCGCGCGGATGCTGGTGGCGGGCGAGGAGCCGCTGTACGTGCTGCGGCGGCTGGTGCGGTTTGCGAGCGAGGATATCGGCCTGGCCGACCCGCAGGCGTTGGTCCAGTGCCTGGCCGCCAAGGACAGCTACGAGTTTCTGGGGTCCCCCGAGGGCGAACTCGCGATCGTGCAGGCGTGCCTCTATTGCGCGACCGCACCCAAATCGAACGCGGCCTATAAGGCGATGAAGGCAGCGTGGACGAGCGCGAAGGAGACGGGGTCGCTGATGCCGCCGCAAAACATCCTCAACGCGCCGACCAAGCTGATGAAGGAGATCGGCTATGGCAAGGGCTATGCCTATGACCATGACGCGGAGGATGGGTTCAGCGGTGCCAATTACTGGCCCGAGGAGATGACGCCGCAAACCTTCTACACCCCGACCGACCGGGGGACAGAAAAGCGCATCGCGGAGCGACTGGCCTGGTGGGACGCGCGGCGGGGGCGGTAGCGTCGCGAAAGAAAAAAGCCGCCGCCGGGGATCAAAACCCCACGGCGGCGGTGATGGCGCGGACCGAGAGAGGGATGGCCCAGCCGAGTTGCAAAGAATGTATGACAACTGGCTTGGCCACGGTCAACTAGCCCTTAGTCGTAGTTGTATGACAAAGCCCAACTTGTGGCGATCGCTCCAGAGGGCATCTCGCCCTGTGCGCGGGTGCATTTGACGACCGTTGCGAAGGGGCCGACCGGGGCACGATAGACCGGGTCGCTGGCCGGTTGCGCATCACACGCACCATAGCCGATCGTCGCAAACCGCTTTACCGCGCCGCGGGCGAAGCCGACCGCCCCGGGCCGCTGCGTCGGTGCGTCTGAAAAGCTGGCAAATTCCATGTCGATCCGCGCGATCTTCACCCCCTCGGCCGGGACGATGCGGTCGCGGCGCTCGATCCTGCCCGGCGAAAAGCGGTAATGCGTCTCGATCGCCACCCGCGTGTCGAGCTGTGCGTCGTTGCCCCCCATGCGGTCGAGCGCGGTCTGGTGCCAGCGCACATCGGTGACCGCGCCGCGCCGGGTGACGCGCACATCCTTGAAGAACGCCAGCGGCATCAGTACGTCGCCATTGGCCAAAGTGATGCGCGGCAATAACTGCGGGAAGGTCGTATCGGCCGAGCCGGCGAGCATCCCGGGTGAGAAGGGAATCGGGAAATAGGGGTTGTTCATATGCTGCCCCTCCGCCCCGTTGATGATGGGCAGGGAGATCATCCGGTTACCGTCGCGGATCGTCACCAGCCCGCGATCGTGCACGCCGCGCGCGAACCAGGTCGTGGTCGAACGCGGCAGCGTGTCGAGCCAGCGCTCGAACCCCGCATCGGGCGCCTGTCCGCGATAGCCGAGCCGGTTCCAGATCGCATTGGTGTAGATGTGCTGGCGCGCGAGGCTGAAATTCTCGCCCAGGATGCGCGCTTCGCCGCGATAGGCATCGGTGCGCCGCCCCTGCCCCCATAAGGTGCGGCCCCACAGGTCGACCGACCCGCTGACCGGATCGATCCAGAAATCCATGTAGCGCGCGGTGACCCGGCTGGAGAAGGCATAGGCCATGCGCTCCTCGACCGGAGTCATCACCTTGAGCAGCGCGGCGGCGGTCAGGACTTCGAGGAAGGCGGTGTCGCCATAGGTGCCGATGCTGCGGCCATATTCGAACCCCTCACCATGCAGGTTGAAGCGCGGGAGCAGCAGATCGACCGACTTGCGCAGCCACGCCTTGACCTCATCACTCGGCGTCATGCCGGTTTCGAGCAGGCGGTGGGCGATCTCGCCAATCAGCAGCACCGAATAGCGGTCGAACCGCCCCTTCCCCTCGGTCTCGTCGGCAAAGCCGTATTCGCCCGAATATTTGCGATAATGATCGATCATTCGCGCGAGCAGCTGGTCGCCCGCACTGGCATCCTCCCAGCCGAGCAGGTGGCGGAAGCGCGCGATCGAGAAGGCGACGCCATAATAGTTATTGGGCAGGTTGATCAGGCTGAGATCGGGGCGGACGAAGCGGCGCCAGTCGAGCCGCTGCTTGAGCTTGGCCAGCGTCGCCGGGCGGACGGCGCGTTCGAGCAGGCCACGCGCGTGCAGGTCATGCAGCGCGGCGATGTAATAATAGAGGCCCCAGCTTTCATTGTCGTTGGCCAACGTCAGCTCGGCCATGTCGGCAAATTCGCGCAGCCGCTGATCGAGCCGGGGATCGTTCGGCTCAAGCGCGACGACGCGATGCGCCATGGTCGCGGCGATCTTGCCCGGCAGGAACTTGTCCCCGCCCCCGAACACGGCGACGCCGTCGATCTTGGTCGCCTTGCCATCGCGCAGCAGTTGCTCGACCAGCTTTTCCAGTTGAGGTGACAGACGCGTGGTGACGCTGGTGTCCATCGGCGCGACCGTTTCGGCATAGACCGGGCCGGCCGGCGCAGCGGCGCGGCGGTCGGCCGGGGCGGCCTGGGCCGCGACGGGAACGGCAAGGGCGATCAGCAACAACGAACGCATCAATTGGACTCCTTCCGCGCGAGATCGGCCATCGCGGTACCGGCGAGCAGGAACGCGCCCGCGCCATAGAATTGGGTTTCCCGTGCCGACACGCTGTCCGGCCGATCGCCGACCTGCTGCACCCAGCCGAGCATGCCATCGGGCTGTACCGCCCGCACGATCGCGTCCCAGCCGCGGATCGCCGCAGGCTGATAGGTCGCGCGGTCGAGCAGGCCCGCGTCGATGCCCCAGGCAAAGGCATAGGTGAAAAAGGCGGTGCCGCTGCTTTCGGGCGGAGTGCCGGGATCGGTGTCGAGCAGCGAAGCCGACCAATAGCCATCGGGCTTTTGCAGCGTCAGCAGCTTGGCCGACATGTCGCGGAACAGCCCTTCATAATATGCGCGCTTGGGGTCCGTGCGGGGCATCGCATCGAGCATGCGGACGATGCCGCCCATCACCCAGCCATTGCCACGGCTCCAGAACTGCTTGCGCCCCTTGGCATCCCGCGTATCGAAGAAACGGCTGTCGCGGAAATAGAGCTTCTCGTCGGGATCGTAGAGATAGTCGGTGGTCGCCTTGAACTCTTCATGCGCGAAATCCGCATAGCGCCGGTCGCCGGTGATGTTCGCGAGTTGCAACAAGGTGGGCGGGGCCATGAACAGCGCGTCGCACCAGCACCAGCGGTCGGTGCATTTCGACCAGCCCGCGCCGGGCGCGCCGGGGATAAATTCGAGGTTGCCGGTCGGGCGATTGGCAAGGACATGATCGAAATAAGCGACGGATGGGGCCAGCGCAGCCCTTCCCGCGCCGTTGCGCGCCGCCCAGATCCACGCCTGGGCGATCAATTGATCATCGGCGTGAAACGGGTTGTCACCCAGTTTCCACTGTTGCGCGCGCCCAAGCTCCATCAGCGGCGCGGCGTAGCGGGCGTCGCGCCGGGCGAGTTCGGTCAGCGCGATCCAGAAGGTCGCCTGTTGCCAGTCGCGCGGGTTCTGCACGCTCTTGCGCGCGGCGGGCATGGTCGCCCAGTTGGTGCGGTTGGCGAGCTGCCAATCGGCGACGCGGCGCACCTGCGCGAGGATCGCGGCGGGTTGCGGCAGCGCCGGGTGCACCTCGACTATTGGCGCGGGCGTCGTCCGCGCGGACCCAGCGGGAACCGCTGCGGCAAGGGCAAGCAGAATCAGCGACATTTCATTTCCTTCCGGGCACATCGCGACCATGAAGGTCGCGGCCCCCTCTCCTGATGGCCCGATGTGCGATCGTTGTTGACACCGGTGCCATTATCTTTCCAATTGACGGATGGCTGTCAATCAGGTTGTCACACAACTACGCCACGAAGTCGAGAGGATGGCATGGTGAAACTGCAAATGGCCCCAGCGCCGTTGAATGTCGCCGCGCTGGCGCTGTTGCTCACGAGCGCAGCAGTGGCGCAGGAGCGCAAACCGCTGCGTCCGGCGACAGCGGAGGAGCAGGCGGCACGCGCGGCGGTCTCGATCGCCGAGTATCGCCATGGCGACCTGTTGTTCGAGAACGACCGGATCGCGTTCCGCATCTATGGCCGACCGCTCGAGGCAGCCGAGCCCCCCTCCTCCTCCGGCATCGACGCATGGGGCAAGCGCGTGCGTTGGCCGTTCATGGACCGCCAGCTGCGCACCGGGGACCAGCATCAGGATCAGGGAGAAGGCGTCGATTTCTACAATGTCGGCACCGGGCGCGGGATCGGCGGCCTCGGCATCTGGCACGACAACAAGCTGTGGACGTCGCGCAACTATGTGAACCCGCGCATCGAGAGCGCCGGGCCTGACCGCGCCGCCTTCAGCGTGGACTACCCCGCCTGGCCGGTCGATACCGCGCGCAACGTGGCGGAGACGCGGCAGTTCGCACTGGCGGCGGGCAGCAACTTCGTGCGGATGACCTCCACCATCACATCAAGCAACGCCGAGCCGCTGACGGTTGCGATCGGCCTGTCGAAACGCCCCACCGGCACCGCATTAGGCAAAGTGATGAAGGACGCCGCTGGAGCCCGGCTGATCTGGTGGGGGCCGGAGACGTCCGACAAGGGCGCGATGGCGGGAGCGGTGATGGTCGATCCGGCCGCGTTCGTCGGATTTGCCGAAGATGCAGACAATTACCTGATTCTCGTGCGGGCCACGCCCGGAACCCCCTTTGTCTATTATGCCGGCGCGGCGTGGAGCGGCGGTCCCGATTTCAAGCGCGAACCCGATTGGCACGCCTATGTCCAGCAGCAACGTCCTGATTTCACACACTAGCCAGCCCCAGCCGCGCAATGCTATCGGTCCCGTAATGACGGTGACCAAAGCGGCGTCGCTGGCCGACGATCTGGTCCAGCGGTTCGAAGAACAGATCGAACGGGGGGAGATGCCTCCGGGCTCGCGTTTTCCGACCGAGAAGGCGATTACCGAGAGTTTCGGGGTCAGCCGCACCGTGGTGCGGGAGGCGTATTCGCGCCTCGCCGCGCGCGGGTTGCTGGTGTCGCGGCGCGGATCGGGTGCCTATGTCGCCGAGGGCGCGCAGTATCGCGCGTTCCAGGTGACGCCGGACGAAGTCAGCGCGATCGACGATGTGCTGCGCCTGCTGGAAATGCGCATGGGGTTCGAGGCGGAGATGGCCGCGCTCGCCGCCGAGCGCCGGACCGAGGCGGACCTGGAGGACATCCGGGCTGCGCTCGCGGCGATGGATGCAAGCACCGAGGCGGAAGGATCGGTCGCCGCCGACGCCGCGTTCCACGCCGCAATCGCGCGGGCGACAGGCAACGCCTATTTCGTGCGCTTCACCCAGTTTCTGGGCGTGCGGCTGGTGCCGTCGCGCAAGCTGTACCTGCAGGGCAACGACCCCAGGAAGCACCAGCGCTATGCCCGCATGATCAACCGCGACCATGAGGCGATCTATTCAGCGATCGAGGCGGGCGACCCGGCAGCGGCCCGGCGCGCGGCGCGGCGGCATATCCAGAAGTCGATTGACCGGCACGAGGCGCTGAAGGCGGGACGCAGCGACGGCGAAGGCGACGCAGGGTGAGTCTACCTGAATTCCTCCCCTGCCATGCAGGGGAGGTGGCAGCGCGTAGCGCTGGCTGAGGGGCGCCCTCGCAGAGGGCGGAACGTTGCGGAGCTGTTCACGGCTGCCTGCGCAGCCGCCCCTCCACCACCCCCTCCCCTGAGCAAGCTCAGGGGAGGAATGCGGCATAGGCGACTGAGCCGCAGGTGGTGCGGTGGATGCTGAAACAAGTTCAGCATGAGGAAACTGGAGCGGACAACAAAAAAGGGGAAGGGTTTCTCCCTCCCCCTCTTTGGAATGGCGGCGCTTCTGCGCTTCCCTTCCCTTTCCACGGCCCCCCGGCTGGGAAAGGGGCTGCCCGTCCACGGCCCCCCGGCTGGGACGGGCAATCCTGTTGACTGCCCGATCAGAACGGAAACAGCGCGTCGTAGATCTGCTGGCCCCAGCGCGCCTGCTGTGCATCCGACAGCTGGCCGCGGCCGCCATAGCTGATCCGCGCTTCGGCGATCTGGCTGTGGCGCACTGAATTGTCGCGGCCGATATCCTGCGGGCGGACCACGCCGCTGACCACCAGTTCGCGCAGTTCGTTGTTCACGCGGACTTCCTGACGGCCTCGGATGCCGAGATTGCCGTTGGGAAAGACGTTGGTGACGATCGCGGACATGGTCATGTTGATCGTTTCGGAGCGGCTGATATTGCCCCCGCCGCTCGACTGCGATTTCGAATTGGTGCTGGCGAGGTTGGTCGGGTCGATCGACTTGGGCAACAGGTTCTGGAGGCCGAGCAGCGAGGCGATACCGGCATTTTCCGAACCGCTGCGGTTGCGCGAGGTGTTGTTGCCGACTTCGGCCTTGTCCGCGATGTTGATCTTGATCGTCAAAATGTCGCCCATGCGGGTCGCGCGCTGATCGCTGAGGAACGCGCCGGCACCGGCGCGGAACAGCGAAGCCGAGGCGGCCGGCGCCTGAGCCGGTATGGTGCCGGGGGCGACCGGCGCATTGGCGACCGCCGCCGCGACGCTGCCGTCGCGCAGGCCGGGATGGCCGATCGAGCGCTCGCCGCCCGGCATCGCCATGTCCTCGGGCGCGCTCATCTTGGGCGCCTTGCCGATCCGGCCGAGCCGGTCGACCGCGCCGCAGCCCGAAACCAGGGTCGCCGCTGTGACGGCGAGGATGATCTTCTTCATGGGTAACTGCTCCCTCAATACAGGATACGGACCAGCCCGTTGCCCGCGACGAAGCCGTCGAGCGTGCGCTGGGTGGAGGTGGTGACGACGCGGACCGGTTCGCCCGCCCCCGCGCTGGCCAGGGCGCGGCCCTGGGTGGTGATGGTAAGCCCGCCCACCTTGTAGGCGATCAGCACCGGCTCGCCGCGACGGACCAGCCGCGGAGTGATGACGTCGCTGACCCGCACCACCGATCCGGGCGAGAGCGGACGCACCGCCTCCAGCCCCTTGGCCGCCTCGGCCTCGATCGCGCCGCGACCCATATTGGGCGAGCGTTTTTCGTAGACGAAGTCGTCGGGCGAAAGGATCTCGCCGCGCTGGACCGGCCGCGCGAGCACGGCGACCTCGACCTGCGCGGGACCGCTGGCGGGTGCCGTCGGCGTCTGCGCCGGTGCGGGGACCGGAACCAGCGCCGCGGCGATGAAGGCGATGCGGTAGATCATCAGCGCAGCTGGCTGGTCGTCGCCAGCATTTCGTCCGCGGTCTTCACGACGCGGCTGTTCATCTCATAGGCGCGCTGCGCGGTGATCAGCGCGGTGATTTCGGCGACCGGGTTGACGTTCGACGCCTCGACAAAGCCCTGTTGCAGCGTGCCGAAGCCCGGCTCGCCCGGATTGGCGAGCGTCGCTTGCCCCGATGCGGCGGTCTCCAGATAAAGGTTGCCGCCCTGCGCCTCGAGCCCGGCTTCGTTGATGAAGGTCGCGAGCTGAAGCTGACCGACATTCTGCGGCTCGGGCTGGCCGGCAAGGATTACCTGGACTTCACCGGTTTTCGAGATGGTCACGTCGACCGCTTCGGCGGGGATGGTGATGCCCGGCTGGACCGGGAATCCGTCGGCATTGACCAGTTCGCCCTGATCCGACAGCTGGAACGACCCGTCGCGGGTATAGGCGGTTTCGCCCGACGGCAGGGTAATCGCGAAATAGCCACGCCCCTGGATCGCTACGTCATAGCGATTGTCGGTCTGGCTCATCGCGCCCTGGGTCGCGATGCGATAGACGCCGCCGGTCTTCACGCCCGCGCCGATCTGGATGCCGGTCGGTACGCGGCTGTCGGGGCCGGATGCGCCGCCGGGCCGGGTCACCTGCTGGTAGAGCAGGTCCTGAAACTCGGCCCGCTGGCGCTTGTAGCCGGTCGTGTTCATGTTCGCGATGTTGTTCGAGATCACATCGACATTGGTCTGCTGTGCGAGCATCCCGGTGCCGGCGATGGAGAGGGTACGCATGGGTCAGTCTCCGTGGAAAGGGGGTCAGCCGAAGCGGCCAAGCTTGTCGATTGCGGATTTGCGCATGTCGCCGAGTGACTCCGACATCTTCATGCTGGTCTGATAGGCGCGCAGGATCTCGACCATGTTGGTGGTCTCGACGATCGCCTGGACGTTCGATCCCTCGACGCCGCCGCTCTTGAGCTTGGTGTCGGCCGCGGCCAGTTCGCGCCCGCCGGTCCCGCTGAAGGTGCCGTCGCCGCGCGGGTCGACCATGCGCTCGTCGTCGAACACGGTCACCGCGACGCGGCCGACCTGCGCGTCGCCCGCGCTGACCGTGCCGTCCTTGCCGATGCTGACTTGCCCCGCCTGTTCGGGCGGGATGGTAATGGGGCGACCGCCTTCGCCGAGCAGGGTCAGCCCGCCCGCCGTCTGGAGCGTGCCATCTTCACCAACCTTCAGATATCCCGCGCGCGTATAGGCGGTGCCGCCCTCCGGCGTTTCGACCGCGAGATAGCCCGCGCCGTCGATCATCACGTCGATCGGATTGCCGGTCGCGAGGAATGCGCCCGCGCTCTGGTCATGCACCGCGCCATAGTCGAGCACCATCGACGTCGTCTTGATCGGCGCATCCGCACCGCCGCCGCTCTGCTCCACATATTCGCGGAACACCGGCGCTTCGCGCTTGAACCCGGCCGTCGAGATATTGGCCATGTTGTTCGCGCTCACGTCGAGCCGACGCCGCAGCGCCTGGTTATGACTCAGCAGCACATAGGATGAGATATCCATCGCGACCGCCCTCCGAAAAAAATCGTCCAAGTTTTTTAGAGCTAGGCAAATGTTGCCGCCCCACTCCCCTATAATAGGAACATTCCGCCGGTCCGGTCGCGGATGGGCAAAGAGATTAGGACGCAAGACATGAGCGACGACGTCATCGTCGAGGCCAAGGACGGCGAGGCGGCAGCCAAGCCCAAGGGCAGCAAGAAGAAGCTGATGATCATCATCGGCGCGGCCGTGCTGGTGCTGGGCGGCGGCGGCGGCGGCGCGGCCTTCTTCCTGATGGGATCGGACAAGGCGGCGGCAAAATCTGCCGAGGGCGAGCATGGCGAAGCCGAGGCCGAGGGAGAGGCAGAGGCAGAGGCCGAAGCAGAAGGCGGCGAGGAAAAGGGCGGCAAGGACGGCAAGAGCGCGGTCTATCTCGACGTTCCCCCGCTCGTGGTGAACCTGCGCAGCGCCGACGGCGCGGCCCGCTTCCTCAAGGTCCATTTCGTGCTGGTGCCCGGCAAGGCGAGCTCGGTCGACAAGCTGCAGGGCAAGCTGCCGCTGCTGATCGATGCCTATCAGCCGTTCCTGCGCGAACTGCGCCCCGAAGATCTGAACGGGTCCGGCGCAGTCTATCGCGTCAAGGAAGAGCTGCTGGTCCGCGCCACACAGACGCTGGGGCCGGACGCGGTCAAGGATGTTCTGATCCAGGATCTGGTGCAGCAATGAGCGACGATTTCGACGATTTCGAACTGCCCGAGCCGCCCAAGTTCGATCCCGATGCGGAGGCGCTGCTCGACCAGGCCGGGATTGACGCGCTGTTCGGGCAGGTCGGCGGGTTCAGCCAGCCGAAAGAGGGTCTGCGCGCGGTCATCGAGTCCAACGTCATCAGCCGCGAGCGGCTGCCGATGCTGGAAGTGGTGTTCGACCGCATGGTCCGCATCTTCGCGACGTCGATGCGCAACCTCACCTCCGACGCGATCGACGTCAGCCTTGAGGAAGTGACCTCGATCCGCTTCGGCGACTATCTCAACCACATCATGCTCCCCGCGATGATCGGCGTGTTCCGCGTCGAGGAATGGGAGAATTACGGCCTGGTCTCGGTCGATTCCGGCCTGATCTATGCCGTGGTCGATGCGCTGCTCGGCGGGCGGCGTGGCGGCGGCGAGCAGGTGATGATCGACGGACGCGGGTTCACCACGATCGAAACCGACCTGGTCTCGCGCATGCTGGGCCATGTGCTGAGCGACCTGTCGACATCGATGGCGCCGATCACCCCGACGACGATCGAGCTGGAGCGCGTCGAGAGCAGCCCGCGCTTCGTCGCGATCGCCGGCACCACCAACGTCTGCGCCGTCGCGACCTTCCGCGTCAGCATGGACGAGCGCGGCGGCAATTTCAGCATCCTGCTGCCCTATGCGACGATCGAGCCGGTGCGCCACCTGCTCAACCAGCGGTTCATGGGCGAAAAGCTGGGGCGCGACACGATCTGGGAAGTCCATATGGCGTCCGAAGTGCGCAAGGTGGACGTGACGCTGGACGTTGTGCTGGGCGAACGCGACATGGCGCTGGGCGCGGTGCGCGACTTCAAGGTCGGCCAGACCATCCCGCTGTTCGCCGACCCCGACCAGCCGCTCGACATGCAATGCGGCGGCGTCACCATCGGTCGCGCCCAGATCGGCCAGCGATCAAGCAAGATCGCGGTACGGCTGGTGTCCGACATCGCCAAGGAGATGCGCGCATGACCTACTCGCTCGCAGCGAATGTGCTGACGATGCTGTTCTGCACGGTGGTGATCGTCCAGAGCATGCGCATGATGCGCGCGCTCAACGCGCTCAAACGCAACGATCTGGCACAGGTCGTTTCGACCCTTGACCAGGCGACAGTGCAGGCACGGCTGGTGCTGTCGGAGCTCAAGGGCACGCTGACCCAATATGCCCGCGGGACGCACGACGCGGCCCGGGCCAAGGCGGTGGCGGACGAGTTGCGCATGATGATCGAGATCGCGGATTCGACCGCCGAGCGGCTGGTTGAATCCGCCGCAGCGGCACGACGCGCCGAGCCGGTGGACCGTTACTGATGCGCATTCCGTTCCTGTTGATCACCGCCGCAGTGGCGACGGTTGGCGCGGTCGCGAACGGCGTCGATGCGGCGGTGGCCGTCGGTGAATCGGTCGTGCCCAAGACGCGGCTCGGCAGCCAGATCGAGGGCGAGATCGATGCCGCCCAGCGCAAGGAGGCCGAGCGCCGCCGCGCGCTCGACCTGCGCGAACAGGCGCTCAAGGCGGCACGGCTGCGCCTGCAGCGCCAGCAGAAAGACGCCGAAACCAAGGCCGCGGCCGAGGGTAAGGCCGGCGCCGATGCGAGCGCCCCCGGTGCGCCCGACGCCGCCCCCGCTGCGGAGGAAAAACGCTATAGCGATCTGGCGCGCATCTTTCAGTCGATGAAGCCCGCAAAAGCCGCCCCGGTGTTCGAGAAGCTGAGCCCGGAGGTGCAGTTCCAGGTGGCGCAGCGGATGCGCGATCGCAATGCCGCGTTGATGATGCAGGCCATGTCGCCCGATGCCGCCGCGACCCTCGGCATGGCGCTGGCCCGTGGCGGAATGACCGCGCCCAAGGCGGCTGCGCCGACGCCCACCAAGGCGGGCCGCGCTGCGCCAAGATGAGGACGCACTGCATTACCGTAATACTACAATACTGACAGCAGCAGTCTGCTAAGATCATCTTGCGACAAGCGGGGTTCTTGAGCGGAGACAGCAGTGACGATCCCCGACTCTGACGATGCGCCATTGTCGAGCGAAGATGCGCTGCGTCGTGCGGCGCTCTTCGCGTCGGGCATGTTGGCGCTGCGGGAATCGCCGCGTTTCAATGAGTTGATCCAGGAATTGAGCCGCGCGATCGACGTTCCGATCGCGGGAGTCAGCGTGGTCGACAGCGGATTCTGCTGGCTGCCGGTGCTGCACGGCATCGACCTGGACTCGATCCCGCTGTCCGAATCGCTGTGCGTCGGGGTGGTCGAGACCCAGGTCCCGATGACCGAGACCGACCTCTGCGCGAATCCCCGATTTGCTGACAATCGCTTCGTCGTCGGTCCACCGTCCCTGCGCGCCTATGCCGCCGTCCCGATGCGCGGGGTGCAGGGGGCGCGGCTCGGCACGGTATTCATCGCCGACCAGCGCGTCCGGCCCGATTTTGCAGATCGCGCCATCCCGGCACTGGAGCGTACGACCGCGCGCGTGCTGGAGGAGGCGTCCTCGCCCCATCATATGCGGCGCGTAGGACGCACCACGGTCGAGGGGCTGGAGTCGCTGATCCGGCGCGCCACCCGCGACGGGGACGATGCGCTGGTCACCGCGATCGACCGGGTGATGCGCGAAGTGCTGCCGCTGACCGGGGTGCGGGGGAGTTAAGGCGCGCCACGTGCGGGGCTGGTGCGCACTTCGAGAATCAGCACATGACCGGCCTGCGGATCGGCCGCGTGCGCGGCGGCATCCAGCGCATGCGCCAGCGCTTCGGCGTCCACCGCAATGCGCGGTGACGCATTGAGCTGCGCGAAATCGAGCAGCGCCGACAGCATTGCCGCACGTAACGCCGGTTGAAGAGTGCCCAACGCGCCCGCATCGACGCCTTCGGCCGGCGTGATGGCCAGCTCGAGCTCAAGGTCGCCGTCGAGCCGCCCCGCATCGATGATCGGCACGCGGAACTTGCCCAGCGGAACGACGGCGGCATCGCCCCCGCCGCCGCCGGCGGCTCCGGCGGGAGCAGCCACAGCCAGCAATGCGGCGGCGGCAGTCAGGCGGGCAGCGGTTCGGCGCATGGGGTCTCCCTCAAAGGCGTGCGGCAGGGACCGCACCCGGCCCCGCCCGTCTATAATAGATCGAAAACCCCGTGTTGGGACTTGCCCCGTTGGGATTTGAATGAGTCACGATCAAAAGCCCGCGCGGATCCGCCTAATTGGCAGCGCTGCATCCAACAGCGGTCGGCTGCGCGGTGGTTTTGCCACCGGCCCGGCGCCGCGCCGTCCCGCCACGCCCCGCCCGATCGGCAGACCGGGCCTGAGCCGCGCCGTGATCGCCGTGCTGTTCCTGTCCGCTGCGCTGGTCGGCGGCGTGGTCCAGGCCTGGCTGGTGCTGCGCGCATGACCCGCGCCGGCCTGGCCCTTCTTCTGCTTGCCGGCAGCGCCAGCGCTGCGCTGGCGGCGAGCGATGCCAAGCACGCTCCCGCCGCGCATGGCGGCCAGCCCGCGGCTGCAGTCAAGCCCGCCCCCGGCGGCGCGGTGGCCAAGCCAACCCCCTTCGCCGCCGAGCTCGCTGAAATGCCGCGCGCCGCACCGGGCGCGCGAACCGCTATCGACGCCCCCCTTGCCTGGTCGCTGATCGCGCGCAGCACCGCGGAAACGCGACAGTCTGCCCGCTGGAAGCTGGCGACGGCGCTGATCGATACCGGCCGCGGTGCCGAAGCGCTAGGCGTGCTCGAAACCATGCTGCGCGACGACCATGCGCTCGAACTGGTCCCGGTCTGGCGGCTTGCGATCGGTAAGGCGAACATACTGGCCGGCCGCAATGCCGCCGCCCTCACCTGGTTCAACGCGCCCGAATTGCTGGCCGATCCCGAAGCCTGTGCGTGGCGTATCCGCGCGGGCGCGGTGATCGACGGTGCCGCGGGCAGCGCGCTGCTCAAATGCGCGGTGCCGGCGATCCTGGCACACCATGGGGCGGATCGTATCGCCTTCCTCCTCGATGCCGCCACCGGCCTGATCCGATCGGGCCATCATGACCGCGCCTTGCGCTTTCTTGCCGTGATCCCGGACCAGCATGTTGCCGCCAATCTGCAGCGCGGAATCGCGTTGATGGCGACCGGCCAGCCGGAAGCAGGCAAGCTGCGGCTGGAGCGCGTGATGCTGTCGGGTACCCCGGCGGAGCGCGCCGCGGCCGAACTCGCGCTGATCCGCGATGCGGTCGCGCGGGGCACGATCAAGCCCGGCGAGGCGGTGAAGCGGCTCGATGCCCTCACCTTTCGCTGGCGCGGCGGCGCGGTCGAGCGCGCAGCACTCGAACTCAAATGGCAGATTGCCGAACGCGCGCATGATCCGGTGATCGCGCTTGTGGCATCGGCGACGCTGTTTCGTCATTTCGACCTCGGCGCACAAACCGGGCCGACGCTGACGCGGATTCAGGCTGACCTTCAGACATTGGTCAACGATCCCAAACGTCCGATCGCGCAAGCGGCAGGGCTGTTCTGGGAATATCGCGACTTGTCCCCGACCGGTGCGCCGGGCGACCTTCTGGTCAGCACGCTGGCGGACCGTCTCTCCGCCGCCGGCCTCCATGTCCGCGCCGCCGAATTGCTGCAGCACCAGATGCAGAACCGCGCGATCGACATCGCCAAGGGGCCATTGTCGGTCCGCATCGCGCGCCAGCTGCTGCTCGCCGACAAGCCCGATCAGGCGCTGGCGATCCTGCGCCGCAGCGATGGCCCGGACTATCCGGCACCCATTGCCGCGGATCGCCAAAAGATGCAGGCGATCGCCACCTGGCGCATGGGCCGGCGCGGCGACGCGCTGGCGATGCTCGACCAGGTCGATGCAGCGGACGATCTGCGCGCCGAAATGCTGTGGCAGGCGCGCGACTGGCGTCGCTTTGTCGAGGCAAATCGGGCGGTGCTTGCCCCCGGACGCACGGCCACGGTGCTGCGTCAGGCGGTCGCGCTGGTGATGCTGGGCGATGAGCCGGGCCTTGCCGCACTGCGCAATCGCTACCTGCCCGCATTGCGCGGGACCAAGGCGGGCGCGGCGCTGGGTGCGCTCGCCTCGGCCAGCGGCGCGGTCAACCCCGCCGCACTGGACACCGCCATGGCAGGCGTGTCCGAGATCGCCGCCGACGGCGACTTGTTGCTGCTCGCACGCGGGTAACCGCCCCCTCAGCCTTCCCAGTCGATCCACCTCGCCCGCCGCCTGCCCGGATCGGGGCTGGCGAACGGTGCGTCGTCATCTGCGTGTCGCACGCAACAGAAAAGCGGCGGTGCCGGGGGAGGCACCGCCGCGAGGTTTGAACCGTCCGGGGAGAATGTCCGGCCGGATAGGGGTCAGAATTCGTCCCAGGCATCGCTCTTGCGCACGAGCGACGGGATCGCCGCAGCCGGCAGCGGCTTGATCGGGGACTGATAGACATGCTCGGTCGACTGGCGCGCGGATTTTGCCCCGACCTTGGGTTCGGGCGCAGCGGCGCGCGGCTTGGCCGGGGACTTTGTCACCGGTCGCGGCGCCCGGACCGGCGCAGGCGCGGGCGACCCCGAGCTTGCCCCCGTGCGGAAGCTGTTGGCGCGTTCGCCCAGCACACGGACTTCGGAATTGAGGCTGCGTGCGGCCGCCGAGGTTTCCTCGACCATTGCCGCATTCTGCTGGGTCGATTCGTCCATCGTGCCGATCGCCGATGCGATCTGCTGCACCGCCGCTGCCTGCGCCTGATTGTCCTGCGCGAGGCCGTTGAGCATTTCATGCACCGCCGACACGTCGGACGAGATGCCGACCAGCGCGCCATCGACGCGCTCGACCGCACCGACCGCGATTTCGACGTCATTCTGCGTCGCGGTCAGCTGTTCGCGGGCGCGCTTGGCCTCTTCTTCGGAACGCATCGCCAGCTGGCCGACCAGATCGGCGACGACCGCAAAGCCACGGCCAGCTTCCCCGGCGCGCCCGGCCTCGACCGCAGCGTTCATCGCAAGGACGCGGGTCTGGAATGCAATCTTGTCGAGCCCTTCGATCACGCTGTCGATGCCCTTGGCGCTTTCGGCGACGCGGCCCATGGCCGACACGGCCTCTTCCGCGGTGCCGCGACCCGTGCCGACGGTGACCATCGCCTGATCGGCGCGACCCACGGTGCGGGTCGCCGCGTCGGCACCCGTACGCAGGCGATCGTTGATCTGCGCGACCGCAGCCGAGGTTTCCTCGAGCGAGGCCGCCGCGCTTTCGGTGCGGCGAGCGAGGTCTTCGGACGCGGCCTCGATCTCGGTCGAGCCCGAGCTGATCGAGCGGACGCTTTCCATGACCGACTGGATCAGGTCGCTGAGCGACGCGAGCGCGGCGTTGAAATTGTCCTTGAGCACCGCATAGGAGCCGGTGAATTCGGCGTTGATCGGCCGGGTCAGATCGCCCTGTGCCAGCGATTCCAAGTGGCTGGAGACGGTGTCGATCACCATCTTCTGCTCGGCATCGGCCGCTGCCTTTGCCGCAGCCTGTCGTTCCTGTTCCTGGGCATTGTCACGGAAGACGAGCACCGCCTTGGCCATTGCGCCGACCTCGTCACCGCGATCGGTGCTGTTGACGTCGATGCGATTATTGCCCTCGGCCAGCGTGCGCATCGCGCCTTCCAGCCCCATCAGCGGTGCGATGATCGTGCGGCGAGCAATGAAGATGCCGAAACCGACGGCAAGCACGACCCCAAGCAGGCCGGTGACGAGCATCGAAGTGACCGCGCTGGAAACCATCTGGTCCAGTTCGGAAACCTTTGTTTCTGCTGCCTTCGCGCGCTCGTTCGTGAAGCGTCGCAATTCCGCGCGGATCTCCTTGGCCTTCGGATCGGCCTGCGCGAGCGTCTTGCCCGCTTCTTCGTTACGATCGGCCTTCCCATATTCAATCGCCTGAAGCGTAAGCTTATGCAGCTCATCGAGGTTGGCAGCGATCGGCGCTATCGTGTCGGCATAATAGGGTTCCGACTTCGCGATCGAAGCGAGACGCGATTTCGCCTTCTCGTAGGCGTCCAGTTCCGACGCGATCGCCTCGCGGTTGCGCTCACTGCCGCCGGGATAATACATCACCTGATAACCCGACAGGGTGATGTCAATCGCCCCCTGGTAGGTACGGGCCAGCTCGGTGTTGTTAGGCAGCGTCGTGTTGGTCACATAGCTGTACTCCTTGTCGATATACTTCAGCGTGCTGACACTGTTCATGACAAGGCCCAGCGTGACCGCTCCAAGCATCAGCATCAGCGCCGCGATCTTGTAGGCGATCTTAAGGTTGGTGAAGGCCTTCATTACGGTCTCCGTTCGGTTCGAATGTGTAATTATAGATGTTTCGCCGACGGGACGGGCGCGCCGCGCGGTTAACGCATGTAGTTGAGCAGGCTGAGCTCATTGAGCTGCGTGAAGACCGAGTAGCTGGCCTCCAGCGTGGTCTTGTGCATCGCCAGGTCCATCGCGACCTGCGCCAGATCGGCGTCTTCGTTGCGGCTGATCACGTCCTTCAGCACCAGCGCGCGTTCGTTGGCGCGATCGACCAGCGTGTCGGTTTGCGCCAGCCGCCGGCCATTCTCGGCGTTCAGGCGACGGATCCCGCCGACCGCATCGTCGAGCTGGACCTTGATGGCGGTCAGCGCGGTTTTCTGCGCGTCGGTCAGGCGCTCGCCGAACGGGCCGGCTTCGACCAGGCTACGGTAGATGGAGGTCATCTCAAGACCGAGCTCGGACGCGGTGATGCCGTAGTTGAGGTCGAGGCCGTCGCCGACGCGGGCGCGGGCAATCGCCTCGCCATCCACGAAATGGTCCGCCGCAGGCAGTCCCACGAGATCCTCGATCTTCGACGGCGTATAGGGGGCGGTCGCGATTCCGCCGCCGAACAGGGGCAGCCCGCCCTCGCTGGTGTTGAGCATCGAGCGGAACTGGTCGAACGCCGCGGAGATCGCCTCGCCCAGCCCGGCCGCCTCGCCGGTCCCGACCGCCAGCGACAGGCGGTTGCCGAGTTCCATCGATCCGTTCTCGATCGCAGTGATCGAGGTTTCGTACAGGCTGAGCGTGGTGCCGAGCCGGGTCGCGGTGTGGGCATGCGCCTCCTGCTTGGCCAGCAAGGTATGGGCCGACAGCGTGCGCACCGCCTCGCTGCCCAGCGCCGCGAGGTCGGGGGCCTTCTTGCCGCTCGACAGCTGCGCCTGGGTGACCGACAATTTCTCCTGCGCGCGCTGGATCGAGATCGCGGTGGTCTGTTGCAGGGGAATGGTGGCGACGCGCATCGATCAGTTCCTCAACCCACGATCCCGAGCAGGGCCTGGTACATTTCGTCGGCCACGCGCACGACGCGCGCGGAGGCGGAATAGCTGTTTTGCAGGACGATCATCATCGACAGCTCCTCGTCGATGTTGACGCCGGAATAGGAATCGCGCCGGTTGATCGCGTCCTGGCTGCGCGCGGTGGCATCTTCGTAGCGGGTCTGGGCGTTGGCCGCGCTGGTGCCCGTTTCGCCGAGGATCAGCGAGGCATAGCGCTCCAGCGAGATGTTCCCTTCCTTGCCAAGGTCATTCACCCGACCGAAGCTGTCGCTGTAGAATTGCGCGGCGCGGGTGTCGGACGCGAGCACGCCGCGTTCGCCGACGGCGGCACTGGTGTTGAAGATGGCGAGCGGCAATTTGCCCGGGCTGTTGCGCAGGTCGGGCGCGACGCCGCCTGCCGCCAGTCCGCTGACGCTGCCGACCAGGCCCGAGAGCGCCGAAAAGGA
The DNA here is from genome assembly GCF_965227385.1 of Sphingomonas sp. Classification (GTDB taxonomy): domain Bacteria; phylum Pseudomonadota; class Alphaproteobacteria; order Sphingomonadales; family Sphingomonadaceae; genus Sphingomonas. Next base: position 3,732,391 of record NZ_OZ245750.1, read on the forward strand.
GATGCCGGTGCCGTAGCGGCCGGTCGAATCGGACGGGATCGAGATCGACGTGCCGGTGACGCCGGCGGCCTGATCGAAGCGGAAGCGGCCGCTGCCGTCGATCGCGAAGGTGCCGAACCCGCCGAGCTCGCTGGCGTTGAGCTGGGTCACCAGATCGCCCATCGTCCCGCCGGCTGCCGCGGTCATCGTCGTACGCGCGATCACGCGGCCGGATGAATCGCGCAGCATGATGTCGCTGGTGCTGCCGCCCGCGAACCCATGCGGGTCGCCCGAGGCGAAGCCCGGCGGCACCATCAATGCGCCTTCGGTGCGGACGACATCGTTGAGGCCGAAATACTGGCTGAACCCGACTCCGCCCCGGCTGGACGGGGCCGCGGGATCATCGCCGACCGCGACGCCGCGACCGACGCCCACGGCATCGATGGTCAGGCGCCCATCGGCGAAGCTGGCCGTGCCGGCACCACCCAGCCCGGCATTGATCGCAGCAACCGCGTCGGCAACGGTCGCGCCCGGTCCCATCGCATCGAAATCGACGCGTGTCCGTGCGACAATCGACCCGTCCGATCCCATCACGGCGAAGACGGCGGCCCCGGTGAAGCCGAGCCGGTCGCTGGTCGCCAGCGCAGTGGTCGATCCGTGCAGGCGGTTGGGCGGCGGGGCAGAGCTGGCTGCGTTCGACGCACCATTGAGTGCGCGGGCAAGGCCAGTGAACAGGGTGCCCAGCTGATCGCGGAACCCCGGCAATGTGCGGTCGCGCAGTTCGAGCAGTCCGCCAAGCTTTCCGCCGACCGCCGAGGATTCGATGCGGTCCCCGGTCGCAGCGCCAAGCGCGCCGGATTCGGTGGCAAAGCGGATGTCGATGCCCGGATACTCGGCGAGCGCGGCGCCGGAACCCGACTTTGAGGTCGGGTAGGATAGCAGGCGCATGCGCGTGTCGAGCAGCGGCGCACCGCCGGCGGTTTCGATCAACAGCCGGCCATTGGGCTGTTCGCGGACCGTCACCGCCATCAGGCTGCTGAGTTCCTGAACCGCGTTGTTGCGCTGGTCGGCGGTGCCCGCCGGGCTGCGCCCCAGCCCGTCGAGCCGCGAAACGGCGTCGTTGAGCGAGTGGATCTGCTTGAGTAGCGCGTTGATCCGCTCGACCGTCAGGCCCGTTTCGGCATCGACGTCGCCGGTCAGCATCGAAATGTCGGTGTCGAGCCGCTGCAGCGTGCCGATCGCGTCGGTCGTGCGTGCGATGAAGTCCGCCGCATTCTGTTCGGCACCCAGCGCACCGGTCATGGCGATCGCCGCGCTGTTGATTGCATTGAGCCGCGCGGGAATGCCCGACTCCCCGCCCGGCGCACCGAGCAGGGTCTGCATGCGATCGAGGTAGCTGGCCGTGACCTCCGAATTGCCGAGGTCGTTGGCTCGCCGATAGACGGCGGCTTCCAGAAACTTGTCGGCGATGCGGGTCGGCTCGCCGACCACGACGCCGGTGACCCGGTCGCCATGGACGGCGGCGAACTGGTTGGAACGTTCGCGGGCATAGCCGGGGGTGCCGACATTGGCGATGTTGGTCGACACGGTCTTGAGCCCGGCTTGCGCCGCGCTCATGCCCGATACGGCAGCCCCCAGAATCTCCCCGATCGACACGCCCAGTCCCCCGCCGCTTCAGCGATCAGCGCTTGAGGTTGCTGACTTCGGCCAACATGTCGTCGACCGTGGTGATGATCTTCGACGACGCGCTGTAGGCGCGCTGGAAGCGGATCATGTTGCTGAACTCCTGCGCCAGATCGACGGTAGAAGCTTCCAGCGTGCTCGATCGGATCTTGCCCGCGCCCAGTGCGCCCGCAACGTCGATCGACGCATTGCCCGACCGGTCCGACAGCAGATAGGCGTTGCCCGAGATGCGGGTCAGGCCGTCCGGGTTCGGGAAGGTCGCGACCGGCAGCTGGAAGACCGGACGGGTCACGCCATTGTCGAACACCGCGCTGAGCACGCCGGCTTCCGACACCTGGATCGAGGCGATGTTGCCGAGCACGCCGCCATCGGTGGTGGCCGCGATCATCGCCGATTCCGAACCGAACTGGCTGAGCCCGCTGATCGTGCCGTTTTCGCCGAGGCCGAGGCGGAGCGGAACCGACCCCGCGCCATTGGCCCAGGTGATCGCAACCGGGTCGAAGAATCCCGATGTGTAGACGGCATCGTCCTTGATCAGGCTGCCATCGGGGTTGAAGCGCAGTTCGCCGCTGGCAAGCACGCCGCCGGGTGCCGTGACGTCCGAGGCCGGTTCGGCGTAGAGCTCACCCTGCCAGCTGTTCGCACCCGTACGGACATAGGCCATGGTCACGCGGTGCGAAGTGCCCTGCGCATCATAGATGTCGAACGAACGGCTGAAGCTCGCATCGACCGTGCCGTTGGCAATGTCGCCGACCGCATAGGCGCCGGTGTGCAACGGCGCGGTCGACTGGAGGTTGGCGCGGATGTCAATCTTGGTCGACGGCGCGGCGGCACCCGTCAGGTCGCTGACGCGCACCGGAGTCAACGCCGCGACGTTGCCGGTGTTGGTGAACTCGCCAAAGCTGTCGAGGCGCCAGCCCTGCAGGTACATGCCCGCCGCGTTGCGCAGGAAACCGAACTCGTCGGGGCGGAACGAACCCGCGCGGGTGAAGGCGACATCGTTGCCGTTCAGCGTTTCGCGCACGACGAAGAAACCGCCGCCCTCGATACCCAGATCGGTGGTATTGCTCGACGCTTGGAGCAGCCCCTGCTTCGAGATCAGCGCCTGTGGCGCGGCCATCACGCCGCCTGCGGTATAGGCCGACCGCGCGCGCCCGTCGCTGACCAGCGTGCGGAACTGGATATCGTTCCCCTTGTACCCGATCGTGTTGATGTTGCTGATGTTGTCGGCAACGACGGCCATCGCAGTCGCTTCGGCGCCGAGACCGGCGACACCGGCATAAAGTGCGGAATAAAGGCTCAAGGACTGTCTCCGGTTCGTGCCCCTGTGGGCTGACATGGCCATGATAGGACAGCGGCGATCCCATCGGTCCGAGGGGGCGCGCAATTTTTGCTGGGCGGCAATTTTTTCCGGGTGCGGGACCGCGCCCTCCCCCGCCCTTCTATGAAAGCAGCAACGCACAAGATGAGGACCTGACGATGCTGCGAATTTCCCTGCGCGACGGCGAGGCGCTGGTAGTCAACGGAGCGATGCTGCGCGCCAAGGGCCGCACCGAACTGGTGATCGAGAACAAGGTCGCGCTGCTGCGCGGGCGCGAAATCATGGCGCCGGAAGAGGCCACGACCACCGCGCGCCGCCTCTATTATGCGACGATGATGGCGTATCTCGGCGACGAACCCGAAGCGCACAAGGACCAGGTGATCAACGAGCTGACGCTGCTGATCCCGGCGATGGCCAGCGACGAAGGCCGCGCCGCATGCGTGCGCTTTGCCCGGCAGGTCGCGGAGGGCAGTTTCTACCGCGGACTCACCACGTGCCGCGCGCTGATCGAGATCGAGGACGCCGCCCCCGCTCCGGCGAACGAAGCGGCCTGAGACGCGTCCCGTGCACAGCCTGTCCTCGACCGCCCGGACGATCGCCACACTGCCGCTGGAGCAGCGCTACGGCCGCGTGACGGCGGTGCGCGGCGCGTTGATCGAGGTCGAGGGCCTGGCAGGCGCAGCGCAGATCGGGGCACGCATCGATATCGACACGCCCGAAGGGATGATCCCGTCGGAAGTGACGGGAATCGAGGCGGGCCTGGCGCAGTGCATGCCGTTCCGTGAGCCCCAGGGGCTGCGGTCCGGCACCATGGCCTGGTTGCACCCCGGCGCACTTTCGCTGCGCCCGTGCGATGGCTGGCTCGGCCGGATGGTCGATGGCCTTGGCCGCCCGGTCGATGGCAAGGGCGAGTTGCCGCTGGGCGCCACGCGTCAGCCGATCAAGGCACCCCCGCCCCCGGCCGCGTCGCGCGCCCGGGTCGGTGAGCGGATCGAAACCGGGGTGCGCGCACTCGACCTGTTCGTGCCGCTCTGCACCGGCCAGCGGCTGGGCCTGTTCGCGGGGTCGGGCGTCGGCAAGTCGGTGCTGCTGTCGATGCTGGCGCGCTGGACCGAATGCGATGTCGCGATCATCGGCCTGATCGGCGAACGCGGACGCGAAGTGCAGGAATTTGTCGAGGACGATCTCGGCCCCGAGGGTCTCGCGCGCAGCATCGTCGTCGTGGCCACGTCGGACGAACCCGCGCTGATGCGGCGTCAGGCGGCCTGGACCACGCTCGCGCTGGCCGAGCATTTCCGCGACCGCGGCCTGCGCGTGCTGTGCCTGATGGACTCGGTCACGCGCTTTGCGATGGCGCAGCGCGAGATCGGCCTTGCCAATGGCGAGCCGCCCGCAACGCGTGGCTATACCCCGACCGTCTTTGCGGAACTCCCGCGCCTGCTCGAACGTGCCGGCCCCGGCCTGCCCGGACAGGGTTCGATCACCGGCCTTTTCACCGTGCTGGTGGATGGCGACGATCATAACGAGCCGGTCGCCGACGCGGTGCGCGGCATTCTCGACGGTCACGTCGTCATCACCCGTCGCATTGCCGAGCGTGGGCGCTACCCGGCGATCGACCTGCTCAAATCGGTGTCGCGCACCCTGCCCCGCTGCCTCAGCGAGGACCAGAACGCGACGCGGCTCGCCGCGCGGCGGGTACTCGGCACCTATGCCGATATGGAGGAAATCGTCCGGCTTGGCGCCTACAAGGCCGGGTCGAACGCAGAAGTCGATCGGGCCGTCGCCATTGCACCGCAGATCGAAGCGATGCTGACGCAGGGCAAGGGCGATCGCGGCCACGCCGATCAGGCCTTTGCCGACCTCAACGCATTGGTGGAGGCAGCGCATGCGCACGCCCTATGACGCCGCGCTCCGCGCGCTCGACCGCGACATGGATGCACTCAAGGGGCTGATCGCCGACGCGACCGCCCGGCTCGAGGAGATGCAGTCGCTGCACGAGGCGCTGGGCAGCGAGATCCTGCGCGAACGCGCGTTGAGCGCGATGGATTGGCAGCTATATGCCGAAGCCTATCTCGACCGGGCGCGCGCAGAGCGCCGTCGGCTGGAGCAACTGCGCCACGATGCCGAGGTCGAACTGACCATGCTGCGCCGACAGGCGGCCCAGCAATATGCGTCGATGAAGGCGATCGGCAACGCAGCCGACCAGTATCGCGCCGACGCCGAACGCGCGCTGCAGACAGCCGAGCAGGCGATGCTCGACGATCTCACTGCCGCGCGCTTCGTGCGTCGCGCCCGCGACTTGCGCAGGAGCAGCCGATGACGACCATCCACACCCGTCCGCTCGGCGCGCCCGAGACTGCCGCGACCGCTGCGGCGATCCACCGCAACGCGCTGGGCGCGGCGCAGAAGCGCCTGTGGCAGGCGGCGATCGGGACGATGGTCCCGGATACGCAGACCCAGCTGCCGCAGACCCCCGAGACGGAGAAGCTGGACCTGGACGCCCTGCTCGAACTGTCGGGTCGGGCGACGCAGCCGCGCACGGTGGCCGCCATGCTGCACAGCCCGGAATTTCAGGATATCGACCTGCGCAGCCTGGAGAAGCGCGCGTCCGAACCGGTCGGTGGGCCGACGCTCGATCCTGCGCGGCTGGGCGCGAATGCGCGGCACGCCCCCTCCCTTGAGCGCGCGGCGGAGCGCACCGGCATCCCCGCCACCGCGCTGGCCGCGATCGTCAATGCCGAGGCGGCAAAGGATTCGAGCGGCCAGTGGAATGTGTATTCGCGCAACAGCCGGTCGTCGGCGGCGGGCCTCGGCCAGTTCCTGAGCGGCACCTGGCAGGGCATGGCCGAGACGCGCGGCACCTGGCTCAACCAGACGGCGCAGGCCAAGGGGTGGCTCGACCGGTCCGGTCAGGTCCGTCCGGCGGCGCGGGCGGCGCTGCTTCAGCTACGCTACGACGCCACCGCGTCGATCGAAACGACCGCCGATTATGCGCAGGCCAACCTGAAACTCCTCAAGCGATCGGGCGTCGCGACCGGCGAGGATCCATCGGCGGTCGCACGCACGGCCTATCTCGCCCATCACCTCGGCCCGGGCGATGCCGCACGATATCTCAAGACCGGCCTCACCGACGCGCGCGCCAGCCTGTTGCTGCGCGCCCAGATCGGCGGGGGGCGCGCCGCCCAGGCAATCGCGCGGACCGGCGACGCCAGCGCCGCGCATCGCGCCTGGCTGGACCAATATGTCGGCAGCCGCGTGCGCCCGGATCGCTTTGCCTAGTCCGTACGTAGGAACACCATAGCGACCAGCCCTCCCGTATTTCTCCTATATTTGAGGAGATCCAACTGGATGGAAGACCCCGCCATGACCGTCAGCGCCGAACTCGTCGAACGCCTCGCCTTTGCCGGATTTACCGATAGCCAGCGCGCCCTATTGACCAAGTTCGGGCCGACGCTCGAGCGCGAGCTGCCCACGATCCTCGACAAATTCTACGCCAATCTGCGCAGCTGGCCCCAGCTGGCGGCGATGTTCAAGGGTAGCGATGCGATGCCGCGCGCCGCGAACGCCCAGGCGGCGCACTGGAAAATGTTGTTCAACGGCCGCTTCGACGACGCCTATGTCGCGTCCGTCAAGAAAATCGGCTTTATGCACAGCAAGATCGGGCTGGACCCGCGCTGGTACATCGGCGGCTACACCTTCATCCTGCGCCATTTGTTCGAGCTGGCCGCACAGAGCTGCGGACGCCAGCTCAGCCCCGCGGGTGCGCGCCGCACGGCGGAGCTGTGCACCGCGATCAACATGGCGGTGATGATCGACATGGACCTCGCCATCTCCGGCTATATCGACGAGAACAAGGTCACCTATGACGAGAAGTTGGGCAAGCTTGCCGAGGACTTCCAGGGACAGGTTGCCGGGCTGGTCGAACAGCTGAGCGTTGCATCCAACGAGCTAGAAGCGAGCGCCCAGTCGATGACCAGCAATACCGGCGAGGCCAATCATCGCGCGCTGGCCGTTGCCGCTGCGGCCGAACAGGCCAGCGCGGGCGTGCAGACCGTGGCATCGGCGGCGGAGGAGCTGTCGGCATCGATCCAGATGATCGCGGCGCAGGTCAACGAGTCGACCCGCACCACCCAGCGCGCGGTAACTGACGCCCAGGAGACCGACCAGACCGTCCGCGCGCTCGACGATGCGGCGGAGCGGATCGGCACCGTGGTCGGGTTGATCGGCCAGATTGCAGGCAAGACCAACATGCTCGCGCTCAACGCATCGATCGAGGCGGCGCGCGCCGGCGAGGCCGGAAAGGCCTTCGAGGTGGTCGCCGCCGAGGTCAAGGCGCTCGCCAGCCAGACCGAACGGATGACCGAAGAGGTCGAGGTTCAGATCCGCGAAATTCAGCAGGCCACCCGGAAAGCGGTCGCGGGTCTCAACAACATCGCCGAAACGATCGGCCAGGTCGCCGAGATCAGCACCAGCATCGCCAGCGCGGTCAACCAGCAGAACAGCGCCACCGCCGACATCAGCCGCAACATCCAGCAGACCGCCCAGGCGGCGCATGAGGTGTCGGCCAACATCGTCGGCGTCAGCCAGGCGTCGGAGGCAACGGGAACCGCGGCGCACCAAGTGTTCTCGTCCGCCAGCGCGCTGTCGGGACAGGCCAGCACCCTCTCTGACCAGGTCCATCGCTTCGTCACCCGCGTGCGCGCCGCGTGATGCACAGACTACCGTAGAAACACATATTGTGGAATTACGTATAGGAGCAGTTCACTCCTATTTACTGCGATCAGCGATCATTCCCCTGCAGCCGGAGCAGACATCGCGACGGCAAAGACGATCGAGGGGACGATCATGTCGAACACCACCGCCGCGCTTGAAGTTGCCGTTGCCGCCGTCATCGAGAACATGGCCAAGGACGGTCAGCCGCAGACCAACCGCCAGCGCGTTTATGGCGAGCGCGCCTTCGCCCAGGTACTGAAGCTGCTCGCCCCGCGCATCCGCCACTTCATTCGCCAGTACGGCCTCGCCGCGCATTGGGACGATGCCGAGCAGTGCTGCGCGATCGGTGTCCATCGCGCGATCCAGGCCTATGATCCCGAGCGCGCCCAGTTCACGACTTTCGTCAACTGGCAGCTGCGCGGCGAGCTGCAGAGCCTGCGCTTCCGCGTCATGACCGACCAGCGCCCGTCGGCGAAGAAGGTCGAGGCAACCACCGTCTCGCTCCATGCCATGAGCCTGGGCGCCGAAGGCGAAGCCAATACGTTGGAAAGCATGATCGAGGACGAATGCGCCCTGGAGCGCACCGAAGCGGCGGCCGGGGAGCATCTCGCGGTCAAGACCCGTGAAGCGCTGCTCGACGCCTATGTCGATCATCTGCGCGGCGTCGCGATGGAGCAGCTCAAGCGCCGGGCCCGCAACACCCGCTCGATCCAGGTGCAGGACCCGCGCCTTCCCCGCTATCGTGCGGGTGCCGCGATCATCGATCCGGCCGAGATTGCCGAGCTGGAGGAAAAGCTGGAGGCCCAGCGGCGCACGGTCGCGCGTCGCCTGTCGGACGACGCCGCCGATATCGAGATGGAGGCCGATCCGCAGGAGCGCGAGCGCCAGCGTCAGGTCGCCAAGCGCGCGGCCAAGACGATCGCCGACATCGCGGCAGCCGACCCCCGTTTCGGCGGCATGTTCGAACGCCCCAAGGCGACGCCGCGTCGGCGCGCTGGCGACAAGATCGACACGCCCCCGATCGGCGTGCTGCCCGATCACAATGCACCGCATAACCGCCTGAGCCGCGTGATTGCGGTGGTGCCGACCGCGATGGAAGAGACCCCGGCCGTCGAGCAGGACGAGCGCGAAGCCGCGCTGGTCCGCGGCGTCACCCGTTCGCGCTGAGCGTCATCCCGTGATCCGCGAGAGCATCATGACCGCTCAAGGAAGCGCCGACGGCCTCATGCCGTTCATCGATCCCGGCCTCGACGAACTGTCCCGGGAATTCTGTCACAGCGCCCGCCATTGGTTCGACCAGTCGGGACATCTGATCGCCGTCTGGGGCGTGGGCACCAACGGGCATTTCGGTGTCAGCTGGGACCGCTGGCTCAAGCGCCAGGAAATCGCCCCGCTGCGCGCCGCGCGCAGTTGTGAACGGCTCGCCGCACAATTGCTCGAGCGGGTTCGCCAGCGCTGGCCGCTGGGCATGGCACCGCACAGCATCGGGCTGATCACCGACGGCAGCGGCGTGGCCGTTGCGCCCGAGGACCCGTGGCCACTCGCACCGGGCTGGCTCGACCGCCGCATTGCGCGTCCGGGCAGCCTCGTCGCGCTGCGCCGCTTCGACCCGGCGGGCAACTGGGCGCTGATTTCACAGCCGCCCCGATCGCTCGCCGCGCGCCGGGCGGGCTAATCGATTGCCAGCTAGAAGCTTGGAGTCGTTCAGGATGCCTGCTATCCTATACCAAAATGAGTATAGGAGCTCGGGGCATGGATGCTCCCGTCATTTTGAGGACTGCGTTTGCTCCCGGGGCGGTGCCGGTCGACCCATATCGGGCGTTCATCTTCCCCAATCACATCCGCGAATTGCGTCGGCGGGCAGGATATCAGAAGCTGATCGGCCTGGCGCATCGCCTGCCGGGACTGACCTATATCCGCCTGTCGAAGATCGAGCGCGGCGAGGTTACGGCGCGGGCGCAGGAACTGGTCGAAATCGCAGCCGTGCTCGGCGTCACGCCGGACGCCTTGCTGGTCGATGTCGACGCGCCGGATTTCTCGATCGAGGATTGGGCGACGCCCTTTGTCAGCGCGCCGATCCTGGACCTGGAGCGCGAGCAATTCGCGGTGCTGCTCGCCGCAGCCGTTCGACATCTGCGCTCGACCGATCGGGCGCTGACCATCCAGGCGATCGGCGAGCGGCACGGGATCGCGCCGGTCAACCTGTCGCGCATCGAAAATGCGCAACGCAGCTTCGAGGAGTGGAATGCGCCGACCCGGCTGGCGATCGCTGCATTGTTCGATGCTGCGAGCGAGACGGCGTTGCGCGCCCGTATCGACCAGCTGCACCGCGCCGGCGATCTCGACCCATGGATGGCGTCGGTCAGCGATCCGGATGCGCGTCTGCGCCGGACCCGTGAGCGGATCGACGCGTTGCGCGCCGAGCTGCGCGGCGAGGCCGCGGGCGGGGCAACGAACGCCGCGACGATCCCGACGGTCGGCGATCCTTCGGCGACGATCCCGGTCCGCGGAATCGCCGGTCCGGACGGGCTGGTCCTCGACCAAGAAACGGGGGAGCGCATCCCGCCTCCGCCCGGATGCGGTGCCCAGGTGATCGCATTGCGCCTGTGTCGTGCCACGCTCGGCGCCGGGCTGCCCGGTCAGGCGATTCTGTTCATCGACCCCGATCGCTATCCGGTGGCGGGCGGTCTGGCCGCAGTGCGCGAACCGCGCGGGTTTCGCATCCTTGCGGTCGCGGCGGGCATGGACGGCACGTTGGTCGGGCACAGCCAGTCGCCGCAGCGCGCGTTGCCGCTCAACGAGCTGACCCAGGACGAGGTCCATGCGGTCGTCGCTGCGCGGTTCGTCTAAGCGGTTGTAACTCAAACCATTATGGGTAAAGTCGGTGCAAGAAACCGGGTTGAGGCTGTGATGGGGGGAGCGTGGCGCCGAGCCGTATCTGGTTTCCAATGGGGTCTATTCGCGGACGATTAGCCGCGAGCTGTTTCGCGCTGGCCGCGCTGGTTTGCCTCATCGGTCTCCTTGGCTGGGTCTTCAATTACCCGCTATTGCACAGCACCATCCCCGGATATCCGCCGGTCTGGCCCCCTTCCGTTGCGACCAAATTGCTGCTTGCCGTGACGCTGGTTGCGGTCAGCGTCTCAGGCACCGTATCGCGCAGGCACGCCGCATTTGTCGGGATCGGCGTTGCCGTCGTCGCGCTGATCCTGCTTGCGATCTCGATATTCGCCGACGGTAGCGGCAGCCCCATTTCATGCCTGCTCATCCTGCTACTCGGCATCGCGACGGTGATTCTGTTCCGCACCGATCACGACGGGGCGCCGATCGCGGCGTTGGTCGCGGCGCTCGTCATCAGCTTTGCGTTGCTGACCCTGGCCGGCCTGATTCTAGCGGCCGAGGTACGCGGTGGCACGGTCCAGCCCTGGCACATCCCGATCCTGACCAATATTGCCGAACTGCTGCTCGGCCTGGGCCTGCTCCTCACCGCGATTGACCAGACGCTGGCGGAATATAGAGCCAGCGGCGAGGAACGCTGGCCATTGCCATTGCGCGCGGTGCCGGCGCTGATGGTGGCACCGGCACTCGTGCTGGCCGCCGACCTGATCCTGTTCGGCGATCCGGAATTTCCCGAGACGACCGAAATCTGGGGCATGCTGGCAAATACGCTGATCGTGGGATCGGTGCTGTTATGGGCCATTGCGCGACTGACGCGCCAGCGCTCGACGCTGCGCATCTATGCCGCGACGCTCGACGCCCAGCCGATCGCGATGGTCGACCCGGAGGGACGGATCATACACTGGTCGCAGGGCTGTCAGCGGTTGTTCGGCTTTTCGGCAGATGAAGCCCTCGGCAAGGTCAAGTCGGAGCTGTTGCACACCCGGCCGGCCGACGGGGCGGCGGAGGAAACGCTGGCGGAAGACAGCAGCGGCGTCTGGCGTCAACGGCGCTGGGTGGAAACCGCGCGCGACGGCCACGCTGTGCAGGTACTGGAGCATGCGCAGCATGTGGAGGACCGGAACCGCACCAGCGTCACCGTGCTGTCCTTTACCGACCTTGGCCCCATGCTGCACGCGCAAAGCGCGATCGCGGAGAGCGATGAGCGGCTGAGGCTGGCGGCCGAGGCGCACAGGATCGGCATCTTCGAATGGGATGTGGCATCGGGCACGCTCACCTGGTTCGCCAATACCGAGCCTTTGCTGGGCGTGCCGAGGGGAATGCTCAAGGACTTTGCGTCGTGGCAGGAATTCGTGTTTCCGGAAGATCGCGACCTGCTCGCCAAACGGCTGGAAGCCGCAGTCTGGAGCAAGGCTGACCAGATCAGCCTGTTCTATCGCCTGCTCCTGCCCGACGGGTCAATCCGTGCGATCGAGGGATCGGCGCGCTGTTTCTATGATAAATCCGGGGCGCTGGTCAGGGCGGTTGGTGTCAATATCGACGTGACCGACCGCATGGATCAGACCGCGCAGCTGGCCGCGCGGGAAGCGCAGATGCGCTCGATCCTCGAAACCGTGCCCAGCGCAATGGTCGTGATCGACATCCATGGCCGCATCCTCAGCTTCAGCCCGGCTGCGGAACGGCTGTTCGGTCACAGCGCCAACGACGTGATCGGGTCCAACGTCTCGCTGCTGATGAACGACGAGTTCGGGCTGCGGCACGACGGCTTCCTGGCGCATTATCTGCGCACGGGCCAGCGGCGGATCATCGGACGGCCCCGCATGCTGACCGCGCGCCATGCCGACGGCAGCGAATTCCCGATCGAGCTGCACGTGGGTGAGGCGGTGTATCAGGACAATCGCGTGTTCACGGGATTCATCACCGATCTGTCCGACCGATTGCGGAACGAGGAGCAGCTGGCGCAATTGTCCAGCGAACTGACCCAGATCGGCAGGATCAACGCGATGGGCGAACTCGCCGCGGCGCTGGCGCACGAGATCAACCAGCCGCTTGCGGCAATCGCCAACCATATCGCCACGGCCGAGGTGATCCTGGAGAATGAACAGATTTCCGATCCCTTGCACGAACGGCTGTTCGATCAGTTGCGCGCGACGCGGGGACAGGCGCTGCGGGCGGGCGAGATCATCCGGCGCCTGCGCGATTTCGTCGCACGGCGCGACATTGATCTGCGTGTCGAGCCGGTCGAAGCCGCGATCCGCGAGGCCAGCGCTTTGGTACTTGTCGGAGCGCAGCGATTGGACGTATCCATAGAATATGATCTTGCACCAGAGGCGCCGTTCATGTTCGCCGACAAGATCCAGATCCAACAGGTTCTGGTCAATCTGATGCGCAACGCGCTGGAAGCCTTGCGCGTTACAGCGGCCGACCAGCCGATCATTCGCATCGCGACCCGCAAACTCGACGGCGACCGCATCGAGATTTCGGTTTCCGACAATGGTCCGGGCCTGGCAAAGCCGATCCTCGACAACATGTTTCTGCCGTTCAATTCGACCAAGGGCGAAGGCAGCATGGGGATCGGCCTGCTGATCTGTCGCAGGATCGTCGAGGCGCATGGCGGCAAGATGTCGGTTCAAAACAATGAACAGGGTGGCGCCACGTTCCGCTTTGCCGTTCCAGGCGTCGAGCGGACATTGGGGGAGGAATGATGCAGAGTGTCTATATCGTCGACGATGACCAGGCGGTGCGCCAGTCGCTGCACGGGCTGTTGTCCGAACGCCCCAACCTGGTGATCCGCGTTTTCGCGTCCGGGGATGCGTTTCTCGACAATATCGAGGCAAGCGATGGCGGCGTGCTGCTGCTGGATTTCCAGATGCCCGGACGCGACGGGATCGAGGTCATGCGCGCACTGCAGGATCGCAGTGCCAAGTTCCTCACGATCATGCTGACCGGCCAGGGCGACATCTCGCTGGCGGTGAAGGCGATGAAGGCGGGTGCGACCGACTTTCTCGAAAAACCGTACGACCCGCACCATCTGCTCAACCTGCTCGACGAAGCATTTGCGCGGTTCAACGAGACGAGCGGCATCGCGCAACGCCGCGAACACGCGCGCGAGCGGATCGCACGGCTGTCTCCGCGCGAGCACGAGGTGTTGATGGGATTGATCGAAGGGCGACCGAACAAGGTCATCGCCCATCAGCTCGACCTGTCGCCGCGCACGGTCGAAATCTACCGCGCCAACATGATGGAAAAGCTGGATGTGAGCAGCCTGTCCGAAGCGCTGCGGCTTGCTTATGCGGCAGAGGTCGCAGTGCCGGTATAGCTGCCGGCACACCCACCCGCTGCGTTCAGGCGGCCATCCGGCCTTCGCCCAGCCCCTCGAGCAACGAGCGGTTGACCTCGATCAGCGGATCGATCGCTTCGCGACCCTTCATCACTTCACTGGCGTGACGATTGACCCACAGGGCGATCGAGATGATCGACGCGCGCACCGCGTCAGGGAGCTCGTTGCCCGGCGCGCCACAGGCGCTGGCGAAGGTGTCCCACATCTCGCGATTCCAGTGCAGCGCCTCCATCAATCGGCCACCGCGATAGTCCAGGTCGCGCGCCTCCATCAGTGCCGCCGTCACCTCGCGGATCAGCCGCTGTTCGGTTGCGCGGGGCGTTTCGACGAGCGTGCGGACACGTTGGTAGGCGCTAAGCGACATGCGGTTTCCTCGTTCGCGTTTACACTTATCTAGACTGGTCTGAGCCGGTCCGGTCGCACGCGCACCGGTCGGCCAACAAATATCTAAAAGATGTTCCGCGCGTCCGCCGCCCCCGTGCCCCGCCTATAATCGACGGGACCATCACTTACGGCAGGGGACCGCCACCAACATGCTTAACGGCGTCGGATTCGTCATCATCATGATCTGCGTGTTCGGCAGCTACATCATGGCGGGTGGCAAGATGGAAGTCATCCTCCATGCATTGCCGCATGAGATGATGGCGATTGGCGGAGCCGCAATCGGCGCGTTTCTGGTGTCCAACCAGATTTCGGTGGTGAAGGCGGCCGGCAAGGGCGTGGTCAAGTCGTTCAAGGGCAGCCGCTGGAAGGATTCGGATTATCGCGACCTGCTGACGCTGATGTTCGGCCTGTTGTCGGCATTCAAGAAGGGCGGCGCGACAGCGATCGAGCCGCATCTGGACTCGCCCAAGGACAGCCCGATCTTCAGCCGCTATCCGCGCCTGATCGCCGACCACCACCTGACCGAATTCATCTGCGACTATCTGCGCATGATGACGGTGAATTTCGAAGATCCCCATCAGATCGCCGAAGCGATGGAAAACGACATCGAGGCGCATCACCATCACGAGATGCATCCGCAGCACGCGCTGCAGCAGATGGCCGACGGCCTGCCGGCGATCGGCATCGTCGCGGCGGTGCTGGGCGTGATCAAGACCATGGGGTCGATCGACCAGCCGGTCGAAGTTCTCGGTGCCATGATCGGCGGCGCACTGGTCGGCACCTTTCTCGGCGTGCTCCTGTCCTACTGCTTCGTCGGTCCGCTGGCCGCCAAGCTGGGCCAGGTCATCGAAGCGGACGGCAAGCCGTTCGTGATCGCCAAGACCGCCATCGTCGCACACGCCCAGGGCATGCCGACCCAAGTCGCGGTCGAGATCGCCCGCCGTGCCACGCCGTCGGACAAGGCGCCGACCTTCCAGCAACTAGAATCCGCGCTCGAGGAGGCAAAGAGTGACTTCGCAGCCCAACCAGCCTGAACTGGCGCCGTCGCCCGGCGGCATCATCGAACTGCCCGCCCATGGCGTGACGGTCACCGCCGAGGAGCTCAAGGTTCGCCTCGTGCTCGCGGCAGATGTCGGCGGCGATCTCGTCGTCGATGCGAGCGCGGTCGAAAGTGTCGGCCAGGCCGTGCTCCAGCTGCTGCTGGCCGCGCGAACCGAAGCAGAAGCGACTGGCCATCGCTTGATCATCCAGAACCCCAGCCCCGCCTTCCTGGCCAGGATCGAGGCGCTTGGTCTGAGCGACCGATTGGGCCTGAGCCAGACAGAGGAAATGCAATCGTGAGCAAGCTGATTCTTACCGTCGACGATTCCGCCAGCATGCGCATGCTGCTCAAGGCATCGCTCAGCGCCCAGGGATTCAAGATCGAAAGCGCCAATGACGGGCGCCACGGTCTGGAACGTATGCAGGAGGTCAAGCCCGACCTGCTCATCACCGACATCAACATGCCCGAAATGGACGGCTTCGAGCTGATCGAAGCGGTACGCGGCCTGCCCGAGTTCCGCGGCACGCCGATCCTGGTGCTGTCGACCGAATTCTCTGATGAGAAGAAGGCGCGCGCCCGCTCCGCCGGCGCCACCGGCTGGATCACCAAGCCATTCGAGGCCGAAAAACTGGGAGCGGCGATCCGCCGCGTCTGCCCATGAGCGACGATATGGACGATATCCAGGCGATCTTCTTTGAAGAATGCGCCGAGGGATTGACCGCTGCCGAGCAGGGCCTGTCCGCCATGCAGGCCGGCGACGTGTCGGCAGGCACGATCGCGGCCGTGTTCCGCGCCGTGCACTCGATCAAGGGTGGCGCGGGCGCATTCGGCCATGTCGCGCTGACCGCCTTTGCACACAAGTTCGAGAATCTGCTCGATGAAGTGCGCGCCGGTCGCATCGCGCCGACCCCGGCCACGGTGGGCGTCATGCTCTCCGCGCTCGACATCCTGTCGGATCATGTCGGCGCGTCGCAGGGCACCGTTCCCCTGCCTGACGACAGCGCCTCGCTGGCGGCGATCCAGGCGATCCTCGACGCCGATCATTCGGCCCCCGCCCCTGCCCCCGAAGCGCCGTCGTCCGAGCCCGAAGCGCAGGTCGAAGCGGAGCCGGATCCGTTCGGGTTCGAACCGGTCGCCGTGACGCTGGATTTCGATCTGGATACGCCCGAGGACGTGGCCGACGAGCCCGAAGCCCCCGCCGCCGAACCGGTGTGGCGCGTCGAGTTCGGACCATCGCGCGACGCGATGGCGGCGGGTGCCGAACCGGTGCTGGTGATCCGCGAGCTGGAGGACAATGGCGGCCGCGTGGTCGCCGTCGATTGCGACGCGCTGCCCCGCCTGCGCGACCTCGACCCCGAACAGTCCTATCTGCGTTGGACTATCGAGTTGCCCGGCTGGACCGCGGAAGGCCGCATCAACGATGCATTCGATTTCGTCGCGCCGGATTCGCATATCGCGATCTCCCGCTTCGAAGTCGGCGCGCTCGACGCTGAACCCGTCGCAGACCGGACCGAGCGTCTCGAGGACGCCCGCGCGCTGATCGAACAGGTTGCGGCAGCCACGGTGGCCGCCCCGACGCTGACCGCCGTGCCAGCGGCAGCGGCACCGGCGTCGGCGGGCGACAACGGGTCGCAGACGATCCGCGTCGACCTGGTCAAGCTCGACATGCTGCTCAACCTGGTGGGCGAGCTGGTCATCCGCAACTCGATCCTGTCCGATCGCCTGAGCGCCAAGGATCAGGAGCGCGTCGAGCTGCCCGAACTCGCCCGCCTGACGCGCGAGATTCAGGACAATGTGATGAGCCTGCGCGCCCAGCCGATCAAGCAGGCGTTCAGCCGCGTGCCGCGCATGCTGCGCGACCTGATGGCCGAGACCGGCAAGCAGGTGCAGCTTCACACCCATGGTGAGATGACCGAGGTCGACAAGGGCGTGATCGAGAAGATCGGCGACCCGCTGACCCACCTCATCCGCAACGCGGTCGACCATGGCCTGGAAAGCACCGAAGAGCGCCTGCGCGCCGGCAAGCCGCCGCAGGGGACCATCGTGCTGTCGGCCGAGCAGAAGGGCGCCCGGATCATCGTCACGGTGTCGGACGACGGCAAGGGCATCGACCGCGCCCGTGTCCGCGCCAAGGCGGTGGAGAAAGGTATCATCCCCGCCGACGCGGTGCTGAGCGACGAGGAAATCGATCAGCTGATCTGTGCCCCCGGCTTCTCGACCGCCGCGACGATCTCGAACATCTCGGGTCGCGGCGTGGGGATGGACGTGGTCCGCTCCAACGTCGAGGCGCTGGGTGGTCGGGTCGAGATCGCGTCGGTCCCGGGCAAGGGGACCAGCTTCACGCTCGTCCTGCCGCTGACGCTGGCGATCCTCGACGGCATGGTCGTTCGGCTTGCCGGACAGCGCTTCGTGCTCCCGCTCGCGACGGTGATCGAGGCGATCCGGCCCGAGCCGGGTCAGGTCAGCGCGACCACACCGGGCAGCGAAGTGATCGAAATCCGTGGCGATTATCTGCCAGTCCGCCGCCTGACCCAGGTCTTCGGGTTGCACGCCAACGAGGATCGCCCGCTGCACGAAAGCCTGGTGATCATCGTCGAAAGCGAGAGTGCCGGCCGCGTCGGCCTGCTGGTCGATACGATCGACGACCGCCGCGAAGTGGTGATCAAGAGCCTGGAGCAGAATCTCCACCCGATCCGCGGCCTGGGCGGCGCCACCATCCTTGGCGACGGTTCGATCGCACTCATCCTTGATGTCGAGGCGCTTGTCGCCCCGGCCGGACAGACCCGCAACCTTCTGAGAGGACTTGCAGCATGAACGACCAAGAAAACCCCGCCGACGAGATCAAGATCGTCACCTTCACCCTGGGCAGCCGCCATTTCGGCATCGACATGCGCTCGTTGATCGAAATCCGCGAATGGGCCGAGCCGACCCCGCTTCCCAGCGTGCCGGACTATATCCTGGGCGTCACCAATCTGCGTGGGACCGTGGTGCCGGTGATCGGCCTTGCCGACCGGCTCGGGTGGACGCCGAGCGAGATCCATGCCCGCTCATGCGTGCTGGTCGTCAACATCGCGGGCAAGCAGGCCGGCTTCCTGGTCGACGAGGTCGATGACATCGTCGCCATCCAGGAAAGCGCGATCCAGCCCGCGCCCGATGTCGAGCTGCAGGAAGCGTCGGTCATTTCGGGCCTGGTCCAGATCAACGCCCGGTCGCGCGACGGCAGCGAGCCCAGCGCCCAGATGGTGCTGTTGCTCGATCTCGACGCGCTGTCGATCACCCGTCACCTGGATCTGGCTGCCTGATATGACCACGTCGCTGGCGCCTGTGCCCATGAACCCGCTGCTGTCCGACGGCGCACCGCCACTGGGCGACAGCGAGTTCGCGGCGATCGCGCGGATCATGATGACCGAGGCACGCATCAGCCTGCCGTCGACAAAGAAGGTGCTGGTGCATTCGCGCCTGTCGCGCCGCCTGCGCGATCGCCGGCTGGCGTCGTTCAAGGACTATGTCGCGTTCGCGGAAAGCGATCCCGAGGAGCTGCGTATCCTGGTGACGGCGTTGACCACCAATCACACGCACTTCTTCCGCGAAAGCCATCATTTCGACCATCTGCGCGACGTGCTGATGCCGAAGCTGAAGGCTGACCCGAGCCGTGCTCCGGTGCGGATGTGGTCGGCCGGCTGCTCCAGCGGCGAGGAAGTCTATACGCTGGCGATGACGCTGATGGGCACCGACCGCAGCCAGGCGGAATGGATGCGCAACCGCGACGTGCGGTTGCTCGCCACCGACATTTCGGAGCCCGTGGTCAACGCGGCGGCCGAAGGATTCTATGCCGCAGGCGGCGTGGATGGCGTGCCCGAAGCCTATCGCAGGGCATGGATGGTACAGGAAGGCAACGGTTATCGCATGGCAGAGGCGGCACGCGCGCTGGTCACGGCACGCGTCCTCAACCTGTTCGGCGAATGGCCGATGCGCCAGCGCTATGACGCGATCTTCTGCCGCAACGTCATGATCTATTTCGACGATGCGGCGAAGGAAGAGCTGGAGGCGCGGCTGGTCGATCTGCTCAAGCCGGGCGGATACCTGTACATCGGGCATAGCGAGCGGCTGATCGGCCCTGCGGTGTCGCGCATGAAGAGCTGCGGCAACACCATTTATCAGCGCACGGACGGTGCCGCATGAAGCCCGTTCGCGCATTGATCGTCGATGACAGCCCGTCGATGCGGGCGGCACTGACGCGCATCCTGTCGGGCGACCCCGAGATCGAGGTGATCGGTGCAGCGCCCGAGCCGCACACCGCGCGCGAGATGATCAAGGAGCTCAACCCGGATGTGCTGACGCTCGACGTCGAGATGCCCGGGATGGACGGCCTGTCCTTCCTTGAGCGGATCATGCGGCTGCGTCCGATGCCGGTCGTCATGTGCTCGTCGTTGACCGCAGCAGGTGCCGAGGTCACGATCGAGGCGCTGCGCCTCGGCGCGGTCGACTGCATCGCCAAGCCGTCGGGTGGACCGGTCGAGCTCGCGCTCGGCGCCGACCAGCTGCGCGCCACGGTCAAGGGCGCAGCGCGGTCGCAGGCGCGGCGGGGACTTTCCTCGGCCGTCCCGGCACCGCAAACGCCGACCCCGTCCCCGAGCCAGGCGCCGTTCCGCGACGTCGTCATCGCGATCGGCGCATCGACCGGCGGCGTGGAAGCGCTGTTCCGCGTGCTGGGCGAGCTGCCCACCGATTGCCCGCCGGTGCTGGTCGTGCAGCATATGCCCGCCGCATTCACCACAAGCTTCGCCGCCCGGCTCGACCGTGGCTGCGCGGTCAACGTGGTGGAGGCCACCGACGGTGCGCGTCTCCAGCGCGGCACGGTCTATATCGCGCCGGGCGGATCGCACCACATGGTGCTGGACGGCGGTACGACCGGCCGCATCAAGCTGGTCGCGGCAGACCCGGTCAACGGCCACCGCCCGTCGGTCGACATGCTGTTCGATTCGGTCGCCAAGCTGGGCAAGTCCGCAGTTGCCGCGATCCTGACCGGCATGGGCACCGATGGCGCCAACGGCATGCTGGCGATGCGCCAGGCCGGTGCGCGCACCTTTGGCCAGACCCGCGAGGATTGCGTCGTTTGGGGCATGCCGCGCGCGGCACTCAATGTCGGCGCAGTCGAAGCCGAAGTCAGCCTGTCCGCAATGGCAGGTGCCATCACCGCCGCCGCGCGCGGCAAGTACCAGGAGCGTTAAATGCCCGCCGCGTCAGCCATCCGAGTCATGGTCGTGGATGACCAGACGAGCATGCGCGCGATGATTCGCCGCGCGCTGCAAGACTTTGGATTCAAGGACATTCGCGACAAGGCGACCGCGCCCGAGGCGCTGTCCGCAATGCGCGTCGACCGGGTCCATCTCATCATCTCGGACTATAACATGCCCGAGATGGACGGGCTCGAGTTCCTGGAGACGGTCCGCAACGATTCCGTGCTCGCCAAAACGGTGTTCATCATGCTCACCGGTTCGTCCGACCGCGAGGTCGTGGCGAAGGCGGCGGCATTGGGGGTGAACAACTATCTCGTGAAGCCATTTGCGCCCGCCGCGCTGAAGGAAAAGATCGAGCGCGTCTTTGGTGATCTGTCATGAGTGTTACGACCGCCAGCAAGATTTCGATCATCCAGGGCGAGTTCGCCGTGATCGCGAAGCCCGAGGTGGTGATCTCGACCCTGTTGGGGTCGTGCATTGCCGTGTGCCTGCACGATGCGCGCGCGCGCATCGGGGGGATGAACCATTTTCTGCTGGGGGAGCCGGGTCCCGACCACAAGGTCAGCCAGACCGAGCTGCAACGCTATGGCGTGCACGCGATGGAGTTGCTGATCAACGGCATGATGAAGGCCGGCGCCGAGCGGTCGCAGCTGCGCGCGCATATGTATGGGGGCGCGAACATCATCGCAGGTCTTGGCGGAATCGGCACGGCCAATGCTGCCTTTGCCGTCCGCTTCCTGCAGACGGAAGGTATTGCCATCGGTCTCAACGACACGGGCGGGACGCAGCCGCGCAAGGTCGAATTCCGTCCTTATGACGGGAAGATCCGATGCACCTATGTCGCGGAGCCGCCACCCGTCACTTTGCCTCCAAAAATGCCGGCGCACGGCGGCGAAATCGACCTGTTCTAAAAGGGGTTAGCAATGCACGAAACCAACGCCCCAGCCTCCGGAACCGACCCGCTGGTCGGCGCGCTGCACAGCGCGGTCGCCGGCGAGCTGCGTCACGTCCGCGCCATGATCGAGGAACTGGCCGAGGTGCTGGTTGGCGACGAACATTTCGTCGACCGCTATCTCGACAAGCTGCAGGCTTTCGATCTGCTCGTCCAGTGCACCGAAGAGAGCGCAGCCGTGCTCGACCGTCTCGCGGCGGGTGCCTGCACGCGCAGCGCGATCGCGCCCGTGCGCCTGGGCCAGATCCATGAGCGACTGCACACGGCGCTCAAGGCGGCGCACTGATCATGGCCAGCCAGGCACCCAACGCACGCCCGATCGTCATCCGCAAGGTCAAGAAGGTGGTCGGCGGCCATCATGGCGGCGCGTGGAAGGTTGCCTATGCCGACTTCGTGACCGCGATGATGGCGTTCTTCATGCTGCTGTGGCTGATCAGCAATCCCGACAAGGAAACGCTGAAGGGGCTTGCCGACTATTTCTCGCCCGGCCCACCGATGGTGGGCGCCGCGGGCAATGCCGCCGGTGGCGCGCAGGCGGGTTCGGGCGGCCATGGTCGCGCCAAGAATGCCGACCAGGCGCAGGCCAAGGGCGTACCCGCGATGGACGCGCAGAGCGTCGGCACCGCACGCGGCGGATCGGCGACGATCCCGGACGCGGCGCTGCGCGTGCTGGCACAGGAACTGCGCGTATCGCTGGACGCGATCGCCAGCGATGCGAGCGCGCAGCAAACGGTGGAATCCGACGAGGATGGTCTGCGCATCACACTGATGGACAGTGTGCGTCAGCCGATGTTCCGGCCCGGTACCGCGCAACTCAACGATCTCGCCCGCCGCCAGCTGAACACCGTGGCGGAGAAACTCGCCCGGTCGGGCGCCCGCCTGACGATCGAGGGGCATACCGACGGTGCAGGTGGCGACAATGAAGCCAATTGGCGACTGTCGGGCGAGCGCGCGCTGGCCGCGCGATCGACGCTGCTGGGCGGAGGCATCACCGCCGACCGCATTGCCGGCGTGATGGCACGCGGCGCGAGTCAGCCGCTCTATCCCGGCGAGCCCGACCGCGCGGAAAACCGTCGCATCACGATCATCGTCAAGGGCGAGTCCCCCGCCACCCCCGCCGATTCAAGCTTCAAGCTGTAAGCCGAGGACCATGAAGAAGATCCTGTTCCCCATCGTATTGCTGATCACCGGCGGCGCAATCGGTGCCGGTGGCGGCTATGCGACCAACTTCTTCCTGGGCACACCCGCCGGCGCAACCACGGCCAAGCCCGAGCCGGTCGAGGAAGAGCCGGGCAAGTTCGTCGCGCTGCCCGCCATGACCGCGCCGCTGGTGCTCAAGGACGGCAAGCTGTCGGGCTATGCGACGTTCGAGGTCCAGCTGGAAGTCGACGAGAGTCAGGTCGACGCGGTCACCGCGCGCCTGCCGTTTCTGCAGCATGCGATCAACCTGCGCACGTTCAAGGTGCCGTTGGCCGCCGGTGCGGACGGGATGCTGCCCGATCTCGACAATTTTCGCCGCGTGGTGATCGAAGCAGCGCGTGAGGCCATCGGCCCGGACAAGGTGCGAAAGGTTGCGATCACCAAAGCGGAGCCGGCCTGATGTATACCGACCATCCCGAACGCTGGGACCGCGCACCGACCGCATCCGACGACCGGCGGAGCGGCGGCGAGACACGCCTGGTCACCACGCTCCTGGTCGGCCGTCTCGTGACGCCGCACGGCGACGTCGTCTGCCGCGTCCGCAACATTTCGGAGAGCGGCGCGCGCGTGGAGTGCCCGATTGCGCTGGCGCGCGGAGACAAGGTGCAGCTCGAGCTGCGCGGTGCCCCGCTGGTGGATGCCGAGATCGCCTGGTCGCAGGGCGGGGCGTCCGGCCTGCGCTTTCTGTCCAAGGTTCCGGCCGAGGTCATTCTCAAGCCGCCACCGTGCAAACAGGGCTGGCACAACCGCCTGCCCCGGCTCGACGCCGAATGCGGGGTTCTCGTGACGTGCGACGGTCGCCGCATGGCCGCAACGCTGCGCGACATCAATCAGCGCGGGATGCGGATCGACGGGCTCAACCGCAAACTGACGCAAGGGACACTGGCTGTGCACATACCGCAGCTCGGGACCGTCAATGCGGCCGTTCGCTGGCAGCGCGAGGATGCGGCGGGTCTGCAATTTCTGACGCCGCTGCGGTTCGAGACACTGTCGGCCTGGCTGCTCGATCCCGCCAGCCGGTTCGGGCGGCGGGACTAGACTAACCGCTTCCGAAACTTCGGATCAGGCTTCCGGCAACCAGCGCCCAGCCATCGACCAGCACGAAGAAGATGATCTTGCACGGCAGCGCAATCGTTGTCGGCGGCAGCATCATCATACCCATCGCCATCAGCACCGCCGACACGGCAAGGTCGATCACCAGGAACGGCAACAGCAGCAGAAAGCCGATCTCGAACGCGCGGCGCAGCTCGGAAATCATGAACGCGGGGATCAGCGTGCCCAGCGGCACGTCCGCCCGCGTCCTGGCAGGTTCGGCGGCAAGGCCGTTGAACAGGGCGATATCGTCGTCGCGCACCTGGCTCAGCATGAACTTGCGGAACGGCGCGGCGGTCTTTTCGAACGCCACATCCTCGCTGATCTTGCCTTCGGTATAGGGCTTGATGCCGGCGGTCCACGCTGCCTCCAGCGTCGGCGTCATCACGAACATCGACAGGAACAGCGCCAGGCTGATGATGACGGGATTGGGCGGCACGCCCTGCGCGCCCAGGCCGGTCCGCAGCAGCGACAGCGCGACGACGATCCGGGTGAACGACGTCACCGTCATCAGGATGCCGGGCGCCAGGCTGAGCACGGTCAGCAGCGCGACCATGCCGATCGCCTTGCCGCTCAGCGACCCGCTGACCGCCTCCAGCGCCGACCCCCCTGCCCCGCCGTCGCCCGCCGCCGCAGCGGCGGTTGCAGGGGCGAGCATCAGGATCGCGGTCAGACCATAACGCAGCAGCTTAGGCATGACGCGCGATCCGTGCATGGGCGAAATTGTGGACGCGCTCGAGGTTGCTGAGGAAGGCGGTCGATCCCGCCGCATCGCCACCGTCGCGCGCCGCATCGAACATCGCGACCGGCTCGGGTTCGACCAGCGCGGCAAAGGCGGGCGCCGGCTTGGGAGCGGGCGTTTCGATCAGGCGCAGCGCAGGCGCGTCGGTGCGTGCCTCGTGCAGCACGACGTTGCCCTCGGGCGCCATCAGCACGAGATGTTCGACATTGTCGCGGCGGACGAGCAGCAGCGAGCGTTTCTGGTCGACGGTCAGCCGCTCGACCACTTCCAGCCGCTTTTCGGGGGTGCCACCGGTACCGAGCCGCCCGGGCAGGCGGATGTCGAAGCGCCGGACCGCCCACAGCGCTCCAGCCAGCAGACCGAGCACGATCGCGAGCGCACCAAACATGCGCAACAGGGCGAGGATCGTCATGCTGCGCTGCTCGCGGGGAGAACTTCGGAAATTTCGATCGACATATGCTCGCCGCTCACGATCACGCGGCCCTTGGCGATCAGCGTGTCGTTGACGTAGATCAGCGTCGGATCGGCATCGGTGCTGTCGAGCGCGACAATCGCGCCGCGGCTCATCTTGAGCACCTGGCGGATCGGCAACTGGGTGGACCCCAGCACGATCGACAGTTCGACCATGATATCGTTGAGCACGGCGTTCCCCTGCGTGGTCGTCATACCGTGTTTATAGGGGGCAGATTTTGCCCCCGGTCCGACCGACCCGGAAAAACTTGCCTATAAGAAAGCTGTCGGGGGCAATTCCTGCCTGCCGCGCCGGATTTGGGATCATGGACCTCAAAAGTGCCGTCTCGGTCTCCGCCTCGGGCCTGCGCGCCCAGTCGTTGCGGATGCGCGTGATTGCGGAAAACCTCGCCAACCAGAGTTCGGTGGCACAAACGCCGGGCGGCGACCCCTATCGCCGCCGCGTGGCAACTTTTGCCGCCGAAGTGGATCGCGCGACCGGCGCCACCAAAGTCTCGGTCAAGGGCGTCGCCACCGACAAGTCGGCGTTCCAGCGCGTCTATCAGCCGGGCAACCCCGCTGCCGATGCGCGCGGCTATGTGAACATGCCCAACGTCAACGGCCTCGTCGAGACCGCCGACCTCAAGGCCGCGCAGCGCTCGTACGAAGCCAATCTCAGCGCCATCGAAGCCGCCAAGGGCATGACGATGCGCACCATCGACCTGCTGAAATAAGGGAAGCATCCATGTCCATCGGAGCACTTGACGCCGCCACCGCTTATGGCCGGGCCGCCGGCGTAGCGCCGCTGTCGCGCGGCCCCGGCATTGGCGGCCCCGGCGCGACCGAGGCCCCGGTTGCCGGCGGCTTCGGCCAGCTCGTTCAGGGGATGGTCGGTGACGCGTCGTCGAGCCTGAAGGCGGCGGAGACCGCATCGACGCGCCAGATCGCCGGCAAGGGCGATCTGATCGACGTGGTGACCGCGATGGGCGCCGCCGAAGTCGCGCTCGACACCGTCGTCGCCGTGCGCGACCGCGTGGTCAACGCCTATTCCGAAATCATGCGGATGCAGATCTAGGCCAGAGCAATGGACGCCAACTCCGCCATCGAGATCGGGCGCGCCGCGCTGATCCTGACACTGACCGTCGCCGGGCCCTTGCTGTTCGCCGCGCTGTTCACCGGCGTCGCGATCGGCCTGCTCCAGGCGCTGACCCAGATCCAGGAGCAGACGCTGACCTTCGTGCCCAAGATCATCATCATGGGCATCACGCTGCTGCTCAGCTTTCCCATGATCGGCGGCGCGCTTGGCGACTTCATGCGCGTGCTCAGCGACAAGATCGTGCAGGGCGGCTGAGCGCAGCATGATCGAGGACCTGCCGCTGCACGCCACCGCCTTTCTGATCCTGTTTGCACGGGTCGGATCGGTGCTGATGCTGCTGCCGGTGTTTTCAGAAGACGCGGTCCCCGCGCAGATCCGCCTGTTCGCGGGGCTTGGCATGACGCTGGGCCTGTGGAGCTTCCTGTCGGCCAAGGTAATCCCTGTCGCGGATGTCACCGATATCCAGCTCGCCGCGATCCTCGTCGCGGAGCTGCTGGTCGGGATCGGCCTCGGCCTGATCATGCGCATCATGTATCAGGCGATCTCGATCGCGGGATCGCTGATCAGCCTTCAGATCGGTCTTACCTCTGCCATGGTGTTCGACCCCGGCCAGTCGGGCCAGGCGCCGATCCTATCCAAATTCGTCGGCGTCGCCGCCGCCGTCGTGTGCTTCGCGATGGCGGTCCACCATCTGTGGCTGGGCGCGCTGATCAAATCCTATGGCCTGTTCCCGGTCGGTGTGGTGCCGAACACGCAGGATTTCGCCCAGCTGGCGGTGCGGGTCGCGGGCAATTCGCTCGCACTCGGCGTTTCACTCGCCGCGCCGCTGCTGGTCTATGGCATCGTCTTCAACACCGTCCTCGGCCTGGTCGCGCGTGTCGCGCCGGCGCTGCAGGTCTTCTTCATCGCCCAGCCGCTCAACCTGCTGCTGGGCATCACCATCGCCGCCGCGACGCTGGGGGCGACACTCGTCACCTTCGCGAACAGCATCGCGACGTGGATGAACATGGGCTGGAGCTGACGCGATGGCCGATGAATCGGAGGACAAGGACTCCAAAACATTCGCCCCATCCGAAAAGCGCATCGAAGATGCGCGAAAGAAGGGCGACGTGCCGATGGCGCCGGAGATGCGTCAGGCGGCGATGTTCGTCGGACTGATCATCGTCACCGGCGCCCTCGGGGCACAGGCTGCATCGGCGCTGGCCGGATCGCTCGCCCGCATCTGGGGCCGAGCGGACGATTTCCTGTTCAATCCCGACGGAGCGCAGATCTTCGGCGGGTTCGTCCTTGGCGAACTGGCCGCCGCGCTGTTGCCGATACTCGGCGCATTGTTCGGCTGCGCGCTGATCGGCGGCTTTGCCCAGGGGCGGCCGATGCTGAGCTTCAGCCGCATCGCGCCGAAATTCTCGAAGATCAATCCGGTGTCGGGCTTCAAGCGCATGTTCGGCGCGCAGGGGTTGTTCGAATTTGCCAAGACGCTCGCCAAGCTGATCGTGGTCGGCACGATCGGGACGATCATCCTGTGGCCGTTCCTGCCCGGATTCGAAACCATGGTGGGCGTCGGCCCGACGACAATAGCCGATCTGTCGCAACAGATGATCATGAGCGTGCTGACCATCGTCGTGGTGCTGGTCGCGGTGATCGCGGGCGCCGACTTCGTCTATCAGCGCTACAGCTGGTCGAAGAAGAACATGATGTCGCTCAAGGACATGAAGGACGAGCACAAGGAGCAGGAGGGCGACCCCAAGATCAAGGGCAAGATGCGCCAGATCGGCCTCAAGCGCTCGCGCCAGCGGATGATGCAGGCAGTCCCCTCCGCCACCGTCGTCATTACCAACCCGACCCACTATGCGGTCGCGCTGAAATATGACCATGGCGCGATGAACGCGCCGATCGTGGTGGCCAAGGGCACCGATGCGATCGCGCTGAAGATCCGCGAGATTGCGACCGCCAACGGCGTGCCTCTGGTCGAAAACCGCCCGCTCGCCCGCGCGCTGCACGCCAGTGCCGAGATCGATCACCCGATCCCGCTGGAACATTATCAGGCGGTGGCAGAGGTCATCAGCTATGTGATGAAGCTGGCGCGCGCGGGGCAGTAACGGCGGCTTCGGCAGGCGCCGGACCGGCATAGTCGCCGATCTGCCCCATTAACCATGTCCATTCACAATGGGGATCAGACCGTGCGGTCGTGCTTGGCCAGTTCGACGCGCACGCGCAGCTCAATGTCGCGCGCGATCTCGGCGAGCTCGGGATCGTCCGGCATTTCGAACAAAGCGGCCCATTGCGACAGCGCGTCGAGCGCTGCGGCGTCGGGCAACCCCTTCACCTGCGCGGCGTGCAGCTGCTCGAGAATCTCGAGCCCGCGCGCCGCCGGGCGTGCCTCGCGGCGGCGCTTGTCCTTAGGCGTTTCCAGCGCGGTCGCGGCGGCGAGCAGCACGTGAACCGTCGTCGCGGCCTGCAGCGTCGGGGCGGCCTGCGCCCCTTGTCGCGGCGCTTCGGGCATCTCCATTTTCGGGATGGCCAGGCGCAGGGCGGCGTCGGATTTGGACAGTGCGCTGAGCACCATCTGCACCGGCATCGGAACGCCCTCGATACGCACTGCTTCTCTTCTCCGCGAAGACCGGAACGGCCTTCTTCCTTCTATAAGAAGATTAACGGCGTTCCGGAGACGATGGACAGGTTTATGCACATTTTAAGGTTCCTGTTGCTGGCGCTGGTGCTGGCGGTGCCCGGTACCGCCGCGGCGAACAGCGCGCACCGCATCAAGGACATCGTCGATATCGAGAATGTCCGCCCCAACCAGCTGGTCGGATACGGCTTGGTCGTCGGCCTGCCCGGCACGGGCGACCGGACGCGCAACACGCCCTTCACCGAGGAATCGATCCAGGCAATGCTGGAGCGGATGGGCGTCAATGTCCGCGGGTCGCAGCTCAAGACGATGAACGTCGCTGCCGTATCGATCACCGCGACCATGCCGCCCTTTGCCCGCGCCGGATCGCGCATCGACGTGACCGTATCGGCGATCGGCGACGCTACCAGCCTGCAGGGCGGGACGCTGATCGCGTCGTCGCTGCGCGCGCTGGACGGCGAAATCTATGCCGTGGCGCAGGGCCAGGTCTCCGTCTCCGGCTTCAAGGCACAGGGCGCGGCGGCAAGCATCAGCCGGGGGGTTTCCACCTCGGCCCGGATCGCCGATGGCGCAATCATCGAGCGGGAGGTTCCGTTTGCGCTGCGCAGCGCGACCAGCCTCAAGCTGGCGCTGAAGAACCCGGATTTCACCACCGCCAACATGATTGCCGGCACGATCAACTCGACCTTTGCCGGTACCGCCGAGGTCCTTGACCCCGCCACGGTCGAAATCAAGCCCGGGCCCGGTTTTCCCGGATCGGTCGTCGATCTGGTCGCCCGTATCGAAAACCTGCCGGTGACGGTCGATCAGCCTGCCAAGGTGATCGTCAACGAAGCATCGGGCACGGTGGTGATGGGCGCCAATGTCCGGATCAGCCCGGTCGCGATCGCGCAGGGCGGGCTGACCATCAGCGTCGCCGAAACGCCACAGGTGTCGCAGCCCGCACCGCTGTCGCAGGGCCAGACCCAGGTCGTGCCGCGCACCCAGGTGACGGTCGACGACGGCACCGGCCGCTCGCTCGGCACGCTGGGCGGCGAAACCTCGCTCGCCTCGCTGGTCGCCGGCCTCAACGCGCTCGGCGTCAGCCCGCGCGACCTGATCACCATTCTTCAGGCCGTGAAGAGCGCCGGCGCGCTTCAGGCCGATATCG
Source organism: Sphingomonas sp. (assembly GCF_965227385.1). Lineage (GTDB taxonomy): Bacteria > Pseudomonadota > Alphaproteobacteria > Sphingomonadales > Sphingomonadaceae > Sphingomonas. The sequence goes on from NZ_OZ245750.1 coordinate 3,762,299, forward strand.
AGGTGCAGTGATGAGTCCCCTCTCCACCCCCGCCGCCGCGACCACCGGCGCTGCGCCCAACATTCCGACGCCAAAGAGCAAGGAGACGGCGCAGGCGTTCGAGGCGACCTTCATCGGCCAGATGACCCAGCTGATGCTGGAGAGCGTCGAGGAAGGCGAGTTTTCCGGTGGGCATGGCGAACAGATGTTTCGCGGCGTCCTCGCCGAAAATCTCGGTACCGCGATCGCCGCAAAGGGCGGCATTGGCCTGGCCCCCGCCGTGATGGACCAGATTATCAAGCTTCAGGGAGGCAATACGAATGGAAACTGAGCTTCTCGACCTGTTCCGCTCGCTGGCGTCGATCAGCGAGGAAGAAACGATGCTGCTGACGCAGGGCCGTCGCGGCGAGATCGCGGCGCTGGTGCAGGCCAAGACCCGGCTGGTCGGCGCGGTCGATCATGAAGTGGCGCGGCTCGATCGCACCAGCCCGGACTGGCGCGATACGCTCGACGCGGACACGCGTGCCGAGCTGACAGAACTGGCCGCACGGCTGCGCGACATCTGCGCCGCCAATGGCGCGGCGCTCAAGCGCCAGATCGACCTGTCGGACGAGATGATGGCGGAGATCGCGGCGGATGCCCGCCGCCGCCGCGGCACGGGCAGCGGTGCCTACGGCGCATCGGGCGGACTGGCCTTTGCCGGGACCGCGGTGCCGATCTCGGTCAACGCCAGCTTCTGAAGTCCACAAAAAAGGGGGGCGTCCCGGCCGGGACGCCCCCCTTTTTTCGTGCGCGTGCGTGGCGTCAGCCGCCGCCCTTACGGCCCAGCGCCGACTGCATCAGCCCCTGGCTCTTGCGATAGAGGCTGGTCATCGCGGCAAAGTCCGCCTGGATCTGACCCATTTTGAGCAGCTGGTCTTCGAGCGTCACGTTATTGCCGTCGGGCTTGGTTTCGCTGGTATCGGCGTCGAGCATCACGCTGCCGGCCGAGATCGGTGCGCGGGCGCCGAGTGCAGCCATGCTGCCGGTCAGCTGAACCCGCGGCCGCGCGATCGATGCGCTGCTGTTGCCGGTTTCGATCAGGTCGCTGAAGTCGGGCGCGCGCACGTCGCGCGCCTTGAAGCCCGGCGTTTCGCTATTGGCGATATTCTCCGAAATCACGCGCTGGCGTTCCGAGAGATGCTTCATGTTGCGGGCGATGCCGCCGATCAGATCGCTCATAAGTTCAGAACCCTATGGAGGTCGACGGGCCGGAGGCGAGGCGGCTGAGCGCCGCCTGGTAATTCGCCATCTGCGCCTGTTCGCGCGCGGTGTTCCCGCCCTTGCGTGCGCCTTCGACAAGTGCCTGTTTGCCATCGTCCCAATAAAGCGAGCGATAGCCGGTCTGCGACACCGAAAGCGCGGATTTGAGTTTTGCCAGGGCGGCGGTTGCCGACTTTTGGTCCGCGATCGACAGGCCCGGGTTGAGCCCCAAACCAAAGCTGCCGCCCGGACGGACGCGTGGCGCATCCTTGTCGATCGGGTCCATGCCGGACACGCGCGCAGCTGGCAGACCCAGCTTTTCCAGTGCGTCGCGACCGGCCGGACCTGCGACGAACTCGATATCGATCCCCGCCTTGGGCGACACGCGCAGCATCGCGCCGTCGTCCTTCTTGGGCGTGGTCACCAGCGCCTTCGATCCGGTGATCTTGCGCACCTTGTCGGCCAGGCTGGCCAGCGTTTCTTCCTTCGCGATCGTGATCGTGCGGAGCGGTCCGCCCGCGACGCGCATCTGGAAGCTGTCGCCTTCGCGCAGGCTGGACCCGGTGGTCAGGCGCAGCGAGCCGTCGGGCGTCGCGACGCCGCGACCCAGGCCAAGCGCATCGACCTTGCTCGACCCGCCATCGGATGCGGCAACGCGCACCGGTTCGGTGCGCAGGGTCGGCTGGCCGAATTGCGTGATCTTCTCGACGCCGCCGCTGGCCGGATCGATCCGTGCCACGAAACCGTCGGTCGGTCCGCTGCGCGTGCCGCCCAGATCGCCGGTGGTGCGGCCGCCGACATAGAGCTTGCCATTGCTGAAGGCGAGGCTGTCGACCTGTTCGTTGCCGGCCGTGCCGAGATAGGTGGTGGCCATGCTGCTGCCATCGGCGGCAAGGCGCATGACGAACCCGTCGCGCCCGCCGGTGACCCCGTTGACCTGCGTTCCAGGCAGTGCAGAGAGCGTCGTTCCGCCGATCGCAATCGATCCGTCCGGCGCGATCGCAATGGCGCGCGCGTCGGAAGCGCCCAGATCGATGGTATCGAGCACCGTTCCGGGACTGGCAGGGTCGAGGAAGCGGAGCTTCGACGTCGCGCCCTCTTTGGTCAGCGCGGCGAGGCGACCATCGGCGGTCATGGTCATCGCCGTGACGCTTTCGTCGCCGCTGGTGCCCGGCAATTTGACGCGCTGGGTCACTGCGCCCGTCCCGCTGAGCCGGGCGACAAAGGCGTCTCCGCCACCCTGTGCCGCACGGCCGCCCACCAGGATCGCGCCATCGTCCGCGATGGCGATGCTGGTGGCGCGATCGTCACCCGACGATCGGATGCGGCTGGCGAACATCTCGTCGCCGTTATTGGCATAGCGGGCGACGAGCATGTCGGCGTCCGCGCTGGTTCCGGCGAAATTGCCCGACACCGTGCCGGCAACGACGATGTCGCCATTCTGGGCGACGGTGACGGCAGCGCCTGACGCGCTGTCGGCGGCGCCCAGCGCGCGTTGCCACACGACGTTGCCGAGGCTGTCCATCTTGGTGAGATAGAGGTCCTGCGTACCGGCGGCGCGCAATTCGTCGAGGTCGCCCGAGGCGGTGCCGACGACATAGGCAAAACCGTCCGCATCCGTCGCAACGGCATCGGTGGTAGTCGCCACCGCCTTGGTCGTCAGCCGGTCCTTCGCCTCGATCGTCGCCAGCGTCTTGTTGGTCATCGCCGCTTCGGGATCGTCGATGCGCAGCACGCGGGCTGCGGTCGGCGTTTCGAGGCCGGTGCGGCCGGTGGCGACGATCAGCGCATCGGGGGCATCGACCTGATCGATCGACACGCTCTCCAGCCCCTGGCGGTTGATGCCCATCGTCCAGCCGTCTTTTTCGGTCTTTTTCGGCTCGAACGTGACCTTCCATTTCGGCGCAGGCGTGCCGTCGCCGTTGAGCACGACATTGCCGCCAGCATCGCGCAGCGGAATATTGGCGATCGCCTGATTGACGAGGTTCGCCACGCTGTCGAGTGTGGGCGGTTCGGGCAGCGAACCAAGGTCGATCACCACCGTATCGATCGAACTGCCGCGCTCCAGCGTGACCCGGAACCGTTCGGTCCCCGACATTTGCGAGAGCACCTCGTCGCGCTTCGCCACGACGCCCTTGCCCGACACGCTGACCGTCAGCCCGCCGGTGCCCGGCGCAACCACCGTGCTTTCGGCCCGGCGGACCGGCTGCCCAAAGGACAGCTCCAGCTTGTCGGAGGGCGCGGTGCCCATATAGGTCTGGAGGTCGGCAAGCCCCTTGGCGAAGGTCGCGGCGAGCTGGCCGCGTTCGGTGGCCGACAGGCCCGGCTTCGCGGCGCTTTCGGCAAGAATGTTGAGACGGTCCAGCGCTTTCCAAGTGGTGAAGGCGGTCTGCACATCGGTCGGCAGCGCCCGTACGCCGTTCAGCGGCTTGTCGATGATGGTGGCGAGGCGGCGGATCGTGGCGATCTGATTTGAGATCGACCCGGTCGATCCGGCCTCGCGCCAAGGGGGAGTCGTTTCGGGTAGGGTGAACTGAGCCTTGGCCTCGCGCACGGCCTTGCTTTCCACCGTCAGGCCCGCGCCCGAGGTCGAATACCAGCTCGTATCGGCACCCAGCAGGGTCAGCCCCGCCAATCCCGAAGAGATGTTCATGATCCTGTCCTCACGCGACCGGGAACCCCCTTTCGAGTCCATAATAGAGGGGTCGTGCGCGAAACCGACGGGTTAACCACGAATAAATGCAGGGGAACTAGACGATGTTGATGACTCCGGTCGAGGAACCGCCAGAATATAAGCGGCTCAACCAGCGGGAGCGTGCGGCGGCGCTGATGCTTGCGCTGGGCCAGGAGCATGGCGCGCCGATCTGGGAGCAGCTGTCGATCGACGAGGTCAAGGAACTGTCGCAGAGCATGTCGCAGCTCGGTCGGATCCCCTCCAGCCTGGTCGAATATCTGCTCAACCAGTTCCAGGCCGAAATGTCGTCGATGAGCTCGTGCCACGGCTCGTACGAGACGACCGAACGCCTGCTCAACAGCGTGCTCGATGCCGACCGCGTCAAGGAGATCATGGAAGATATCCGCGGTCCGTCGGGCCGGACGATGTGGGACAAGCTGTCCAACGTCAACGAAGGCGTTCTGGCCGGTTATCTGCGCAACGAATATCCCCAGACGATCGCCGTCATCCTGTCCAAGCTGAAATCCGACCATGCCGCGCGCGTGCTCGGCGCGCTCCCGCGCGACATCGCGGTCGATGTGGTGCAGCGGATGCTGCGCATGGAAACGGTGCAGAAGGAAGTTCTGGCACAGGTCGAAGCGACGCTGAAAACCGAATTCATGGCCAATTTCGCCCGCGCCCAGCGCCGCGACCCGCATGAAGCGATGGCCGAAATCTTCAACGCGATGGACCGGTCGACCGAGGAAAGCATGCTCTCCGCGCTCGACGCCCGCTCGCCCGACGCCGCCGACCGTATCCGCTCGCTGATGTTCACCTTCGAGGATCTGGGCGGTCTGCTGCCGGCATCGATTGCGGTGATCGTCCGCCAGGCCGACAAGCGCCAGATGGCGCTGGCTTTGAAGGGCGCGCCGGAAAACATCCGCTCGCTGTTCTTCTCCACCATGACCGAACGCTCGGCCAAGCTGCTGCGCGAGGATATGGCTTCCATGGGTCCGGTGCGCGCGCGCGATTGCGAAGAGGCGCAGTCCGCACTCGTCCGCCTGGCCAAGAACCTTGCCGATATGGGGGAGATCGTGCTGGTCGATCCCAAGAGCGACGACACGATGATTATCTGAGGTGCAGACGATGGATATGGCCTTCAGCACCAAACCGTTCGGCTTCGATCGCGTATTCACCGCGCCAAAGCCGGCGCGCACGGTCGAGCATGACGACACGATCTCGCTGGTCATCAAGATCGAAGCGCTTGAGGACGAACTGGCGCATCTGCGCAAGACGCAGAATGAGGAGCTGGCCCGCGCACGCGCCGATGCGTTTCAGGCCGGGCTCGATGCAGCGCGTTCGGACCGCGAGACCGCATTGCTCGCGGCAATGGACGCGCTGCATTCAGAGGTGGAGGGCATGGTCGAGGATCGGGCAGGCTTTCGCGCCGACACCGCGCGCGAAGCGGCCGAACTGGTACTCGCGGTGGCGCAGCATCTGGCCGGCCATCCGCTGCTCGCATCGCCGGCCCAGGCGATCGATGACGCCATCGGCCGCGCGCTGGCCCAGGTGACACGCGGCACCGAATTGGTAGTGCGCGTCCACCCCGACATGGCCGAGCAGATCGAGGAGCGGATCGCCGCGCGACAGGCCAATGACCGCCGCCGCCTGAACCTGCATGTTACGCACGACCCCTCGCTCGCCAGCGGCGATGCGCGGATCGAGTGGGACGAAGGCGGGCTGACGCTGGACCGTGCGATGCGCGAAGCCGCGGTGCTGCGCGAACTGAACAATCTTTTTCCGGTTGGCGACGGTCCGGCACAATGATCCTCTATCAGTAACCTGTCGGATGGCCCGGCTCCCCTGCCCGGCCCCCTCCGCAGATCGGCGCCCCCGGACTCCCCCGTCCGGGGGCGTTTTGCGTTTGCGGTCGCGGCAGCGGATCGAAGCGGCACCGGCCCGTTTTCCCCACCCGGACGCACTTGCTCCGCCCGGATTAAAGCGTGGGCGGGCGCCGCAGAAATCCACTCGGCAATTTTTTCCCACCGGCAAAACCTGCCGCGCTGGCGCCATCTATAATTGACCTGAGGAACAGGCAGTTCCGGCTGGTTGATAGGGTGCCGCTTGGAGCAGGTTAAAGGGCTGATCGCACAATTGGGGGCCAAGCGGCTCATCATCATGGGCGGCGTCGCGGCATTGATCATGGCGGCGCTGGCGATGGTCGCGCTGCGGGGTGAGAACACCACCATGGGGTTCCTCTACACCGATCTCGACCCGTCGGCCGCCGCCGCGATCTCGGAGAAGCTGAAGTCGCAGAACGTCCCCTTCGAACTGTCCGCCGACGGCACCGCGGTGATGGCCCCAGTCGATCGCCTCGCCGAACTGCGCATGGCGATGGCCGGCGAGAAGCTGGGCGGCAAGATCGGCTATGACGTGCTGGACGAGGAACAGCCATTCGGCGTGTCCGCCAGCCGCGCCAAGATGAACGAAACCCGCGCGATCGAGGGCGAACTGGTCCGCTCGATCCAGAGCCTCGATGCCGTGTCGGGCGCGCGCGTGCATATCGTGATGCCCGAACGCGCGATGTTCGCCGCAGAGGCGCGGCCCGCGACAGCATCGGTCACCGTCAAGACCAAGGGCCGCCTGCCCGCCGAGACGATCCAGGCGATCCGCTACCTCGTCTCGTCCGCAGTCCCCGAACTCTCGCCCGAATCCGTGTCGATCGTCGACCAGTCGGGCGCTTTGCTCGCGCGGGCCGGCGAACAGGGCGCGGCGGGCGGCGGCACCATCGACGAACGCCAGGCGCAGATCGAGGCGAAGATGCGGGAGGAGATCATCGCGCTGCTCGAGCCGATCGTCGGCCAGGGCAAGGTCCGCGCCGAAGTCGCCGCGCAGATCGATCGCGATGCAACGCGCGAGGAATCCAATGTCTACGATCCCGACAAGCAGGTGATCGCGCGTCAGGTGACGGTCGAAAGCGACGACCAGACCAACGAGAATAGCGGCGAACAGGCCGCGACGGTCGGCAACCAGCTGCCCGAGGCACAGCAGCAGCCGGTCGGCGCCAATGGCGGCGACACACGGCAGCAGGCGCGCAAGGAAACGTCGGAAGACGTGACCTATGCCAACAGCGCGACCCGCAGCGTGGTGACGCGCGAACCGGGCAAGCTGACCCGCCTGTCGGTCGCGGTCACCGTTGACGGCGGTGCCCAGGGTCTGCCCGAAGCACGCAAGCAGCAGCTGACCCGGCTGGTGGAGAATGCCGTCGGCATCGATACCGAACGTGGCGACAGCGTGGTGGTGGAAAGCCTCGCCTTTGCCACCCCGGCCGAACCTGCCGATGCGCAGACCGCCTGGTACAGCTTCTTCACCTCCGACCAGGTGGTCGGGTTGCTGAAGATCCTCCTGGTCGGTGCGATCGGCCTGATCGTGCTGCGCATGCTCCGCTCGCGCGCCAACAAGGAGGCTGAGGGCGAGGTCGGCCCGCCGATGCTGCCCAGCGATCAGAACGCCGAGATGCTGGCCATCGCGCAGCAGGCCGCCGAGGGCGACCCGGAGGCGCTCAAGCAACTGGAATCGATGCAGGGCAAGCGCTCCGACGTCCCCCTGCTCGACCACGAAGTTCAGCTCAACAATGTCGATGGCCAGGTCAAGGCGTCGCATCTGCGCAAGGTCGGCGACATGGTCGCCAGCAACGCGCCCGAAGCGACCGCCGTGATCCGCCAGTGGATGAACGCATGATGGAGACTCCGATGTCCGAACCCGGCGAACCGATCGAGAGCCACGAGAGCGGCGCCATGATCGAGAGCGAGGCACCGCCGTCGTTCGAGGAATTCGCAACCGACGGCCCCGCCACCGATACCGGCCCCGCCGGCTCGCTGTCCGCCGTTAGCGAGGTTCCGGTCCGCGTCCAGGCCGTGCTCGGCCGTGCGCGCGTGCCGGTCGGCGAGCTGATCCGGATGAAGTCGGGCATGGTGCTCGAACTCGACCGCCGCGTCGGCGAGCCGGTGGACGTCTATGTCAACAACCGGCTGGTCGCGCGCGGCGAAGTGATGCTGGTCGACCATGCGCTCGGCGTCACGCTGACCGAAATCGTCCGCCAGGAAGGCTGAACATGCAGCTTCGCCTGATGATCGTCGGCGCCAGCAGCGGCCCGTTTGGCGAGGCTGCGCGCATGGCGCAGAGCCTGGGTGCCGAAGTGACGATCGCCGAGACGCCGTCCGAGGCGCTGGAGCATCTGCGAGAGCGTGGCGCGGGGCTGGTGATGATCGATGTCGACAGCGACGTTCCCGGCTTCATGCGCGCACTGATCGCCGAGCGCTTTGCCGTGCCCGTACTCGCCTGTGGCATCGACGCCCCGGCCGAGCGGGCGGTCGCGGCGATCCGCGCGGGTGCGCGCGACTATATTCCCCTGCCCCCCGATCGCGAGCTGATCGCGGCCGCGATCGCGCAAATGGCCCAGGCCGATTTCGCGCCGATGGTTGGCGAAGACCTCGCCTGGCTGCGCGCGCTCGACTTCGCGCGCGCAATGGCCCCTGCGCATGCCCCGATCCTGATCAGCGGCGAGCGCGGCACCGGCAAGGAGCGCGTCGCGCACGCCACCCATGCCGCATCGGGCCGATCCGGCTTCGTCACGGTCGAATGCACCGGCGTCGCGCCAGAGGTGCTGCACTCCGAACTGTTCGGCCATGCGGCCGGCGCGTTCGACGGCGCGCTGGCCAGCCGCCGGGGTGCCTTTGCCACCGCCAGCGGCGGCACGCTGTTCCTGCGCGATATCGATCGCCTGCCCGCCGCGCTCCAGCTGGACGTGCTCAAGGCGATGGCGGCCCCGGCCGCGCCCAACGTCATCGCCAGCACGCGCCGCGACGTCGCGGCGATGGTCGATGCCGGACAGTTTCGCGGTGACCTGCTTGCCCGCTTCGCACTGGCCACCGTGGCGCTGCCGCCGCTGCGCGCGCGCGGCGGGGACATCCGCCTGCTTGCGGCGACCTTTGCCGCACGCTTCGCGGCGATGCAGTGCCTGCCCAGCCCGCTGATCGACCCGGCGACCGAAACGCTGCTGACCAGCCATGACTGGCCCGGCAATGTCGCCGAACTGCAGGATGCGATGCACCGCGCCGTGCTGCTGTCGCCCGACGGCTATATCGGTCCGGAAGCGATCGTGCTGGCGGACGGGTCGCGGCTTGCCCCGGTCGCTCCATCCGCGGGCAAGCCGGTTATCGCCTCGCTCGTCGGCCAGACCGTCGAAGAGGTCGAGCGCCAGCTGATCCTCGAGACGCTGGAGCGGTGCCAGGGCAACCGCACCTCGGCCTCGCAGATCCTGGGCATTTCGGTCCGCACGATGCGCAACAAGCTCAAGGCCTTTGTCGAGGCGGGCATTGCGGTCGTTCCGGCAACCTGACGCGGAAATCATGCGATGAACGGACTCAACGGCTTTCTTTCGCGTCTGGGCAATGGTCGCGACATCGCGCTGGCGGTCGGCGTGTTGGCGATCATCGGCACGCTGGTGCTGCCGATGCCCGGCTGGATGCTCGACCTGGGCCTTGTCCTGTCGATCACCCTGTCGGTGATGATCCTGATGACGGCGCTGTTCATCGAAAAGCCGCTACAGCTGTCGGCATTCCCGACGATCCTGCTGATCGCGACGATGCTGCGGCTTGGCCTCAACATCGCCTCGACCCGCTTGATCCTGGCGCATGGCCATGAAGGCGCGCATGCGGCGGGCGGCGTGATTGCGGCGTTCGGCGAGTTCCTGATCGGCGGCGAGCCGGTGATCGGCATCACCATCTTCGCGATCCTGATCGTCATCAACTTCGTCGTCATCACCAAGGGCGCGGGCCGCATCGCAGAAGTCGCCGCGCGCTTCAGCCTTGACGCGATGCCCGGCAAGCAGATGGCAATCGACGCCGACCTGTCGGCCGGCATGATCACCGAAGAACAGGCGCGTAGCCGCCGCCAGGAAGTGGAGGCCGAAAGCGGCTTCTTCGGCGCGATGGACGGTGCGTCCAAGTTCGTGAAGGGCGATGCGATCGCCGCGCTGCTGATCACCGCGATCAACGTGATCGTCGGCCTGATCATCGGCGTCGCCGTTCATGGCGTGCCGTTCGGCGAGGCGTTCCACAGCTACACGCTGCTGACCGTCGGCGAAGGGCTGGTCAGCCAGGTTCCGGCACTGGTGATTTCGATCGCCGCTGGCCTGATGGTGTCGAAGGGCACGCAGGCGGGCAAGACCGGCACGGCACTGGGCGAGCAGCTGGGTCGCTATCCGCAGGCATTCGGCATGTCCGCCGTCCTGCTCAGCGGTCTCGCGCTGATGCCCGGCCTGCCATTCCTGCCGTTTGCGATGTTCGCTGCGGGCACGGGCTATGCCGGCTGGCATCTGGCCAAGAAGAGCAAGGAACGCGCCGCCCTTGCCGAGCGCATCGCGCAGGTCGAAGAGGCCGAGGCCGCCGCCACAGTCGAGGAACCGATCTCGCGCACGCTCGCGATTGACGCGGTCCGGATCGAGATCGGCTATGGCCTGTTGCCAATCATCAACGATGCCGCGCGCGAACCGCGCCTCGACGATCAGGTGCGCGCGCTGCGCCGCCAGATGGCGACCGAATATGGCTTCGTCCTCCCCTCGGTCCGCATCATCGACAATATGGGCCTGCAGGCGAACCAGTATGTCATCTACATCAAGGAGACCGAGGCCGCGCGCGGCGACATCCGGCTCGACCGCCTGCTCGTCATCAATCCCGGCGACGGTCCGGCGGGCATCCCGGGCGAACCGACGCGCGAGCCGGTGTTCAACCTGCCGGCCCTGTGGATCGACCGCGAGCTGCGCGAGGAAGCGGGCTTCCGCGGCCTGACCGTGGTCGATGCCGGCACGATCATCACCACGCACCTGACCGAACTGGTCAAGGACAATATCGCCGACATGCTGAGCTACACCGAGGTGCAGAAGCTGTTGAACGAGGTGCACACCGACTCGTCCAAGCTGGTGGCGGAGATCATTCCCTCGCGCATCTCGATTTCCGGCGTGCAGCGCATCCTGCAGAATCTGCTGGGCGAAGGCGTGTCGATCCGCGACGTGCCGACGATTCTGGAGGGAATCGCCGAAGCCGCGCCGATCACCACCAACCTGACGCAGATCACCGAACATGTCCGCGCGCGCCTTGCCCGGCAGATCTCGGCCACCCAGTCGCGCGAAGGATCGATCCCGATCGTCACCCTCTCGCCCGAATGGGACGCCGCCTTTGCCGAGAACATCATGGGCCAGGGCGACGAACGCCACCTCGCCATGCCGCCGTCGATGCTGCAGGGCTTCATCGCAGCCGTGCGCGACACTTATGACCGGATGGCGAACAGCGGGGAAATCCCGTGCCTGCTCACCAACCCCACGATCCGCCCGTTCGTGCGCAGCGTGATCGAGCGGGTACGCCCCGCCACCGTGGTGCTGTCGCAGAACGAAATCCACGCCCGCGCCCGGGTGCGCGCGCTCGGCACGATTGGTTGAGCCATGCGACCGGACGGCATGCCGCACCTCTATGATGCGCCTATGGTGCCCAACCTCCTGCCCTTTTCCGCCGCCATAACCACAGGCGGCGGGCCGACCCCGTCGAATGTCGCGGGGGTTGTGGCCGAGCCCGGCTTTGCCGCCATGCTGGGATTGCCGACTCCGCCGGTGCCCGACGCCGCGGTCAGCGTCGTCGATGCGCCAGTCCAGCTGATCCCGCAGGGCAAGGCGCCGTTGCTGGGGCTGGTCACCGACCAGCCGGTCGCACCGGTCGAAGCGGCTGATCCTGACCAATCGGAGCTTGCAGAACCGATCGCGGTCCCGGCCACGCCGGCACTGGCACTGGTCGAACCGGTCGCCCGCCCGACGGAAGTAGCGCCGGCGCCCTCGTCCGGACCGGGCGATAAGGCAGCCGCGGCGCCGACGGGTCCCGCCGTTATGGTCAATCCGACCGCGCCCATTCGCCCGCTCACGCCTGCGGACAGCGGCGCGCCGGTCGCCGATGCCGCGACCCAGGCGCCAGTTCTAAACCCCGCGCCGGTCGCTGAAGCGCCGACCGAGGGACCGGCAAGGCCGACCGCGATCGATGCGCCATCCCCCGCGCTGGCTCACACCGACGGCACCGTCGCGACGGGCGATGGGGCTGGCAAGTCCATCCCGAACCCGACGCCGTCGGTATCGGAGACGCCGGTGGCCCCGGTCAAGTTGGCGCAAAGGGCGCCTGACCCAGCCCCCGTGGCCGACCCGCAGGGCAGCATGGGGACGGTCGTGGACCCGGTGCGCAAGGCAGAACCGCCGATCCCGGCCCAACCCAAGGCGATCCCGACATCGGAAGATGACAGCGTCGCGGCGATCGATGGGCCGCGCAAGCACGTCATCGGCCCGGTGCCGACAGCTCCGGTAGAAACCGCGCCGCGTGCCGTGGAACCGATGGCGGTCGAGCTGGTCGCTGTTGAACCCGTCGCCGTCGGACCTGATACGGTCAGCTCCGCGTTGCTCGAGCAGCCCGCGGCACAGGCCGAAGCCGCGCCCGAACAGGTCCCGACCCAGCCCCAACCGTCCGTGATGGCATCGATCAGCGTCGCGCCGGTAACGCCGGCCACCGCGGACGCCGTTACTCCGGCGGTACCGGATCCAGCCAAGGTTGAGACGCAGGCCACGCCTGCGGCACCGGTTGCGCTGCGCGTGGTCGAACCCGCTCCCGCTGAAATCGCCAGCGACGCGCCCGCAGATGATGGCGCATTCGATACGCTCGTCGCGATCAAGAGCGATGCCGACGCCGATGCGCTGCGCACCACCAGCGATACCGGCGGCGACGCGATGAACCGCGACGGCCACCGCCAATCGACGCCGCAGCCCGCGGCACCGGCCCCGGCGATCGCACAAGCTGCCGGAGCCCCGCTGCCTGCCTTCGATCCGCTTGCCGCCGCCGCAGCCCATGGCGCGACCCATACGGGTGATCCCGTCGCCACCGAGCATCGCGCGCGCGCAGCCGCGATCGGTGAGGATGTTGGTATCGCCATCGTCCGCCATGCCGATAGCGGTTCGGGCGATGTGCTCGTGATCCGGCTCGACCCCGCCGAACTCGGCAAGATCGAAGTCCGGTTGCGGATGGACGAGGCGCGGCAGCTGAGCGCCGAGGTCACCGCCGATCAGCCCGCGACGCTCGACCTGCTCCGCCGGGACTCCGACAACCTCACCCGCGCGCTCAACGATGCCGGCTTCCGCGCCGACGACCAGAGCCTGCGCTTCGACAGCCGTGGCTTTGGCCAGAGCGACCAGCATGCCCAGCAGGGTCGCCGCATCGCCAGCCGTGCCTATCTGAACGACGGCGATGCCGCCAATGTTCAGTCCGCCCCCACCCCCGTCCAGGTCCGCAGTTCGGGCCGGGTCGATCTCGTCGCCTGAAGGAGCCGATCATGGCCGTCGACGCCGCCTCCGCCGCCAATGCCGCGACCAACACCAACACCGGCAATGCGCTGGGCAAGCTCGCCACCGATGCGACGATGTTCCTGCGCCTGCTGACGACCCAGATGCAGAATCAGGACCCGCTCGATCCGATGGACACGTCGGAATACACCCAGCAGCTCGTCCAGTTCTCGCAGGTCGAACAGTCGATCCAGCAGAATGCGTCGCTCAAGTCGATCCTGACCGCGCTGACCTCCGACAATCTCGTCGGCGCGGCTTCGGTCGTCGGCAAGGTCGCGAGCTTTGGCAGTGATCAGGCGGGCCTGACCGGGACCAGCCCGGCGCAATGGACCTATGCCACCAGCCGCCCGGCGGAATCGGTGGTCGCCACGATCAAGAACGCGTCGGGCGCGACGGTGCACACGGTCAACCTGAGCGGATCGCAGGGCGATCTGGTGTGGGATGGCACGCTGGCCAACGGCACCCGCGCACCTGACGGCGCCTACAAGCTCGAGATCTCGGCGAAGGACACGACCGGCGCGAGCGTGCCGGTTTCGATCTCCGCGCGCGGCCTGGTCAAGGAAGTGGCGCAGGATGCATCGGGCATGACGTTCCAGGTCAACGGCGTCTTCTACAACTCCGCCACGCTGATCCGCCTGACGCAGTGACGCTTCAGGCTTCGCGGGCCTCCAGCATCTTGATGATGCCGGAAAAGTCCATGCCGGCATGGCCCTCGTCCGCGAACTTGCCGTAAAGCTCGGCCGCGCGCGCGCCCATCGGCGTGTCGGCGTGGACCGTTTCCGCCGCCTCCATCGCCAGCTTCAGATCCTTGAGCATCAGCCCGACTGCAAAGCCGCCCTGATAGTCATTGTCGGCGGGCGATTTGGGGCCGACGCCGGGCAAGGGCGCATAGCTTGTCATCGACCAGCTCTGGCCCGACGAGACCGAGCTGATGTCGTAGAAGGTCTGCGGGTCGAGCCCGAGCTTGCGCGCGAGCAGGAATGCTTCGCAGGTCGCGACCATCGTCGCGCCGAGCAGCATGTTGTTGCAGATCTTCGCCGCCTGCCCCGCGCCATTGCCGCCGGCATGAATCACCGCCTTGCCCATGTCGGACAGGAACAGCTCGGCGCGTTCGAACGCGGCGGCGCTGCCGCCGACCATGAAGGTGAGCGTGCCGCCCGCCGCCGCCGCGATCCCGCCGGAGACCGGCGCATCGACCGCCATCAGCCCCTTGATCGCCGCCGCATCGGCGACGCGGCGCGCGGTATCGACGTCGATGGTCGAGCAGTCGATCAGGATTGCCCCGGTATCCGCCGCGCCGAACACGCTGTCGGCATAGACCTGTTCGACATGCTTGCCGGCGGGCAGCATGGTGATGACGGCCTCCGCGCCCTCCGCTGCTTCAGCCGCGCCGGCGACGGGCAGGCATCCGGCGGCCTTGGCGCGGGCGAGCGCCTCTTCGCTGAGGTCATAGGCGCGCACGTCATGCCCCGCCTTTGCCAGGTTCGCGGCCATCCCGCCGCCCATATTGCCAAGACCGATAAATCCTACGCGGGCCATCATCACTCTCCCCTCCCGCTTGCGGGAGGGGCCGGGGGAGGGCCTGTCCGCACGCGGTGTGTTCTGATCTGGAGGGACAGGCCCTCCCCTAACCCCTCCCGCAAGCGGGAGGGGAATTGTTCAGTTCGCCTCCCATACGCGGGAGGGCGACTTATTTACCCGTCCAGTTCCCCGGACGCTTCTCGACGAACGCCGCCATGCCTTCCTTCTGGTCGGCGCTGCCGAACAGGCCGTGGAACAGGCGACGTTCGAACTGGACGCCCTGCGAGAGGCTCGTCTCGAACGCGGCGTTGACCATTTCCTTGTTCGCCAGCACCGCGAGCGGGGCCATCGACGCGATCGTCGCGGCGGTCTTGAGCGCTTCGTCGAGCAATTCGGCGGCGGGAATGACACGGCTGACGAGGCCAGCGCGCTCCGCTTCTTCCGCGCCCATCATGCGGCCGGTCAGGCACATTTCCATCGCCTTGGCCTTGCCCACCGCGCGGGTCAGGCGCTGCGACCCGCCCATGCCGGGCGCGACCGCGAGCTTGATCTCGGGCTGGCCGAACTTGGCGGTGTCGGCGGCGAGGATGAAGTCGCACATCATCGCCAACTCGCACCCGCCGCCCAGCGCAAAGCCTGAGACCGCGGCGATGATCGGCTTGCGCGTGCGGGTGAACTGGTCCCAGCCGGCGAAGAAATTGTGACCGTACATGTCGGCGAAGCCCTGCGCCTGCATCTCCTTGATGTCCGCGCCTGCGGCGAACGCCTTTTCGCTGCCGGTGAGGACGGCGCAGCCCTGTGACGGGTCTGCGTCGAACGCGGTCATCGCCGCGAGCAGTTCGGACAGGATTTCGCTGTTGAGGGCGTTGAGCGCCTGCGGGCGGTTGAGCGTCACCAGCGTGACGGCGTCGCGCTGTTCGACAAGGATGGTGTTGTAGTCTGTCATCGTTGTTCCTGTTCGTCACCCCAACGCGAGCTGGGGTCTTGTAGGCAAGAGACCCCCAGCTTGCGCTGGGGTGACGGCTAATGTCGCGGCGTCCAAGCCTCGTCCTCGGGCAGGGGGGCGAAGATCTGGTCGATCAGATGGTCGCTCACCCCGTCCGGCGTCGCGGGATCCCAGCGTGGATGGTTGTCCTTGTCGATGATCAGCGCGCGCACGCCTTCGATGAAGTCGTGGCGCTGTACGACGCGGGTGGCGACCGCGAACTCCTGTCGCATCTCGTCCTCGAAGGTCGGCATGGTGGCGCCGTCGAGCAGCAGCTTGAGACTGACCTTCATCGACTGCGGCGATTTGCCCGCGATGTCGGCGCGTTGCTGCATCGCCCAGTCGCCCGGATCGGCCTGCAGCGCGGCGATGATGTCTTCCAGCCGGTCGCTGGCGAACAGGCGATCGATGGCCGCGCGGTGGGTCAGGATGGCAGCGTCGGGGGTGGGCGTGGCGAGATCGGTCAGCACCACTTCGATGGCCTGCGGATCGGCGAGGATGTGCGCCTTGGCAACGTCGATGCGCTCGGCCGCCAGATAGTGGGTGGCAAGGTCCAGCGCGACACACTCCGCGCCGTCGAGCCGGTGGCCGGTGACCGCGAGATACTGGCCGACGCGCCCGGGGAGCCGCGAGAGATACCAGCCTCCACCGACATCGGGGAACAGGCCGATCCCGGTTTCGGGCATCGCGAACTTGGTATTCTCCGTCGCAACCCGGAACCGCGCGGGCTGGCTGAGGCCGACCCCGCCGCCCATCGTGATCCCGTCCATGAACGCGACGATCGGCTTCACGAAGGTGAACAGCGCGTGGTTCATCTGATATTCGACGCGGAAGAAGTCCCGCGCCGCAGCGCCATCGTCCGCGCCGCTCTCGGCCAGCATCCGGATATCGCCGCCCGCGCAGAAGCCACGCCCCTCAGCATGGTCGATCATCACCGCCTCGACCGCCGTATCCTCACGCCACGCGGCCAGCGCGTCGACGATCGCGACGCACATGCCGGTGTTGAGCGCATGGATCGCCTTGGGCCGGTTGAGCCGGATCCGGCCGACCTTGCCCTCGGTCGAAATCAGTACATCATTCATTGGCGCGTCAGCTCCCGTCCCACGATCATTCGCATGACCTGATTGGTGCCTTCGAGGATCGAATGCACCCGCAGATCGCGCCAGAAGCGTTCGATCGGGTAATCCATGAGATAGCCGTAGCCACCATGTAGCTGGAGCGCGCGATCGACCACCGCCGATCCGGTGTCGGTGGCAAAGCGCTTGGCCATCGCTGCGAACTTGGTCTTGTCGGGCGCGTTGGCGGTGACCTTGGCGGCGGCGAGATACAGCAACGCGCGGGCCGCCTCGAGCTCGGTCGCCATGTCGGCGAGCATGAACTGGGTGTTCTGGAACTCGGCCACGGCGGTCCCGAACTGCTTGCGGTCTTTTGTATAGACAATTGCCTCGTCAAGGCAGCGCTGCGCCCCGCCGAGCGAGCAGGCGCCGATGTTGAGGCGGCCTCCGTCGAGGCCCATCATCGCGATGCGGAAGCCCTCGCCCTCGCCGCCGATCATGTTTTCGACCGGCACGCGGACATTGTCGAACATCACCTGTCGCGTCGGCTGGGCGTGCCAGCCGAGCTTGCGCTCGTTCGCGCCGAAGCTGACGCCCGGCATGTCCTTTTCGATGGCGAGGCAGGAAATGCCCTTCGGGCCATCGACCCCGGTACGCACCATCGTGACGTAGAGCTCATTCTCGCCCGCGCCGGAGATGAACTGCTTCGACCCGTTGACGATGAAATGGTCGCCGTCGCGCTTGGCGGTGGTCTTGAGCGCGGCGGCGTCGGAGCCGGAGGACGGTTCGGTCAGGCAATAGCTTGCCAGCCAGTCGGCGGTGACGAGCTGCGGGAGATATTTGTCCTTCACCGTCTGCGATCCGAAGCGATCGATCATCCACGCGGCCATATTGTGGATCGAGATGAACGCGCTGGTCGCGGGGCAGCCATAGGCCATCGCCTCCATGATCAGCGCCGCTTCGAGACGGCCGAGGCCGATCCCGCCACTCTCTTCCGACACGTAGATCGCGCCGAAGCCGAGTTCGGCGGCGGCCTTCACCGTCTCACGCGGGAAGATGTGTTTCTCGTCCCATTCCGCCGCATGCGGGGTGATCGCGTCGGCGGTGAAGCGCTGCGCCATCTCCTGGATCGCGCGCTGGTCTTCGGTGAGGTCGAATTGCTGGTCGGTCATATCGGGTCCGTTTTATCAAACAAATTCAGGGCGCAGGGGTTTCGCCAAGCACCCGCCGGGCGAACAGCGGATTGGCGATGCGCAGTTCGTTGCGGGCGTACCAGCGTGGCGCGGGCAGGCCCTTTTCCCACGCCAGCGCCTCGATCAGCGTGCCCTGGGCATGCGGCGTGTCCGGGTCGGCGTCGCGGAGCGGGTCGGCATGGGCTTGGTCGGCGGTGATGATGGTCCAGCCCTTGGCCTTCAGCGCCTTGACCAGATCGCCGATGAACAAGGCGGCGATGTCGGTTTCGTGGAGCAGCATGACGTGGGCGGGGGAGCGGCCCAGCGTCCGGACGGCGAGCGCATCATAGAATTCCGCCGCCTCGACATGACTTTCGACATACAGCTCGCGCAGCGCCTTCATGTCCATCGTCTTGCCGGCCTGTTTTGCGGCGATGGTCAGGCTTTCGATGTTCCAGTCGGACGATTCCGCGGTGACGTATCCGTTGGTCAGGCCGCGGGCCTTCAGCCCCGCGCGGATCGCGTCGCGCTTGACCTTGTCCTTGCCGCCCTCGTCGAGGAACGGGAAGCGGAACCAGGGGCGGTAACCGGCGCGCACTTTGAGCCAGGCTTCGGCGCGGTCGAGATCGGCGAGATAGGCTTGCGCATCGGTGTTGCCGAGCTTGGGGTGCGACCAGCTATGGTTGGCGAGGACATGGCCCGCCTTCACATAGCGGTCGAGATTGGCGAGGCCGTCGCCATGGCCGGGCTGGCCGATATTGCCGGGGTTCACGAAGAACACCGCCTGTTTGACGCCAGCCCGCTTGAGCGCAGCGGTGAGCTTCTTCGCGCGCACATCGGGATCGAGGAACGCCCCCTCCCCGCGTGGCGCATCGTCGAAGCTGAGCGCGATCCGCTTTTGCGCAGCGGCGGGGAGCGCGAGCAGCAGGCTGGCGAGCAGGGCCGCGACGATCCTCACTGGACGGTTGCTCCCTGCATCACCCGCTCTTCGAACAGGCGGTCGGCGACGGGGCCATCGGTGCGGTCGTACCAGCGCGATCCTTCGAGGCCCTTTTCCCAGGCGAGCATCTGGATGCGGGTGCCGTTGGCGAAATCGACCTGCGGCGTGCGGCGCGCGACCGGGTCGTCGAACGCCTCGTCCGCGGTGACGATGGTCCAGCCGGCCTTGCGCAGCCCCGCGACCATGTCGGGGAGGAACAAGGCGGCGAGGTCGGTTTCGTGGAGCAGCAGGACCTGCGCCGGGTGGCGGCCGGTGGCGCGAAGGGCGAGGGCATCGGCGAACTCGGCCGCGCCGACATGGGTTTCGACGTACAGGTCGCGCAGCCGGGCCATGTCGATCGTCCGCCCCGCGCGCTTCGCCTCGATCGTCAGCCGTTCCATGTTCCAGTCATACCCGTCGGCAGTGACGTAGCCGTTCATCAGGCCGCGTGCCGCGAGGCCTTCGCGGACCGCCTGTGCCTTTCCAGCGTCGCTCCCGCCTTCGTCCAGGAACGGGAAACGGAACCACGGGCGATAGTTCGGACGAGTGCGCAGCCATTCCTGCGACTTGTCGATATCGGCGAGGTAGAACGCCGCGCTGACGCGCGACAGGCCGGGATGGGTGCAAGTGTGATCGGCGATGACGTGACCCGCCGTCTCATAGGCGCGGACCAGCGCGCCGTCGCGGTCGCTCTGCAACCGGCACGGGTTGATGAAGAACGCCGCCTGCCGCACGCCCGCCGCCTCAAGCGCGGCCATCAGCTTCGGCCCGCGTTCCTCGAGCGTCAGGAACGCGCCGGCCCCGCGCGGCGTGTCGTCAAAGGTGATGGCGATGCGCTTGTCCACGCGCTCAGGCTCGCTGGCGGTCAGCGCCAACGGCGCGGCCCAGGCGATGCAGGTCAGCGCCGCGACCGCCACCACGATTCGAAACAGCCAGACCATCGCGCATCCCCTGCTGCGTGCAGGACATGGTTAGCACGGGCGTAACCGATTGACGAACGCGGCGGCGCACCCGCATCATCCCATGGTGGGAATGACGAAGGCGTTGGCGGCGTCGCCGACTCCGCCATCGGGCCAGCGCTGGGTGATCGTCTTCACCTTGGTGAAGAACTTGACCCCCTCCATGCCGTGCTGGTTGGTGTCGCCGAACGCGCTGCGCTTCCATCCACCGAACGTGTGGTAGGCAACCGGCACCGGGATCGGCACGTTGATGCCGACCATGCCGACATTGACGCGCGCCGCGAATTCGCGCGCGGCATGGCCATTGCGGGTGAAGATCGCGACGCCATTGCCATATTGATGGTCGCTCGGCAGGCGCAGCGCCTCTTCGAAGCTGTCAGCGCGGACCATCTGGAGGACGGGGCCGAAAATCTCCTCCTGATAGCTGCGCATCTGCGGCGTCACGCGATCGAACAGGGTTGGGCCGACGAAGAAGCCGTCTTCATGCCCCTGCAGCGTGAAGCCGCGCCCGTCGACGACCAGCTCGGCGCCCTCATCGACGCCCATCTGGATATAGCTTTCGATCTTCGCTT
Source organism: Sphingomonas sp. (assembly GCF_965227385.1). GTDB lineage: Bacteria > Pseudomonadota > Alphaproteobacteria > Sphingomonadales > Sphingomonadaceae > Sphingomonas. The sequence continues at coordinate 3,782,843 of NZ_OZ245750.1, forward strand.
TGTGTGCGGCGGTCACCACCGGGCCGTAATGCGCCTCGCCATCGGTCGACACGCCGATCCGCAGCGCCTCGATCGCGGGCAGCAGCTTTTCGCGCAGTGCAATCGCGGTCTTCTCGCCCACCGGCACGACGACCGGGAGCGCCATGCAGCGCTCACCCGCCGAGCCGAACGCGGCCCCGGCGAGGTCGTTGACGACCTGATCGAGGTCGGCGTCGGGCATGACGATGCCGTGGTTCTTCGCGCCGCCCATCGCCTGCACGCGCTTTCCGGCCTCCACGCCGCGACGATAGACATAATGCGCGATGTCGGACGAGCCGACGAAGCTCACCGCCTTGATCTCCGGATGGTCGAGGATCGCGTCGACCATCTCCTTGTCGCCCTGCACGACCTGAAGCACACCGTCGGGCAGACCGGCTTCCTGCATCAGTTCGGCGAGGCGCACCGGCACGCTGGGGTCGCGCTCGCTGGGCTTCAAGATGAAGGCGTTACCGCAGGCGATGGCGACGCCGAACATCCACATCGGGATCATCGCCGGGAAGTTGAACGGGGTGATCCCCGCAACCACGCCGAGCGGCTGGCGCATCGAATAGACGTCGATGCCGGGGCCGGCTCCTTGCGTATATTCACCCTTCAGCACATGCGGGATCCCGCAGGCGAATTCGATGACTTCGAGCCCGCGCTGGATGTCGCCCTTCGAATCCGCGATCACCTTGCCGTGCTCGGACGACAGCAGGTGCGCCAGCTCGTCCATATGCTTCTCGACCAGCGCCTTGAACGCGAACATCACGCGCGCGCGGCGTTGCGGGTTGGTCGCGGCCCATGCGCCCTGCGCAGCCAGCGCCTTTTGCATCGCCGTTTCGAGGTCGTCGGGGCAGCCCAGCGTGACCTGCGCCTGCACCGCGCCGCTATTGGGGTCGAACACGTCCGACCGACGCGTGCCGGTACCCGCGCTGGCGCTGCCGCCGATGAAATGGGTGATCTCGCGCATGGGCCTCTCCTATTTGGGAACGTGATGCACCGGTGGAGTGACGGGCGGCAACCCATCGACATGCAGGGCATAGCTGCATATTTGCAGGCGATGGACTGGAGCGACCTCCCGATCTTCCTCGCCATCGCCCGCACCGGCCAACTGGCGAAGGCGGCGCAGAGCCTGTCGATCGACGCCACCACCGCTGGCCGCCGCCTCCGCCGCCTCGAACAGGCCGTCGGCGAGCGTCTCTTCGAGCAGGGGCCGGATGGTCAGGCGCTGACCCCTGCGGGTGAGCGGCTGTTGACCCATGCGCGTGCGATGGAGCGTGCCGCCGCCGCGATCGGCGAACGCGAGACGGGCGGGCCGGTGCGCGGCACGGTGCGTGTCAGCGTGTCGGAGGGGTTCGGCAGCTGGTTCGTCGGACGGCATCTCGGCACCCTTGCCGATGCCCATCCCGATCTGTCGGTCGACCTGGTCGCGAGCAGCGGTTTCCTCAACCCGACGCGGCGCGAAACCGATGTCGCGGTGCTGCTCGCCCGCCCGCGCCGGGGCCCGCTGCTGACCCGCAAGCTCGCCGATTACGGTCTGCGCCTCTATGCATCGCGGAGCTATCTTGCCGCGCGGGGCATTCCAACCGCTACCGAACAGCTGCGCGAGCACCGGCTGATCGGCTATGTTCCCGACATCCTCTATGCGCCGGAACTCCGCTATCTTGACGAGATTCCGGGCGCCCCCGCGCCGCAATTGCGCTCTTCGAGCATCAATGCGCAGCATCGCATGACTGCATCCGGGGCGGGAATCGCGGTGCTGCCCTGCTTCATCGGCGACGGCGATCCTGCTCTCACTCGCATACTGCCCGACATTGCGATCCGGCGCAGCTTCTGGCTGGTGACGCATGAGGAGACGCGCCACTTCGCGCCGGTCGCGGCGTTTACCGAATGGCTCGGCGCTTTGGTGGCACAGCATCGCGGCGAACTGACGGGATAGAACAAAAGGCGCAGAAAACCGCCATTTGTAACGGAAGTGTCACGCCCGGATAACGCCGCATTTACCCTGCGGTCCCTAGATCAAGGCCATGTTCGCGCTTGCCGATCCCGCTTCCGCCCCCGCCCCGTCGACCACGCGGGAATGGCTGTCCACGGCCGAGCGCAACCCGCCGTTCCTGCGCGAACACGATACGTTGTTCACCGCAACCGAGATGTTCCAGACCAACATGGAACTGCGCCTGCTTCCGGTCGTCGATTCTAGCCATCGCGCGATCGGTGCGCTGTTCGAAAAGGACGTGCGGCGGCTGCTGCTCAACCCGTTCGGCCATGCGCTGATGCGCAACCCGGCCTATGGCAGCGCGATCGCGGCGCATATCCGCCCTTGTCCCCAAGCCGAGGTCGGTCAGGAGATCGGCGCTGTGCTCGACGCCTATCGCGCGGCCAGCGGGCAGGAGGGCATGATCCTAACGCATCGCGGACGGCTGTTCGCGGTGGTCGCCAACCGCCGCATCGTCAGCCTGGCGGTCGAACGCGAGCTCAACCATGCGCGCGCGCAGCTGCGCCGATCGGCGCGGATCGAGGCGGCGTCGCGCCAGTTCGAAACGCAGGTTGCGGCACTCGCGGGGACGCTGAGCACCCTGTCCCAGCGCATCGGCGCCCATGCCGGCGCCACGGCGGTGCGCGCAGCCGACACCGGCGACCGGGCGGCGACGGTGGCGGCGGCGGCATCGCAGACCAGCCTGGGGATGCACGGCATTGCCGAACGCGGGCGCATGCTCGCCGATGCCTTCGCCACGATCAACAGCGACACCGCGCGCGCCAAGCGCGCGGCCGAGCACGCCGTTAGCCTTGTCGGCGAAGGCGGCGCGCGGATGCGTCAGCTGATGCGGTCGGCCCAGTCGATCGACGCGGTGATCGCGCTGATCGGCGAGATTGCCGGACAGGTAAATTTGCTCGCGCTCAACGCGACGATCGAGGCGGCGCGCGCAGGCGAGGCCGGGCGCGGCTTCACCGTGGTCGCGAATGAGGTCAAGGCGCTGGCGACCCAGGCCGGGACCGCCGCCGGGCGCATCAACACCCATGTCGCCGAAATCTGTGACGGCATCGCCCAAGTGGCGGGCGGGCATGAAGAGGTCGAACGGGCGATCGCGGCGATGGCGCGGCTGTGCGACACGGTCGAAGATGCCGTGGCGACGCAGCGCGACACGACGCGCCTGATCGCCGCAACGGTCGATGAAACGGTCAGCGCCGGCGCGCTGATCGCGGACGACGTCGCGGCGATCAGCGGCTGCGCGGGATCGGCGACGCAGAGCGCGCAGGAGATGAGCGGCCTCGCCCACCGCATCCACGCCGAGGCCAGCGCATTGGACGGCGCGGTGCGCAGCTTCCTGTCCGATCTGCGCGCGGCCTAGAGCGCGTCTACCGCCTCCCCTATAACCGCATAAACCCGCGCCAGGTCATCGTCGGCGATGCTGTAGGGCGGCATGACATAGACCGTGTTGCCGAGCGGGCGCAGCAGCACGTCGCGCTCACGGAAGAACGCCATCAGCCGCGGGCCGAGTGCGGACATGTAGCTGCCCGCGCGGTCCTCCAGCTCCATCGCGACGATCGTGCCGAGCTGGCGGAGGTTGGACACTTTGCTGCATAGCGGGGCGCTGAGATCGGTCTGGCGCAGGACTAGGTTCTCAACGCGTTCGAGCACCGGCTCTTCGCGCCAGATGGCGAGGTTGGCGACCGCGGCAGCACAGGCGATCGGGTTGGCGGTGTAGCTCGACGAATGGAAAAACATCCGCGACCGGTCTTCGCCCAAATGCGACGCGAAGATTTCCTCGGTCGCCATGGTCACCGCGAGCGGGAGCGCCCCGCCGGTCAGCCCCTTCGACAGGCACAGCAGATCAGGCACTATCTGCGCCCATTCGCACGCCAGCAGCGCCCCGGTACGGCCCCAGCCGGTCATCACTTCGTCCGCGATGAACAGCACGCCATGCGCCGCGCAGATATCGCGCATCGCGCGCAGCACCCCGGGCAGATAGATGCGCATGCCGCCCGCACCCAATATCATCGGCTCGACGATCAGCGCGGCGGGCCGGGGCGATTGCGAACAGAATTGTTCGAGCGCCGCCATCGTCAGCGGCTCACGACCGCGCTCCGGAAACGGGATGACGTCGACGTCGAACAGCAACGGGGCGTAACTCTTGTTGAACACGCCGCGCGCGCCGACCGACATGCCGCCGATCGTGTCGCCATGATAGCTGCCCTCCATCACAATGATGCGGGACCGATCCTCGCCGCGATTGGCGAAATGGCCGAGCGCCATCTTCAGCGCCACCTCGACACTGGTCGATCCGCTGTCGGAGAAAAACACTTTGGTCAGCGCGGGCGGCATCATCGCGGTGAGGTCGCGCGCCAGCGTCTCGGCGGGCTCGTGCGTCCAGCCGGCGAAGATGAGCTGGTCGAGCTTCTCGCTCTGTGCGCGGATCGCCGCCATGATGCGCGGGTGGCAATGGCCGTGCGTCGTCACCCACCAGGACGAGATGGCGTCGATCACGCGGCGGCCATCGGCGGTGTGCAGGATCGCGCCCTGCGCATGCGTCACCAGCGGCACCGGCTCATTGAGGCCATGCTGGGTAAAGGGATGCCAGACGGGTGACGTCATGCCAGCGGCCCGAGATCGAGCTGCGCCGCCGCCGCACGCAGGCTGTCCGGGGTCAGCGGGTCGAGGCACGGCAGGCGGCCGAGCGACGCGACCTGCCCCATCGCGCAGATCGTCGCCTGGCTGTCGGGGACTTCGTCGCCGGAGAACAGGATTCCGGCGACGGTGACGCCACGCGCGCGCAGCACTTCGATCGTCATCAGGCTATGGTTGATCGTGCCGAGCGCGGTGCGCGCGACGATCACCACCGGCAGCCCCCAGCGCGCGAACAGGTCGGCGTAGAGCAGGTCGCGGGTCACCGGGACCAGCGCGCCCCCCGCACCCTCGATCACCAGCCGCCCCGCCGGTGGCGTCAGGCGCGCGGGGTCGATGGTGACGCCATCGATCTCCGCCGCGCGATGCGGAGAGCAGGGGGTTTCGAGGAAATAGGCTTCGGGCAGCGTTTCCACGCCCGCGAGCCGCGCGACCGCTTCCCGGTCGCTCTCCGCCTCTTCGCGCCCGGCCTGCACCGGCTTCCAGTAGGTCGCGCCCAGCCGCCAGGCGAGCGTCGCCGATGCGACGGTCTTGCCCACTCCGGTATCGGTACCGGTGACGACGATCATGCCAATGCCTCTGCCAGTGAATCAATGTCTTGCGGGGTGACGTTCAGCGTCAGCGTGATGCGCAGCCGCGCGGTGCCCGGCGCGACCGTGGGCGGGCGGATGCCGCGCACGTCGAAGCCGCGCGCCTGCACCGCCGCCGCATGCGCCATCGTCGCCGCATCGTCGCCGATGATGAGCGGGAGGATCTGCGTCCCCGTCGCCGTCACGCCATGCGGAGCGAGTACCGCTTCGGCATGGGCGATCAGCGCATGGAGCCGTGCGCGCCGCTCCGGCTCCTCCGCCACGATGCGCAGCGCCGCGCGAACCGCGCTCGCCAGCAGGGGCGATGGCGCGGTCGAGAAGATGAAGGGGCGCGCGCGGTTGATCAGGAAATCGATCAGCACGCGCGAGCCGGTGACCAGCGCACCCTGACAGCCCAGCGCCTTGCCGCAGGTGTGGAGCGCGACGACGTTCTCCGCGCCCTCCAGTTGCTCCGCCAGCCCGCGTCCGTGCGCACCCCACACGCCGGTGGCATGCGCCTCGTCGACCAGCAGCATCGCGTCATGCCGCGCCGCCACTGCCGCCAGCTCGGCCACGGGCGCGCAATCGCCATCCATCGAATAGAGCGTCTCGAAGGTGATCCATGGCGTGCCCGTCCCGCCCTGCGCGCGCCACGCCCGGATCGCATCCTCCACCGCCTGCGGATCGTTATGTCCCGTCGCCACCGCCGGGGCGCGCGAAAGGCGCAGGCCGTCATGCATGCTGGCGTGGATCATGGCGTCATGGACGATCAGGTCGCCCGGCTGCGGCAGCGTCGCCAGCAGCGCGACATTGGCGGCAAAGCCGGTGGCGAAATAGAGGCAGGCCTCCGCGCCAAACAGCGCAGCGGCTTCGGCCTCCAGCGCCGCAATCTCGGGATCGTTGCCGCGCAGCAGCCGCGATCCGCCCGACCCGACCGCCACGCCACGCGCAACCGCATCGGCCACCGCATCGCGCAGCCGCTGGTCATTGGCGAGGCCGAGATAGTCGTTCGACGCAAAATCCAGCCCGGTGCGGGGGCTCAGCGACCGCAGCCGCCCCGCCCGCTCCAGCCGATTCAGGTCATCGTGGTGAAAGTCTGGCGTCATGCCGCTCCCGCACGGGCAAGCAGCGCCTGCGCCTGTTTCAGGTGCGGCGCGTCGATCATCTTGCCGTCGAGCTGCAACGCCCCCGCGTCCGGATTGGCGGCGAAGGCGGCGACGACTGCCTTCGCATGCGCGATGGCTACTTCGGATGGGGTGAAGGCGGCGTTGATCACCGGCACCTGCGCCGGGTGGATCGCCATCATGCCGGTAAAGCCGTCGCGCATCGCCCGCGCGCAATAGGCCGCCAGCCCGTCGAGATCGCGGAAGTTCGGATAGACCGTCTCGATCGGCGCGACGCCGGCAGCGTGTGAGCCAAACAGGGTCAGGCCGCGGATCATCTCATAGGGCGGGGTATAGCGCCCGTCCGCCTCACGCGAGGATTGCGCGCCGATCGCGGCGGGCAGATCCTCCGCCCCCCAGGTGATCCCGGCGAGGCGCGGCGAGCAGCCGGCATAGCTGCCCAGGCCAAAGATCGCGGCGGGCGTTTCGGTCGCGATTGGCAGGATGCGCGCGGCCACGCCAGCGAGCATTGCGTCGAGCGCGGCGACATCCTGCCCGCTCGCCGATTTGGGCAGCACGATGCCGTCGGCCCCACGCGCGGCGGCAAGGTCGTCCTGCGTCATGCCGCTGTCGAGCGGGTTGATGCGGACCCACAATGCCGGGCCACCATGCTGCGGTGCGAGGAATGCCGCCGCCGCCGCGCGCGCGTCGCCCTTGCGCTCCGGCGTCACCGAATCCTCAAGGTCCAGGATCAGCGCATCGGCACCGCTGGCCAGCGCCTTTTCCATCCGGTCGGGCCGGTCACCGGGGACGAACAACAAGGAGCGCAGGCGCATCGGATTTCCTCTCTCGTGCCCCGCGCCATGCCTTTGCGCGCGCCGGGCTGCAAGGGTGGCATCTATACTCTCCCGCCACGGGGAGGTGGCGCCGAAGGCGACGGAGGGGGAGGAAGCGATGTGGCAAGATGTTGAAGACACAGACGTCATCCCCCTCCGTCACCCCGGATCAAGTCCGGGGTGCCACCTCCCCCTGGCGGGGGGGGGGATAATTTGACGCCGTACGCATAGAGCGAGGTGGCTGCAGACGAGGCTATTTCGGACCGGGACGGCGGCGTCATACGCATACCTCTTCCGCGCGCGAGGACCATAGGAGGTGCGAAGCATGACTGAACGATCAACGCTTATGCTATGCCTAATAGCGCTCTACTTGGGGTCGAGCATTCCGGAGAAAGCGGGAGAAGGGGTATTTTACGCTATCCTCGGACTCGGCTGGGCAGTCTATCTTGTCTGGACAGTTGCTGCCTGGCGTCGCGGTGAGAAGATCTTTATCTGGCAGGAATGAAGTGAGTTCGCTTCCCATCCCTCCTTGATAGCCCCCCTACCGCACCGGCCGCTTCTCCAGCTTCCGCGCCAGCGTCCGTCGGTGCATTCCCAGCCGCCGTGCGGCTTCGGAGATATTGAAGTCGGTCTCGACCAATGTCTGGTGGATATGTTCCCACTCGACCGTCTTGATCGATGAGGTGCGGCCGTCGACCGGGGCATCGACATCGCCATCGACGCGCGCGAACGCGGCCTCGATATCATCGGTGTTCGATGGCTTGGCGAGATAGTGGTTCGCGCCGAGCTTGATTGCCTCGACCGCGGTCGCAATGCTGGCGAAGCCGGTGAGGACGACGATCTTTATGTCCGCATCGCTCGCCCGCAGCGTCTGGACGCACGCCAGCCCCGATGCGCCGCCGAGCTTCAGGTCGACCACCGCGAAATCCGGCGCGTGGTCGGCCAGCAGCGCCGCCAGCTCGTCATGGTTCGCCGCCCACAGCACGGTGTACTCACGCCGCTCGAACGAGCGCTTGAGCGTCCGGGCAAATGCCTCGTCATCCTCGACGATGATCAGCAGCCGCGCACTCATCGCGGTGCCGCCATCGCCAGCGCGGCGAGTGGCAGGACGATGCGCACCCGCGCGCCGCCGTCCAGCCGGTTCTCCGCGCTCGCCTCGCCGCCCAGCTTGCGCAGGACATTGACCAGCAGGAATAGGCCAAGGCCCCCGCCCGGTTTGCCCTTGGTCGAGCGATAGGGCTGGCCGAAAGTCGCGAGGATTTCGGGCGCGAAGCCGGTGCCGCGATCGGCGATCTCGATCACCAGCGCGTCCTCCTCGCGCAGCGCGGTCAGGGTCACGGTGCCGGGCGACACCTCGATCGCATTGTCGATGACGTTGCCGATCACCTGGCGCAGCGCCGGATCGGACACGATGGTGACGTCCGCGCCGAAGCGGTCGTCGAAATCGAGCGTGCCGGGGAGCAGACTGGCGCGATAGTCGGCGACGATTTCGGTCAGGAAGCGGCGCACGCTGGTCACCTCCGGCGCCACGCCGCGCGCCTCGCCCGCCGACATCAGGATGCCGCTGACGATCGCCTTGCAGCGGCGCACCGCCCCGTCCATCTCGGCCAGCTCCTGCTGCAGCTCGGCATCGTCCCTGAGCCGCGGCATCGCGCGCCAGTCGCCGATCGCGACCGACAGCAGCGACAGCGGCGTCCCCAGCTCATGCGCCGCGCCCGATGCGAGCAGGCCCATGCGCACGATATGGTCCTCCTCCGCCGCGCGCTGGCGGACGGCGGCGAGCGCGGCGTCGTGGGTGCGCAGGTTGCGGCTGATCTGGCCGATAAACACCACCAGCAGCACCGCGATCAGCACGAAACAGACGAACCCGCCGAACAGGTAGAGATTGACCGGATCGACCGGCAGATCGGGCGGCAGCACCAACGGCGTCGGATCGAGCGCGAGGATGCCGAGCGCGATCAAAGTCGCGGCGACGATCGTCCATGGGTAATAGGGCCGCAGCAGCACCGCGCCGAGCACGATGTGCAGCAGGAACAAGGCCGCGAACGGGTTGGTGATGCCGCCCGACAGGCTGAGCTGCACCGTCAGCGCGCCGACATCGAACAGCAGGGCGGCGGCCAATGCTCCATCGCTGAAGCGCGCGCCGCTGGCGATCAGCACATGGCTGGCGATGTTGAGCGCGGCGAGCGTCGCGGTGGACATCAGCAGCTGCGTCATCGGCAGGTCGATGCCGAGCGCGAACTTGACCACTGCCACCGTCACCAGCTGTCCGCCCACCGCCAGCCAGCGCAATTGCGTGAGCAGCAGCATGTTGCGCCGCCCCGCATCCGCCGGCTGAAAGGCGGGCTCAAGGATCTGCCGGTTCACGCGTCCTTGTTGGGCGCAACCGACGCTTTGCGCAACACCAGCCAGATGGCGCCCAGCGACAGCAGCGCCAGCGCGAACCACGTCAGCGCATAACCCAGGTGATTGTCGGAGAAGCGCAGCACGGTCAGCCCGCCGCGCGGCCACCCGCCCGGATTGGGCGCGGCGTCGGCATCGATGAAATAGGGCGCGGGGTCGTTCAGCCCTCGCGCGGCGGCGATCGCGGCGACATCGCGCGAATACCAATTGTCCGACGCCGCATCGTTACTGCGCAGGAAGCCGCCGCCCGGCTCGGTCACGCGCAGCAGGCCGGTGACCGTCACCGGCCCCGCCCCATTGCCCGCCGCACGGGTGGCGGCGTTGCGCCGGTCGGGGGACACAAAGCCGCGATTGACCAGCACGGTGAAGCGCCCGGTATCCAGCGGGGTGACGACCCAATAGCCACTGCCCAGATCGCTGACCGCACGCACGAGCGTTTCGCGGTCGTGCAGGAAGCGGCCGGTGACGCGGACACGGCGATAGGCATCTGCCTCGGCGCTGACCGCCACTCCCGGAGCGGGAGCCGCGACCGGCGCGGCGGTGCTGCGCGTTGCGACCGCGTCGATCAGCGCATGTTTCCACGCCCGCCGCTCGACCTGCCAGATGCCCAGCGCCACGAACCCGGCGGCGAGCATCAGCAGCAGCGCCGCTGGCACGGCGCGCCGGAGCTTCACGGAACCTGCTGCTCCAGATGCTGCGGCATCATGTTGCTGTTGAGGTGGTGCATGACCCACAGCGAGCCGGCGAGCATGATGAAGATCACGATCACGGTGAACACCAGAGAGGTCAGCGTCCAGCCGCCTTCGGACTTAGGGTTCATGTGCAGGAAGAAGATCATGTGGACGATGATCTGCACCACCGCAAAGCCCATGATGACGGCGGCGGTCACCCCGGCACTCAGCGGCATCGTCATCACCAGCCAGAACGGGATCGCGGTCAGGATCACCGACAGCACGAAGCCGATCACATAGTCGCGCAGCGTCGCGTGCGGCAGCTCGGCGGCGGCGTGGTGCTCGTCATGGTGCGCGCTCATCGCAGCATCCCCATCAGATAGACAAAGGTGAAGACGCCGATCCAGATGACGTCGAGGAAGTGCCAGAACATGCCAAGGCACGCGACCCGGCGCTGATTGGCCGGGATCAGCCCCTTGCGCCCCAGCTGAACCATCAGCGTCACCAGCCAGATCAGGCCGAAGGTGACGTGCAAACCGTGGGTGCCGACGAGGGTAAAGAAGGCCGACAGGAACGCGCTGCGCTGCGGCGTCGCGCCCAGTTCGATCAGATGGTGGAACTCATAGAGTTCGATGCCCAGGAACGCCGCGCCGAACAGGCCGGTGACGGCCAGCCAGCCCTGCGTCGCGCGAACCTTGCCCAGCTGCATCGACAGCATCGCAAAGCCATAGGTGATCGACGAGAACAGCAGCATCGCGGTGTTGAGCGCGATCAGCTTGAGGTCGAACAGGTCCTTTGGCCCCGGCCCCGCCGCGTAATTGCCGCCCAGCACGGCGTAACAGGCGAACAGGATCGCAAAGATGAGGCAGTCGCTCATCAGATAGATCCAGAAGCCCAGCATCGTGCTGTGCCCCTCGGGGTGCGGATGCTCCTCCAGCTCGTAAAAGACGGGGGGCGTGTTCGGGTCTGCGGTCACGGCGGTCATGCGGCGGCTCCGGCGGCCAGCTGGCGGGTGCGGGCGTCCTCAACCTCGGTGACGGTTGCCGCCGGGATGTGGAAGTCGCGGTCATAGTTGAAGGTGTGGATGATCGCGGTCGCGAGCAGCGCGACGAACGCCGCGATCACCAGCCACCAGATATGCCACACCAGCGCAAAGCCGCTCACCAGGCTGATGCCCGACAGGATGATCCCGGCACCGGTCGGGCGCGGCATATGGATGTCGCGGAAGCCGTCGACCGGACGCGCGGCGTTGCGCTTTTTCATGTCGTACCACGCGTCGAGGTCGTGGATGCGCGGGGTGAAGGCGAAATTATACTCCGGCGGGGGCGAGCTGGTCGCCCATTCCAGCGTGCGGCCGTTCCACGGGTCGCCATCGACCTTCAGCTCCTCACGCTTCCAGATGCTGACCGCGAACTGCACCAGCATCGCGAAGATGCCGACCGCGATCGTCGCCGCGCCGATACCGGCGATGATGAACCAGATCTGCAGGCTGGGATCGTCGAACACCCGCATCCGGCGCGTCACGCCCATCAGGCCGAGGATATACAGCGGCGCAAAGGCGAGCCAGAAGCCCACGACCCAGCACCAGAAGGACACCAGGCCCCACTTCTTGTCGAGCTTGAACCCGAACGCCTTGGGCCACCAGTAATTGATCGCCGCGAACAGGCCGAACAGCACGCCGCCGATGATCACATTGTGGAAATGCGCGATCAGGAACAGCGAATTGTGCAGCACGAAGTCCGCCGGCGGAACCGCAAGCAGCACCCCGGTCATGCCACCGATGGTAAAGGTCAGCATGAAGGCGACCGTCCACATCATCGGCAGCTCGAACCGGATGCGCCCGCGATACATGGTGAACAGCCAGTTGAAGAGCTTCGCACCCGTCGGAATCGAGATCACCATCGTGGTGATGCCGAAGAAGCTGTTGACGCTCGCCCCCGACCCCATGGTGAAGAAGTGGTGGAGCCACACGACGTAGGACAGGATGGTGATGACCACCGTCGCATAAACCATCGAGGTATAGCCAAAAAGCCGCTTGCCCGAGAAGGTCGAGGTCACTTCGCTGAACACGCCGAACAGCGGCAAGATCAGGATGTAAACCTCAGGGTGGCCCCAGATCCAGATCAGGTTCACGTACATCATCGACGATCCGCCGAAGTCGTTCGTGAAGAAGTTGGTGCCGGCATAGCGGTCGAGCCCGAGCAACGCGAGCACGGCGGTCAGCACCGGGAAGCTGGCGACGATCAGGATGTTGGCGCACAGCGACGTCCAGGTGAACACTGGCATCTTCATCAGGCCCATGCCCGGCGCGCGCAGCTTCAGGATGGTTACGATCAAGTTGATGCCGGACAATGTCGTGCCGACGCCCGCTATCTGTAGCGACCATATGTAATAGTCGACGCCGACATTGGGGCTGTAGGTGATCCCCGACAGCGGCGGATAGGCGAGCCAGCCGGTCTGGGCATATTCACCGACGAACAGCGACACCATCGTCAGCGCCGCGCCCGCCGCGGTCATCCAGAAGCTGAAATTGTTGAGGAACGGGAAGCTAACGTCGCGCGCGCCGATTTGCAGCGGGACGACATAGTTCATCAGGCCCGTGATGAACGGCATCGCCACGAAGAAGATCATGATCACGCCGTGGGCGGTGAAAATCTGGTCGTAATGATGCGCGTTCAGATAGCCTTCGCTCCCGCCGAACGCCATCGCCTGCTGCAACCGCATCATGATCGCATCGGCAAAGCCGCGCAGGAACATGATGAGGCCCAGGATCATGTACATGATCCCGATCTTCTTGTGGTCCACGGTCGTGAACCACTCCTTCCACAGATAGCCCCACAGGCGATATTTGGTGAGCAGCGCCATCATGGCGAGGCCGCCGATCGCGACCACCGCAAAGGTGACGATCAGGATCGGTTCGTGCAGCGGGATCGAGTCGAGCGACAGGCGACCGAAAATCGGATCGACCGACGGGGCGGGATGCGCAATGGGATCGGACACGGGCTTGCTCAGCTTTCCGGAAGGGCGGGAAGGTCGGTCATCGCGGTGCGCGCGATCGGCGGGGTCGACTGGCGCACGCGCGACAGGCCGGCGCCGGTCAGCGGGGTGCTGTCCACCGGCATGGGATCGGGGCCGGTCATCGGCACCATCGGCGTGGTGCAGACGGCGGCGACATAGCGGGTGTTGAGCGTCGGCAGCGTGCCGCGCGCAGCGAATTTGTCATAGGAAAGGTCGCGGACGTTATAGGTCCCGGCCAGGCCCAGCCCGCCGCGCGCGTCGATCGCCATCATGTCGTGCATGCACATCTTGCCCGGCTCGACGCAGAGGTTGACGACGCGGTCGAACAGGTTCGGCTCGACCTGCGCGAAGCGGCGCACCGGCTCCTTTTCGCTCGGCTTTTCGAGCTTGAGATAGGTCGCACGGTCGAGCGGCGTGGCATTACCCTTCACCTGCGCCACCCATTCATCAAACTTGCCGCGCTCCATGCTCTTCGCGGCAAAACGCATGTTGGAGAAGCCAGCGCCCGAATAGTTGGCGGAGAAGCCGACGAAATTGCCGGTCTGGTTGAAAATGCCGTGCAGCTTGGTTTCCATGCCCGGCATCGCATAAATCTGGCCCGCAAGCGCCGGGATGTAGAAGCTGTTCATCACGGTCGAAGACGCAATGCGGAAGCGGATCGGGCGATCAACCGGCGCGGCGAATTCGTTCACCGTCGCGATCCCCTGTTCGGGGTAGATGAACAGCCATTTCCAATCGAGCGCCACGACCTGCACCTCCAGCGGCTTTTCGCGGTCGGTCTCGGGCGCGCCCGGCCCTTTGGCTTCAGCGGCAGCGAGCGGGCGATAGGGGTCGAGCAGATGCGTGCCGACCCAGGTCAGCGCGCCAAGGCAGATGATGATCAGCAGCGGCGCGGCCCAGATCACCAGCTCCAGCTGGGTCGAATGGTCCCAGTCGGGATCATAGGGCGCGTCTTGATTGGCCGCACGGTATTTGAAGGCAAAGAACACCGTCAGCGCCATCACCGGCACGATGATCAGCAACATGAGCGCGGTGGAAATCATCACCAGATTGCCCTGTTGCCGCGCCACTTCACCGGCGGGGTCGAGGACGATCAGCCCGCAGCCGGACAGCAAAGGCAGCGCGGCGAGCGCCAGCAGGGGGCGAAGGCGATGGCGGAATCGGACAGGGTTCTGGGCCATGATCCCGCGCCTACGCCCCTGCCCCCGGCGCGCACATAGGACATTTTGTCCAATCCCTTGATGCCCATCAATGCAGCAGTGCGTTTTCGCTGCGGGAAGCCGACACTGGCCCGCATGAGTGAGTCGCGCCGCGTCAGCGGGGCAAGCCGGGAAGACTGGAATGAGCGCCGAGACCGTCCCCACGACCGAAGCCGAGCGCGATGCGCGCGCGGTCAATTCCGATGGCCCGCGGGACGGGCACAAGATTGCGCCAGGCGAGATCGCGATCGGCGTGGTGATCGGGCGCACGTCCGAATTCTTCGACTTCTTCGTCTATGCCATCGCTTCGGTGCTGGTGTTCCCGTCGCTGGTGTTCCCGCATCTCGACCCGCTGCAGGGGACTCTGTGGTCGTTCGCGATCTTCGCGCTCGCATTCGTCGCGCGGCCGGTCGGCACCATGATCTTCACCGCGATCGACCGCGCCTATGGCCGCGGGGCGAAGCTGACCATCGCGCTGTTCCTGCTCGGCGGGTCGACCGCCGCGATCGCCTTCCTGCCCGGCTATGCGTCGATCGGCGTTGGCTCGGCACTGCTGCTCGCGCTGTTCCGCATGGGTCAGGGCGTGGCTCTGGGCGGATCGTGGGATGGCCTCGCCTCGCTGCTCGCGCTCAACGCACCTGAGGGCAAGCGCGGCTGGTACGCGATGATCCCCCAGCTGGGCGCGCCGCTCGGCCTGATCGTAGCCAGCCTGCTGTTCATGTTCCTGATCGCAGCCCTGCCGGCGCAGGACTTCCTCGACTGGGGCTGGCGCTACCCGTTCTTCGTCGCGTTCGCGATCAACGTCGTGGCGCTGTTCGCGCGGCTGCGCATCGTGGTGACGCCGGAATATGCCACCCTGTTCGAGCGCCGCGAGCTTCAGCCGGCGCCGATGACCGAAACGATCCGGTCGGAATGGCGCACGATCATCCTCGGCGCGTTCGCCCCGTTGGCGAGCTTCGCCATGTTCCACATGGTCACGGTGTTCCCGCTGTCCTGGGTGTTTCTCTACACCGAAGAATCGCCGGTCCGCTTCCTCGCGATCGAGGCAGTCGCCGCCGCGCTCGGCGTCGGCGCGATCATCGCTTCGGGCTATCTTGCCGACCGCGTCGGGCGCCGCACCGTGCTCGCTGCGACCGCCGCTGCCATCGCGGCGTTCAGCGGCTTCGCGCCGCAGCTGCTGGAGATGGGCGAGGCTGGCGAGGCGGCTTTCATGCTGCTCGGCTTCGCTTTGCTCGGCCTCACCTTCGGCCAGTCGTCGGGCGCGCTCTCGGCGAGTTTCCAGCAGCGGCACCGCTATACCGGCTCGGCATTGACGTCTGACCTTGCCTGGTTGTTCGGCGCCGGCTTCGCGCCGCTGGCGGCCTTGTGGCTGTCGGCAGAGTTCGGCCTGTTGGCGGCGGGTGCCTACCTGCTGTCCGGCGCGGTCGGCACACTGGTGGCGTTGTGGCTCAACCGCGAACTGGGGCGCACGATCGATTGAGCGCGGTCATGCCGCGCGTACATCGCCCTGCTCCGCGCCATGGATCGCGATCCATTGCGCGACGCGCGCCAGCCGCAGCGGATTGATGAAGATCAGCCCGATCCGCTCGCCGCGCACCCAGCGGACATGCGCGCCCAGCGTACCGATATCGGCAATATCGATCTCGACCCCCTGCCCCAGTTCGACCGGAAGATCGGTTTCGACCTTGGCCCCGCCCTGCGACAGGTCGATCAGCGGGACCAAGTGCCAGACGGCGCCGATCCGCAGACGCGCCCGCAACGTCGTCGTCACGCGCGGGCAACGCGGCAGCTGATCGGGCAGCAAGACATTGTGCGTGTGGAGATAGGTGTGCACGTCGATCGGATCGTCAAAAGCGATCCCGGCCTGGCCCGGCTGGGTCCAGCGCACCACCCCGGCCACGGGATCGCAAACCTTGGGCTCGATGCGCACCCGCGTCCCCGGTTCGAGCGACGCGTAGATTTCAAGCATCATGCCACCCGAGCCGATGTTGCGGATCAGGCACAGATGCTGCGCGCCCGCCTCGGTCAGCAGCCTTGCGACCTGGAACAGAGTCGTGGTGCGATTGTCAGCGCGGCGATCTTCGTCGGGCTGCAGCGTCGTTTCCGGCAAGTGGTCGACAGTCACAGGCAACACTCCCGCAAGCGGACATTTACCGAACCAAGAGTGTTCGCAGCTCCGGCCCCGGCTCCGTCGTTTCAAATTGCAGGCTTACTCACAACGTTGCTAGCGAAGTGTCACTCAGCCTGGCTAATACCGGATTAGCCAGGCGACCATGGTTGCCCGCCGATGGGACCGCACCCCGTCGCGCGCGCCTTTCCGCCGCCCTTGCGGGCGTGGCGCAATGGCAGGTCAGGACCGGACGACCTAGATCGCGCCGCCCTTCAACTGCTTGACCGCGTGATCGGCCGCACGCGCGGTCAGCGCCATGAAGGTCAGCGACGGGTTGACGCACGACACCGACGCCATCTGCGCGCCGTCGGTGACGAACAGGTTCGCCGCGTCGTGCGCCTGGCTCCATTTGTTGAGCACCGCCTCGCGCGGGTCATGGCCCATGCGCGCGCCGCCCATCTCGTGGATGGCGTCGCCCGGCACATGCTCGCCGCGCCAGCTGTGCACGTTGAGCAGGCCCGCCGCGCGCAGCATCCTTTCGCCTTCCGTCCGCGCATCGTCCATCATGCGGATCTCGTTGTCGCGGAAGCGCACGTCGAAGCGCATCAGCGGGACGCCGAACCGGTCGACCTTGTCCGCGTGAAGGCTGACGCGGTTATCCTCATAGGGCAGGCATTCGCCAAACGCGCCCATCGCGAATTTCCACGGGCCATAGTCGCGCATACCCTGCTTCATCGATGCGCCAAAGCCCTTGGGCGGGACCGGCTCGCGCCGCGCGCTGCCCTGATAGCCATAGCCGCGGCGGAAGCCGACGCCTTCCTCGCCGCCGACATTGCGGAAGCGCGGGATGTAGACGCCGCCGGGCCGCCGCCCATATTCGATAAACTCGCTGAACCCGGGAATGTCACCCGCAGCGCCGACGCGAAAGATGTGATCCATCACATAGCGGCCGAGCGTCCCGCTGCTGTCGAAATGGCTCTTGCCGCTGCCCGGCACGCGCGAGTTCATCAGGATCTGGGTGGATGCCATTGCGGACGCGCACAGGAACACCATCCGCGCCGGGATGATCTCGACCTGCTTTGTCTTGGCATCGATCACGCGCACACCGGTGACGCGGCGGCGCGGCGCGTCATATTCAAGGCTGGTGACCACCGAATCCGGGCGCAGCGTCAGCCGTCCGGTGGCGCGGGCCAGCGGCAAGGTCACCGCCTGGGTCGAGAAATACGCGCCGAACGAGCAGCCGCGCCCGCACTGATTGCGAAACTGGCATTTGCTGCGCCCCTGTTCGGGCTTGTCCTCGGTCATGTTGGACAGGCGCGACGGAATGAGCTTTCGCCCGGGCGAGCTCGCTTCGAGCTTTTCCTTGAGCCATTTCTCCGCAACGTTCATCTGCATCGGCGGCTGGAACAGGCTGTCGGGCAGCTGGGGGAGGTTTTCGCGCGATCCGGAGACGCCAACCACCTGCTCGACATAATCGTACCACGGCGCCAGATCGTCATAGCGGATCGGCCAGTCGATCCCGACATTTTCCTTCTTGTTCGCCTCGAAATCTTCCGGGCTCCAGCGGAAGCTCCACCGCCCCCAGATCAGCGACTTGCCGCCGACCGCGCCGGGGCGGATCCAGTAGAATTTGTCACCCTCGCCATAGGCATAGGGGTTCAGTCGATCGTTATTGTAGAATTTCTGGCTGGACGGCGCGATATAGCCGTTCTTGGCGATGAAATAATCGCTATCGATCAACGGTTTGGGCATGATGTCGCGTGCCGGGATCTCGAACGGCGCCTTGCCGTCATAATCGTAATTTTCGCCATGCTCGACCATTACCCCGCGGTCGAGCATGAGGACGCGCAATCCCTTTTCGGTCAGTTCCTTCGCCGCCCATCCGCCGCTCACGCCTGAGCCGATGACGATCGCATCGAACTTGTCGGCCATGCCGATCCCCCCCTAAATCCGGTTACACGCCGATCCGGCGCAGATGGTCGAAACTGGCCTTGATATCGGGCAGATACGGCGCGGGCGCCTGATCATTCTCGACATAAAGATGCTGGACGCCGGCTTGGCTGTTCAGCGCAAAGATGTCGGCGAAATCGATCACCCCCGCCCCCACCCTGACCATCCGGCCGTCGGCGGCGCGATCCTTGACGTGATACGCATAGATGCGACCCGGCAGGCCCTTGATCACCGCCTTCACGTCCTCTCTCGCGGCGACGGCCCAGAACAGGTCGAGCTCGATCTTGACCAAAGCCGGATCGCCGTCCGCGACCAGCAGGTCGAACAGACTGCGCCCGTCAGGGGCCTTCACGGTGAATTCGAAATCGTGATTGTGATAGGCAAAGCCGAGCCCGGCCTGCTTGAGCTGCGCCGCCCAGCGGTTGAAGTCGCCGACCGCGCGCTGAAACACCTGCGGGTCGCGCATCGGCGGGGTCAGCCAGGGCAGGACGATCGTGTCGGCGCCCAGCGTCTTCGCCATCCGGACCACGGCGCCCAGATCAGCGGCCAGCGCCTCATAGCCGACATGGATCGACGGGCATTTCAGGCCGAGCCGGTCCATCGCCTTGCGCAGCGCGGCATGGTCCATCCTGTCATAGCCGCCACCGCCATATTCGACCTCGCGATAGCCGATCGCCGCGACCTTCTCGAGCGTAGCGATCGGATCGGCCGCGAACAGTTCGCGGACGGTATAAAGCTGCAGGCCGATGGATCGCGCCGTTGCGCGGGCCATCAATGGCGCAGCCGCGAAGCCGGTCGCGAGTGCAGCGCCGCCCGCCAGCCATTGGCGTCGGTCGATCATCATGACGAAAATACCTTCGTGCCGGGGGAATAGGGATATGCGCCGTCATAGCGGCCCGGCACCGGCAGATAATCGCGCTCCTGCGTGATGCCGATTTCGGACGTGAAATAGCCGGTGATGACGAGCTGGCGGAACTTGGTGAAGAAGCTCAGGCCGTCGGGGATCTTGTCCTCCATCGCCAGCGTGATCAGCGCGTCCTGCTGCTCGGGTGTGGCGTTGACGGCCGCGATCTGGAAATCGGCCTGGCTGCGCGCTTCGATCGCGTCGAGCCCGGCGACGATGACTTTGCGCTCGTCGGGGACCGCCCAGTCCGCGAGCATCTTTTCGATGAACTCCGGCACGCCCGCAGCAATCGCGCCCGGCGTGTCGGTCGTCGGCATGATGCGGTCGCTGAGCGCGCTCATCAGCGCGCGCTGCTGCGCGGTGAACACCGGGGTGCTGGGCGGGCCATCGCTGATCGGGGTCATCTGCGCCGATGCCGCACGCGCGATCGGTGCGAACACCGCGGTGCCGAACATCGCCGCGATCCCGGCGAGTACGTCGCGTCGGTCGAGTCTCATTTCCCCTCCCCGTGATGGTCGTGGCTCGCCGCAGCTTCGGGGAGCGGGCGCACCCAGATGTTGCGGAACGATACCGGCGAATTGTGATCCTGAAGCTGGATCGGCGCGGCGTCGCCATGCGCCTGATATTTGGCGACTTGCCGCCACACCGTCGTACCGCGCCAGGGCTGGCGGTTCTGCACCAGCACGCCGTTCAGGAAGGCGGTGATATAGGCCGGGCGCAGCAGCTTTCCGTCGGCGGCGAAGCGCGGGCGTTCGAACACGATGTCATAGCTCTGCCATTCGCCGGGCGCGCGCGACGCGTTCACCAGCGGCGGCGTGCTGCCATAGATCGCGCCGACCGTGCCGTCGGCATAGGTCGGGTTGTTGTAGCCGTCGAGGATCTGGATCTCGTAGCGCTGCATGAACCAGATGCCGCTGTTGCCGCGATCCTGAGAACTATGCTCAGGCGGGTTTGGCGAGCGGAATTCGAGGTGCAGCTGGACGTCGCCGAAGCTCTGCTTGCTGATCAGCGCATTCTCGCCCCCGCCGCCGGCGCGCGGACGCGAGGTGACGGCACCATCGGCAACCGTCCACGGCGTGTGCTGCGGCTGCCACGCTTCGAGCGAGCTGCCGTTGAATAGCACGACCGCGTCGGACGGCGCGCCGCCGGGCTGAGCGGCGGGGGTCACGATAGTGGGATGCGGACGATCCGCGTCATGCACTTTCCAGCTGGTGCCGGGGATCACGGGGGTGTCGCGGAAGCCCGGCTTTTCCTGCGCGGGCGCCGAGCCGCTCGCTGCAGCCAATGCCAGCGCCGCGATGGGCAGAGTCAGTTTCACGCGCTTCCCCTTCATGCCGCGTCGATCGCGCGATAGGCGGCGAGCAGGCGCTCCTCGCCCGCACGCCCTTCGACCGAATTGCCGTGCTCCATGCCGATCACGCCCCCGAACGTTTTCGCGCGCAGCCAGCGGACGATGTTGGCATAGTTGATCTCGCCGGTGCCCGGCTCCTTGCGGCCCGGATTGTCGCCGAACTGGAGATAGGCGATCTCGCTCCAGCAGCTGTCCAGCGTGCGGATCAGATGCCCTGCCTGGATCTGTTCGTGATAGAGGTCGGCGAGGATCTTTACCGCCGGACTGTCGACCCCGCGCGCGAGGGCATAGCCCTGCGGCACGGTTTGCAGGAACATGCCGGGATGATCGACCAGGGTGTTGAGCGGCTCCATCACCATCACCAGCCCATGCGGGGCGACGATGTCGGCGGCGCGGCGCATCGTGTCGATTACCCGGCCCGTCTGGATGTCGACCGGCACGCGACGGTCGAGAAAACCGGGGACCACGGTCATCCACTTGGCATTGAGGCGCTTGGCGACGTCGATCGACGCCCGGATATCGGCAAGAAACAGGTCACGGTCGCCATCGCCATCGGCGCCGAGCACGGGTCGCGACTGCGCCCATTTGGGCATCGACGCGACGAACACGCCCATCGTCATGCCGCGCTGCTGCAGCGCCCGCGCCATCGCCACTTGCTCCTCGACCGGCCGACCGGCGGCCTCATTATCCTCCCAGGCGGTGAAGCCCTGATCGGCGGCATAGGCGATCTGCTCGAGGCGGTTGCCCCGGCTGGCGAAGCTGCCCTCATGCGGCGCGAAGCCGAGCGAGAAGCGCGGTGCGTTCGATTGCATCGCGGCGCTCGGCATTGCCGCAGCGCCCGCCGTAGCGGCACCGGCGGCAAGGATGGAGCGCCGCGAGACCCTCACGCCGCTTCGCCCGCCAGCTGCGCGCGGGATCGGCCGCGCTCCCGCAGCCAGATGAAGCCGAACACAACCAGCAGGACCGCAGGCATGATCGCCAGCTTCTGGAACGAGACCGACGCCGCAGCATCCTCGACCGCCAGCTTGGCCGCGCCGGTCAGCGCGGCGAACGCCTCCGGCCCGCCCGCAAATTCGATCTTGGCCTGATCGAACATCGCGCCGAGCTGCGGCAGCACGAAGAAGCTGGCGAGCGCGCCCGCCGATCCGACCAGCCCCATCGCCCACGCCCCGCCGCGCGGATAGCGCTCGGCGACCGAGGCAAGCATCGTCGGCCACATCACGCACACGCCCAGGCCCCAGACGGTCGAGGCGATGATCGCGGCAACCGGCGTCTGTGCCTGCGACAGCATGAACAACCCGATCCCGGCGAGCAGGCTCGACACCCACAGCAGACCGGGGTTGGAAATCTTGTTGGCCAGCCGCCCCGCGAAATGGCGGAACACGAACATCAGCGCGTTGACGTACACCAGCAGCAGGATGCCGCGCATCCCAACGCGGTTGGACAGCGCGACGTCGATCCACTGGCCGGGCGCCAGTTCGGAGGCAGCGGTCAGGAACATCGCGCCGAACCAGATGAAGAAGCTGGGGCGGCGGAACACCTCGCCGATCATCTGGCCAAAGCTCACGCCGCTCTCGCTGCGCAGCGGCGGCGGGAAGCTGGTGGTCGCAGCGAGCAGGATCGTCGCGACTGCGGGCACCATCACGAGCGCCATGATCCCCTGCCACGGCAAGGTTGCCGACAGGAAGAACCCGGCAAGGCCGCCGATGATGATGCCGCCGGGGAACCAGGCGTGGAGCACGTTGAGCCGGTGGGTCGCGTCATCGGGATACAGCTGCGTCGTCAGCGGGTTGATCGCCGCCTCGGTCAGGCCCCAGCCGATCCCGCTCAGCAGCATACCGACCCACACGATCGTGTAGATGGTCATCCCACTCGCGATCTGGCCCGCCGTGACGATCAGCAGCGGCCCGGCGAAGAAGCACAGGCCCGCCGCGACCAGACACCGCTTCATGCCGATCTGGTCAAGAAATGCGCTGGCGACAAACAACGTGATCGCGAAGCTGAGGAACGCGGCACCGAGCGCGGCGGCGATCAGCTCACCCGCCTGCAACGGCGCGATCGGATCGATCCATTCGGCCTTCAATCCGCTCGCGATCGCCCCGCGGATCGCCAGCCCCGCCGCCGCGGTGAACAAAGCGAGGATGCCCAGCCAGAACAGCCGCCCCTTGTGATATGTCTCGGCCATCGCCGCCCTCCCCCTTTCAGTTTCTATTTCAGACCCAGCATCGCGCGGTTGAGTGCTGGGTTGCTGCCCCCGGCGAAATCGTCGAATGCCTTGTCGGCCTTGCGGATCATGTGCGCGGCGATGAACGGCGCGCCCTCGCGCGCGCCGTCCTCGGGATGCTTCAGGCAGCATTCCCATTCAAGCACGGCCCAGCCGGAATATCCGTACTGGGTGAGCTTCGAGAAGATGCCGCCGAAATCGACCTGCCCATCGCCGAGCGAACGGAAGCGGCCGGGGCGATCCACCCAATCCTGAAACCCGCCATAGACGCCCGAGCGCCCGTTCGGATTGAGCTCGGCATCCTTGACGTGGAACATCCGGATGCGCTCGTGATAGATGTCGATGAAGCTCAGATAATCGAGCGCCTGCAGCACATAATGGCTGGGGTCGTAGAGGATGTTGGCGCGCGGATGACTGTCCACGCCCGCCAGGAACCGCTCGAACGTGACGCCGTCATGCAGGTCTTCGCCCGGATGGATTTCGTAGGCAACATCGACGCCCTGTTCATCGAACGCGTCGAGGATCGGGCGCCAGCGCTTTGCCAGTTCGCCGAACGCTTCCTCAACCAGCCCCGCCGGCCGCTGCGGCCAGGGATAGAGATAGGGCCAGGCGAGCGCCCCGGAAAAGGTCGCATGCGCGTTGAGCCCCAGCCGCCGGCTCGCCTTGGCCGCCAGATGGAGTTGCTCGACCGCCCAGGCCTGACGCTCGGCCGGTTTGCCCTTCAGCCCATTGGGCGCAAACGCGTCGAACGCCACGTCATAGGCCGGGTGCACCGCGACGAGCTGGCCCTGCAGATGCGTCGATAGCTCGGTGATCTCGACCCCCGCCTCGCGGCAGATGCCGGCCAGTTCGTCGCAATAATCCTGGCTCTCTGCCGCCAGCGCCAAGTCGATGCAGCGGCTGTCCCAGGTCGGAATCTGCACCCCGACATAGCCAGCGTCCGCCATCCAGCGCGCGGCCGAGGGCAGCGTATCAAAAGGTGCCGCGTCGCCCATGAACTGTGCGAGGAAGACCGCCGGACCCTTCATGCTACCCCTCCGCAGACCAGAGCTATTTCGTTTCGGCTTTCAGATACGCGATCAGCGCGGCCCGGCGTGCCGGATCGGGCACCTTCACCACCATGCGCGTCCCCGGCACGACCTTGGTTGGCGCGGCGAGATACGCGTCGAGCGTCTTTGCATCCCACACGATGCCGGACGCCTTGAGCGCGGGGCTATAGGCAAACCCCGGCGCGGTCCCGGCCTTGCGGCCGAACAGCTTGTTGAGATTGGGACCCATCACGCTTTTCCCGCCTGCAGGCAGCGTATGGCACGCGCGACACGCGGCGAATGCCTGCGCGCCCGGATCCTGGGTCTGGCGTGCATCGACATCGGGCGTTCCCGCCGTTAGCGCTACCACACCGAGGAGCGATGCCACGAAGGGCAATGCGATGAGTGCTTTCACAATCCCCTCCGACTGTGCCAACCTTCGGGCTGACATCGTTGACAGCATCTAAGCGGATGGCGGCGCGGAACGCAACCCTGCCGGACCGGGCCGAGCGGAATTAGATAATTAGGAGAGGCGCAATGGAGACGGGCGGACATCAACGCATTCGCTATGGCATGGTCGGTGGCGGCGAAGGTGCGTTCATCGGCGCGGTGCATCGCATGGCGGCGGCACTGGATGGCGACTATGCGCTGGTGTGCGGGGCGTTCAGCAGCGACGCAGAGCGCAGTCGACGCAGCGGTGCAGCGCTCGGCCTCGATCCGGCGCGCAGCTATCCCACGCTCGACGCGATGCTCGCGGGCGAACGCGCACTGCCCGAGGGTGAGCGGATGCAGCTCGTGTCGATCGTCACACCCAACCATCTCCATGCCCCGGCGGCGATCGCGGCGCTCGACGCCGGATTCCATGTCATGTCGGACAAGCCGATGGCGCTGAACGTGGCCGAATCGCGCGCAATTGCGGCGGCGGTGGAGCGTAGCGGTCGGCTCTATGGGCTGACCTTTACCTATAGCGGTTATCCGCTGGTCGAAGAGGCCCGCGTGCGCGTGGCGCGCGGCGATTTCGGCACGATCCGGCTGGTACAGGTCGAATATTCGCAGGGCTGGCTGAGCGGGCCGCTGGATCGCGAAGGCAACAAGCAAGCGGAGTGGCGCACCGATCCCGCCCGTGCCGGGCTTGGCGGGTGTCTGGGCGACATCGGCACCCATGCTTTCCATCTGGCCGAGCATGTCTCGGGCCTCGCGGTGGAGGAACTCAGCGCCGATCTGACGACGCATGTCCCCGACCGCCGGCTCGACGACGATGTCGCCGCGCTGCTGCGGCTGGAGGGCGGCGCGCGCGGCGTGCTCAAGGCCAGCCAGGTCGCGGCGGGCGACGAGAATGGCCTGCGCCTGCGCATTCACGGCGAGCACGGAGGACTGGACTGGTCGCAGATGGAGCCCAACACGCTCACGCTGCGCTGGCTCGATCGCCCCGCCGAGATCGTCCGTGCGGGCGGCCCGGGCCTCGCCCCCTCGACCCAGGCGATGCTGCGCACGCCGGCGGGGCATCCCGAGGGCTATATCGAGGCCTTCGCCAATCTGTATCGCAGCTTCGGGCGGGCGGTCCGTGGTGGAGCGCCGGACGGATTCCCGGGTGTCGGCGACGGCCTGCGCACCATGACCTTCGTCGAAGCCATGATCGAGAACAGCGTCGGCGCAGAGAAGTGGACGCGTTTGGCAAAGTGGGGAGCGTAACCGTGGGATCGAAGGCTCCGATCGTGGCACTTGCCCTGCTGTGTGGGGCGTGCGTCCAGACGCCTGCGCCCGCAAGCGCGCCCGACATGACCTCGCTCGACCGGGCCCGCGCCGTCAGCGCCGGCCGCGTCGCCATGCCGCAGCGATTGCGGCTGGTCGATCTGCCAACCCCGACCGGTCCGGCCCGCAACCTGTTCAACGGCCGCGATCTTGGCGATTGGGACAGCTGGCTTGGCTACCCCGATCCCGCCGTCACCTATCGCGATGATCCCGGCCAGTCGCCGATCGGCACCGCCCGCGACCGCAGCGGCGATTTCGCGGTGCGGATGATCGACGGCGCACCGGCAATCTGGATCAAGGGCGAAACCTGGGGCAGCCTGGTCCATCGCGAAGACCTGCGCGACTATCATCTGCGCCTTGAGTTCAGATGGGGCGAGAAGACTTACGCACCGCGCGAAACGCTGCCGCAGAACAATGGGCTTCTGTATCATACGCATGGAGCGCCTGGTGCCGTATTCGGCACATGGTCCCCCTCGATGGAGTTTGAGATCATGCGCGGCTCGACCGGGATGCTCGTCGCCGTCGGCCGGAATGTCCGGGGTCGCACCACCGTCGCCCATGACGCGCGGTTGATCGAACCGCATTTGCGCTTTCAGCTTGGCGGGCAGGAAGTGGATATGGTCAACGGCACCCCCACCTGGAATGTCGAGGCGGCGCGAGATGCGGAACGGCCTGTGCGACAGTGGAACACGCTCGACCTATACGTCCTCGGCGACCGCGCGGTGCATGTCGTGAACGGCGTCCCGGTGGCACAGGTGCGAGACATGGCCGTGATCGCGCCAGACGGCACGCGCCGGCCGCTGACACATGGCCGCATTCAGCTCCAGTCCGAAGGCGCCGAGACCTGGTTCCGCAACATCACGATCGAACCGATCGCCAGCATGCCGCGGATCGTTGCCGAATAGCAGCGCCGGGCGCGGGAGGGGCGATCTTCTAAGCGCGGCTGCCCCGATACGGAGCGACGCACAGCGGGAATGAAGCGATCCCCCTCCAAAAACGGCATGGGCAGCCTCAGCGTCGCCGTTGCCGGGAGCAGACTGTCAGCCGCCGGCCCATCCGCCGCGTCGACCGACCGGCAACGCTGCCTGCGCAAACAGGGTTGCGCCCCTGGCCAACATGTGGATAGAGGCTGTCCTGCACGGAGCCACAACAGAGCCGCAGCGCGAAGCGACGGTGACATTAAGGCTCCGAGACTGCGGGTGTAGCTCAATGGTAGAGCAGGAGCTTCCCAAGCATTCTGCACAGCTGCGCAAGCATTCTCATAGCTTCTCAAAATGCAAGTAAGTCAAAAACTTACGTGCATTTGACCTTCTCATCTGGCACATTCTTTCTCGCTCCTACGCCTCACATTGCGGAGACAAATCGGAGACAGAACGTGCCAAATCTTCATCTGACGGACTTGTCGGTCAAGGCGCTCAAAGGGTCGGATACGAACACTACCTTTTGGGACACGACGACGCCCGGTTTCGGCGTCCGGGTCGGCAAGCGATCAAAGACATGGACTGTGATGCGCGGGCGCACCCGTGAGCGCATCTCGATCGGCAAGTATGGCGACATGTCGCTCGCGGACGCGCGAGCGGAAGCGAAGCGGCTCCTTGCCGCCCCCACAAGCGATTCCAAGCCTGCCAGCAAGACGATCCGGGACGCCCGCGACGAATTCCTCACCCACCACTACGACCCCGCCTCAACGAGTAGCTGGGCGCACAAGGTCGAACTCATCCTCAAAAAGCACTTGAGGAGCATCGAGCACAAGCAGGTCGCGGAGATCACTGACGGCGACATCCGTCGCGTGCTCGACAAACTCGCATCGACGCCGAGCATGCAGCTTCACGTCTATCGGGTGGCGCGGACCTTCTTCACGTGGTGCACCCGCTCCCCGCACCGCTACATTCAGCGCTCGCCGATGGAGGGGTACGCCCCGCCCGGCAAGGATCGCAAAGGTACGCGCGTCCTGACCGATGACGAACTGAGGTCCGTCTGGAACGCCGCAGGAAGCAGCTCACGCCTCGTTATTCGCCTTATGATCCTCTGGGGAACTCGCAACGAGGAAACGTGCGTCCTCCGCCGTGATTGGGTGTCAGACGACGTACTCACCATTCCCGGCGCGCACACCAAGAATGGGCGCGATCATGGCATTCCGCTCTTGCCGCTTGCGCAATCCGTGCTCGCCGAACGCCCCTACGATGGCGACTTCTATTTCCCCGGTCGCCACACGAATAAAAAGGCGCTCAACCCGTCGAGCCTTAACCGCATACTGGACGAGATACAGGAAGAGACGAAAACCAGCGGTTGGACGCTGCGCGATATCCGCCGCACCTTCCGCTCGAACATGGCCCGGCTGCGCGTTCCGCGCGAAGTGTGCGAAGTCCTCATCAACCACGCGCCGCCCGTCCTCGACGAGATATACGATCGGTATGACCGCCTGGACGAAAAGCGGGACGCGCTGGCGCGATACGAGGAATTCATTGCTCGGCTCGTGTCTGTGTAGCTGGGTCGGAGGCTCCGGGCCGCTCAAGTTTTCCACAGGCGCGCGGTCTGCCTTCAGGGTACGCTGAACGCAAGAACGCGATCAGCGTCGGCTCTACATCACTCGCTCCCGTGGCTTGGGGAGCGCCTGGACTGGCCGGGCGCTCCCGAATGTCACGGGAGTCAATCATGGACGAGAAGGCAAAGCGCGAGGCGATCAGACAGCTAAATGATCGGTTTCGTATGAGCGGTCCCATGGCCGGGAATTGGCTGGTTACGGCGGGCGTTCAAAGCCTTGGAGAGGCGGCAGTCGTGCTGGCGATCCAACTGACGACGCAGTTTGACGCCTTCACACCGTACAACGATCCATACGGCGAACACGACTTCGGATCATTCACGCTGGCTGGCCATAAGCTCTACTGGAAGATCGACTATTACGACCTGCGATTAAAGTTCGGCTCGCCTGATCCCGCGAACGAACAGCTTACCCGCCGGGTGATGACAATTTTGCTGGCCTCAGAATATTGAGGCCAGCTTTTCTATTGGTTGCAGCCTCTCGTCCACGCCAACAACTTCGTGGTACATTCCGCGTGCTTAGGCGCAAACCTGAGCGTCGCGACGCTCCCATACGGGAGTTAGCGACAATGAGACTGCTATCGAAGAAGGACGTTCGCGACCGGGTTCTCTACAGCCCCGCGCACATCGCCCGCCTTGAAGCTGCCGGACAATTCCCCAAGCGGGTGCGTCTTGGTGTCGGACGGGTCGGGTGGGTGGAAACGGAAATAGAGGACTGGCTTCGCGAACGCATCGCCCGACGCGAGGCATCCGGCTCCTGACGGAGCTACTTAGGGTCGGCGGGATGACCGCCGACCCTTTTTCAAATCAATATTTGCCTTGCTCGACAGGTACGCCGCCAAACCCATTCCCGACGAGCATGCCGTTAGAGGCGATGAAGCACGAACCGTTGTTGCTTTGCTTCCAGGCGATGATCAGTTGCGGCGCACTGTCAGCGTTCGGGATGGCACCGAGAAACGGACCCTGCGAAATATCGCCTGCCCATCCCGCCTTGAGCGCCAGCTTCTTCGCTTTTTCGAAGAAGCCATTCACTTCCGCCTCAAACTCATCGGCATCTTCAAATTCCATCGCGAAATCGCGTGCTTGGAACTTTCTAAGATCGACCATTCCAGACCAGTAATCGATTGGTCCGGTTGTCCACAGGTTCACGAAACCGTTCTTTGCCATGTTCAATCCTAAGTGTTGATAGCCGTAGGTACGCCCAGGCTAACATCATGCGCCAAATGTGCAGCAGACCTTGAAGGACCTCATCGCGCATCGTTCGTACACACAAAATCTAATTCTCGCCCCTCCGATTCGGCCCCGGCTTTTGCTTGGCCAGGGTGAGCCCGGTGCAGTGTTCCTGATCGGCGATCCAGTCCACGTCACCGAGCGGGCGACCGGTACGGAGATGCGCCTCGATTGCTTCGATGACGGCTTGCGCTTTGGGGCTAGCGTCGGACAGGTCAACGCCGTGCTGCCAATAGCTGCGCCAAGTGCGGATATGCGCCGACAGAGCGCGCAGGTCGGTCCGCGGGTCGTCGGCCTAGCGCTTGCCCGCCAGGTGGCTGCGCGCGCTCGACCACAGCCATTGATCGGGGCCGTTCGACCATCCCCGCCGCAACCGGGTTGTTTCGACATAGCGGATCGCCGCCACCAGATACGCGTCGTCCATCGGATAGCTGGCAAAACGCCCCTGAAACAGGAAGCCGCGCCAGCCTTCGCGGAAATTGACCATGCGAGTGTAACGCCGGTGCGCCTCGCCCAGCATAGCACGCAGCCCGTCGCTACTGGAGGGAACGAGAATGAGGTGGACGTGATTGTCCATCAGGCACCAGGCGAGACATCGCGTCCCGCTGGCGCGCGCGCCCTTTGCAATCAGATCGAGATAGGCGCGGCGGTCGTCGTCATCGAAAAAACACCGGCAGGCGGCGATTGCCGCGCTGGGTGGCGTGGTGCGCAATGCCGGGGAGGACGAGACGAGCGAGACGGACCATGGGCCGAGGGTATCACAGTTGCGGATGGCAATTTGGCATTGTGCCCCGGAATTCCCGATGCGATCGCCATATCCGGGTCTCGAACTGAGGACAATTAGGTATTGTGTCCCCGGAACTTGCCCGGAATTCCACGGTGAATTCCGTTTTACCTCCGAACTTCTGGGTTTTCAGGTATGGCCCGAGGTATTGATGGCTTCCTTATTGTCTAAAAATTTACGTATTATGCGGCCGAAACCCGTCCTGAAATTGCGAACACTCTTTCAGTTTAGCGATGATCAAATCCGCATCTTCTAAAGCAAAAGTTACGTTGAAACATTCATAGAAATCCAACGCCTTGTTCATAATAAGGAGATCGCGCCCAAAATTAGAACTATGAACACGAACATCGCAAAAGTCCAGATCATTTATCGGAACCGATTTTACAAAACCTCCATATAATTTCCCCTTACTTATCCATACCGCCGAACCTCCATTTTTAATGACAACTATAATAATAAAAAAAGGAACTGCGAGACCAAACAAAACCAACGGCACAGACACCTCATTATAGGGACGATACCGTGTCTCTTTGATCAAATTTTCAACCGAAAATATTTCAACGAGCGACATACCCGACAAAAGCAATCCACCAATAAGCATTGTGATGTACGGAAGAATGACGACGCACGTCAATCTTAACCATGAAATTCTTGAAATCTCAATTTTTCTTCCGTCGCTGATAATCACGGTACTGGCTCCTGGCACATTGTACAGCCTTCAAGGAGGCTCGGGGGCGGCAACATGGATTCAGCGATGGTACCTGCACCCGCCGTGAAGCCAAGTGCGTCGCTTATTTGACTGAAGGTAATAGCCCCCACCGCCCCGCCCCCCGGCGATCGGTGCAACGCCGCCCCTACAGCGTATCCTACGGTTGCCACAAGTCCATTCACTAGGGTTTGACCGCCTGTATTGGCGGCAGCCGCGGCAACATCCTTGCCCTGCGCCGTTTGATCTACGAAGGTTGCGGCCGGACCAACGACGCCCGCAGCCTTCCCTGCCCCACGGAACGCGCGCGCAAGGGATCCTGACCCATCGTCGAGACTGTCGGATCCCGCTTTGGCGACAGCTTGCGTAACGTCTGCTGCCTTACCGATACCTTTCGCAGCAGCACTGCCTTCCTGGGTTCCGCGCGACGGAGCATTACCAGAGCTTCTCACGCCCTTTGTACGCGCCTCAGACTTCCGAATAAAGTACCCGGTTCCTCTGACGTCTGGCCCCTGTTGCCGCTGACCGCATGTTTGCGACTTTGGATCTACACAATTTTTACCTGTAGGATCACGACCGTTCACTGGATCATTCCAGACATAGGCATAAAGATTCACTTGGTCGTCATACCCGATCGGGTCGACCTGGAGGAACCGCCCCAGCGTCGGCGAGTAGATGCGCGCCTTGTAGTGATACATCCCCAGCTCAGGGATCCACGCCTGGCCGGTATATTGAAACCTCAGATTGGCGGGCCCGCCTGACGGAATCCCATATTCGTCATAGGCCCGGATGCCGAGCGGGGCGCCGGTGCTGTCCGCCACCGACACGATCGAGCCTTGATGATCGGCCTGCAGGCTCCGCCGGGTCGCGCTCGAGACCGCGTTGCCCTCATACCACAGCAAGGGGTCGTCCTCACCCGTGCCGTGGACATAACGCCGAAGGACCGCGCCGCTGCCGTCCAGCTCCAGCGTGAGCTCGTCGCCGTCATAGACGAACCGGGTGATGCCTGCGCCGCCATCGGTCGTCTCATAGAGCCGCCCCATCGGGTCGTAAGCCATCGTGGCTTGCACCACGCCGGTGTAATTGACCGTCGGGCAGGTACCATCGACCTGCGCGCGCTTCTCGATGAAGCGGTTCTCCACATCATATTTGTACGCGCTGGCGCCATCGAGCGTCAGGTTGCCGTTCGCGT
Organism: Sphingomonas sp.; assembly: GCF_965227385.1. Lineage (GTDB taxonomy): Bacteria > Pseudomonadota > Alphaproteobacteria > Sphingomonadales > Sphingomonadaceae > Sphingomonas. Next base: position 3,815,056 of record NZ_OZ245750.1, read on the forward strand.
CGTGGCAGAAGGTCGCAGACCCTGCGGTCGTATACTGGTTGAGCCCGTTGACCGCATAGGTGCGATCGACATTCACATAGCCGGTGAACCGATAGGCATCGTTGCTGCGTCCACGCGTGACGATCTGACTTGCCGGGTTGTGAGTGAAGGACAGCGTGACATCGTTCGCGGTGCCGGCCAGATTGTCCGTCAGGCTATTGAGGCGTGAAAGCCCGTCATACCCATAGCTGCTGACAACACCCCCGCGCGTGCTGCCGGAACGCCGCCCCTGGCTGTCGTAGCTGATCGCGGCGACCTCCGTAGTTCCGTTCTCCAGAATGGCGGTCAGGCGATTCAGGCCGTCATAGGTGGAGGTAAAATACACACCATCGGGGTGGGTGACCCGCGTTCGGTTGCCGCCGGCATCCCATTCATATGCCAGCGTTCGCGACGTTCCGCCCTGATCGGTGGTGCTGGAGCTCAGTCGCCCCAACCCGTCATAAACATTGGTGATGCCTTGACCGCCGGTCGAGCCGAAGCGCGCATAAAGCTGCAGCCCGCGTAGATCATATCCATAATAGACATCCGCCGCCGTCGTACCCGGCAGATCCTTGACCGTGACCCGATTGAGCGCGTCATAGCTGTAGCCGATCACCTGCCCGTCGCGCTTTCTCAGCGATGTGCGGTTGCCGTTCGGATCATAGGCATATTCTTCATAGTCGCTCGCATTGACCGCGCCGACCGTGGTCTTCGACGGGAAGATCCAGCGCGCCTGACGATCATGGCCGTCATAGGTCATTTCCGCGCGATTGCCGTTGGCGTCGATCACCGCCGTACGCTTGCCGTTGGCGGAGTATTCATACCGGGCATAGTCAATCTGGACGCTCGTCGCGACGCCCTGCTGAACCTTGATCAGCTGCCCCGCGGCATCGTAGAAGTTGCGCGTGATCCGGTCCGGGCCCTGAGTGCCTTCTGTTCCCAGCGTACAAGCACTCGCCGGCAGCGATCCGAACGCGGCCGGGTTCATCCGAACGGCCTGGCACTCCAGTCGACCAAGGCTGTCATAGCTGAACTGCGTCACCGCCTGGGCCACCAGGCTGGCGTCCCTGGTCATCTGGCTCAGTTTGCGGCCCATCCCGTCATAGGTCGTCTCCACGACCATATGGATCGAGAAGCCACTCCAGCTCGCTGGCGCAATCGACTCATTCTGCCAGTCCGCGAGGCCGCCAGTCTCGACCTTGATCAGGTTGCCAGCAGCGTCATAGGTGTTGCGTACCGCCGGACGCGGGTTGCCGCCAGCGCCGTCAGGATCGGGTGCGATCGTGCCGGTCACCTGTCCGGTCGCATCGTAACGCGTTGCGCTGGTAAAAGCGGGCGGCGTTTGTGCGAACGCGGTCGCAGGACAGATCGCCAGGCCCAGCGCTAGCGCGGGAAGGATGTCGCGCGTGGCTGCTCTCATCGCCCCCTCCGAATGGAGATCTCATTGGTCGGATATATTTTTTACAACCATCCGGTCCAAGGCAATATAAACAATCTTTGGACTAGAATTTCGTTCTGAAAAAAGAGATTCGCAGTTAAAAAGTCTTACAACATATTTATCATTGCCATCTACTTTTTTCAGCGGAAGTATTGCTTCACCCTTTTCAACCACGCGAAAATCAATCGTTCCATTTCCCGGCAGCACGTGATCAGATCTTCCTTGCACAATCGCCGATCCACCTACTAATTTCACATCATCCGGAAGTCGTAGGTAGAGATTTCCTTCCAAATCGGACATCGGAATGCAATAGCGGTTTGAAAAATTATAACTCAGTAATTCGATGTTTTCATCGGAAAAACCATTGACCGAGCTTTTACGCTCCTTATCTCCACAACCAGATACCAAGAGCATAGCGATCAATAGCAGCGCATGCCAGGGGGCCCGTCTCATTCGTCGTCCATCTCGATGAAAGTTCTAGTTAGTGCATTCGCATTGAAAAGCGACGTACCCTTTTGCGCGTGCTGCATCGCTTCGACGGCCGTGTCCTGAGGGAATCCTCCAAAACCACTATCCGTAACCGCAGGCCCCCTTCCATCCAAACGGATCCATGAATTTCGTGAGGTTTCATGAAGAGCCTCGTGAATAATAGTAGACGCTCTAGTCGTAGGACCAACGGTAATCATACCAGACGCGGCCGTACCACGCCTTGCATTGTAGCTCGGATCAATATTAGCTTGCTTATTACTCCTAAGCCCAGCAAGCGCTCGGGTAGCTCTCGCTGCGACATAACCCAACATCCTCTCGTTACGGGAGCTACCCTTGCCTATAAATTTTTCCATACGATCGGCGACGCCCGATGCCGATTTGGGAATGGGTTTTCCTGCTCGAACAGCATCTCGCATACTGATTAAATCCTTCCGCACCCCTTCAAGAACGTTAATCGCTTTAACCTGTTCTTTATTGAATGATCCACATATTCTAGTGCCGGTACATTGATACAACCCAGTTGGATCTGTCTTGTTCACGGGGTCATTCCCCACGTAAGCATAGAGATTGACCTGATCGTCATACCCGATGGGATCGACCTGCAGGAACCGCCCGAGCGTCGGCGAATAGATCCGCGCCTTGTAGTGGTACATCCCAAGCTCGGGGATCCACGCCTGTCCGGTATACTGGAACCGCAGATTGGCAGGCCCGCCCGACGGAATCCCATATTCGTCATAGGCCCGGATACCGAGCAAGGCTCCGGTGCTGTCCGCCACCGACACGATCGAGCCTTGATGATCCGACTGCAGGCTCCGCCGCGTCGCGCTTGAGACCACATTGCCCTCGTACCACAGCAAGGGGTCGTCATCGCCCGTGCCGTGGACGTAACGCCGAAGGACCGCGCCACTGCCGTCCAGCTCCAGCGTCAGTTCATCGCCGTCATATACGAACCGGGTGATGCCTGTGCCGCCATCGGTCGTCTCATAAAGGCGCCCCATCGGATCGTAAGCCATCGTGGCCTGCGCCACGCCGGTGTAATTGACCGTCGGGCAGGTGCCATCGACCTGCGCGCGCTTCTCGATGAAGCGGTTCTCGACATCATATTTGTACGCGCTGGCGCCATCGAGCGTCAGGTTGCCGTTCGCGTCGTGGCAGAAGGTCGCAGAGCCTGCGGTCGTATACTGGTTGAGCCCGTTGACCGCATAGGTGCGATCGACATTGACATAGCCGGTGAACCGATAGGCATCGTTGCTGCGTCCGCGGGTAACGATCTGGCTTGCCGGGTTGTGAGTGAAGGACAGCGTGACATCGTTCGCAGTGCCGGCCAGATTGTCCGTCAGGCTATTGAGGCGTGAAAGCCCGTCATACCCATAGCTGCTGACAACACTCCCGCGCGTGCTGCCGGAGCGCCGACCTTGGCTGTCATAGCTGATCGCGGCGACCTGCGTAGTTCCGCCCTCCAGAATGGCGGTCAGGCGATCCAGGCCGTCATAGGTGGACGTAAAATACACACCATCGGGGTGGGTCACCCGCGTTCGGTTGCCGCCGGCATCCCATTCATATGCCAGCGTTCGCGACGTTCCGCCCTGATCGGTGGTGCTGGAGCTCAGTCGCCCCAGCCCGTCATAGACATTGGTGATGCCTTGACCGCCGGTCGAGCCGAAGCGCGCATAAAGCTGCAGCCCGCGTAGATCATATCCATAATAGACATCCGCCGCCGTCGTACCCGGCAGATCCTTGACCGTGACCCGATTGAGCGCGTCATAGCTGTAGCCGATCACCTGCCCGTCGCGCTTTCTCAGCGATGTGCGGTTGCCGTTCGGATCATAGGCATATTCTTCATAGTCGCTCGCATCGACCGCGCCGACCGTGGTCTTCGACGGGAAGATCCAGCGCGCCTGACGATCATGGCCGTCATAGGTCATCTCCGCGCGATTGCCGTTGGCGTCGATCACCGCCGTACGCTTGCCGTTGGCGGAGTATTCATACCGGGCATAGTCGATCTGGACGCTCGTCCCGACGCCCTGCTGAACCTTGATCAGCTGCCCCGCCGCGTCGTAAAAATTGCGCGTGATCCGGTCTGGGCCTTGGGTGCCTTCTGTTCCCAGCGCACAGGCACTCGCCGGCAGCGATCCGAACGCGGCCGGGTTCATCCGAACTGCCTGGCACTCCAGTCGACCAAGGCTGTCATAGCTGAACTGCCTCACCGCCTGCGCCACCAGGCTGGCGTCCCTGGTGGTCTGGCGCAGTTTGCGACCCATTCCGTCATAGGTCGTCTCCACGACCATATGGATCGAGAAGCCACTCCAGCTCGCCGGCGCAATCGACTCGCCCTGCCACTCCGCGAGGCCGCCAGTCTCGACCTTGATCAGGTTGCCGGCGGCATCATAGGTGTTGCGCACCGCCGGACGCGGATTGCCGCCGGCGCCGTCAGGATCGGGTGCGATCGTGCCGGTCACCTGTCCGGTCGCATCGTAGCGCGTCGCGCTGGTAAAAGCGGGCGGCGTTTGCGCGAAGGCGGTCGCAGGACAGATCGCCAGGCCCAGCGCTAGCGCGGGGAGAATGTTGCGCATGGCTGCTCTCATCGCCCCCTCCCTCACGGACAGCTCGTCAAACCGGCGCGCGGCGCGGTCTCACTGATCTTGCGTCCCAGCGCATCATAGCCGAAGCAGGTGCGGAGCGAGACCCCATCGGCGGTGACCACCTTGCTCTTCAGCAACAAATTGCTGCCCACGGACGCGCTCCCGACCTGATATTCGTAGGTGGTGACGACCTCATCGGCCGCTCCGCCGGCACAGGCGTTGCCAACCGTGGCCGTAGCCTTGCACGTCCGCTCCTCGCTCAGCAGCCACACGGGCGTCGCCGCCTGCACATATCCGCTGCCCGTCGCCTTCAGCCAGGCATAATGCTGCGCATAAGCGTAGCGGGTAACCGGGTTGATGCCGTTCACCGCTGGCAGCGTCTGCGTCAGCACGCTCCCATGATCCGGGCTGTAAGTGGTCGTCGTTACATTGCCGTTGGCGTCGGTAACCGACGTCGGTTTGGCGCACGCCTTTAAATTCAAGCAGCTATAGGTTGCAGATTGGACGATATCGGCGAGGCCGCTGCCGGGTTTCGCCTTGGTCACTACTTGAGTGACGTTCAGTTTGCTGTCGTAGCTGTAATAGGTCTTTATACCACTAGGATCAGTCAGGACCTGCAGGGCTGTAGGGCGACATCCCTGTCCGTTCGGATAGGGCATGCAATAATCGCCCGTATAGACACGACCAAGCTCATCTACGAGCCGTTCAGGCTTCGGAGTGATATATGTCGTTTTATCTGGGTATAGTTTTGGGGGTCTATACCCCCCGTAGCTCGCAGAAACACTTTTTCCCTCGTACGTGTAGCTACCGCCCGCCACGTCATCTGAGCCTGGGTTGAAATCCCCTTGCGAAATAACATTGTACGAATAGTCGTAGGTCGCTCCAGGCGAAAAAACCTGCCTCTTAACAACACGGAAGTACCAGTCTGCGTAATTTTGCTGGTACGTGTTCACCAAATATGGTGTGGCGCTTCCTGGCTTATAAAATGAAAGCGTATAATCGCTCGATCCGTCTACATATGTATTACCAAAGTTCCATACGGTGCCAGACGGGTCTGTCATTTGCGTCATGAAATTGCCGGAATAGGCGTAACTCGCCGACATTGCGCCAGTAGGACAGGTGTACCCGGAGGGCAACGATACCACAGCTAGGTTCAGCGCGCACGCCTTGGATATGTAAGGTTGCGATCCGGAAGTCGTATACTCGAAAATCAAAGCGAAGCCGGTGCTAGCAACCACCTGTCGCAACCGCGAGTTGATCGTTCCAATATTATCATAACTGAAGTCATATCGCGTGCCATCTGGCAGAACCATCTGGCTCGCATAGGCGCAATTGCCATTATCCTGATTACAACGTGCCGATGTCATCGGGTTGAACGTAATTACTGTGCCATCAGGCGCCGTGTATAAATAATAGTATGACGTTCCTGACTGGACACGCGATATCTTCGCATTCGATGGGTTGATCGGAGGCCCCAGGTCCCCGTAATAATTTCGCGGGAGATCTGATCGAAACGACATCGACCTCCCTTGGGCTGTGACCGAAATCTGAATGGGCCCAGATCCGCCTACCTTAAGGCCGCCACCGGTCACGAACGAGTCGTAGACGAAAATTTCCCAGTTGTGGGAAAATTGGGCAAACCGCTCGACATGCGGTTTGCCATTGTCCGTGGACCTGACAAGCGAGATTCCGCTCGACGTTCCGCTCGCGCCAATGCTCAAATCAGTGTGGCTATATGTGAAAACGCCGGAGCGCAGATCGACGCCGCCGGGGCTGAGCGTAAAGCGATCGATCGGAACTGGCCCCACAATGCCGCTCTGCCCAATGGCTGCACTCGCAGCGACAAAGGCGAAGAGGGGAACGACCCGCAACACTGCCTTCCAACCGTGAACCAATTTACCCAAACCCATCACACCCTCCATCCCACGAACTATTCGTCAACCGATCAAGGTGCCGGAGTTGGGGTAGGTGTAGGTGCGGGCGTGCAGACGGCCGGCCCAGCCTTGTTCGTGATATAGCGCTCGCGGTTACTGGCCGCGTCGTAGCAAATTGCGGTGCTCGTTCCGTTATCGGGACCGCCCGATACAGCCGAAGTGCGCAATCGGCCTAATGCGTCATAGCCGTAGGTGATGGTTTCCGCATTGGATGCGGCCACCCAAATGCAGGCGAGTGTTGAAGCCCCCAACAACAGCGCGCGATTCTTCCCCATGGCCCCCGTTCCATCTTTCCAGTTACGGGAAGTACGCACATACCCGAAACGAACACAATCGGGAAAATCGACCGTGACAAAATTGATTTTGAGGGAGCCAGAGAACTCGTTTTGCGGTTGGCAAATGTTGCTCAAGGCTACAGAATCCCTGGTCAACCCGATTCGGGTAAGGGGGCATTTGTGACAGTTTTTCGGGCTTCAGCGGCTAGCTTGGTGCTGTCCGCGGCGATATTCTGTGCATCCGCAGCAGCAGCGCAGGACACGCTCGGCGATCCGGCTGGCTCTGGTGTCCTGGTGTCGGCGGTGCAGTGGCTTCAAGGCACCCTGCTCGGCACGGTTGCGACTGTTGTTGCCGTAATAGCCGTGGCGGTCGTAGGTCTCATGATGCTCACCGGTCGGATCAACTGGCGCTATGGCGCGACGGTCATCCTCGGCTGCTTCATCCTGTTTGGCGCTGCGAGCATCGTAGCGGGCATCCAGTCGACCGCGTCGCTAGGCGGCTGATCGGTGCAGGGCCTTGAACGGGATACGGTGTTCGTCGCGCTAACGCGTCCACAGATGTTTGCTGGCGTCACCTATACGTGGTTCGTCACCAATGCGGTGATCTCGACCGAGTTGTTCCTGGTTTTCCGATCGGCCTGGGTGGTCCTGCTTGCTCTCGTCGTCCATGCAATTGGTGTGCTCGCCTGCCTGCGCGAGCCGCGCTTCTTCGACCTCTGGCTGACTCGTGTCGGGCGCTGCCCACGGGTCCGCAACCATGCGATCTGGCGATGCAATTCCTACCGCCCCTGACCAGCGATCCCAAGGTGATCGCGCGCGAGAAGGCGGCGGGGGAGCATCTGCCCTACGCCGCGCACGTCAATCCGCATACGCTGCGGACCCGCGATGGCTTGCTGATGCAGATGATCCACCTGCGCGGCCTGCATTTCGAAACGGCGGACACCGATGAGCTCGACTATCGCAAGCGACTGCGCGACGCGATGCTGCAGGCGGTCGGTACTTCGCGGTTCGCGCTCTACCACCATGTCGTTCGCCGCCGCGTCGACGCGGAACTTGCCTCACAGTTTCCCGACGGCTTCTCGCAGCAGCTCGACGAACGCTGGCGCGCACGGCTAGCGACCAAGCAGCTTTATGTGAACGACCTGTTCCTGACGCTGATACGGCGCCCGATGCCGGGACGGATCGGTGTACTTGACCGGGTGCGCGGCTGGCTCGGCAACGCTGGACTCGATCAGGCAGCATCGGAATCCTATGAGCTGCGCGAACTGGACGCAGGACGCGAAGCGCTGATGGCCGCGCTTGGCAGCTACGAGCCGCGCCTGCTCACAACCTACGCAACCAAGCACGGCGATTGCTCGGAGCCGATCGAGTTTCTCGCCAATCTGTTCAATGGCGACATGCGCCCGATGTTCCTGCCCGAGGCGGATATCGGCCATTATCTGCCCTGGCGCCGGATCAGCTTCGGACAGGAACTCGTCGAACTGGGCGCGGAAGGCGCCCACCGGACCAGCTATCTGGGACTGGTGTCGCTCAAGGATTATCCCGGCCACACCGGCTCGGGCATGTTCGACGACCTGCTGCGCCTGCCATACGAGATCACGATCTCGCAGAGCTTCGGCTTCGTTGACCGGCAGGCCGCGCTATCGCGCATGAACCTCGCGTTGCGCCGGATGCGCTCGGCAGAGGACGAGGCGCTCAGTCTCCGCGCCGAGCTGTCCAACGCCAAAGACGACGTGGCGGCAGGCCGCGCGGGGTTTGGCGAACATCATTTGACGATCGCGGTGCGCGGCGCGACCCCGGTGGAAGTCGACGCCGGCATCGCCGAGGTGCAGGCCGCGCTCGCCGACCTTGGCGCGGTCGCGGTGCGCGAGAATCTCGCGCTTGAACCCGCCTTCTGGGGGCAGTTCCCCGGCAATTTCAAATATATCGCGCGGCGTGGCCTAGTCTCGACGCGCAATTTCGCGGGGCTTGCGAGCAGCCATAATTTCCCGCTGGGTCAGGCGCGCGGCAATCACTGGGGCGAAGCGGTGTCGTTGCTCGAGACCACCGCCGCCGGCCCCTATTTCTTCAACTTCCACCAGGCCGACCTCGGCAACTTCACCGTCATCGGTCCGTCGGGCTCAGGCAAGACGGTAGTGCTCAACTTCCTGCTCGCCCAAGCGCGCAAGTTTCAGCCGCGCATCATCTTCTTCGACAAGGATCGCGGCGCGGAACTGTTCATCCGCGCGATCGGCGGGCGCTATGATGTTCTGCGGCCCGGCACGCCGTCGGGGCTCAACCCGCTGCTGCTGGAGGACACACCCGCCAATCGCCAGTTCCTGATCGACTGGATATCGGTGCTGGCGGGCGGCGCGGACACCGATGAAGTCGCACTGATCAAGGACGCGGTCGACACCAACTACCGCCAGCCTGCCGAGGATCGCCGGCTTGCCTATCTGGTCGAGCTGTTCCGGGGCGGGCATCGCCCGCATTCGGCGGACCTGTGGTCGCGGCTGCGCCCTTGGTGGGGCGAAGGTGAGCGCGCCTGGCTGTTCGACAATGAAGAGGATCTGACCGACCTCGCAATCGACACCGCCGGGTTCGACATGACGCAGATCCTCGATGACCCGGCACTGCGCTCGCCCGCGATGATGTACCTGTTCCATCGGGTCGAGGAACGTCTCGACGGCAGTCCGGCGATCATCGTCGTCGATGAAGGCTGGAAGGCGCTCGACGACGAGGTGTTCATGCGGCGCATCAAGGATTGGGAAAAGACCATCCGCAAGCGCAACGGGATTGTCGGCTTTGCCACGCAAAGCGCGCAGGACGCGCTCGAAAGCCGGATCGCCAGCGCGATCATCGAACAGGCCGCTACCCAAATCTTCATGGCCAATCCCAAGGCGCGCGCGGTCGACTACATCGAGGGCTTTGGTCTCAGCGAACACGAGTTCGAACTGGTCCGCAACCTGCCCGACAATGCGCATTGCTTCCTGATCAAGCATGGCAATCACAGCGTCGTCGCGCGGCTCAACCTGACCGGTGAGCGCGATCTGCTGACGATCCTGTCGGGGCGTGAGCGCACCGTGCGCCTGCTCGACGAACTGCGCATCACCACTGGGGACGATCCGGCAGACTGGATGCCCAAGCTGCTGGAGCTGGCATGATCTGTCCCTCGGTCCCGATCGATGGCGGTTATGTGAGCGCGATCCTTGCGTTCGTGGACTGCCAGGCGCAGCAATTGGGGGCAGCCGGTTATCAAGCGCTCGCGGCACCGGGCTCGACCTTCTCGATCATTCTCGCCGTACTGCTGACCATATTCGTCGCGCTGTTCGGCTATCGCATGATGCTGGGGCATGTGCCGAGCGTGCGCGAAGGCGTGATGGCGTTCGTCAAGATCGGCATCGTGCTGATGCTGGCGACCAGCTGGCCGCCCTATCAGACGCTGGTTTATAACAGCGTGTTCAAGGGTCCCGCCGAACTCACCGCATCCATCGGTGGCCCGGCGGGGCTCCCGGGTGCGCAGGGCGGTATGGTCGCGCGGCTGGAGTATACCGACCGCATGCTCATGTCGCTCGCAGTCAACGGCGCGGGTTTCCCGCAGACGACCGAACAGGCCGCGCAGCGCACGCCTCCGGTGCTTCCCGGGTTCGACGCGCTGGCGCTGGCGCGCATCTTCTACCTTGCCGGCATTGTCGGCGCATTTGCATCGGTCCGGATCCTTGCCGGCCTGTTGCTCGCGCTCGCGCCGTTCTTCGTGGCCTTTCTGCTATTCGAGGGGACACGGGGACTGTTTGAGGGGTGGCTGCGCGCACTCCTCGGCGCAGCGCTCGGGACGCTTGGGGTCGCGATCGTGCTCGGCATCGAGCTCGCCATCCTCGAAACCTGGCTTTCGAACATCCTCGCCGCGCGGGCGGCGCGGATTTCAGTGCCCAATGCGCCGGTCGAGCTGCTCGTCACGACCGCCACCTTCGCAGCTGTTCTCGGGGCGATGCTCTTCGCGCTGGCGCGCGTGGCGATGGGGCTCCGGCTGGGCACGATCCTGACCTGGACCGCGAGCCGCGCGGGTGCCGCCCCAAAAACCACCGGCGAAGCCCGTCCCGACGCCGAAGGCAGGAGCGAACCCGTCGTCGCCCGCTCGCGCGCCATCGCGATCTCCGATGCGGTGGCCACTTCCCAACGTCGCGAGGAGCAGGCTCCAGCCGCGGCCATTGCAGGTGCGAGCCGCGTGCCGATCGAAGCGGCGACCCGTGATACCGCCCCGCCCCCGCCAACCCCGCTCGGACACACGTTCCGGCGCCGCGCCACCAGCCGCGTTTCGGCAAGCGCCGGACGGAGAGACCAACGATGAAGCCCGACCATTCCACGGCAAGCCCCGCCTATTTCAAGGCGGCGACCAGCTGGGCGCAGGACCAGAATGCGGCGCTGCGTAGCTCACGGCGTACCGCATGGATCGTCGCCGCGGTGCTCGCGGTGGTCGCGATGTGCGAGGCGATCGCCCTCATGGTGCTCACCCCGCTCAAAACGGTCGAGCCCTATACGCTGATGGTCGACAAGCAGACCGGTGCAGTGCAGGCGCTCAAGCCATTGCAGGCTGCAGAGATCACGCCGGACAGGGCGCTGACCCAGTCGTTTCTCGTCCAATATGTGATTGCCCGCGAGAGCTTCGACATCAATGCACTGCAGTCCAACTATCGCAAGGTCGCACTCTGGTCGGCCGACAGCGCGCGCAGTCGCTACATCGCCTCGATGCAGCCGTCCTTCCCGGATGCGCCGCTCAACCGATATCCGCGCTCGACCATGATCGAGACCGAAGTCAAAAGCGTGTCGCCGATCGGTCCCGACGCGGCGATGGTCCGCTTCGAAACCCGTCGCACCGACCAGGGCGGGCAGGCGCGTCCGATCGGTTCTTGGGTCGCGGTGATCCGCTTCCGCTATTCGGGCGAGCCGATGCGGGTCGAGGACCGCTATATCAATCCGCTCGGCTTCCAGGTGACACGCTATCGGCGCGATGCCGAGGCGCTGCCGCGACCGGTCGCACCGGCACCGGCACCGGCACCGGCACCGGAAGCCAGCGTAACGCCCATTACCGGAGCGCAGCCGTGAAGCGCGCCGTCTTGCTCGCGATCCTCACGCTCGCAGACGTATCGCCCGCAGCCGCACAATATCGCCCACAACCTGCAGGCGCCGACTCCCGTCTCCAGATCGTCGAGTACCGAACCGATCGGGTCGTCACGCTTGAGGTCGCGCCGGGCTATCAGCTCAGCCTCGAATTCGCACCCGACGAACGGATCGAGAGCGTCGGAGTCGGCGACAGCGGCGCGTGGATGGTATCGACCACCAAGCGAGGCGATCATCTGTTCATCAAGCCGATCCAGCCCGGGGTTTCGACCAACATGACGGTGGTGACGGATGTCCGCAGCTATGCGTTCGACCTCCAGCCGCTGCCGGGGCCATCCCCGATGATGGCGTTCAGCGTGCGGTTCTCCTATCCGACGACTCCCGCAGCGGGCGGCGAAGCCAAGGCGACCACAGCCGCCGTCGAGACGCTCTACCGCATCAGCGGCGATCGCAAGCTGCGCCCCTCGGCGCTCAGCGACGATGGCCTCAAGACCTATATCGAATGGCCCGTGAACGTCGCGATGCCGGCGGTCTATGCGATCAACGATCAGGGGCATGAGGCGCTGGTGAACGGCGTTGTGCAGGACGGACTCTACGTCATCGACGGGGTTGCGAAGCAACTGGTGTTCCGGATCGATCGACGCTCCGCCCGCGCGACGCGGATTGTGCGGAAGGCCAAGCCATGAGCGCCCCGGAACCCATGGAAGCCGTTCCAGCCATCAGGGACGTGCGCCCGAATGTCGGCACCGCGACGCGCCAGATACCGACCTGGATCTTCATCGCCGGCGTGGTTGCCGCCGGGCTGATCCTCTTCGTGGTTCTGGAAACACGGCGAAGTGCGCTTTCTGCTCCAGCGGTCACGGCAAGAACCGCTGAATCGACCGCGTTCGCCGCGCCGCCGCCGCTGCTGATCCCGGCGGCTCCGGTACCGCCTGCCGCACCGCCGCTCCCGCCGGCGGTCGCAACGGTGATCTCCGCACCCACCCCACCGCCCACTCCTGCTCCGCGGCCTGCACCAGCGCCCGAGCTGCAGATCGTCTATGTGCCGCAGCCCCAGAGCCAGTCCGCATCGCGGCCGGAGCCCGTGCGATCCGACACGGCGGCAGTACTGGTGATCGATCAGGGTGCCCCAGCGCGAACCGAGCGCGCAGACACCGGTCGAGGGGACGATCAGGAAGCGGCGAAAGGCCAGACGCAGCCGCGCGACACCAACCGCGCCCGATCCAGCGTGCTCGCCAATCGCTCGACCACGATCGTCCAGGGCACGCTGATCCAGGCCGTGCTCGAATCCGGGCTCGACTCAACGCGGGCGGGGTTTGCGCGCGCGATCGTGTCGCGCGATGTACGCGGGTTCGACAATTCGCGCGTGCTGATCCCGCGCGGCAGCCGCCTGATCGGCGAGTATGACGCCCAGACCTCCGCCGGGCAGAAGCGCGCGCTGATCAATTGGACGCGCCTCGTGCGCCCCGATGGCGTAACGATTGCGATCGGATCTCCGTCAGCGGACACCGTCGGCCGCACCGGCGTGCGTGCGCGGGTCAACACGCACTTTTTCGAGCGGTTCGGCGGCGCAATCCTCCAGTCGGCGCTCGATATCGGCGTCAACATTGCTTCGCGCGAAGCCGGAGCTCCGGTCATCTATGCGCTGCCCGGCGCAAATGTGACGGCGCAGGCGGTCCAACCGCAACAGATCACACCGACGCTGACCGTCAAGCCGGGCACCAGCGTCAGCGTGTTCGTCGCGCGCGATCTCGATTTTACCGGGGCAGCCGCTGTCCGATGAGCAAGCCGCTGCGCCGCCAGGTCTATCTGCGGGCGTTCCTCGCGCCCTTCGCCAATGTGCTGGCGCGGCCCGATGTCACCGACGTCTATGTCAACCGCCCCCACGAGATCTGGACCGAAAGCACCGGCGGCGCGATCGAGCGGCTCGAAAGCGCCGAACTCGACGAAGAGACACTGGTCCGCCTGTCCCGCCAGATCGCCGCGCTCGCGCACCAGGGCATCAGCCGCGAGCACCCGCTCCTATCGGCCACCCTCCCCGACGGCGCGCGTGTGCAGGTCGTCGGGCCGCCCGCCACACGCGGCGGGGTCGCGCTCGCAATCCGTAAGCATGTCGCGCCGAACCTCAAGCTCGCCGACTATACCAGCGCAGGCGCATTTGCCGACGCGCGGATCGGGGACAGCGGCACCGCGACAGCGGATGCTGCGATTGCCGATGCGCTGTCGAGCGGCGACCTCGAACGCGCGCTCGCGACAGCCGTGCGCGCGCGCAAGAACATCCTCGTCGCCGGCGGCACCTCGACCGGCAAGACCACGTTCCTCAACGCGCTGATCGCCGAGATCCCGGCGGACGAGCGATTGATCTTCATCGAGGACACCCCCGAACTTCAGCTCCAGCACGCCAATGCACTTGGCTTGCTCGCCGCGCGCAGCGAACTTGGCGAGGCGCGGGTGACCGCAAACGACCTAGTCGCGGCATCGCTGCGTATGCGTCCCGACCGCATCATCCTTGGCGAGCTTCGCGGTGACGAGGCACTGGCGTTCTTGCGCGCGGTCAACACGGGCCATCCGGGCTCGATGACCACGGTCCATGCCGACAGCCCCAGGGGCGCAATCGAACAGATCACTCTGCTCGCCCTCCAGAGCGGTTCCCAGCTGAGCCGCGCGGATGTGCATCACTATGTGCGCTCGACGATCGATCTTTACGTTCAGCTGAGCCGCGCCGGCGGGCGGCGTTACGTGTCGCAGGTCGCGACGGCGGCCATGCTCGAACAGCAAACCTAAGCCGTGGCGGACGGGCTCTCCACGCCGCCTGGGACAGGTGCGCTGGTCGATGCAGCGCACTGGGTACAGGGCGCAATGCTGGGCACGCTAGCGACAGCGATTGCGGTCATTGCGGTCGCGTTTATCGGTTTTGGCATGCTCAGCGGTCGCATCGACGTGCGGCGCGCACTCGTCGTGATCCTTGGATGCTTTGTGGTGTTTGGAGCTCCACTGATTGCCGCCGGATTGCTGCAAATGAGCGATTCAGATTCCACCGCGCTCGCTTCCACACCGCTACCACCGGCCCCGCCGCCTCTGCCACCGACGCCGAGCCCGCAGCCTTATGATCCTTATGCAGGAGCCTCGGTGCCGCCGCGCTGACCTCTGCATACGGGTCCAGCATACAGAGCAGGATACCGTATCGGGGGATTTCTAGGCGCAATATCTCAGTAATTCAGTAGTCTTGCCGCTACACCGGCCTCCGACTCCATGCCAAGATGGATGTTTCTGCGAGGACTGGACTGGTTGACTCTCGGCGTTACCTAGCCTCAACTCTCCTGGTCTTCGGGGGAGGGCACTATGCAGCTCAAGATCAAGCGTTCGCAACGCGAGGCCGGCGTTATGTCGTCCAAGGTGATCTTCGCGATCGACGTGCGCGCAGAATACTCAACATCCGAGCGCGCGAGCATCCAGCGATACAAGCTCCACAACGAGGTCATCTATAACAGCGAAGCGTCCAAGCGGCATCTCGCGCGCGTGGACGCGAACCTCTCCAGCGGCACGGCGGGCGGCGTGCTCAAGTCCTTCGCGTCGCTCGCGCTGGTCGCCATGAATCTCAACATCACGATCAGGAGCCTTGAGCAAGGCCACCACATCGAATGCAAAAGCATGGCGGAGCTAATCGACGCGGAAGAGACGCTCATCGACGCCTGCAAGAATGTGAAAGCCTATCTCGACACCGCTGCCACCTTCGATGGCCGGGAAGTGCTCATCGATTTTGACGGTGCCCAGCCAGCGGTGGTGGCGCATTCGACGACGCCTGCTCCGATGACAGTCGTGCAGGCACCAGCGCCAATGGCTGAGCCGGCACCGTCTCTCGTGGCACCAAGTCGCGATGAGCCCGCGGAAGAAGCGGACACCGACCCCGAGTACCGCCCGCCACTCCAGGCATTCGGTATCGAGCTGCCGGCGGGCGTTGAGGAAAGACATCTCACCTTCGCTCTCGTCGGTGCTGCGTTCGTCGTGCTCCTACTTGCTGTCCGCGCCTGCGCCTACTGATGCGCCCGCCAACGCCATCGGCATATGTCCCGCTCACGCGCAGGTTCGGAAGCGAGCATGAGCGGGAACTGCGCGAGACCCGCGCGCTCTATGAGCGGGTCGCTGCGCATCAGGCGAGGTTCGGGGTGAGCAAGGCGATGCTCACCATGCAGGCGATCGACGCCGCGCTTGAGCTGCCCGACGATATCCGCTTCGCCTTCTACTGCGTCGCCGACCATCTCATCGAAGTCGAAGAGCAGATATGGACCCTGCCCGAGCCCGACTTCGGACGCATGTCGCTCCAAGCGTTCGTCGAGTACCGCAATCTGCTCTACGCCAAGGAGCATTTCTTCGCCAATCAGACCGCGATCCTGGCGATGCTCGGCGAAGCGATCGAGAATGTCGTCTTCGGGATCGTATCGCTGCTGCCGGACCTCGCAGCCCCCACCCCCTTTACCGTCCCTCTGGTGTACGCGCTGTCCGATCCCCGCGACACCATCCACCGCATCTTTGGCACATTCGCACAGGACGAATATCGCGACGCGGGGCTGTTCCGCGACCTGACGCGGCAGCTCTACATCAACATCTGCGTCGCATCCGGTCGCGATCCTGAGCGCGAAGAGCGCAAACCGTTCCGGTTCGCCAACGAGAGCACGCTCCCCCTCGACGAGCTGGTCGATACCTATCTCGCCTACACCCCCTTCTACGACCTCTTCATGACGCCGGTCCCGCTCAAGCTCACCCATGAGGAGCGGTTCCATCATATGCATATCGTTGGGGGCAGCGGCGCGGGCAAGACGACCCTCATCGAGAACCTCGTGCTCCACGATCTCCAGTCCGACGATCCGCCGTCACTGGTCATCATCGACCCGCATAGCGACCTCATCCGGAAGCTCACGCGCGCAGACCTGGGGCTCGGCGACCGGCAGGTGGTGATCGATCCGCGCGATATCCACTATCCACCGGCGCTCAACGTGTTCGCGCTCAATCAGGAGCGCCTTCAAGGATATGACGAGGTGACGCGCGAGCAGGTGACCGCAGGCGTCATCCAGACCTTCGACTATCTGTTCACCGGTCTTTTAGGCGCGGACCTCACCGCCAAGCAGGGCGTGTTCTTCCGCTATGTCGCGCGGCTCATGTTGACGCTACCCGAGGCGCTCGGGCGCAACGCCACCATCCTCGACATGCTCCGGCTCATGTCAGATCCCGTGCCGTACGGCGCGGCAATCGAGAAACTGCCGCCAATCCCGCGCGACTTCTTCGTCAACGACTTCATGGGGCCGACGTTCAAGCAGACCAAGGAGCAGATACGCTACCGGCTCCAGGCCATCATCGAGAACCCGACGATGGCGCGGCTGTTCACCAGCCCCGAAACCAAGCTCGACCTGTTCGCCGAGCTTAATCAGGGATCGATCATCCTCGTGGACACCGCCAAGGACTTCCTCAAAGGAAGCAGCGCAAGCTTCGGCAAGCTGTTTATCTCGCTCACGCTCCAGGCGGTGCTCGAACGCTCCGCCATCCCGGCACACGAGCGCAAACCGACCTTCCTGATCGTGGACGAAGCCGCGTCGTACTTCGACAGCAACATCGACGATCTCTTGACCGAGGCGCGCAAATACCGGTGCGGGTGCCTGTTCGCGCATCAGTATCTCGATCAGGCGAGCGGAAGCCTCCGCGCCTCGCTCAACGCCAACACCGCAATCAAATTCGCGTCGGGTCTGTCCGCATCCGACGCTCGCGCTATGGCGAGCGAGATGCGCACCACGCCGGACTTCATCCTCGACCAGCCTCGGCTCCAGTTTGCCGCGCATATCAAGGGATCGACGCCGCACGCGGTGTCTATTCCCATTTCGCCGGCTCCCGATCTCCCGCAACTCAACGCGGAGGAGTATGACGAGATAATCGCACGCAACCGGTCGAGGGTCGCGATTACCCCTGCGCAGAAGAATGATGCGGCGGCTGGCACGCAGGTCGAAACGCCATTCGAGCCGCCCGATGATGATATTTCGAAGGAGTGGTGACGCGGATGTCGGACAAGGAGCGCACCGTCGGGTGGATCGACTATGTGATCGCGAGCGACGATCCTGGCGACAAAGCGCTTGCCGACGAGTTCCTAGCCAGCAATTGGTCATACAGCCAGACCATGCAGTGGATCGTCCAAGAGACCGCCACGGGTGGCCTCGCCCCCGAAATGATGGCCCAGCTTGAGCGCGAAACGGCGGCCGGGCGCGCTATCCAAGAGCGAATACTCGCGCGGGGGCAGGCGCTGGCAGCGTCAGGCGCTCGCCCGGCAGACGCCGCGACAGCCGAGGCGTGGCACGCACGCCGCCGAAACCTGTGCCCGACCGTGCCGTCAGGAAATCCGATATCCCGCGCATAAAAAGCCAACTGTGCAGGCGTGCTCGTGCCGCGCCATGGCATTGCAGGCGCGCCCATGGCGACCGGTTACAGTGCATTCTCGGCGCGCTACGCACCATCCCATGCCCCACGACGCCCTAAATCGTCGGCTTCGCTACGCAGCTCCGCAGCCGGGTGCTGTCCGCATGATTCCGACGGAAGCAGACATTCGCCTGTTCGAGGCAATCGACCGGCACGGGCCGCTGCCAACGCATTACCTCCATGAACTGACCCGGCACGCACGAGGCAATCTCGCCAACCTAAAATTCCGCCTCACTCATTTCTACAACGGCGATGCGCACGGCCCCTATCTCGCGCGCCCACAGCAACAGTTCGCGTCGTTCCATGCGCGGTACCAGCATCTGGTGTACGATTTTGCGCCCAGGGCAAAGCTCGCACTCGCTGAGCGCGGGACGTTGGTCCGCCAGCCTCAAGGCCGGGCGGCTCCATTCGTCCATCAGCTCATGCAGGCATGCGTGGGCGCGTCGTTTGAGATTAAGGCGAGTGACCATGGCATTTGCTACATCAGCCGCAGCGAAATACTCGCAAAGGCAGCAGCCGATCTGGCACTGCCGCTTTCGGCGAACCGTTCGCTGATCCCGGATGACCTGTTCGGCCTCGAATATCCGGGGGCAGGTTATCGCTTCTTTGCCGTCGAAATCGATCGCAACACCGAGAGCATCGAGCGATCGATTTCCGGTCAAACCTCGTTTGGGCGAAAGATTGCGGCGTACCTCCATATATTGCGAACGCGCGCGTACCGGACACATTGGGGGATCCCCAACCTGACCGTGCTCACGGTCACGACCAATCGCACGCACGCCGCAAATATCATCGAATATATCCGCGCACAGGATGCTGGACCGTTTGCAGAACGCTTCCTGTTCCAGGCAGAACCCAGCTTCGGCGCGAACTGGCGGGTGCCGAGCGACGTGCTGTCCGGTGTGCTGACTGAGGAATGGCGTACGATCGCGGATGCGCGCCGAATTGACGCACCTTAGATCGCGAGTCCGACCGGTGGCACGGACCATTTTGGCAAGATTCGCCCGCCTCCCATTCCGCGCTAGCAAGTAAGGTAGGGGGTCACGGCGACACGTCGGCCACCCCACGCCCCAGCTGATCGAGAACGTCGACCGCCCGCGCCTGATAGTGGACCAGCACGAGCGCCGCAGCGCTGAATAGCGCCATGCGCGGATGCTCGCTGTTCCAGGCGCGACGCGGGCGGGGGAGACGGTGCGACAAGGCAGGCAGATGTCGAGCCACCGCTTCAGCGACCTCCTGGCGCGTCGCGGCACCAACGCTCGCGAAATGCGCCTTCACCTGACCGAGCGGGAAAATCGCGACATCGACATTCTCGCTTGCCGCCAGTGAGACGATCAATCGGCCGAGCCGCTCGATCCGCGTCTTGCGCGCAGAGGTCCTTCGTTCGAAGGATTCCAGCACGATTACCTCGGGCTGGTAGCGAGCAATAAGCTTGCGCACATGCTCAACGCATTTGCGGTTTTTATCGTGGCAGTGCGTGGAGCGGACTCCCCAGTCATGCGGCGAGAACGGCCCGGAAAACACAACCCATCCCATCCCGGAGGAGGTTGGATGTACTCCCAATATGAACCCTGGACGCGGCTTGGCGCTCATAGGCCGGCGTCAGTTACCCCGTACCGACTGCTGAAACTGGCCAGAAGCTCGCGCTTTCGCTCCGCTGAAAGTCCCTCGCGCCCTTCGAGCTGGATACTGAGCGGTGCAAGTCGCGCGGCGAGCGCCTCGATGCCGCTCCGCGCATGATCAGGAAAGATGTCAGCGATGTCGGTCTCGAAGAGCGCGCTGAGGCGGAGCGCCACCTCGAGCGAATAATGCCGCGCCCCCATTTCCATATGGCCGACACCGGTGCGGGAGCGTCCGATCAACTGGCCGAGCTCAGTCTGTGACAGCGCCCATGCCTTTCTGAGTGATGCGATTTTGTTGTGCATGTGTGAGTTTGGTTAGAGATGGCTCTCGGCCCTTCTTCTATCATTCCAGAGACGGCTCGCTCGTGGCAGGCGGTAGATTGCCAATGCTGTGGGCAATCGCGTCTGCATCCGTTGTGGACAGTGTGGACAGTGCAAAGCGTTCGACCAGCGCGTCGACGCGTTCCCGCGCATCCTGACCTACCACATAGATGCCGCGCGATTTGGTGGTCGCTACCCCTAGCCGGCGCACGATCGCACCAACCGATTTGTTGCTGAGCGGAAGCTGAAAGTCTGCCAACGCTGCGTTCGTTCGGCGCGCGATGTCATCGATGGTGACATAGGGAACTGAAAGGTCCGCGAAAGCGTCGCGCATCGCGCTGACCACCGCCCGCTCACTTCGCGGCACGTTCCCGGAACTCTCGGTGCGCGCGTCAACCACCAGCCAGTTCGCCAGCATTGCGCGCGCACCGGGATCATCGACTAGCGACAGGAGCGGCATTGCTACCTGATTAAGCCGCGCCGATACGCCCCCCATTCGACAGCCCGGATCGATCCTGACTTCACGTCGTGCAGCAAAGCGCCATGCTAGCAGGCGATTACGCAGGCATTGCGCCTCTGCCGCCTGCGCTCCGGGGAGATGCAGTGGAATGTCGGATCGTAGCGGTCGTGTACCTGTCTTCTCGCTCAGGAAGCGGCTTTCAAGCGCGGTATCCGAGAAACGCTCACGCATACCGATCAACTTCGGACCAAATACGCGGAATGCGCGCGGGTTCAGCTCCTTGTGTCGGTTCGCCATGGTGCGCAGCACTGGCAGGCCGCGGACATTGCCGTTGTTGAGGATCTTGGCGATGTCAGCCGTCGCGTCAGAGAAGCGGAAGTCAGCTTCGTCGAGAACCAACGTACCACCAAACGCATCGAGAATATGGAAGATTGGAGATACCGTCGAGGCGCCGGAGGCGAAGAACGGCTTGTAGCAGATCGACCCGATCGTCAGCAGCGCGCGCGTCTTACCTGTCCCGAAATCGCCCTGAAAGCGCAGATAGGGCAGCTCGTTGAACGCGTCATATACCCAGCTCAGCAGCACATAATGGGCGGCGATCGCTTCGAACTCGGGCGTGAGATCGACATAGCGATGGAGGTAGCTTGTGATGTCGGCCACCAGCTGCTCCTTGCTGCCTGCGTCGCCGATCGCCGAGGGCAGCAGCACGCAGTCATGTAGGAGCAGATTATTGTCCGGTGCATAGGGGATGAGGCGCAACCCCGATGGCAACACATGATCCGGTGCGATGATCGGCGCTGCATCCGGGGCGGCAATCGCTAGCGCGGTCGTTCCCTGCACAGGGTCGAACACGGTCTCGATCAGCGTGCCGTCAGCGAGGACACGCGAGATAACCGGGACCGAATTGCTGTTGCCATCCATATCTCGATGATGGCCGATGCACGGAATCCGTAGAGGCGGTAACTTGCGCGCGCCGTTGGCAATCTGACGCCTGCCAGCTTGCCTGCTGCTCTGCCATGCTTCCACCATGTCGACCCCTGAGCGCCGCCCCGGTGATCTTCTGCTCGATCGCTATTGTCAAAATGCCGATCCCGAGACGCGTGAAGCGGCACGAGAAGCTTTTCGTGAATTTGCCCGCATCCTTGAAGCCCTTGGGGAGGCGGAACTTATGCACCGGGACGATTCGCATGAATCCCCGGAACACGATACGATTCAGCCGACTCCTTCTGCAATATGAAAGGCTACTTCGCGTACATCCGGGTATCGACTGCAAAGCAGGGCGAACTTGGTTCGTCCCTGTCCGAACAGCGTTCCTCCATCGAAACCTATGCCGTCCGCAACGGCCTCGTCATCGCAGAATGGTTTGAGGAGCGCGAGACGGCGGCCAAGCAAGGCCGTACTCAGTTCACCCGCATGATGAAGCGCCTGGCTCGCCGCGAGGCTCCCGGCGTTATCATCCACAAGATCGATCGCAGCGCACGCAACCTGCGGGATTGGTCTTTCCTTGCCGATCTCATGGACCAGGGCGTCGACGTGCGTTTCGCCCATGAGAGCCTAGACCTGGGGTCGCGCGGGGGTCGGCTCGCGGCTGATATTCAAGCCGTGATTGCGTCGGACTTCATCCGCAACCTGCGACAGGAAGTCCGCAAGGGGATCGACGGCGCGCTCAAGCGTGGACTCTACCCCCTCCCCGCTCCGATCGGCTATCGCGACTGCGGCAAGGGGAAGCCCAAGGAGATCGATCCGGTAATGGGGCCGCTCGTCCGCAAAGCGTTCGAACTCTATGCGACCGGCCGCTTCACCGTGCGCGACCTCTGCGACGAAATGGCCCGCCGGGGACTTCGAAACCGGCAAGGCGGCCCTGTCTCGGCGAACGGCATATGGGAAATGCTTCGACGCCCCTTTTACATCGGGCTCATCCACATCAAGCGCACCGGCCAGACATTCGCCGGCGCCCACTCCCCGCTCGTTACAAAAGCGGTCTTCGACCGCTGCCAAGCCATCCTGTCCGGCCGCGCTTATGCGCTCACGACGAGGCACGCATTTCTGTACTCACGCCTGATCAAATGTGGGCAATGCGACCGCGCCCTTATCGGCGAGCGGCAAAAGGGCCATGTCTATTATCGTTGCCACTCTGACAGTTGCCGGGGCACCTCGCTGCGGGAGGCTGACATCAGCGAGGACCTGCATCAGCTACTCCAGCATTTGCAGCTGGATCCCGCAGAGTTGAGGGACTTGAGGGACTTGACCGAAAACGCCCATGCGCGCGCCGAAGAGGAAAAGCGGGTAGCACAGCAAGCAGCGAAGCTCGGCCTTGCGCGGTGTGACGAACTCCTGTCCCGACTGACCGATGCCTTTCTCGACGGTGCGATCGAGCGAGACTTGTTCGACGCGAAAAAGGCCCAATTGCTTTCCGAACGTCGTGGATATCTGGATGCGATCGAAACGCCTCCGGAGGAGAGCCCGGAGATCACCAAGCTGAAAAAGCTCGAACTCGGAAAAGTGGCTCTGCAGAAGCTTCAATCGTCGAACCACGCGGAAATCCGCAATGCGGTCGTTTTGATTATGTCGAACCTGGTAGCAGACCACAAAAGCCTAGCCTTTGCGCTATATTATCCGTTCGACGAGCTGATTTTGAAGCGCGCTGTCACGAATGGTACTCCGTACAGGGCCGAGCCTCGAAATGGCGGTACTTTGTTCACCAGACGGGAATCTCACTCGCAAACCCCGACCCTCGGCGCTTCTTGCAACATTCGAGCGCAGCGCCTATGATTAATGACGGTAGCAGGAAGGATCGCATTTTGGCTCGCATAGCCAACCGATGTCGCTCTCGTTCGCATCGTCTGCGATCCAGTACCTTACAAGCTTATAAACCAGGTTTGTCGATCTAGCGCAGATACCCGAGGCCTATGGTTCTCGGGACGGCAGCGAGTCGTTTACAGGAGCCATTATGGCATCACGGGCGAAAGTAGTTGAGAGTCCGCCAAGATCCGCAGCAATCCATCGCCGCGGTATGCACCCTGCCGCAAAGGGCAGGTCCGCCCGCATCGTTGGGGGAGTGACCGCCGGCTTGGCAGCAGCAGCATACTTCACCGCTCGTATTTTCTCCCTCGCCCGCGGCGAGGCTTCAAATTCATTGAAGTCTCGCGAACGGTCGGGAGATACCATGACCTTAGATCCTTGCAGTCAGTCGGAAAGCATTCCCCCTGGCTCCTACAGTCGCGACACCCTGCCCCCTATCAGCGATGATGCGCAGGCGATACTCGCGCGAGTTCGCAAAACGTCCGAACGCTTCGCCAACGAAGGCGTTGGACCATCTTCGCGTGGCATTGAATCGGGAATGAAGCGAGTCATCCCGGATGACATCGGGGTGCCGCGCATCGACACACCTTGATCTTTATCATCTCTGCCGCATTATAAAGCCCTGCTCACGCGGGGCTTTATTGTGGGGGGGTGAATGGATATTCTCGCGATTCTGCGATCTGATAAGCAGCCCAGTATTCAAAAGTTCAGCATTTACGTTCCGGATAAGGACAAATACCGCCAACCCATTAAACCGAGCCACGATGCCTGGGTCGAGGCCGCTCTCCATGTCCTCACCGACATCAACGGCGGCTGCACGCTCCAACCCTCTTCACGAGGCGTTTGGAAGGCAACCGACGGTGAGTTTCTCGAAGATGACGTCGCAATCGTCTATTCATTCATTACCGACGACGAGGCATTCAAAGCGCGATTTCACGAAATATCAGCGTTCATGCACCGCTTCGGCATCGAGGCGAAGCAGGAGTCCGTGCTCGTCGAGCTGACCGATGGACATCGAGCGTATTTTCTTGATGAAGCCTCGTATCAGCATGAATGAGTCTGACGCGGACTAGGTCGTAAGCATGGGCGCCCAGTGAGCTTCATCAGATCGGCAAGCGAAGTCGATCCGCCCCAAGATCGACCCCAAGGTTGCATTCGCGCGCCTCCCCGATTATGCATCGCTTTCAACTGGAAGCGCTGTCGTTCTTTGCTGGAGACACCTGATCCAGACGGGCAACAATCCGCCGCAGACGGGCGTTGACCCGCTGAATGACCCTGTGCCAGCAGCGGTCTATGGTCCTGCGCACCCAGCGCGTAAATCGTACAATGAGGTAAGCAACTCGTACGATTATCCATGCGCCCGCCATCACCCAAGAAATCCAGATGATAACGGTGAGCAACGGATTAACCCAAGAAGCCCATTCCTCGGGTATAATCTCAGTCGTAAATCCCATCCACAAGCCAAGCTTGTCGATGATTCCATAACATGCCATAAATAAGATGGCATGGGGAGCCTTATTAGACATGCCGAATCTCCTTGGTAGTCGACCTAACTCCTCATCCTAGCCAGCCCTACGTGTGCAATACGCAAGGCTGGCAATTCCGGTCCCCGGCACATTCTCTTTGGAGACCGTGTCGGGGACTTTTCTATGCGTGAGATATAAACAAAAACCCTCTCGCATAGTCTTCCGACTATTTTCTCGCGTGCCCTCGGAGACGCGAGAGCTAGAGGGTGCACCGCCCGGGGGCGATCGGTATGCCACAACGACACCAAGTGACGAATCGGCGATATCCGCCGTCACTGACAGGATAGCATCATCGACTAGAACGATATGCAAGGGACAAGTAATAGACGGATTGATTTTACACGCGGGCACGATACGTTCCGCTGATGCGTGAAAAATTTACACGAGGGGCAAATGCCAAAGAGTCAAGCGGACCGGTCGTTGAAGGCGTTTACTGCCTTGCCGAGAGAAAAGCGTAAAACACCTGACTCCCTGCGCTTGCTGCTCCACGACTTAATTTGTGACCGTTTTGAACGCAACCCCAATGTTGCGTCTGAAGGACTGCGCGAAATTCTGAAGCAGGATAAGGAACCTGTAGAGTTTCGCGTAAACCCGAAGGCGATCTGGGACTCATCGTTCCTGGGCGTTGTCAAAGGACGCCAACAGATTTCCTACAGCCAGATGGACGCTATGGCGCGCGCCTTCGGCATTCCGATGGGGCTGATGCTGCTCTTCAGCCGCGCGCGTTCTGACGTTAGCAAGACAAAGCATGCGGGGGAGGCGCTTCGCGTTTTGCGCGCCGCGTCAGCGGCAATTACTCTGCTAGAAAATGAGCTTGTTGAGAGGGATAACGGCCCGTTGGAAGGTGACAAAGCCTTACTTACCCACGCCCTGTTCGAGCGATTCTGCAAGGCGTTCGACGACAAGTATCACGAACTCCTGATCTAGCTGGCAAGAGTGAATTCCCCTTGCCCAGTTCTTGATACCACCGGGGTGAGCGGCGCTGCCTCCTAGGCGAAGCGCCGCAGCCAGCAACCGAGGGCTACGCCCTCGGTCCTCCACATGCGTTTCGGCCCTGCGGGTGCAGGCTGCCGCGCCCCGCCTTCTTAGTCGCTCTTGCCGCCCACCCCTTCCGGGTCGGTGCGCATTTTGGAGTGACTACAATGGAACTGACTCATCTCAGCCTGGACCAGCTCTCGGTTTCGAAGCTCAACATGCGATATGGTGCGAAGGCACCCGATATCTCCGACCTCCTGCCCTTGGTCCGAGCGCGCGGCATTATCGTGCCCCTGCTAGTCCGACCCAATGGCAGCGAGCAGACCTTCGAGATCGTTGCCGGTCGTCGTCGCTACTTCGCGGCACGGGCACTCGTTACCGAGGGTTTACCCCTCGGAGCCCTGCCGTGCGCGATCCTTGACGACGGCGATGATTCCGACGCGCTTGAGGCATCCCTCATCGAGAACCTCGCCCGACAGGACGCGGATGAGGTTAGCCAGTGGGTGAGCTTCGTCCGGCTCGTCAAAGCCGGGAGAAGCGTCGAGGACATCGCCCTCACCTTCGGCATCACCGAGCAGCAGGTGAAGCGGATACTCGCACTCGGCAACCTCCTACCCGCCATCCGCTCGCTGTACCGCAAGGGAGAAATCGACCCTGCCACCGTGCGCCACCTCACCCTTGCTTCCCGCGCACGCCAACAGGAATGGCTGTCCCTCTGGCGTGATCCGGAGGGCCGCGCGCCCGTGGGCAGCAATCTCAAGCACTGGCTGTGCGGCGGGCAGTCGATCCCCACCAAGGTGGCGATCTTCCCGCTCGACAGCTATCCGGGCGAGATCATCTCAGACCTGTTCGGCGAAGACCGGTATTTCGCCGATAGCGAGCTATTCTGGGAGCATCAGACGCGCGCGGTGGACGCACTTGCAGCTACATTTCGGGATCAAGGCTGGGAGAGCGTGCATGTCCTGCCAGAGACCTCATATTTTCAGCGCTGGGAATATGTATGCGCCGACCAGACCGAAGGTGGCGGCGTGTACGTTACTGTGTCGGGCTCGGGCGAGGTTGAAGCGCACGAAGGCTGGAAGCTCCGCAAGGCTGAACGAGAAAACCGTGAGAAGGGAAGTCCAGCGGAGCGTCCTGAACTCTCCGCGCCGCTGCGCAACTATGTCGATCTCCACCGTCATGCGGTAATTAGGGCCGAGTTGGTCAAACGCCCCGATCTGACACTTCGACTGATCGTCGCGCACATGATGTGCGGATCAGGGCTGTGGAAGGTCGAAGCCGATCCGCTACAGACCCGCAAAGCCGAGATCGCGCAGAGCGTGGCGGAGGCTCCCGCATCGGAGCAGGTTCGCCGTGCGCTCAACGACGGCTGTTTGTTGCTGAGGGAGGACAATAGTGGGAGCGTGATCGGGTGCGGCCAATACGGAGGACTAGCCGCGACGTTCTCCGCGCTCACGGTGCTGTCTGATGATGCCGTACTCCAGCTCGCGACAGCGGCGATGGCCGAGAGCCTCGAAGCCGGAAACGAGCTGATCGACGTTCTCGGCGCACATATCGCACTCGACCTTTCGGGCGACTGGCAACCGGACGACACCTTCTTCGATCTGTTACGCAACCGCGCGGTTGTGGAAGCGATGGTCGAGGAAGTGGCGGGAGCGGAAGCCGGGCGCGCAAATGCCGGTACGACGCTCAAGCTTCAAAAGGCGATTATCCGCGACTGCCTCGCGGGCAGGAACGGGCGGCAGAAGGTCGAGGACTGGGTTCCGCGGTGGCTTACGTTCCCGCAAGGAAGTTATGTCCAGCCGGCCTCGGCAGCCTGACTGAACGAAGGGAGCGGCATGACCGCTCCCTCCACGTCCCCCAAGTCCCCAAACTCCCCGACGTCCGACAATGCCAGCTTACCACGCAAAGTGCCGCCGTGTGCCGCGCGTTCGTCTCCGCGATACTTGACCCTGGACTCCCGCGCTCAGGGGAGCGCCGCACCACGGTGGTGGGGCGCTCCCGGAAGAACGGGAGACACGAACATGGCACGCACTTCACGAACATCTTCGGCGTATGAAACCATCACCGCGCGGATCATCGAAGCGATCGAGCAAGGCGCGGGCACATTCGTCATGCCTTGGCATGGCGACGGCACGAGCCGTCCCGTAAACGCCGCGAGCGGCAAGCCCTATTCTGGTGGCAATGCAGTGGGCCTCTGGGCCGAACAGATGCTGCGGGGATACGGTTCGCCGCACTGGGCGACGTACCGCCAATGGGCAACGCGCGGCGCGCAGGTCCGCAAGGGGCAGCGCGGCGCACCGATCATCTTCTATAAGCCGACTGAGCGGATAGAGGATGACGAGCGCCGACCCGGCTTCGTCATGCGGTCCTCGATCGTGTTCAACCTGGAGCAGGTCGAGGGCGGGTATCCGGACGTGACAACCGTTCCAGCAGCCGAAACACTCGACGACGTTGACCTGTTCGTCCGGCTGACCAAGGCGCGGATCGAGCATGGCGGCACCCGCGCCTATTTCGATCCGGGGAGCGACTATATCGCTATCCCGGACAAGGCGCGGTTTATCGGCTCACCGACATCCAGCGCCACCGAATGCTACTATTCGACGTTGCTCCACGAGCTGGTCCACTGGACCGGTGCGGAGCATCGCCTCAATCGGACGTTCGGCGAGCGGTTCGGCGATGCCGCTTATGCTGCCGAAGAACTGGTCGCCGAGCTGGGCGCTGCATTCCTCTGCGCCGATCTGGGCGTCACCAACGACCCGCGCCCGGATCATGCCGCGTATGTTGCGTCGTGGCTAAAAATCCTGCGGAGCGATTCCCGCGCGATTTTTACCGCCGCGAGCCTATCAACCGCCGCGGTGACCTATTTGCACGAGAAGCAGCTACCATTCTGATCTTTCGCAGCCGGCCCGTGCCGGCTGCTTTTCTATAGCGCTTTGAACTAACGGCGTGCGTGAGAGGCCGGGGCTTTGCCGCTAAATCGTGATTTTAGCGGGCAGCCGTCGCACCACTTCGGCAAATAGTACCTCGGGATCGACTTTGAGCGCTCGTGCGATAGCGCAGAATTCGATGAGATCGACGCGACGTTCGCCTGTCTCGATATACGAGATGAACGGCTGCGGTCGTCCGAGTGCGCGGGCCAACTCCACCTGCGTGACGCCCGCCTCCTTCCGCGCCTCGATCAGCACGCCGAGGAACTGTGCATACGCGTCACTGAAAACCGACTTTGGCACGATGGCTGCTCACCGCTGAGAACAGCCCTTCCTCTAGATACGAACTTCGGATATATGGTCTTCATATATTTGTGGGCGCCTCCCTGAGGGCGCTGGCGATAAGAGGGGGAGATAGTATGCGAATATTGCCCGTCGCGCTCGTAGCGCTCATGTTACCTTCCTGCGTCGGTATCGGCGGTCTCTCGCCGGCGAAGTCATACACGACGAACACCACGATTGAGCTTCCTCGCCGCGCTACGAACTTCATCCCGACCGCAAGCGAAGTCGGGCAGTCGCTTGGATATCGCGTGTCGGGCACCGACACGGAACGCAACGCCGTCACGCTCACTGACAGCGTGGACGGCATGGGCGCTGCATTCACTGGCCGTCACGTGCAACGAACAGTAGTTGTCGCGTTACGGCCTGACGGACGCACTGTTGCGATCAACCTCGCACTAAACGGAAATCTCGGGACCGCATCGCAAAAGAGCGCAGAGCAGCGTCTAGAGGCCCTCAAGACCGCGCTGACAGCGCGGTTCCGCTAAATCAACCAGCTCGCGCGGAGGGGCGGCAATGAAGCGCAGATCGACGTTCAAATGCATGGTGGTCGCTGGACTGGCATTGGCAGGCTGCAAACCAGCGCCCGATACGGCGCTGGTTGCGAACGAGGCCAATGTTGCGGCAGCGCCTACGGAGCACGGAGCCGTTCCGCAGCCGACGGGGCTATCCGACAATGAACGGCTCCAGATCGAGCAAGATATCCTTGGACGGTTCATGAGTGCCCGCTACCGGTCGCGGCGCGACATGCTATACGCGGATGCTGAGTGCTCTAGCGTTTTCTCTGTTGCCAACCCCAAGATCGTAGATGCTATGCTTGGCGACGGGACGGGTAAGTTGCGGGTGGGCGTGTCGTTCACGCTCCACACCATGCCGCCTCGGTGGCGCACTGTTCCGACCGACCAGTGCTATGGCTTCATTGTCCCGCAGATGAACTTCGGTCAGCCGGTTCGCATCCCGTTCGAATTTAGGGTCGAGAAGTGGCAGACCGGCTGGCGGCTCGCACAGGCGCAACCGGGCGAGCCATTTCAGCTAGCTCCGCGCTGAACGGCGTGCTTGGAACACCGGCAATCATCAAGCGGGTGTAGAAGCTGCGATTGGGTAAGTTGATGATATCGAGTGGGTCGAAGGCTGGCGCGAGTTCCTTGGCGAACAACGCCGCGTCTTCGACGCCCGTACGAAAGCAGACCAGCGAGCCGGCATTGCCGAGAACCGCATGACGGGTGTCGGGGTCCAGCTGGTGCAGGTGCTGGTGGGCAAGCACCAGCCCGAAGCCGAATTTGCGCATTTCGGCCATCATTGACGCAAAGGCGATCGTCGTGAAATTCTGGAATTCGTCGACGTACATGAAGTACGGCTGCCGTTGTTCCGTAGTAAGGTCAGCACGCGACATCGCGGCCAGGCCCAGGGTGGAAACCAAGAGGCTGCCGAGCGTGTTCGCGCTATCCGAGCCGATCCGTCCCTTCGCGAGATTGACGAGCAGGATTTGGCCGCGGTCCATTATGCTGCGAAATCGCAAGTCAATCTCCGGCTCAACGAGTACGCGGTACAACATTGGGTCGGATAGCAGCGCGCCAAGCTTGTTCTGGATCGGTGCCAAGGCCTCGGCCGCAAACCGAGGCTGGTAGTGCGCGAATTCTGATTTCCAGAATGCGCGCACGACCGAATTGGAAACATTGGACGCAGCCTTCTGGCGGAACACCTTGTCGGTATAGAGCTTGAGGATGTCAGGAAGCGTCGCATCGGGCCATTCAAGGAGCGTGAACAGGCTGTTGCGCAGGATGTGCTCCATGCGCACGCCCCATGCATCGGGCCATAGCTTCATGAATGTCTCGAGGAGTCCCGATGCCGCGAGTGGCACTTTGTCGGCACGAACCATTCGTAGCGGGTTGTATCCGTACGGCTGCCTTGGGTTCGCCGCGTCGAGATAGGTGAATTCGATACCGTGCTGGTGCAATCCAGCGGCCAGCATGTCTGCAAGATCCCCGTGAGGATCGATCAACGCAAAACCGCGCCCAGCAGTCGCGTCTTGCTCTGCGAGCTGGCCCAGAAGCGTGGATTTGCCGACCCCCGTCTGACCTATGACGTACAGATGCGCGAGACGATCAGCTTGGCGGATGCCGAACCGAAGGTTCTGGCGGCGGTGGTTCGCGACCCCGAGGTAGCTGACAGACATACGAACATGCTCGCCCCCGGGGCGCAAAATTGGCAGGCTCTAGTTTGCCGTACAGATGCATCAGATCAGTCAAATGGTGGAAACGGTGCTAGCTGATTGGTCGGACAGGCTCATTTTCACCATCAATTACGTCATCAATAACCGAAAACGTGTGTCTCTGGGCCCGTCAAATCACGACCAAGGAATGCAGCCTAACTCCGGTCATAGGACATTACGAGTAGCGACTACAGAATCAGTCGCTCGCGCGCCAACCCTTCAAAGGTTCGAAGATCTCGTTTCGTAGACCGGAAGGCGCCAATGAGACCTTAGGGGGCGTGGCAATCGACTTCACGTTGAAAGTGTCTGTGGTATCCTCTCAAAATTTGATTCCAAATGGACTACGGCTAGGTCACCAGCTGCCTTTGGCTTCGCACCAAAGCGGATAGCCAACTCGCCAACCGCTCAGAAATCTCGGATTCTTCACATTGTTGACGCAACATCTCGAACATAGCCCTCTTCAAGTGTGCGCCATCGTCGTGCGTACGCTGCAGTACGAGGCTGAGATAGCGGCCTAAGGCGATGATAACATCCTGCCGCGATGGGATTAGCCCCACCTCCCCCTCACACCAAACAGCGAAATGTTCCATCCACTCTCGAAAATGAGCGCCGACCTTGCCCTCATAGCGTCGCCGGATCTGGAAGACTTCATCCCAGGTAGCGACGGACTCGACATCGCCCAATAGGTCTACCTGCCAGGCTGGTAACGGAAAAGGACCATTGTCGTCTCCCTCGAACGGTCGGCTTGCCAGCAGCGACACTTCAGCTTGGTTCTGGCCGTAAGGGTCAAAACATCGGCGCCTCTGTCCGGTACCATCGCAAATCACGTCTACCGCAGCTTTGTAGGCCCGATTGCACTTACCACCCATAGGGGCAAGATTGCGAAGATTGGCACCGGCGAATGGATAGAGCGAGCGGGGCAGATAGTGGTCCATGTCCTCGCGTGCCAAACCTGGCGCTTCGAAAGGCTCAATTCCGCAGAAGGGGCAGCATTTGCCCGGCAGCCCTTCGAAGATAACTGCGTATTGCCGATCACGCACCTTGAAGCTCTTCAACGCATCGAATGCAGCGTCGAATAGATCGGCGGTGGGCTTTCTGATTTTGACTGGTGTTGCGGCGATCCGCGGGCAGGCTGCGATGCCGTCAAACACCGCCGGAATGTTGTTCTGATCCTGCAACGCCCGTAGCACCTTGGTCCTCTGGCGATTGGTGAGACCTGCCGCTGCCGCCCGGAACGCGTTATAGCGAGTTTCTAAGGCCTGCCGATCAGCGAGGTCAGCAGGCATGTCATCGGACCAGTCCGGTGCATCCTCGCCATTATTCAGCGCCTCAAGCGCCGATCGCACCTTGCCGTAAACCGCGTCGTGCACCCAATTTTCGGCCGTCGCGGCTATGGGATAGACGTTCAACACTCAGTTGGATGCCCCAGCGCCTTCGAGCTGACGCAAACGATCAGCCAGAAAGGCCTTTTCGAACGACGAACCGAGCGTGTCGATCGCCTGCTGCAACTGCTCGATGGTCCCGTTCTCCATGAGGTCTCGGATCTCGTCCCGCGCGAGCTGGGAAATGGGCGGCGACACGCCGAAGCAGTGCTCAAGAATGCGGTCGAACGTGGCACCATACGTTTCGACCGAGGGGCGCACGATCTGCACCTTTCCGTCCGCACCCTTCGAGAAGACGTGAACCTGATCTCGGCGCAGATCGGACGGAACGAACGGCGCGTGCGAGGTAAGTAGCACCTCCTGACGACCTCGTCCGTCAACCGGCAGGTTGAGCAGGCGCTTGACGAATTTTACCCGCCATTGCGGATTGAAGTGTGACTCGGGCTCATCCAGGATGAAGAGCGCGTTGTCCTGCAGGATCATTGCGAACATGCCCATGATTTGAGCCAGCTGTGTTCACCATCCGATAGAGAAACGTAGTCAAGCGATCGCGCAATAACCCTTTCGTCACCACGATAGAACCGGACCTGCTCGAAGCGGAAGATCTTTTCCTCGTCCTGTGGCTCAGGAAGACGCGAAGCGAAGCGGCGCGTCTCGATTTCCTTCTTGAGCCTGTCTCTCGCCTTACTGGGGATTGCTAGATCATTTAGTAAGGCCAGCTTATGAAAAGCGCGATACAATACAATCGGACTGTCGAAATTTTCTGCGAACGCTGCGCGCGTCGCATCATTGACCAGGAAGTCGAGGACATAAACTTCCATCTTTGGGTCATACGACCAGCAGGTCGCCGCGGACTGAAGCGCGGAGATGTAGCCTTCTAGCTCATCCGTCAGTTGGACACCCTTGCGTTTGTCACTTCGACGCCGCTTGGTCTTCAACCGAGGCAAGTGATTGAGCTGGATCACACATCGGAATGAAGCCAAATAGTCAAGTCGCGCGTCCTCAAGGATGGCTTTCTGCACTGCCTCTGTTCCCAGCAGCAGGTTGGCGACCAGCACTTCAAGATGGGCGCTGTAGTCGATGAGCAGCAAACGATTGTCAGCAACTTCGTCCTCGGAACCCTCGAACGCAGCCTCTCGTACGCTTTTGGCATAGCCCGCTCGACTGACGAAGAACGGCAGGCTCAATGTCTCGTTATCCCCGGATGTATAACCGACGATCAGCGATGGCAGACGAGCGCCGAAGCCCGGATCATCGATCGCGATCGGAGCCCACTCACCGTCTTTTTGGACCGCCATGTCCAGCGGAGGATTGCGCATGCCCTTCTTGACGCGCTGCAGGCGTACATGCTCCACGCCGCCGTCGCGAGACAGCGATACCAAATACTCCACGGAGAACAGTGTGGACTTATCCGCTACATCCCGCTCCTCGTTCGGCGCATGGGCATACCAAGCGGACTGGAAAATTTCGGACAGCAATTGCAGCAACTGGGACTTACCCGACCCGTTCTGCCCGATCAGGCAGTGAGGGGAGAGCGTTGCACTCGTTCCGCCCTCCAATTCGCTTTCAGAGGCCTCGCTTTCGAAATCGACGTCGATCTTATCAAGCAGGCCTCCGCAACTCATTGCGTGCTCGACCGTGAGGCGCAGAAGTTTCATGCTGCAATCCTGAAAAACTTCATCGTGCGATCCCGCCCGCTGTAGCGCTGTTCAAGTTCCGGCTTGTCGCCCGCAAGCAAATCAAAAACCGCATCTTTTAGGGTCTCATAGTCGGTTGGCATTTGATCCCGCAAAGCCTCGAACGTCAGCCCGTCGTTTGGCCAATTCTCAAGCATTTCAGTAAGTGTATTCACTGGAAGCCCTTTCTCAAAAGGCCGGGTGCGTGGGCGCCGGCTCTTGATGGGACGCTCGAGTGCCCCTGATCCGAATACCTTCGGCAGTGCTGCGTTGGTGATGCTGGGGACGAGTTGGCCTGAGAAAGCCTTTTGCGCAGCGGAGGCTTGTGCGGCGTTAGCATCGGCGAGTGAGTCCAGGATCTGCGCGCGGACGCCGTCCGTCCACCTCGTTTGTTCTTCATAGAACTTCAAAGCCGCACGGGCGTCGTCTGCGCTCGGCAGCCGGATCGGCAGGGCACCGAGTTTGCCTTTGCTGATAGACGCAAGATTGGTGGTTTGTTTGGCTTCAGACAGAAAATAATCGCGCCCTAATTCGTTGGCGTAGTGAGAGATGAACTCTGGCGGAAATGCCGCGTCATGCAATCGCACCCGAAACACATGGTTTTGGTGCAGGCATTCTGCCACTTCGCCACTCCAGACCCAGCCACGTCCCAACTTGTCGCGGTCACCGCCCTCATTCATTAGGATATCGCCTTTGGCGAGCCGGTACTTCTTGGCCTCGGCCGCAGGCACTGAGATGTTCCGGATCTCTCGAAGGTCGAGCCATCCGCGCTGGACATTCGCGACGCGAAGATAGGGCTGCGACACAAGTTTGACCGTGCCGTAGCGCTTGCCCAATGTTAGGCCCGTCTGAATGTCCGCGATCTCGCCGAGCTTTACCTCACGCGCGATCCTCATCTCATCCCAGCGCCCAGACAACGCTCGGATTAACATGGCGCGCCTGTATGCCTCCAACAGCGTGAGGGAGGATTGCAGCTGCGCGCGCGCGCTATCGAACAACTGATTGGTGGTCGTCAACCGCTGGGCGATCGCCTGCTGCTCAGCAAGCGGTGGCAGCGCTACCTCAAATTTTTTCAGAGCGGCAAACTCGATGCTCTCGACCGTGGTGCCCGGCTTGAGCGTTCGAGACAAGATCTCTGACTGAAGATAGATCAGTTGGTGCTGAAGAAAAGCCGGATCGACGTCCGCGACCGGCGTGAACGCCTTTAGGTCCTGATTGATGACCACCGGGACAGTCGTCAGTCCTACTGGGAGCGTGCGCGCGAGGATGCCGCTGCGAGTGACCAGGAGAATAGAACCTGCAGGGACGACGTCCAAACCCGTTTCGGTAATGGCGCGATGAGTGATCTTGTCCGCAGCGGACTCGATCAACCGCTGCTTCATATCCTTTGGCGAAACCCAGGGTACGACGCCGCCAGACCAGTAAATCGTGTGCGATTTGGAGGGCGTGCCGCCCCCGCGCCAGATGCCGATGTTATCCAGCGGCACCCGCATCCAATGGCTAGGAGCCGAGCGAATCATAGAATTGCCCGAGTCAAATGACAGGCGACGCCCGCGCTATGATTTCTCCGACCCAGGAAATTTTCATTCCGCATTCGGCACACGGTCCAAATCGGCAGCAATCGCCTCCACATCCCCAAGGGCAGATCTCAAGGTTTGGACTAACGCAGCCAAGATTTCCTCCGGTTCCCTCTCGTCGAGCTCCTCCCTATGACCTTCAGGTAACCACCGCAAATCTAGGTTATCATTCCGCTCGGAAATATCCTCACGACTAAAGACGCGGAAGCGAGGATCGATTGCGTCGTCGCGCTGGCTACGTCCTAATGGATCATCGCCGTACAGCCTCACGAAGTCAGCAAATACTTCGTTGGTAAGATTCCGGCCCTTGCGAAACCGCTGCATGTTAGTGCGGAGATCATAGACCCACATCTGGCGCGTGGCCGGCTCGCCCTCGCGCGGCCGCGAAAAGAATAGAACGCTTGTCTTAACATCTGCAGCATAGAAAATGCCGCCGGGCAGCCGAAGTAGTGTGTGGACGTTGCAGGTGTCCATCAGATGCTTGCGCACACGCCGACCTACGCCGTCCTCAAAGAGGACATTGTCCGGCAGGACTACGGCAGCCCGGCCACCGGGTTTTAGTGCGAGGTAGATGTGTTGCAGGAAGAGCAGCTGCTTGTTGGAGGTCGGGAACGGTAAATCGCTTCGACGAGCGCGGGCTCCGCCCGCACTACTTCCAAACGGAGGATTTGCGATGATAACATCCGGCGCCGTCAGTGCGGCGGCGTCTTCAGTTAGCGCATCGCCATGGATAAACTGACCTTCCATGTCGTGGAGGAACATGTTCATTAAACATAGGCGGTAGGTGTCACCTTCGATTTCAATGGATTGATACCGCGGTGGATTCTTTTCGCGGGCCGCTTTGGTGTGCTTGCTCGCAATGTACTCTTGGGCAGAGATCAAAAAACCTGCCGTACCCGCCGCCGGATCTTGGATCGTCTCACCTAACCCCGGCTTCAGGACGCTGACCATCGCATCAACTAGAGGACGCGGCGTAAAATACTGGCCGGCTCCTGATCGTGCTTCTGCCACGCTCCGCTGGAGAAGACTTTCGTAGACCGCGCCGAGTCCGTCAATCTTGGCCTCATGCCAGTCGATGGCGTTGATGCCGTCAACAACCTTACGCAGGTTTTCCTCGTGATTGAAGACCGTGGTTGGAAAGCGGAAAATCTCGCGCACGACATGATCCGGCGCATCCTCCCCGAGCGTCGTAAGCATCTTCCGATAGCGGCCGAGCATTCCGCCGTCCACATCCGCGGTCAGATCGGACCAATGGCACCCGTTTGGTAGCAGATTCTCTCGCCCCGTTTCCTCAGCGATCTTTAGGAACAGAAGATAGGTCAGTTCCGAGAGAAATTTGTGGAATACGATGCCATCGTCCCGGAGGACGTGGCAGAGCGACCAGATTCGCTTCGAGACAACGGGGATAGACATCGGGGCGCACGCCTACGACACCAGAGTGGTTCGAGCAACGATGATGGTCGGCCACCATCAGGGTCGATTGTGAGGGTGCCATGGAGCGGCCTGACGTTTGCCCCCTGCTTTCAATCCGCCTCGCGATCCTACCCGGGTATGCCAGCAAGGGGGCTTCGGAACCTACGGTTGATCGACTAACCACCACGTGTCCAGATAAACGGACCGCAGCTCTTCCAAGATCCGGAGAGCTAACTGCCGGTCCGCAGACAGCCCAGTAGCCGCCGCTATCACGCGACTGCGCGTCAGCGACCTTAATCCACCTCTTTCATTCTATTGTCCATCGTTCGTACGCGAACAGGGGTTGCGCCCTTGGGCCGACATGTGGATACAGGCCGTCCGGCATCGGAGCCAGAAAAGAGCCAGAGCGACAAGTAAAGGTGACGTAAGGCTTTGAGATTGCGGGTGTAGCTCAATGGTAGAGCAGGAGCTTCCCAAGCTCACGACGAGGGTTCGATTCCCTTCACCCGCTCCAATGTTGCATCGCCGTCGCCATTGCCCCTACCAAGTAACGAACTTGGAGGAGACACGATGATGCGCATGTTCCTGGTCGCGGCGCTGCTGGCGACGACCGCTCCGGCTTTCGCGCATCGGCATCCCGACCCCGCCCCGCCGACTCAGTCTAAGCCGGTTCCCAAGGAATATCTGCTTAAGCCCCCGGCTGATGCCGCCGAATATGTGGTGGTATCCGAGGCCGGGCAGCATGGCAGCCAATGGCGCTGGCAGCTGCCCGACGGGCGCGTCGCCTATCGCTGGTCGCAGGAGCTGCGCGGCTGGATCACCGAGATGGATCAGGTCACGACCTTTGCCAAGGACGGCAGCATCGCGGCGCTGACCGTGCGCGGCGTGACCATGTCGGGCGATGCGGCGGAGGAGTATCGCGTGACCGGCGGTCGCGCGACCTGGAAGACCGCGACCGATGCGGGCGAGGCGCCCGCTGGCGGCTGGTATATCCCGGCGGGCGGGGTCGGCATCGCTTCTGCGCCGATCATCGATGCGCTGGCCGCAGCGGGCGATGCGGGGGTCGCGTTCCTCCCCGGCGGGCGCGGGCGCATGACCTTTGGTGGCTCGCAGGTGATCCAGGGGCCGGGCGGACCGAAGACCGTCCAGCTCGCCTTTGTCAGCGGCATCCTGCCCTCCCCCGTCCCCGTCTGGCTGGACGACAAGAAGCGCTACTTCGCGGACATCGGGTTCATCTCGGTTATCCCCAAGGGCTATGAAGGCGCGCTCAAGCAGCTGCGCGACGCACAGGATGCCGCGACGGCACAGGCGGTGACGACCATCGCCAAACGCTTCCTCGATCCCGCTGCCAAGGCGCCGGTGCTGTTTGACAACGTCCGCCTGTTCGACGCGGACAAGGGCGTGTTCCTGCCCGACCGCGCGGTGCTGGCACAGGACGGCAGGATCGCGGCGATCGGCGCGGCAGGGTCGCTCACGGCACCCGCCGGCGCGCGCACGATCGATGGGCGCGGCAAGACATTGGTGCCCGGCATCTGGGACAGCCACCTCCATATCGGCGATGACTGGAGCGTGCTGTCGAACATGGCGAACGGCATCACCAGCTTTCGCAGCCCCGGCACCAATTTCGACCGCGCGGTCGAGGCGACCCGGCGGCGCGGCGAAGCCACGCTGTTGATGGGCGAGCCGTTCATCTCGGTCATCATCGACAAGAAGGACCCGCTGGCCGCACAGGGCGCCGAAGTGGTCAGCAGCGTCGAGGAGACGATCGCCACCGTCCGCCGGATCAAGCAGGCGGGATTGTGGGGCGTCAAATTCTACACCTCGATGAACCCCGCGTGGATCGCGCCCGCGGCGGCAGAAGCGCACCGGCTGGGCCTGCACGTCCATGGCCATGTTCCGGCGACGATGAAGCCGAGCGAGGCGGTCGCGGCGGGCTATGACGAGCTCACCCACCTGAATTTCGTGGTGATGGAGTCGATGCCCAAGGAGGTGATCGACAAGGCGAATACGCGCCAGCGGATGGAGGGGCCGGCGCGCTACTTCAAGGATGTCGACCTGAACGCACCGTTGATGACCGGCTTTGTCGCCGATCTGGCGCGGCGCAAGACGGTGGTCGATCCCACCATCGTCATCTTCGAAGGAATGCTGACCCAGGATGGCGGCGCGCCGCATCCTGCCTATGCGCCCTATATGGGCATCATCTCTCCGGTGATGGAGCGATCGGCCTTCACCAGCGGCGGCTATCCGCTTTTCGACGGGCTGACCCGCGACGATTACCGCAAAAGCTATGCGAAGATGGTCGAGCTGGTCGGGCGGCTGCACAAGGCGGGGGTGACCGTGGTCGCGGGCACCGATGGCTGGGGCATCGAACTGGTGCGCGAGCTGGAAATCTACCAGCAGGCCGGGTTCAGCGCGGCGGAGGCGTTGCAGAGCGCGACCATCGTCCCTGCCCGCGTGGTCGGCGCGGACAAGCGCACCGGATCGATTGCGGTCGGCAAGGAGGCGGACATGGTCCTGGTCGACGGTGACCCCTCGACCGAACTCGGCGCACTGCGTCGTGTCGTCACCGTGGTCAGCGACGGCTATGTCATGGACGGTGCCGAGCTGCGCAAGGCGGCGGGGTATAGCGGGATGCCGAAGTAGATGCGCGTGCGGGGGCGGGTTGCCGCCCCCGTCTCGTCATTCCATCTTCACTCCACCGTCACCGACTTGGCGAGGTTGCGCGGCTGGTCGACGTCCGTGCCCTTGGCCACTGCGACATGGTAGGCGAGCAGCTGCACCGGCACCGCATAGACGATCGGTGAGATCAGCGGGTGGACGCGGGGCATCTCGATCGTCGCGAGGCAGTTGTCGCCCGCTGCGGCGATCCCCTCGGCGTCGGAGATCAGCACCACCTTGCCGCCGCGCGCCTGCACTTCCTGCATGTTGCTGACGGTCTTTTCGAACAGCGGGCCGCTTGGCGCGATGACGATGACGGGCACATTCTCGTCGATCAGCGCGATCGGTCCATGCTTCATCTCGCCTGCGGCATAGCCTTCGGCGTGGATATAGCTGATTTCCTTGAGCTTCAGCGCCCCTTCCATCGCCAGCGGATAGTCGGTGCCGCGGCCGAGATAGAGGACGTCGCGCGCGCCGGCGACGCTGCCGGCCATCGCCTCGATCGCCTCGTCGCGGCTCAGCGCATCGTTGAGCGCGGCGGGGGCTTCGGCGAGGTGGAGGACGATTTCCTTCTCTTCTTCCCGCGTCATCCGCCCCTTGGCCTTGGCCAGGTTGGCGGCGAGCGCAGCGAGAACCGCGAGCTGGCAGGTGAACGCCTTGGTCGATGCGACGCCGATCTCCGGCCCGGCGTGGGTGGGGAGCAACAGGTCCGCCTCACGCGCCATGGTGCTGGTCGGCACGTTGACGACGGCGGCGATCGTCTGCCCCTCCGCCTTGGCGTGGCGCAAAGCGGCGAGCGTGTCGGCGGTCTCGCCCGACTGGCTGATGACGATCATCAACCCGCCCGGCTCCATCACCGGCGCGCGGTAGCGGAATTCGGATGCCACATCGATGTCGACGGCGACGCGGGCAAACTGCTCGAACCA
The DNA here is from genome assembly GCF_965227385.1 of Sphingomonas sp. Classification (GTDB taxonomy): domain Bacteria; phylum Pseudomonadota; class Alphaproteobacteria; order Sphingomonadales; family Sphingomonadaceae; genus Sphingomonas. The sequence continues at coordinate 3,856,167 of NZ_OZ245750.1, forward strand.
GTATTTGGCGACCATCCCGGCATAGAAGCTGGTGCCGCACGCGACGATGGTGACGCGGCGGATCGCCGACAGGTCGAATTCGGGGATCGGGAGCGTCACTTCCTCCTCGAGCCGCTGGAGATAGCCGCGCAACGTCTGTGCCACCACGATCGGCTGCTCGTAGATTTCCTTCGCCATGAAGTGGCGGTGATTGCCCTTGTCGATCAGCTGGCCCGATGCGCCCGAATTGACGATCGGCCGCTCGACGGCGTTGTTCTCGACATCAAAGACCTGCACGCCGTCGCGGGTGAGGACGACCCAGTCGCCCTCCTCCAGATAGGAGATGCGCTGCGTCAGCGGCGCGAGCGCGAGCGCGTCGGAGCCAAGATAGGTTTCCCCCTCGCCATAGCCCACGACCAGCGGCGAACCGAGCCGCGCGCCGATCAGCATGTCGGGATGGCTGCGGAACAGGATGGCAAGCGCGAAGGCGCCATGCAGGCGCGGGAGTACCGCCTTGACCGCCGCGACCGGGTCGAGCCCGGCCTCGACCTGCTCGCTCACCAGATGCGCGACGATCTCGGTATCGGTCTCGCTCTCGAACACGCGGCCGCGCGCCAGCAATTCCTCGCGCAGCGGCTTGAAATTCTCGATGATGCCGTTGTGCACCAGCGCGACCTCACCCGTCGCATGCGGGTGGGCATTGTTGGTGGTCGGGCCACCATGCGTCGCCCAACGGGTATGCGCGATACCGACATTGCCGGGCAGCGGGTCTTCGGCCAGCACCTTGCCCAGGTTGACCAGCTTGCCCGAAGCGCGGCGGCGCGCAATGCCGCCATCGACGATCGTGGCGATGCCGGCCGAGTCATAGCCGCGATATTCCAGCCGCTTCAGGCCATCGAGCAGCCGGTCGGCAACGGCGTCATTGCCCAGGATTCCAACGATTCCACACATGGGTCTGCTCTCGACTCTAGAGGGTATAGGGGACGCGGATCCCCGGCATGTTCGCCGGGAAATCCTTTGTATTGCGGGTAACGAGGACGCGACCGCGCAACATCGCGGTGGCGAGAATGACGGCATCGGGCGAGCGCAAGCGCTGACGTTCCCGACGCAAACTGGCGGCACGAGTCGCGATCTCCACGTCCATCTCGTCGATGCCGAAGCCGGAAAGCAGGATTTCCGCGCGGCGGAGGCCCTCCCCCGATCCTTTGGACAACACTTCAATCCACACCATGCGACTGATCCACGCGCGCGCGCCGCCCGACGTCGCGCGGCGCAGTTCGTCGCGCGCAGGCTCCAGGCCCGTGAGCGCGTCGATCAGGATATTGGAATCGAACGCAAAGCCGCTCACTTGGCGGGCTTCTTCGGATCGGGGTAATGCCCCTTGCTCATGTCGAGATAGATTTGGCGCTGACGATCATCTTCCGCGTCGAAGAGGTCGGGGAACTCAGCCTTGACCTCTTCATAATCATCATCCCACGGGCGGGTCGACGATGCACGCTCGCGCCGCTGCCACTCGACAGCGTCGCCGATGTCGTCGCGATCCTTCCACGCGCCAAACCCGATTTCCAGCCAGTCTTTCGGCGCCTCGGCCTTGTACGCTGCCACTGCCTCGCGCAGTACCGATGCGCGCGATTTGCCTAGCTCGGCAGCGCGCTGGTCTAGCCACTTGATGTCCTCATCGGGCAGATCGGCAAGGATACGGGTCATTGATATACTGATATCATATCATGATATCATGTCAATGCGGGAACTTGCTGTCGACGAAGTTCCGCACGAATTCGACCGGGTCAGGCTCATGTCCCTGCGCGGCGACAAACCTTGCGCGGCCCTTGGTCCAGACCTCGTTGATCGCGCCCGCCATGCCCTCGGGAAACTGCATCCGCTGCACGACGATGCTGCGCCAGTCGCCAGTGGCGCCGAACAGTGCGTGGAAGCTTGGCTCCTGCGCCTTGAGCGCCGCATCGCTATCCGCATCGAGCGCGCCGATGGCGTCGAGGACATAGGCATCGAGCAGCTTCAGGAACGGCTTGCCTTCGTAGATGTCGCTCATTTCGCCGCCTTTCGTGCTGCCATCGCCGCGCGGAACCGCTTCGCCCATCCCGCCAGCGCGGTCTGTTCGGGGCGAACCAGCGCCAACGCATCGGCCTCGACATCCTTCGTCACCACGCTGCCCGCGCCGACGATCGCGCCCTCACCGATGCTGACCGGAGCGACGAGCGCGCTGTTCGATCCGACAAACGCCCCCGCGCCGATCACGGTCGGATATTTGAAGAAGCCGTCATAGTTACAGGTGATGGTGCCCGCGCCGATATTCGCGCCCTCACCCACCTGCGCATCGCCCAGATAGGTGAGGTGGTTGGCCTTGGCGCCCTTGCCCAGCACCGCCTTCTTGGTCTCGACGAAATTGCCGACCTTGCTCTTCTCGCCCAGCACCGTGCCGGGGCGCAGTCGGGCATAGGGGCCGACTTCGGCACCGGTCGCGATCGTCGCCCCCTCGATATGGCAGAAGGCGCGGATGGTGACGCCGTCCGCGACGGTGACGCCGGGGCCGAACACCACGTTCGGCTCCACCGTCACGTCGCGGCCAAGCACAGTGTCATGCGCGAACCACACGGTGTCGGGAGCGATCAGCGTTGCGCCATCGGCCATCGCCTGCGCCCGCCGTGCCGCCTGCCAGCGATCCTCGGCATAGGCGAGCTCGGCGCGGCTGTTGATCCCGATCACCTCATCGGCATCGGTCTCGACCACCACCGCGCGGTCGCCATCGGCCAGCGCCAGCATGACGATGTCGGGCAAATAATATTCGCCCGCCGCATTGTCGTTCCCCACCCGGTCGAGGAGCGGCCACAGGTCTGCCGCGCGCACTGCAGTGACGCCCGAATTGCACAGATCGACAGCGCGCTCCTCGGCGGTCGCGTCCTTGTACTCGACCATCTTGGCAATCGCACCGTCCGCGTCAGCGATGATCCGGCCATAGGCCTTGGCATCGTCGGGACGAAAGCCGAGCACCGCGACGCGCGGTGCATCCGCCGCGTCGAGACGCGCCGCCATCGCCGCGATCGTCTGCGCCGACAGAAAGGGCGTATCGCCGAATGCGACGATCACGGTTCCGTCGAACCCGGCCAGCGCCTCGCGCGCCATCAGCGTCGCGTGCGCAGTTCCGAGCTGCTCGGCCTGATGCGCGATCCGCACGCCCAGCGGCGCGACCGCCGCCTCGACCTGTTCGCGTCGCGCGCCGACCACGACGACCTTCTCCGCCGCGCCCGCCGCCGTGAAGGCGTCGGTCAGGTGCAGCAGCATCGGCTTGCCGGCGATCGGATGCAGCACCTTGTGCGTGTCGGACTTCATCCGCGTCCCGCTTCCGGCGGCAAGGATGATCGCGGCGATCGGCTTGGTCATCGGCAGATAGCTCCCCTCGCGCGCGGCCCTGCCACGATCATGTTGCAATTTCCATAGCGGTACCGGCATTTGGCGCGATGACCGATTTTCCGTTCGATATCGTCGGGTTCGACCTCGACGGCACACTGCTCGACACCAGCGCCGACCTGCTCGCCGCGACCAATCATGCGCTCGCGCTGGTGGGCCGCCCGCCCCTGTCGCCCGACCGGATCAGGACGATGATCGGCGGCGGGGCAAAGAACATGCTCAAACAGGGGCTGGAGGAGTCGGGCGGCTATGATGAAGACGTCATGCGCCGGGCTTACCCTGCGCTGCTGGAGTACTATGGCGACAACCTCTCGCACGGCACCGTCCCGTTCGCCGGGCTAAGCGAAGCGCTGGACGATCTGGAGGCGCGCGGGGTCAAGCTCGCAATCGTCACCAACAAGTTCGAACGCTTCGCGACGCGGCTGGTGCGCGAAGTCGGCATCGACCACCGTTTTGCCTGTGTCATCGGCGGCGACACGATGGGGCGCGGCAACGCCAAGCCCTCGGCGGCCCCGATCCATGAGATGATCGCGCGCTGTGGCGGCGGACGCGCGGTGTTCGTGGGCGATTCGACCTATGACATCACGGCTGCGAAAAACGCCGGTATCCCCAGCATCGCGGTCAGCTTCGGCTTCCTGATGCAGCCGGTCGCGGAGCTGGGCGCGGACGCGGTGATCGACGGCTACGACGAACTGCTGGCGACACTCATCCGGCTGGCCGATAGCCCTTCCGCCACTTCGTCCACAAATGCCGCGCCAGCATGAGCGGTGGCATGCGGAGGAAATGGCCGCGCAGGTAGAAGGCGAACTCGGTCAGCTTGCGCGTGCGCCGCCCCCAGCCATCCCGGGCGAGCAGGCAGCGGACATAGACGCGATCGGCCAGCGTCAGCGCGGCCCCGTCGCCGAACAGATGCGCGGATAGCCGCAGCGACCGCTCGACCTCCCGCGTCAGGCCATGCTGCGCCGCGCAGGCCGCGAGGGCGAGGTCGAACTCCACCCCGCCAAACTCGTCGCGCAGGCAGTGAATGTCCCACAGGTTGCGCAAGCCCCCCTGCAGATCGCCATCGGCGAACAGATGCGCCGCCGCATGCACGACCATCCCCTCGGGCGGCAGCACCGACAGGCCGTTGCCCAGCGGCACCGCGCTGGCGATCAGCGCCGCCGCGTCGGGCGTCACCCGCGCGGTGAGTGGGAGGATCGTGTGGTGGACATCGATCATCCGGTCGCGCTCGCGATGAATCAGCGGCGGCAGCTCGTGCATCCAGCGGCGGTAATAGGCGTCGTCATAAGGGTCGGGCTTGACCCACTCCCACCCGGCGGCGAGCAGCAGCGCCTCCGCCTCGTCGATCCGCTCGCGCGGGACGAGAATGTCGAGATCGCCGATCTGCCGCCCCTGCCCCGCCGCCAGTCCGCTCGCGACGAACGCGGTGCCCTTGAGCAGCACGACGGGCATGCCGCTGGGTGCCAGCGCACGCCGCGCCATTTCCGCCTCCCACAGTGCCGCCAGCCGCCCCTGCTCCGCCGCCGCGCGCGCGTCTGCCAGCACCCGCGCCGCCGCGGGCGGGATCGCCAGCCCCTCGATGCGGTGCGCCAGGCTGCCGATCAGCGTCTCCGCTCGCGCCGCGCAGAGCAACGCGGTCCAGCCCGCCGCATCCAGCGCCAGCACCGAGCCGGGATCGCGCAGTGCGCGGGCGACGAGCGCGCCGCTCACGCAAGCTCTCCCCACAGCCGCTCGACCAGCGCAATCGCGCCGTCGGTGTCGGGATAGTCGATCGCCCGCGCCGGCACCCCGCGCACCAGTCCGGTCAGCGCGTCGAACCCGGCCTCACCCAAGGCAACATAGTTGGTCGAGGCTTGCGTGAGCCGCACGAAACACTCGCTCGGCTCGACCGCCCGCTCGGCGACCTGATGGCCGAATGCTGGGAACAGGATCAGCGCCGGTCGCGCTGGCGCATCCATCGCGGCAACCGCGCGCGCGTCCGGGACAAGATGTCGGATATCGCCCTTCGGCGTACCCTGGAGCAACGGCCCCCAGCGCGCATCGGGCAGCGCCGCCTGCATCACCCCGATCGCTTCATTCTTCAGGCTGATCAGCCGCGGAAATCCGTGCAGCATCCCCGAGGCGGGATCGAGCAGCGCGAACTCGTCGCCCATCAGCCGCCAGCCGCGCGCCATCAGCAGCGCGGCGAGCGTCGATTTGCCGGCCCCGCTTTCGCCGGTCATCACCAGCGCACGCCCGTCCTTCTCGACCGCCGAAGCATGGAGCAACAGATAGCGCCGCTGCCCCAGCGCCATCTGCAGGTTCATCGCCATTTCCGCCGCCAGCACCCCCTGCGCCAGCGGCAGCGGCGCCGCCTCCGGGATCACGAAATCGCCGCCCAGATGCACCGCCGGGCGCACCCAGCGCCGCCACGGCCGCGCGGCGAATAGCCGGACCGTGAAATCGGGAACGCCGTCCTGAGGCTGTGGATAGTCGCGATACAGATCGTCCAGCGCCGCGATCGGCCTGCGCCAGTCGCTGCCGATGCGGAACCCCACCGGACCGATGCGCAGCATGGCGGCGTGACGCATCAGACGCGCTCCACCAGCCCGGACGCGACCAGCTCTTCGATTCGCGCGGCAAGCGCCGCGCGGTCGGGATCGACCAGATCGAACCGCTCGGCCAGCACCGCCAATGCTTGATCCAGCGTCAGCGGCTCAGCCAGCAGCTCAAGCAGTTCGGGCACCGGCGAATCCACCAGATGGGTAATCCCCGACGCGCGGTGATAGACCAAAGTCAGTGCATCCAGCGGCTCGATCCGCAGCGTCGCGGCGGGCGCGGCGCGATACCGGGTCACGCGGCGTTACCCGCGCGGCATCTGAAGCGACGCGAAACAGGTAAAACCGCTGGTCCCGCGCTGCAGCCGGCGGATGTAATTGGTGTACGCGCGGCTCTGGTCATAGGTCGTGCCGGGCAGGTTCGCGCCGCTCAGCGCCTGCTTGACCTCTTCCCCCTTGAAATTGCGCCCGGCCGGAGGAAATGCGCCTTGTGTCCCGGCTGGAACCAGCGATCCATCGGCGGCGATATAATTGCCCGCGCGCCCGGCATCGGGGACCGGAATCTCGCAATTGAGCACCGATCCGGCAGTCTGGGCCAGCGCCGGTTTGATCGACACGATCGCCGATGCGCTGACGGCGCCCAGCATCAGCGCACGCCTGCTCGGGATTGTCGGCGATCCGTCCTTGGGGGGCGTCGTGTCGGCCATATCCGTTCTTCCCTCGCACAACGGCCTTTCACAAGTGTGAATCGCGCGCATGATCGGTTAGGCATGGCGTCATGCCGAGCCTGACCAACCCCCGCACTTTCGCCGCGCTGATCGCGGTCCTCGTCACTGCGGTCGTTGCGTGGATCACCGCGGGGCCCCAGGCGGGCGGGATCGCGCTGGTCGGCGCGACGCTGGCGGCGCTGATCGCATCGCCCCCGCCGGAGGAACCGGCGCACGACATCCCCGGCCCCGACCCGGTCAGCACCGCGCCGGCCGGCGTGGCCGAGGCGATCGAAGCAGTATTCGAACCGATGTTGCTGGTCGAGGCACAGCGGGTTGCGGCCGCCAATCGCGCCGCGCGCGCGTTGCTGGGCGAGCATATTCTTGGCGAGGATGTCCGCGTTGCGATTCGGCACCCCGCCGCCGCCGAACGACTGATCAACCCGGTCGACGGCGCCCCGGGCGGCCCGATCCACCTGGTCGGCCTTGGCACCCGCGATCAGCGGTGGGAGATGCGCGTGCGCGCGCTGAACGGCGGCGCGCGGGTCGTCCATCTCAGCGACCGCACCGGCGCGCATGCCGCCGACCGCATGCGCGTCGATTTCGTTGCCAATGCCAGCCACGAGTTGCGCACGCCACTCGCCTCGATCCTCGGCTTTATCGAGACGCTGGAGGATGCCGCGGACGATCCGGAAACCCGGGCGCGGTTCCTGAAGGTCATGGACAATGAGGCACGACGGATGCGCCGGCTGATCGACGACCTCATCTCGTTGTCGCGAATCGAGGCCGAAAAATATCGCGCGCCCGACGACATGGTCGACCTCGCCGCGCTGCTTGGGCAGGTGCGCGACGAGCTGTCCTCGCTTGCCCCGGCGCGCGCGGCGGATATTGCGCCGACCATCGCTGAACTGCCCCCGGTTCGCGGCGACCGGGTGCAGCTCTCGCAACTGCTGCACAACATCATCGGCAATGCCATGAAATATGGCCGCGCGGGCACGCCGGTGACGGTCTCGCTCGACGCGACCGATTCAGCGATGGTGCGCCTGAGCGTGCGCGACGAGAGCGAGGGCATCGCGCCCGAGCACCTCCCGCGCCTGACCGAACGATTCTATCGCGTCGATTCGAGTCGCAGCCGCGCCGCCGGCGGAACCGGCCTGGGACTGGCGATCGTCAAGCATATCGTCGAGCGGCATCGTGGCCGCCTCGACATCGCCAGCGTGGTTGGTCAGGGCACGTCGGTCACAATCCTGCTGCCCGTCGCACCGATTCCGGACGCGGTGTCATCATAGCGTCACGCAACTGCAACACAGGGCCATCGCGGACAGGACCGGCCCCTGTCCCGCGACTCGCAGGACGGCCGGGGGGAATCACGATGCGCAGTTTTTCGCTGATCGCGCTTTCGGCGCTGACCTTGTCTGCCTGTGGCGGCGGCGGCCAGGCGTCGCGCGACCAGATCAAGATCGTCGGTTCTTCGACCGTCTATCCCTTCACCACCATGGTCGCCGAGCAGTTCGTCAATTCGGGCAGCTTCAAGGCCCCGGTAATCGAATCGACCGGTACTGGCGGCGGCATGAAGCTGTTTTGCGCGGGTGTCGGTCCGCAGCATCCCGACATGACCAACGCGTCGCGCCGGATGACCGCGTCGGAATTCGACCTGTGCCAGCGCAATGGCGTTACCGACATTCTCGAGGTTCAGGTGGGCATGGACGGCATCGCCTTCGCTGAGGCAATCAACGGTCCGAAGATCCAGCTGACGCTGGCCGAAGCCTATCGCGCGCTCGCCGCGACCCCTATGGGCAAGCCCAACACGGCGAAGCTGTGGTCGGACATTAACCCGTCGCTGCCGGCGGTGCCGATTTCCGTCATGGGGCCGCCCGCGACCAGCGGCACGCGCGATTCGCTGCACGAACTGATCATGCATCCGGGGTGCGAAGAGGCCTATCCGCAAGTCAAGGAAATCGAAAAGACCGACAAGGACAAGGCGAAGGAGCTGTGCACCCGCGTGCGCGAAGACGGCGTCTATGTCGATTCGGGTGAGAACGACAATCTGATCGTCCAGAAGCTCAGCGCCAATCCCAATGCGATCGGCGTGTTCGGCTATTCCTATCTTGAGGAAAACGCGTCGCGGCTGAAGGGCGTGCCCGTCAATGGCGTCGAGCCCAGCTACGCGGCGATTTCGTCCGGCCAGTATCCGGGCGCCCGTGCGATGTTCATCTATGTCAAGAAACAGCATCTGAAGGCGGTGCCGGGGATCAACGAATTCCTCGCCCAATATACGCGGATGTGGGAGCCGGGCGGTCCGCTGACCAAGCGCGGGATGATCGCGTCGTCGGACGCGGATCGCAGCAAGGCGAGCGACACGATCGCCAAGGGCCTGACGATGCAGCGCGGCGACCTCAAATAACGTCGACCGACACCAATAGCGTTCCCAGATAGGCGGCTTTGACCGGTGAATGTTTTCGCACTCCTGTTCCTGATCCTCGGCCTGGGCCTGATCGGCTGGTTGACGGCGCGCGCCCGGGCGGCGCGGATGGCGCGCGGACTGCCCGCCAAGCGGCTGCACAGCCTGCCGAGCCAGCATGGCTGGTATGTCGCGACCTGGGCGGTGGTCCCGGCGCTGATCTTCCTGATCGTCTGGGTCAATGTCAGCCCGGGGCTCGTCACCGAATCGGTGCTCGCCAATCCGGCGGCGGCGCAACTCCCAGCCTTCGGGTTCGAGCGGGAGACGATCCTCAACGAAGCGCGCAGCATTGCTGAGGGGAGCAGCCAGGGGGCGTTCTATCCGCTGGCCGAGCAGCTGGCGCCGGCCTATTCCGCCGCGCTGAGCCGCTATCACTGGATCGGCACGGCGCTCGCGCTGATCCTCGCCTTTGCCTTTGGCGCCTTTGCCTTCACGCGCGTTAAGCCTGACTTTCGTGCGCGCACCAAGTTCGAGCGGGCGGTGATGATGGTGTTGCTCGTCGCATCGCTGATCGCGATCCTGACGACGCTGGGCATCTTCCTCTCGCTGATCTTCGAAAGCGTCCGTTTCTTCTCGATCGTGCCCATCACCGATTTTCTGTTCGGTCTGAACTGGAGCCCCCAGGTCATCCGCGCCGACGATCCCGGCGCCAATCTGGGCGCGCTGCCGCTGTTCTGGGGTACCTTCTTCATCGGCGCGGTCATTGCGATGATCATCGCGATCCCGTTCGGCCTGATGAGTGCGATCTACCTCACCCAATATGCTCCGCGCAGCTTCCGTGCGTGGATGAAGCCGATCCTCGAGATTCTCGCGGGCGTGCCGACAGTCGTCTACGGCTATTTCGCCGCGCTGACCGTGGGGCCGCTGATCCGCGACTTCGCGGTGATGCTGGGCTTTCAGTTTGCCTCGGCCGAAAGCGCGCTGTCGGCAGGGCTGGTGATGGGCATCATGATCATCCCGTTCGTGTCGTCGATGGCCGACGATTCGATCGCCGCCGTGCCCACCGCGATGCGCGACGGGTCGCTTGCCATGGGCGCAACGACCAGCGAGACGATCAAGCGCGTGCTGATCCCTGCCGCGCTGCCGGGCGTGGTTGCCGGCATCCTGCTGGCGGTCAGCCGCGCGATTGGCGAGACCATGATCGTGGTGATGGCGGCGTCGGGCGCAGCGAACATCACGCTCAATCCGTTCGATGGCGCGACGACGGTCACGAAGCAGATTGTCGACCTGCTGACCGGTGAAACCGCGTTCGACAGCCCCAAGACGCTCGCCGCCTTCGCGCTCGGGCTGACCCTGTTCATGATCACCTTCCTGCTCAACATCGTCGCGCTGCGCGTCGTCAAAAAGTATCGCGAAGCTTATGAGTGAGTCCCTTGTCCCGCAGCTGCCGACTGGTAACGCGGAGCCCGCACCCGCGGCGCCGACCGGCTGGAAGACCGACGCGATGCAGAAGCGCATTCGCGCCCGCTACGCCAGGGAACGTCGCTTCCGAATGTGGGGGCTGGCGGCAGTCATCGGCTCGGCCAGCTTCCTCGCCTTCCTGCTCGTCACGATGCTGTGGCAGGGCATTGGCGGGTTCCAGCGTGCCGAGATCGCACTGCCGATCGACTTCAAGGCAGCTGCGCTTGAAGTGACGCCGGAACAGCTGCGCGGCAAGGGTGCCGATCTGGCGCTGGCCAGCGCGGGCTTGAACGATGTCGTCGCCGATGCCGCCGTCGCGGCCTTCGGACCGGACGGCGCCGACTATATCTCCGAAAGCGCCTGGGTCACCGTGCGCGACGAGCTGAAGGCCCGGCCCGAGTTGCTGCAGGGCCGTGCCTCGATCGACGTGCCGGCCTCGTCCCCGATCGCGCTCGCGGCAAAGGGCGACGGGAACGATCCCGAAGTGACCCGGATCGCCGCGCGACTGCGCGACGAAGGCACGCTGAAACAGGGCTTCAACATAAACTTCCTGTCGGGTTCGGACGCGACCGACCCGACCGGCGTCGGGATCTGGGGTGCGCTCAAGGGTTCGTTGCTGACGATGCTGGTGACACTGTTGATCGCCTTCCCGATCGGCGTGTGTTCGGCCGTTTATCTCGAGGAATATGCGCCTCGCAACCGCTGGACCGACCTGATCGAGGTGTCGATCAACAACCTGGCCGCGGTCCCGTCGATCATCTTCGGCCTGCTCGGCCTCGCCGTGTTTCTCAACTTCCTCCACCTGCCCCGCTCCGCGCCGCTGGTGGGCGGCATGACGCTGGCGCTGATGATCATGCCGGTGATCGTCATCGCCGGGCGCAACGCGATCAAGGCGGTGCCTCCGTCGATCCGCGACGCCGCACTCGGCATCGGGGCCAGCCGGATCCAGGTGGTGTTCCATCACGTCCTGCCGCTGGCACTGCCCGGGATCCTGACCGGCACGATCATCGGCATGGCACGTGCACTGGGAGAGACCGCGCCGCTGCTGCTCATCGGCATGCGCGCGTTCATCGTCACCCCACCGGGCGGCGTGTTCGATCCGGCGACGGTACTGCCGGTTCAGATCTTCCTGTGGTCGGACCAGGTGAGCCGCGGCTTTGTCGAGAAGACGAGCGCCGCGATCATCGTCCTGCTCATCTTCCTGCTCGCGATGAACGCCATCGCCATCTATCTTCGCAACCGTTTCGAGACTCGCTGGTGATGACCCAAACCGATTATGCAAGCACCGCCGTCGACAGCGCCGCGCCCGCCCGGGCCGGGGCCACGCCCAAGATGTCGGCGCGCGGCGTCAACGTCTTCTATGGCGAGAAACAGGCGATCCGCGAGGTGTCGATCGATGTCGACATGGACAATGTCACCGCGTTCATCGGCCCGTCGGGCTGTGGCAAGTCCACCTTCCTGCGCACGCTCAACCGCATGAACGACACGGTCGCCAGCGCGCGGGTCGAGGGCAAGATCACGCTGGACGGCGAGGACATCTACGACAAGGCGATGGACGTGGTGCAGCTGCGCGCCCGCGTCGGGATGGTGTTCCAGAAGCCGAACCCCTTCCCCAAATCGATCTATGAAAACGTTGCCTATGGCCCGCGCATCCACGGCCTTGCGCGCTCGCGCAACGAAATGGATGCGATCGTCGAACGCTCGCTCAAGCGCGCGGGCCTGTGGGAAGAGGTCAAGGACCGGCTGCAGGACAGCGGCACCGCGCTGTCGGGTGGTCAGCAACAGCGGCTGTGCATCGCGCGTGCGATCGCGGTCGACCCCGAAGTGATCCTGATGGATGAGCCCTGCTCGGCGCTCGACCCGATCGCGACCGCAAAGATCGAGGAGCTGATCCACGAGTTGCGCGGCAAATATGCGATCGTGATCGTTACCCACAACATGCAGCAGGCCGCGCGCGTCAGCCAGCGCACCGCCTTTTTCCACCTCGGCACGCTTGTCGAATATGGCGAGACGGACCAGATCTTCACCGCGCCCCGTCAGGAGCGGACGAAAGACTATATCACCGGAAGGTACGGCTAATGGCGACGGGCCAGGAACATACGGTCAAGGCGTTCGACGAGGACATCAAGCACCTCCGCGCGCTGATCTCGCAGATGGGCGGCCTCGCCGAAGAGGCGATCGGCGATGCGATGACCGCGCTCCAGCGCGGCGACGTCGCGCTCGCCAAGCAGGTGCGGACCAAGGACAAGGCGATCGACGCGATCGAGGCCGAAGTCGAAAAGCTCGCCGTGCGCGTCATCGCGCTGCGCGCGCCCATGGCCGACGATCTGCGCGACGTTGTCGCTGCCCTCAAGATCGCGGGCGTGGTCGAGCGGATCGGCGATTATGCCAAGAACATCGCCAAGCGCGTTCCGCTGATCCACCCGTCGGGCACCGACCGGATCGAGGCGATTTCGGTGATCCCGGCGATGGCGCAGATGGCGAGCGAGATGGTGCACGACGTGCTCGACGCCTTCTCCGCGCGCGATGCCGAAGGCGCGATCCGCGTGATCGAGCGCGACAACCGGCTCGACGATTTCTACGACAGCATCTTCCGCACGCTCGTCACCTATATGGTCGAAAATCCGCGGACGATCAGCGAGGTCGCACACCTGCTGTTCGTCGTGAAGAATCTCGAGCGGATCGGCGACCACGCGACCAACGTCGCCGAAATGGTCTATTTCGCCGCGACCGGCCAGTATCTGGCGGATCGCGACGCAACCGAAGTGCCGGAGGCCTGACATGAGCCGCGCGCGCATGCTGCTGGTCGAGGACGATGCGGCACTTGCCGAGCTTCTCACCTATCATTTCCGGCGTGAGGATTTCGAAGTCCGCCACACGCCAGATGGGGAGGAGGCACTGCTGCTCGCGCAGGAATCGCCGCCCGATATCGTCCTGCTCGACTGGATGGTCGAAAGCCTGTCGGGCATCGAAGTGTGCCGCCGCCTGCGCCGGATGAGCGAGACGGCCAACGTGCCGATCATCATGCTCACCGCGCGCGGCGAGGAAGAGGACCGCGTCCGCGGCCTGGAAACCGGTGCCGACGACTATGTCACCAAGCCCTTCTCCCCGCGTGAACTGGTTGCGCGCGTCGGCGCGGTGCTGCGCCGCGTGCGCCCGGCGCTTGCGGGTGAGGCGCTGACCTATGTCGATATCGAAATGGACACGGTCGGGCACAAGGTTCGGCGCGGCGGCGAAGTCGTGCCGCTCGGCCCGACCGAGTTCCGCCTGCTCAAGCATTTCCTCGAGCATCCCGGTTGGGTCTTCTCGCGCGAACGCCTGCTCGACGCGGTGTGGGGCCATGACAGCGACATCGAAAGCCGCACGGTCGACGTCCATATCCGGCGACTGCGCAAGGCGATCAACATCGGCAACCGCCCCGACATTATCCGCACCGTGCGCTCGGCCGGCTACTCGCTCGACGCGGGGCAGTAACAGGGAACGGCGCTGCACCGGTCGGTACTCCCGGTAGGCTGGCTGGTCGGTTCCGCCGTCATCCGGCTTGCTGGATGAACATTGCACCGGAAAGATTCGCCTCCTGACGCGTTGGCGCGACGAGCAATTCGCTCCGAAGCGTAACAATGTCAGGAGAACGAAGATGAAGCTGATCGCACTCGCCGCCGCGCTTGCCATGGCCGGGACGGCTGCTGCGCAGGACATGGGCACGACGTCTGCACCGACCGCGCCGCAGAGCACCACCACGGCAACCCCGACTGACGATCCGGTCGGCGGCTACCAGCCCGCAAACCCGCCAATGTCGGCCCCGCCGGCACCGGGTGCGACGGTCGTGTTCCAGCAGGCGCCTGCACCGGACGTCGCCTTCCCGGCCCCCGCACCGCTCGCCGAATATCCGATCTGCAAGAAGGGCCAGTACGACAATTGCCGCCAGCGCGGCGGCTGACCCCGTGGGGCGGGTGCGATCCCGCCCCCTCCCCGCTTGCCAGCCGCGCATGTGCGCCGCATAGCTTGACGGAAACGTCAATGCGGAGAGGGTTATGAGCATCGATTTTGCAAGCCGCGTCGCGATCGTAACGGGTGCCGGCGGCGGTCTTGGCCGCGCTTATGCGCTGGAACTTGCGCGGCGGGGCGCACGCGTCGTCGTCAACGACCTTGGCGGATCGCGCGACGGCAGCGGTGCATCGGATGCTGCCGATCGCGTCGTCGCCGAAATCGAAGCCGCCGGGGGCGAGGCCATGGCCAATGGCGGCAGCGTCACCGATTACGCGCAGATGCAGGACATGGTGGCACAGGCGCAAGCGAAGTGGGGCGGCGTCCACATCCTCATCAACAATGCCGGGGTGCTGCGCGACAAGAGCTTCGCGAATATGGAGCCCGAAGATTTCCGCTTCGTCGTCGACGTACACCTCAATGGATCGGCCAATGCGACCAAGGCGGTGTGGGCAACGATGCGCGACCAGAATTACGGGCGCATCCTGATGACCGCGTCGTCCAGTGGACTTTACGGCAATTTCGGCCAGGCAAATTACGGCGCCGCAAAGCTCGGCCTCGCGGGCCTGACCAAGACGCTCTACCTGGAGGGCGCGAAATACAATATCCGCGTCAACACCCTCGCCCCCACCGCGGGAACGCGGATGACCGAGGATATCTTTCCCGAAGCCGCGTTCAAGGCATTCACCCCCGAAAGCGTTGCGCCCGCCGCACTGTTTCTCGTCAGCGAGGACGCGCCGACCAATGCGATCGTTGGCGCGGGCGCAGGCGTGTTCCAGGCTGCCTATGTCACGCTCACGCAAGGCGTGCGCCTGACGGGCGACGACATGAGCCCGGAAGGCGTCGCGGCGCACTGGGCACAGATCATCGATCGCACCGGTGAGATCGTGCCCAAGTCAGGGGGCGAGCAGGCGATGACGATCATGGCCAAGCTGCAGGGCTGATCCAGTCCTCCCCTTGTCTCGCAAAGCAACTGGATGAGGGGATGGGCGTGGCCCGACGCCCCGCCATACCGTATTGCATCACTAATACAGCTGTGGCAGTCTCGCCGTTACAGGAGGGACTGCCATGTATAGCGAAGTCGATCTGAACAGCGCGGTGGAGGCGGGGGCGATTAGCCCGGAGGCCGCCGCCGCATTCCGCGACCATATAGCATCGATGCGCGCCGCGCCGATTGCGGACGAGGAGCATTTCCGGCTGCTCACCGGGTTCAACGACATCTTTGTCGCCATTGCCGCGGCGCTGATGCTGGTCGCGGTCGGCAAGATCGGTGCCGAGATCAAGCCATGGCTCGGCGGCATCGCGGTCGCCGCGCTAGCCTGGGGGCTCGCCGAATATTTCACGCGCGTACGCCGCATGGCACTGCCCAGCATCCTGCTGTTGCTCGCCTTTGTCGGGGGCATTGCCGCCACGCTGGTGGGCGTCGTTGCCGACAATGTGATGCTGCTCGAACGCTATGTCGGCAATGATGAGACGCTTTCCCGTCAGGTCGGTTCGGCTATCGCCGCGACTGTCGGCCTCGCCACGGCGACGGCCGCCTGGCTGCACTGGCGGCGCTTCATGGTACCAATCACCGTTGCTGCGGGGGCGGTCGCGGTGATCGGCGTGCTGATCGCGCTGATCATGCTCGCGCTGCCGGCGGCACAGGACTGGGCGATGCCGATCGTGCTGACCGGCGGCGTGCTGATGTTCCTGTTCGCCATGCGCTGGGACATGTCCGACCGCGAGCGCAAGACGCGCCGCGCCGACGTCGCCTTCTGGCTGCATCTTGCCGCAGCGCCGATGATCGCACACCCGATCTTCCAGATGCTCGGCGTCTTCGACGGCGCGGTCCAGCCGGGCATCGCCGCGATCGTCCTGCTGCTCTACATCGGCTTCGCTATCGTCGCACTGGCGGTGGATCGCCGCGCTTTGCTCGTCTCCAGCCTCGCCTATGTTCTCTACGCCATGTACGCGCTGCTGCAGACGGCGGGCGCGGTCGAACTGGGTGCGGCGCTGACCGCTTTGGTAATCGGATCGGCGCTCCTGACCCTGTCGGCCTTCTGGCAGCCCATGCGGCGGCTGGTGGTCGGCCCACTCGGTGGTCTCGGCCACCGTCTGCCGCCGGTCGCCGCGCGTGAAGCCGCTTATGCCTGATCCGGATGGGGGCGCGGGTCGACCGCGCCCCCATCCGCTTCCAGCGGCACGATTGGACCCAATATGGCCGTATCTTTGATCGGATGGCCGACCGATTGCTTGCGCGACCGTGTAGCGCCCGATGTGTCTTTTGGGCCGCGACTATCCATATTTTCCGGTCACTGACCCGTACGGCGCGCAAAATGAGTAGCTGACGCATTGCGCGCCCGGCGCAGAACGCCCTTACTTTGCTCCACTTTGGGGAAAACAGTGGCTTTTCTGC
Organism: Sphingomonas sp.; assembly: GCF_965227385.1. Classification (GTDB taxonomy): domain Bacteria; phylum Pseudomonadota; class Alphaproteobacteria; order Sphingomonadales; family Sphingomonadaceae; genus Sphingomonas. The sequence goes on from NZ_OZ245750.1 coordinate 3,873,063, forward strand.
GTGCGAACCTCACATGCATCAAGTTGGTCTGCGGCCACATCATCCAGGCCAGACAGACGGCATCAGGCAGCGGCGCCGCTATCGGGGCCTGAATTCGATCTGCACATCCTCGCATTTGTCGTGTCGGCGACGGCGCATGCGCTGGAAATGTTCGGAAACCTGAACAGCGCAGTGGTGTTCGCGGCGACGGCGCGGGCCTGTGGCCCGTTCGACCAGACACCAGGACGCAAGCGCCCGGTAAGCATCAACGCGCTGGCGTCATCGATCGGCCGCCCGTTCGAAACGACACGCCGCCATGCCCTTACCCTGATCGAGGGTGGTCTGATCGCCCGCTCCCCCGACGGTCTTTCGGTGACCATCGATGCGATCGCCGACCCGCGCGTGGCGCGCTTTACCGAAAGCTGCCACGATCTGCTCGTCCGGCTAGCCGCAGATTTGGGCGAAGGCGGCTTCGCATTGCCGCCATCCGCCATCGACATCACCTATGACCCGCGATCCGGCATGGGGATCGCGCTCGACCTCATCCTTGCCGCGATGGAAAGCCATGGGCCGCGCGAGGAGAATTTTACCCGGCTCGCCCTTTTGCTGGCAATCGAATGGGCGCATTGCCACCATGGGCATCTCGGGCCGGATGGCACGCGCGCGCCGATGATCCGCACCAGCGACGCCGCACGCGTGCTCGGGCTGCCCTACGCGACCACGTCCCGCAATATCGATGCGCTGGTTGAGCGCGGCCTGCTCACGCGTTCCGGCGCCATGCTGCATCCGGTTGCCGATGCCGCGTCGGCCGTCGCGGCCGACGCCGCGCTGGCCAATCGTGCGCGTCAGCTCATTGGACGACTCGCCCAGTGCGGCTTTCCGATGAAAACTCCCGGCCACGCCTATATTCGCGGCCGCACGCCGCTGCCCGATCTGGGGTAGCATCCGTACGGAACCGCGCCACCGCATCGTCCGTTCCCGCTGCAACTCAATCATACAGGAGCAGCCCGATGCCGACCCCGCAGGAACTCGCCGACAAATTCTGGAAAGCGCTCGACAGCGACCGTACCCTGTTCCTCGGCCTCGACGGCGCCCGCGACGGCCATGCCCAGCCGATGACCGCGCTGCGCGAGGACGGGCAAGACGGTGGCCCGATCTGGTTCTTTACCACCAAGGACAACAGCCTTGTCGCCGCGCTGAGCGAGAGCAACCGCGCGATGGCGCATTTCGTGTCCAAGGGGCATGAGCTTTGGGCGACGATTCACGGCAATCTGGTCGCCGATAACGACCGTGCCACGATCGACCGGCTGTGGAACCCGTTCATCGCGGCCTGGTATGAAGGCGGCAAGGACGACCCCAAGCTTCAGCTACTGCGTCTCGACACCGAACACGGCCAGATCTGGCTCAACGAAAACAGCCTGTTCGCCGGCCTGAAGATGTTGCTGGGTTCGGATCCGAAGGCCGACTATCAGGACAAGGTCGCCGACGTTTCGTTGGCCTGACCCACGTGAACCCGCGCGGACGTCGCGCGCAACGATAACTTCATTGCGCGAGGCGTTCGCCTGATCCTAAGGCCGGTGCGTCCGCCGATCATCGTGATTGGCGGGCGGACAGGAAACCATGGCCGCGCACCCTTTCTCGATTCACAATTACCGCGTCTATTGGATCGCGCGGCTCGCTTCGACGCTTGCCGGGCTATCGATGGTCGTCGTCATCGGCTGGCAGGTCTACGACATTGCGCGCGAGACCATGGGCATTCGCGAAGCCGCACTGCAGCTCGGCTTTGTCGGGCTGGTCCAGTTCCTGCCGCTGCTCGCGCTCACTCTGGTGACCGGGTGGGTCGCGGACCGGCTCGATCGCCGCTGGATCGTGCGCGGTGCGATCGCGCTCGAACTCGGATGCGCCGCCGCACTTGCCTGGCTGACGCAAACCGACACCATCACGCTCCCCGCCTTGTTCGGCATTGCCGCATTGCTCGGCGTCGCGCGCGCTTTCATCAGCCCGGCGCAGCAGGCGCTTGCCCCCAACCTCGTCCCGGCCACCTCATTACCGACCGCCATCGCGCTGAGCGCTCTGGCGTGGCAGGTCGGATCGATCGGCGGCCCGGCAATGGGTGGCTATCTTTATGCCGTCGGCCCCGCCGTCCCCTATTGGGTCGCGACCGCATTGTTCGGCGTCGCCTTGCTGATGATGATGCTGGTCACGCCGGTGGCGCGCAGCGCGATCGCACGCGTCGGCAGCCCGTTGATGCAGATGATCGAGGGGCTACGCTATGTCCGACGCAACCGCCTGGTCCTCGGCGCGATCTCGCTCGACATGTTCGCAGTGCTCCTGGGCGGCGCCACCGCGATGCTCCCGATCTATGCCCGCGACGTTTTGATGATCGGCGCGGACGGCTTGGGTCATCTGCGTGCCGCCCCCGCAGTGGGCGCGGTGGCAGTGGCGGTGGTGCTGTCGTGGCGACCGCTCAAGACCAATGTCGGGGTCAAGATGCTGTGGGCCGTGATCGGCTTTGGCGCAGCGACGACCGTGTTCGGCTGGGCCGGGCCGTTGATGACCCGCTGGTTCGGACCGAGCATGATCGGCAGCGAACTGGCCCCGGCGGTGCTCGTCTCGATCGCGGCACTGATCGCGCTGGGCGCGTTCGACATGATCTCGGTCTATGTCCGCTCCTCGCTAATCCAGTTGCACACGCCCGATGCCATGCGCGGCCGGGTCGGTTCGGTCTCGACCCTGTTCATCTCCAGCTCGAACGAGCTGGGTGAGGCGCGCTCGGGCTTTCTCGCCTCGCTGATCGGTCCGGTCGTCGCGACTGTCGGCGGCGGCATCGCGGCCATCTTGGTAACCGCGCTCTGGGCGCGTATCTTCCCCGAATTGCGGCGCGCGCGGACCTTCGATCCGCCCGCGTCGTTGGACAATCCCCCGCCAGAGGAGATCAAGGCATGAAGGCGAACACGATCCTCGAAACGATCGGCAACACCCCCCACATTCGCGTGGCCCGGCTGTTCCCCGATGCCGAGGTGTGGATCAAGTCGGAGCGCACCAATCCCGGCGGATCGATCAAGGACCGCATCGCGCTGGCGATGGTCGAGGCAGCCGAGGCCGACGGCAGCCTGAAGCCCGGCGGCACGATCGTCGAGCCGACCAGCGGCAATACCGGCGTCGGCCTGGCGATGGTCGCGGCGGTGAAGGGATATAAGCTCATCCTGGTGATGCCGGAGAGCATGAGCATCGAGCGCCGTCGCCTGATGCTCGCTTATGGCGCCAGCTTCGACCTGACGCCGCGTGAAAAGGGGATGAAGGGCGCGATCGAGCGCGCGCTTGAAATCGTCGAATCGACCCCCGGCGCATGGATGCCGCAGCAGTTCGAAAACCCGGCCAATGTCGATGTCCATGTCCGCACCACAGCGCAGGAAATCCTCAAGGACTTTGCCGACACCCCGCCCGACGTGATCATCACCGGCGTCGGCACCGGCGGCCACATCACCGGCGTTGCCGAGACGCTGAAGAAGACCTGGCCCGCGCTCAAGGTATTCGCGGTCGAGCCGGAGCTGTCGCCGGTCATTTCAGGCGGCCAGCCCGGCCCGCACCCGATCCAGGGCATCGGTGCGGGCTTCGTGCCCAAGAACCTGCACACCGACGCCATCGACGGCGCGATCCAGGTCGACGCCGCCGATGCGAAGGAGTTCGCCCGCCGCGCGGCGCGTGAGGAAGGCATGCTGATCGGCATCTCGTCGGGCGCGACTCTGGCGGCAATCGCGAAGAAGCTGGGCGACCTTCCGGCCGGTTCGCGGGTGCTGGGGTTCAATTATGATACAGGTGAGCGCTATCTCAGCGTTCCGGACTTCCTTCCGGAGGCCTGAAAGACTCGCATTCTGTCCCAAACCGGATAATCTGCCCTGAGTCGGGGAACACGGATTCCGGGGGGAAATCGTGCGTAATGCAATGATCTGCGTCAGCGTCATGCTGGCTATCTTTCTCGCGTGGCCGATGGTGTTCGGCAGCGAACAATCATCGGCCGTGCGGGCAGCCGGGGCGAAGGTCGCGGCGGTCGCCGCGCCAGCTGCCAGCGCTGCCGATGGCCGACTGGTCAAGACTGCCGTCAAGCCTGCGGGCGCACCGCAAGCAAAGGCGTTGGAAAGCTGCTTCAAACGCTATGAGCGCGAATATGCGCGCTGCAATGCGATCGACAGCAGCTGCCGGATGAAGGTCGCGGACCAGTGGGATCTGTGCGAGGCGACGGGCTTCTGGCCCTGAGCCGCGACGGTTCGACGGCCTGAGACGAGCGCGCGGTTTGCCGGGCGCGCGTCTTGGGCTAAAGGGCAGTGGCCAGCGCCGCTGGCGTTTTGCCGCTGAAGGACTGCGCGCTCGCTGTGACCCCCTCCCCCGTTCCGGTAACCGCGCCCCGTCCTACGCCGGGCCTGTGGATCGCGCTCGCGGCGATTGCGCTGTCGGCGATCGCGCTCCCGCTGCTTGCCGTGCTATTCGCGCCGCCACCGCCGGCTTCACCCGTTCTCGCCGAGATTTCGAAGCCCAAGCGCGTTGTGCCGGCTGCCGAGCTGCCCGAGGTCGAGCCCGTCCGCCTTGCCGCGCTGTCGCTGGACGACGCGCGCGCCTTCAACGCCGCCATCCCTTTTTCCACCGACCCCAACCCCGCTGCGCGCCCACTGATCCTCGACGCCGGGGCCGAGGATTTCGGACGCGCAGTCGACTGCCTTGCCGCCGCGACCTGGTATGAGGCGGGCGACGACCCCGTCGGCCAGCGCGCCGTGGCACAGGTCGTGCTCAACCGGATGCGCCACCCCGCCTTCCCCAAATCGGTCTGCGGTGTGGTGTTTCAGGGGCAAGAGCGGCGCACCGGCTGCCAGTTCACCTTCACCTGCGACGGCGCGATGCGGCGCACCCCCTCCCCTGTCGCCTGGGGCCGGGCGCAGACGATCGCGCGCCAGGCACTGACCGGATCGGTCTTTGCCAAGGTCGGGCACTCGACCCATTACCACACTGACTGGGTGGTCCCCTATTGGAGCTCCAGCCTCGACAAGGTGGCCGAGGTGAACACGCACCTCTTCTTCCGCTGGACCGGCTGGTGGGGCACCCCGCCCGCCTTCCGCCGCGGCTATGCCGGGGCCGAGCCGGTGGTCGCGAAGATGGCGGCGCTCTCGCCCTCCCACGGCGGCAGCGATGTGGCGCTCGCTACCACGGTTGATCCGGCGGCGATGCTGGATCCCGAGACGATCCCCGACTCCGCCGTGCCAAAGCCGGTCGCGGTGGGTGGCGACAGCTTTCACGTCGCGCTCGACAAGGCGCTGGGCGCCGACGCCTTTGCCGCGCTGGCGATCCGGACCTGTGGTGCGCGGGCCTATTGCAAGTTCTTGGGCTGGACCGACCGGACCAAGGTGCCGGCGGTCGGCGCGGCGCTGACCCCGGCGCAGATCGAGGCGATGTCGTTCAGCTATCTGCGCGACAAGGATCAGGGGTTCGGCAAAGCGCTTTGGAATTGCGCCGAGTTCAAGCGGCCGAGCCCGATCCAGTGCATGCGCCGGACGCCGGTCGCTGCGGCGGCTGCACCGGCGCCCGTTCCGTCGGCGACGCCGGAGGTGCTGAGCGGGGTTCGGCGGAAGGCTGCTCCGTCTCCTACTCCGGTCCCCTCCCCGGCCATCAACTGACCGCGGCGGCGAGGTTGCGGGCCAGCGTCGCCCCGTCTTCCAGTGCCACATCGACGACGGCCGGGGTGCTGGTGAGGCTCGCCCCGGCGGTGTCGACTTCGACGGTGGCGAGGCCCAGCCAGCGCTGGATCAGGCCCTGGCGGACGGTCACGACCTGGATATTCTCGACGGGCACGATCCAGTCGCGTTGGGCCAATACTCCGCGCATCACCTGCAGGCTGGCGTTGCGGAGGGCGTAGCGGTGGAATTTGCGTTGCAGCAGGGCAGTGAGGACTGGCGGGAGGGTCAGGATCAGGCCCAACCAAGCCAGCGGGGTTAGCAGCAGGGCGGCGGCGATGACGCCGATCGGTAGCGGCACCGCCAGGACCAAGGCTCTGAGGATGTGGGCCGGGGCCACCGGGCGGAGCGGCAAGCGTTCGAAGGGGGGCAGGCCGGCCCTTTCGACGATTGCCGCTACTTCATACTCCCGGGCCAGCGGGGCGAGGAGCTGTCGGCCGCTGGGGTCGTTGCTGCCGCCGAGGGTCTGGACGCTCAGGGCATTCCAGCCGAGCAGGCCGCGGAACGGCCCCCGCTGGATCAGTGCCAGCTGGATGCGGCGCATCGCCACGACCACTTCGCTGCGGGTCAGCAGGCCGCGGGTCCGGCGGAAGCGGCCGATCCCGGCGCGCAGCTTGAAATTCCATTCGCGCAGCACTGTCCGGGCCACGCCGGTCACCACCCCCAGCACCACCACCAGCCCGAACAGGCCGAAGCCGGTGGAATAGTTCAGCCGGCTCGTCACTTCGCCCTGCGCCGTTTCCGCCATGTCGGCGATCTCGTCCCAGCCGAACCCCAGTGCGTCGCCGAGGAACTGGATGCCGGTGGCCAGGGCGGCGATCCAGACCAGCGAGAAGCTGAACAGCCCCAGCAGCAACACCCGGCCGGGTGTCATTGCGAAGACTTCGGTCAACGTGTCCTCGACCGGCTGGTCCAGGCCGACGCTGGCCCGCTTGACCGGGGCTCCGCGCAGGGCTCCGCGCAGCCTTGCCGCTTCGGACAGGGAGACGCTGTCCAGCACCGCTTCGTCCTTGTCGCCGCCGCCGGTTTCGACGCGGACTTCGGCGAGGCCAAAGATGCGGGACAGCGGCCCCTGTTCGATGCCGACGTCCTGAATGCGCTCCAGAGGGATCGAGCGGCGGGTGCGGTTGAGCAGGCCGCGTTCGATCACCAGTTCGCTGTCGGTCACTTCATAGGTGAAGCGCCGCCAGTTGATCCACGTCCACACCAGGCTGGCGACACCGATCCCGACCGCCGCCAGGGCGATCCAGCCAAGGCCCCGGCCAGAGGTGATGCCGATGATCGCGGGCAGGCCGAGGACATTCTGTGGCGCCTTTTTGAGGAACCAGATGACGACCGTCAGCGGATGGACGCGGCGCGGTCCGTGGTCTTCAAGCTCCGCGCTCACCACGGGTCGACCGTCAGCTGGTCGCGGATCGCGTCGCGGATCTCCTCCGCCGTCTCGCGGCTGATGCCGGGCAGGTCGACCTGGCTGTTCGCGGTCCCGGCGGTGTGCAGCACCAAGGTGGCGACGCCGAACATCCGCTCGACCGGCCCCTGCGTCACGTCGATATGCTGGACGCGCGCGGCGGGGACGATGGTGTGGCGGCGGGCGAGCCAGCCGGAGGCGACGTGCAACTCCTTCCCCGTCCATGCCCAGCCCCAGCGCCGCCAGCGCGCCGGGGTCGCGATCAGCACCGACCACAGGCCGAGCGGGACGATGACCAGCGGCGGCAGCCAGAGCGGGAACCAGTCGAACGCAGTGCTGAGACCGAAGCCCGGCCCGATCGAGACGAGCGTGGCGATCGTCCAGAAGACGGCGGCGGACAGGCGCATCGCCTTGAGCTGGCCATGTTCGAGCGGGTTTAGCGGCGTGTCCGGGAGTAGCATTCCTCCGTTATGGCGGGGTGGGCGAAAGGCTCAAGGGGTTATGGGTTGGCTATTCCTCCCCGAGCTTGTCTCGGGGAGGGGGACCGCCGCGCAGCGGGGGTGGAGGGGCCGCCCTCACAGAGGGCGGAATTTTGTCGAACTGTTCACCGGCCGTCTGCGCGGCCGCCGCGCGGGTTTTGGCGAGCCAGGCTTCGCGGGCGGTGTGGCCGGCGGCGATCAGTTCGGCGCGTTCGAGGGCGTCGGCGGCCGTGACAGCGGCTTCCTCTTCCTCGGTCAGTTCGCGTTGATAGTCTTCGGCGAGGGGATCGCCCTCCTCGAAGCCATCGAAGCCGGGGGGCGGCGGGAAATCGGTGCGCCAGCCGCGATGCTCGTCGCTCCACCAGACCGAACCGTGATAGTCATCGTCACTGTCCGGACGATCCTGACAAGAATCGCGGGTTTCCGGCGGGCTGTCAGGCTGTTCCTCCGGCGGGGCTTCGGATGCGAGGGCGACGAGGCCGATGGCTTCGGCGCGGCGCCATTGTTCGTCGGTCCAGGTCGCGCGGTCGGCGGGGTCGAGGTCGGTGGCGGGGACGGCGGCGCTCTCGTCCACATGGGTGCGCAGCCAGCGATCGGCGCGGGCGAGCGTGCGGATCGGGGCGAGGTCGTCCTCACTCGCCACCCCCGCCGCCCCGAAGCGCGCGGCGAGGAACAGGCCGGCGCGGCCCGGTGCCGCCGATTGTTCGACCAGATCGAGATATTGTTCGAAGTCCGCCGCGGCGAGCCGGACGGCGGCGGCGTCGGTGTCGGTGCAGGCGGCGTCGGCGCGCTTGTCGAGCCGGTTCAGCATCTTCCACGCCAATTGGTTGTCGTGGCGGTGGCGGGTGGTGATGCGGCCATCGTCGCCGGTGACGGATTCACGCACGCCGTTGAAGGCGCGGTCCATCAGTTCGTCGGCGAGGCAATCGCGGGCGCGCAGCTGAGCCGCCTTCCACCCCAGCGCAAAGGCCGCGCCGCGCGCGCTGTCGCGCAGGGCATAGGCGGTCTGGCGCGACATGCCGACGATGGCGCACGCCTTGGTCACATTATGCCCGCGCGCGAGGGCGGTGAGGAAGCGCTTCTGCTTTTCGGGGGTCCAGCCGTCGTACCGCTGGGCATCGGGCACGCCGGGTTCGAGTTCGTGGAAGGCGGCGTGGTTGAAGGTCGAGACGTCGTAGGGCGCCGGTTCTGGCGTGGTGAAAGCGTTCATGTCTGCCGGTCCTTTGCTGATGTGATGCAGAGGACCGGTTAGGTATGCCGGAACGGGGGCTGTAGGAAAGTTCTATTTTTGTTCCAATTCGCAGCGCGAGCCACATAGGGTGTTATATTCCATATTTTGTAACCTATATGGAACTTTTAGGCGCATTGTGAGGGGCGGCGATGTTGAATGTTATGTCTAATCCGAAGGTTCTTGCCATCTGGCGTGATTTTCGCGAGGCAGTGTCAAGTGACAGGGATAATCCAAACTTGAAAAAGCTAAGTTCGTCTCAGAAGATCAAACTGCTACGCTTGAATGCAAGGCGCGCTCGTCGGCGCCTTCGGCGCCCTAGCGTCGCCTTCAATGTCGGAAAAACGGCCCAAGCAAAAGCGCTGTTTCATGCAGAGCGCAGCCGCCTCCCCACCATAGTTATCGATAACTACCGATATGATGGGTACTTCGCATTTACGCCTCCAGAGAACCTGTCATTTTCGGAAAATTATGAAGAAACTCTCGCATTTATACTCGATTTTAAGAGACTGTTTGCTGAACGTCGAAGCCACCGATGCTCTGACGGGGTAATGAGAAAGGCTTATGCCGACTTTGCCGCCATGGAAAGAATCGGAGCCGGAGCCGGACTCGTTCTCGCTGCGGAGGTGCACCGGTATTCTCAATATTTGGGCAAACCTCCAACTGTTCATGACCATCTCTGGGCGGAAGAAGTCAGGTCCTATTTTCTTGAAGCCGGCCTTTTTGACCTATTGAAAATTGATCCAGAGGAAATTTCTGTAAAGCAATCGCCCGACCCTCAGCGCCAAACACTTAAGTTTCGGTCGGGCAGAACCTCTCAAGGGCGTGACGCAAGAGCCTTGATTCAGGAGATGCAAGCCTTGGCCGGCCATTCCATGGGGCCAAACCCAACCGTGTACGCAGCTATCGCGGAAGCGCTGGCAAACGTATCCCACGCCTATCCAGAATGGTTTCGTACTTGGCCGTACCGTCCCTCAAGGCGATGGTGGGCCTCAGGTTTCTGGGCACCCACTAGCAAAACCGTTGGTCTGCAGTTATATGATCAGGGTGCCGGGATTCCAGCAACCTTGCCGAAACAGACACATTGGCCAAAGCTTTTGAAAGCGATCGACCCCGAGGGAACGCCTGCAGGGCTAATTTCTGCGGCGCTGCAATATGGTCGAACATCAACTGGCCAAGCCGGTCGAGGTAAGGGACTGGCTGAGATGGCAAATTGGATCGAAACGACCAATTCAGGGTTTTTAAGGATCATGAGCGGGGGTGGCGAAATCACCTATCGGCCTGGCGCGCAAATTTCGAGGCGGAACTTCAATGCTCCATTCTGCGGCACACTCATTCAATGGGAGGTCAACGTTGGAAACTGACCCCGTCGTTATCCGCATTGCGACCGATTTCAGCGAGACGCCTTTCGGGAGGTATAGAGAAGACGGGCCGGAATCCGGTCAAGTTTTTCGGGAAGACCTCCTCGTGCCCGCATTGGATAAGGCTGGAAAGGTGACGCTGGTTCTTGATGGCGTGGACGGATTGCCATCCTCCTTCTGGGAGGAGGTGATGGGCGGATTGATCCGAGCAGGTTGGACCGTGGAGAAGTTACGGAGAGCGATTGAGATCGAGGTTCGTGACCCTGCGTTGAAAGTATACGATCGAATTGGATGGAGGCACGCCGAAGAAGCTGAGAAGCGTTCACATTAATGAGCGCGTTTCTCTGGACATTAATCACTCCAGCGTTCATCGCTTCGCTCGTTTCGATCGCGATCAATTTACGAGCCGATAAGGTTCGGGCAAATCGAGAGCTAGTTACTAGTTCGTTTGAAACGACAAGAAAATTGATCGAAGATGCAGTTAAATCTGCAGCGGATTATTTTCCGCTTCCAGCGCCGCGCAGAACACCGATATCGGAAGCCAAAGTTTGGATGTCCGACAGGTCGTTAAGGTTTGCGCTACCGAGCTTGATCGGAAATTCAAGCAGCGAGCTATCGAAAGAGCTCACACAGCTGGAGAGCTCTTTCGACAACTTTATAATGCTTCTTACGGGCGGATCATTCGGATCAGTGAATGCAGAAGCCGATGTGAAGCATTTTCGCCTGATCGCGGCAGCCGGCGCGGAACTCGGAGCCAAACTGCTAGATTTGAGGCATGCTGAACTTCGCAGAGCAGTTGAACGTGATCCTATGTCGCGCTTTCTAAACTATTGGACCACTCCATACGGAGAAAGGTTGAGTGGGTAGCAATCCGCAGCCATCGTTGAAGTCGGCATGTAAGATTGCCCCCTCCCCTCAAACCCCAAACGCCTCCACCGGCAGCGCCATGATCGTCTCCGCGCCGCTTTCGATCTTGCGGCGGAGCGCGCCGGCGTTGGGCATGATGCGGTCGGCGTAGAAGCGGGCAGTGACCAGCTTGGCTTCGTAGAACGCCTTGTCGTCGTCGCCTTCGGCCAGTGCCGCGACGGCGGCGTCGGCCATGCGGAGCCACATCAGGCCGATCGCGACGGTGCCCATCAGCTCCATGTACGAATAGGCGCCGGCGCCGACCTGGTTGGGGTCCTTCATGCCGTTGGCCATGAACCACATCGTCGCGGCCTGAAGCTGGCCATTGGCCTTTTCGAGGGCTTCGGCGAGGTGGGTCAGTTCGGGCTTGGCCTTGGCGACGGCGACCTCTTCGGCGACGATGCGGAACAGGGTCTGGACCGCGCGGCCGCCATTCTGGGCGAGCTTGCGGCCGACCAGGTCCATCGCCTGCACGCCGTTGGTGCCTTCATAGATCATCGCGATGCGGGCATCGCGGACGTACTGCTCCATGCCCCATTCGGCGATGTAGCCATGGCCGCCATAGACCTGCTGGCTGTCGGTCGCGATGCGGTAGCCGGCGTCGGTGCCGACGCCCTTGATCACGGGGGTGAGCAGGCCGATCAGGTCGTCGGCGAGCTGACGCTCCTCCTCGCTCGCCGCCTTGTGCGACAGGTCGACCTGAAGGCCGCCCCACAGGCACAGGGCGCGCAGCCCTTCGGTCATCGCCTTGGCCTCCATCAGCATGCGGCGGACATCGGGGTGGACGAAGAGGGTGTCGGCCTTTTCCTGTGGCTCGGCGGGGCCGGTGAGCGCGCGGCCCTGACGCCGGTCGTGGGCGTATTGGACGGCGTTCTGGTACGCGACTTCGCCGATGCCGAGGCCTTGCAGGCCGACGCCGAGGCGGGCCGCGTTCATCATGATGAACATGGCGGCGAGGCCCTTCATCTCTTCGCCAACGAGCCAGCCGGTCGCGCCGTCATAGTTCATGACGCAGGTCGAGTTGGCGTGGATGCCCATCTTGTGCTCGATCGAGCCGCACGAGACGGCGTTGCGGTCGCCGAGCTTGCCGTCGTCGTTGACCATGAATTTGGGGACGACGAACAGGCTGATGCCCTTGCTGCTCTCCGGCGCGCCCGGCGTCTTGGCGAGGACGAGGTGGATGATGTTGCTGGTGAGGTCATGCTCGCCGGAGGAGATGAAGATCTTCGTCCCCGTGATCGACCAGCTGCCGTCGGCATTGGGGGTGGCGCGGGTCTTGATAAGGCCGAGATCGGTGCCGCAATGCGGTTCGGTCAGGTTCATCGTGCCGCCCCATTCGCCGCTGACCATGCGGGGGACGTATTTCTCCTGCTGCTCGGGGCTGCCCTTGGCGAGCAGCGCCTCGATCGCGCCGTGGGTGAGGCCGGGATACATGGCAAAGGCCATGTTGGCGCTGATCATATATTCCTGGAACGCGGTGGAGACGACGTGGGGCATGCCCTGGCCGCCGAACTGTTCGGGCGCGCTGAGGGTGCCCCAGCCGGATTCGACGAACTGGGTGTAGGCTTCCTTGAAGCCGTCCGGCGTGGTGACGCCGCCGTCGGCGTGGCGGGTACAGCCCTGCTGGTCGCCGCTATGGTTGATCGGGAAGAGGACTTCGGCGACGAACTTGCCGCCCTCTTCCAGCACCGCGGTGACGGTGTCGGGGGTCGCGTTGGCGAAACCGGGGAGGTCGGCGTAGCGGTCGATCTTGAGCACGCGGTCGAGGACGAAACGGGTGTCGCGGACGGGGGGATTGTAGCGGGGCATCTCTCTCGTTCCTGTTCTTATTTGATGGGTGCGGCGCGGCCTTCGAGGACCGCGATGAAATCGTCGAGTTCGGCAATGGCGGCGTCGATATCGACCTTTTGCCGTTCCAGCAGCTCGATGCGCGCGCGGCATTTGTCGAGCGTGACCTGATGCTGGGTGCGGCGTTCGTCGCCGACGTCGTAGAGGTCGATCATCTCGCGGATCTCGGCCAGGCTGAAGCCGACGCGCTTGCCGCGCAGGATCCAGGCGAGCCGGGCGCGGTCGCGGTGCGAGTAGATGCGCTGGAGCCCGCGGCGTTCGGGGCTGATCAGCCCTTCATCCTCGTAGAAGCGCAGCGCGCGCGCAGTCACCTCGAACTCGGCGCACAGGTCCGAGATCGAGAAGCTCTCCTTGTCCGGCCGCGCTTCGATCGGTGCGAAGCTGGCGACGGCTTTCAGTTTCGTTGCCATGCGGGCGAATTTAGTCGTGGTTGACGTTAACGTCAACTACCGCAGAGACGCGTTCCTTCGGCGCTGCGGAGAGCTTCGGCTTCGGCGGCGGATTCGCTCAGCCGTTCGACTTCGAGTGCGGCGAAGGAGGCGCGGGGGCCGCAGAGTTTGGCGCAGGAATCGGGAACGGTGGCGGGGAAGGTGATGCGGTCGCCGTCGAACTTCGCGTCGAAGCTGCAGGTCTCGCCGTTCCGCCCCTTGAACTCGATCGCGAGGGTGGAGCCGGAGCGGGCGGCGGTGCCGCGGCCGGTGCAGCTGACCTTGTCGCCATAATCGACGAACGCGCCGACGCGATAGGCAGTGCCGTCGGGCACGACGCACAGCCGGTCGGTGTCGCGGGCGTAGAGGCCGGTGACGTCGCTCGCCTTGGGATCGCGGACGAGGCCGCGTTCGATCGCGGCGGCCTCCAGGCTGGGCGGCGTCGGCGACGCGCCGGGCTGCGGCGCGCTGCCCGAGCAGGCGGCGAGCAACAGCGCGGCGGAGAGAACGCCCCCTTCCCTCACCCGCGCACCAGCCTGCCGCCCTCGATCCGGCGGAAGAAGCAGCTCGGTTCGCCGGTGTGGCAGGCGGGGCCGGCGGGGTCGACCTTGAGCCACAGCGCGTCCTGGTCGCAATCGATCCGCGCCTCGACCACGCGCAGGACATGGCCGCTGCTTTCGCCCTTTTTCCACAGCCGCTGGCGACTGCGCGACCAGAACCACGCCTCGCCGGTATCGAGCGTCTTTGCCAGCGCATCGGCGTTCATGTGCGCGAGCATCAGCAGCTCGCCGGTCGCGGCATGGGTGGCGACGGCGGTGATCAGCCCGTTGGCGTCATAGTTCGGGTTCAGCTCGAGCGTGGAATCGCGGGGGTCGGTCATGCCGCGGTGTTAGCGCCCGATGCCATTCCGATGAACCTTTTTTGCCGTCCACCGACTACGAGGGAAAGCATGAGGTGATCGATGCGGCCGGATGGCAGGGAACAAGCGGGGGCGATCGCGGACGAGCTGCTGGTCGTGCGCTGCCAGCTGGGCGAGCGCGACGCGTTCGATGCGCTGGTGCGGCGGTGGGCCGGGCCGGTGAGCGGCTATGCCCGGCGCGTCACCGGCGACGCGGATGCCGCCGCCGAACTGACGCAGGACATCTGGTTGCGCGTGGTGCGCGGGATCGGGCGGATCGAGGACACGAGCCGGTTCCGGTCGTGGCTGTTCGGCGTCGCCCATCGCGCCTTTGCCGACCAGCTGCGCCGCAAATACCGCGCCGCGATGCCGCTGCCCGCCGAGGATGACATCGCCGAGGCCGATGACGGCGAGGCGACGTTCGATGGCGCGGCGGTCGAGCGCGGGCTGGCACGGCTGGCCCCGGTCGAACGCGAGATCCTGACGCTGTTTTACCTGGAGGAACTGGCGATCGACGAGGTCGCCACCGCGCTCTCGATCCCGACCGGGACCGTCAAGTCACGGCTGTACCGCGCCCGCAAGCAGTTGCGGCGCGCGCTTGAGCTGCATGGAGATGCCCAATGAGCCTTGCCCCCCAGATGGATGCTGCGGCCCCCGAGGTCCGGATCCTCAGCGCCGAACTGTCCCCCCGCCCCCGTGTCGCCCACGCACTGTTGCTGGCGGCGGCGCTCGGCGGGACGGTGGTCACGCTGTCGCTGTTCATCACCGAGCCCGACCTGCCACTGCGCACGCGCGCCGCACTTGCGGTGCTGTCGCTGATCGGGATGGGGTGGACCGGCTATGCGCTGTGGGTGCTGACCCAGCGCCGCGTGCTGTATGCGCGCCAGCAAGTCGTCGCGGGGTGGATGGCGGTCGCATTCACATCGGTGTTCTCGCTGGGGGCACTGGCGATCGGGATCGGATCGGGGATGCCCGTCGGGTTCGTCGCAGCGGCGATGGGCGTGGCGATGATCGGGGCCGCGCTGGTGGTGCTCAGCCGGGCGCGGCGGCGACTCGCGACGCTGACCGCAAAGCGGCGGGCGCTGGAGACGCAACTGGCGGAGGGCGCGCGATGATCCGCATCCTGCTGACCGGGCTGGCGCTGCTGGCCAGCGCCACCGCCGCCAGTGCCGCGCCGATCGCGCCGCAACTGGGTGAGGCGCAGGCCGAGCGACTGGTGGCGCCGGACGGGCGCGCGATGGCGGTCGAGCGCGGTTTTCTCCGCGTCCCCGAGCGCCGCGATGGCGCGGTGCCGGAGGGGGTGATCGAGCTGGCGGTGATGCGGCTGCGTTGGGCGGGCGCGCCGAGCCGGATCGTCAACATGGTGCTGGCGGGGGGACCGGGCGATTCCGGGACCGGATTGCTGAGCGGCCTTTCCGGCGCGCGCGCGGCGGCATTGCTCGACCTGATGGGCGGGGACGTGATCGCATTCGACCAGCGCGGGAGTGGGCGGTCGCGGCCGAACCTCGCCCTGCCCGAGCGCACACCGCTGCCGCTGGAAGCTGAGGGCTCCCCTGCCCTGTGGTTGCCGGTGATGGCGGATGCGGCGCGCGCGGCGGCGCGGCGGTTCGCCGCGCGCGGGGTGCGGCTGGCATCCTATACCAGCGTCGAGAATGCCGACGATGTCGACGCGGTGCGCGCCGCGTTCAGCTATGCGACGATGCATGTGTGGGGGCGCAGCTATGGATCGCACCTCGCGCTGGCGACGCTGCGGCGGCATCCGGACAGCATCGCGCGACTGATCCTGGTCAGCCCCGAAGGCCCCGATCACACTTACAAGCTGCCCGCGCTGACCGATGCGGTGATTGCGCGCATCGCCGAGCGGGCGGGAGTGCCGGAACTGCCCGACACGATGCGGACGGTGATCGCGCGGTTGCGGCGCGCGCCGGTGACGGTGGAGATGGCGGGGCCGGACGGTGTGTCTCGGCGCGTCACCATCGGGGCGTTCGACGTGCAGTGGCTGACCGCGCAGACGCTGGGCGATCCGCGAACGCTCGCCACCCTGCCCGCCGCCTATCGCAAGATGGCGGCGGGCGATTTTAGGCGCATGGGTGCGGTGGCGCTGGCGGCGCGCAGCCAGTGGCGGCTGGGGTCGGGGATGAAGTACATGATGGACCTCGCCTCCTACGCCAGCCCGGCGCGGCTGCGGCGGATCGAGCGGGAGGCGCGCACCGCTTTGCTGGGCAATGCGATCAACTTCCCGCTGATGGGGCTGCGCGATGCCTGGCCGGCCGTCGATCTGGGCGCGGCCTATCGCAAGCCGGTGCGCAGCGCGGTGCCGACGCTGATCCTGGTCGGCGACCTCGACGCGCGCACGCCGGTGGAGAATGCGCGGGAGATCGCGCGGGGGCTGTCGCATGCGCAGGTCGTCGTCGTCGAGAATGCCGCGCACCAGTTCGACCTGTTCGGCGATCCCATGCTCCAGCCGGTGTTGCGAGGTTTTGTTGCGGGTCGGGCGGTGCCGACGCAGCGGGTGCGAGTGCGGGAGATTGGGTTTCAGCGGTGACGGTGGCTGGAGTGGAGCCCGGCACGGGCACCCGGGTGACGACGCGGCTTTGGCCCGGCGACCGGGCGCGACCGGCGTCAGGTCCGGTCAGCAGCCGCCTTTTGGTGATCCAACTGGCTCGCTGCAACGGCGGTGACGGCGCAGAATATGCCCTCAATCGCAGCTCCAATGAAGTCCGCTTCGAGCAGGACCGCAATGACGGCGCGAAGGGCGAGGAGGATCGAAAGCACATAGGCGACCATCGGCGCATGGCGGTTGCCCGATGCAATCACACCGAACAGCAGAAGACCAAGAAAGACGTTCCATCCGCCCGCCGCCACGTTTGTCACGATCAGAGGAATTGAGAAGAGCATCATCGCGGCAGCGGTCGCAAAGGCGAGCCAGCGCCCGAGCCCCGTCCACTGATATGCCTTGCCTGTGTTCATCGCGCTGACGTTGCGGGCGATGTCCTGCACAGTCAACGATAGTGGGGCAGTTTACGCCGGCATTTCGGGTACGACTTGATCCGGCACAGCGGCGCGGTACCGGAGGACGATCAACTCGCCTCAATAACTGGGCAGCCCCGGATATTCCCAGCGATAGGGCACGCCGGTCTCGCCCAGCGCGGCGCGGACCAGGGTGGGAAAGGCGCGTTCGGCGCGGACGTCGTTCGACAGGATCAGCACGCAGCGCCGGCCGCGCCGGAGGCAGACCAGGGTATTGGCGGTGATGTCGTCATGGCCGCCCTTGAACCATCCCGTCCCCTGCGGTCCGCGAAATGCGATCACGCCGAGCGCGGCCTTGGCGGCGGGGCGTTCGGCGGGCGGCGCTTCGGGCAGCAGGGTGGGGAATTGCTGGCGCGTGGTGATCGGCAACGTTCCCTGGCTGAAGCGGGCATGCCCCGCTTTGGAGAGGCCGTAGCCGCGCACCATCGCCGCCGCCATCCGCGCCATGTCGGCGATGGTCGTGTCCATCGATCCGGCGACGCGCACGCGGCTGCGCTGATCGTGCGGGTGGGCCGCGCCGCTTTCGTCCCAGCCATCGGCGAGGTTGGCGGCGAAGCGCTCCTGCCATTTCAGGCTGGTGCGCGTCATGCCGAGCGGCGCGAAGAAGCGCTTCTGCAACTCCGCCTCGACATCGAGGCCGAGGCCGCGTTCGAGCCCGAACTGAAGCAGCATCAGCCCTTCTCCCGAATAGGCATAGCGCGTGCCCGGCGTGAAATGGATGCGCAGGCGGCGATCGGGCTCGAGGAAGGCGAAATTGGCAAAGCCGGTCGAATGGGTCAGCGTCATGCGCGGCGTGATCGCGCTCCAGCGTGGATCGTTCGCAAGGTCGCCCCACTGGCCCGATCCGGGCACATTGCCATAGGCCGGGATCGGTTGCGGCAGCAGCGCGGCGATCGGCCGGTCGAGGTCCAGCCGGCGCTGGTCCGCCAGCTGGGCGTTGAAATAGCCGAACACCGCCTTGGTCAGCGAGGCGCCATACATCACGGTGTCGACCGTCAGCGGCCGGCCCGACGCGTCGCGCGCGCCAAAGGCGGCGACATGGGTGACGCGGCCGCGCTCGACCAGCGCGATCGCCAGCCCGCGCGCGCCGGTCTGGGCCATCGCCGCGCGTGCGGCGGTGTCGATGCGGTGCGGGGCGGCCATGGCGGGGACGGCCGCGGCGGCGAGCAGCGCGCCAAGGCCAAGACGGAGGATGCGGCTCATGGATTTCCCTCGATATTGCGCGGCGGGGGCGCGTTGACATGGGTCCAGATTGCGCTGACGACGACCGAGCCTTCGCCGACGCTGCTCGCGACGCGCTTGACCGATCCTGAGCGGACGTCGCCCACCGCGAAGATGCCGGGGCAGGAGGTGGCATAGCTCGACGATCCGCCGACGTCCCGCCCGGTGCGAACGAAGCCGTGCCGGTCGAGTTCGACCAGTCCCGACAGCCAGTCGGTGTTGGGTGCGGCGCCGATCATGATGAAGAGGGCGCGGCAATCGACACTCATGCTGCCCGAGGGGCGGGAGAAGGTGACGCGCTCGAGATGCGCGTCGCCGTCGAGGCATTCGAGCTGGCTGTTGGTGTGGATGGTGATGCGCGGGTCGGCCTCGAGGCGCTCGCGGAGATAGGCGCTCATCGTGGCGGCAAGGCTATTGCTGCGCACGATGACATGGACGCGTTTGGCGACGCGCGAGAGATACATCGCCGCCTGTCCTGCGCTGTTGCCGCCGCCGACCACCACCGCCTCGGTCTGGGCGCAGAGGCGCGCCTCCATCTCGGTCGCGGCGTAATAGATGCCGGCCCCTTCGAACGCTTCGAGCCGGTCGAGCGGCAGGCGGCGATATTGCACGCCGGTGGCGACGAGCACCGCGCGGGCGCACAGCTCCTCGCCCCCGTCGAGCATTGCGCAGAAGCCCTCGTCGCGGCGGGCGAGTGCCTCGACCCGGCGCGGCATCGCGAAGCAGGTGCCGAACTTCATCGCCTGAACCTGTCCGCGAAACGTCAGGTCCGCGCCGGAAATTCCAGTGGGGAAGCCCATGTAATTTTCGATGCGCGAGCTGGTGCCGGCCTGACCACCGATGGCGCAATCCTCGATCACCAAAGCGCGCAGCCCTTCCGACCCGGCATAGACGGCGGCGGCGACCCCGGCGGGCCCGGCGCCGACGATCAGCAGGTCGAACGGCTCGGTCGAGCTGGCGGTGAGGTCGAGGCCGAGTTGACCCGCGACCGCGCGCGGCGTGGGATCGGGGATCGGATGGCCCGACCAGCTGACCTGCGGCGGGCCCTCCGCCTCCTCATGGAACGGGATGCGGTTGCGGTGGAGGAAGCTGGCGACGCGCGCGACGGCGGGGTCGCGATCGGCTCCGCGCACGACCAGGCTGCTGTCGCCCGCCTCGAAGATGCGGCGGCGGCGCGCGGAGAAGACGGTGAGGATATGGTCGCCGATTTCGGGGACCGCGCTCATCAGCCGGAGCATGTCGGGGCGCGGCACTTCCAGCGTGCGCGTAGGGACGCTGGCGCGCATGGTCAGCGTGAGCGGGCCGCCGTTGAGAAAGGCAAGCTCGCCCATGAATTGACCGGGACGCAGGGTAGAAGCGTGGATACGTTCGCCGGTGACCGGGTCTGCGACCTCGATCTCGCCTTCCTCGACCAGCACAAACCGGTCCTGGGGGGCGCCGGCATCGAGGACGTTCTCGCCCTGTCGGTAGTGGCGGGTGGTGGCGATGGCGCGGATGGCGTCCAGCTGCGGGCCAGGGAATGGCCGGGGGGCCATCGTGTTCAGGTCGCCGCCGATCGATTCCATGGGGGGACTTTAGGGGCGGCTTTTGGTGAAGCCAACCGGAGGCTGCGCCGGACGTTTCGGCCCAACTCGTGACCCCGGCCTTGTACCGGCGTCCACCGGGAGGCAAGCTCGGGACTTGAGGCTCGATCGATGCGCCTGTGGCGAAGTGGACCCCGGCACAAGGCCGGGGTGACGATGGGCTGTGAGGCGGCGGCATGAACGAAAATGGCCGCGGCGGGGTGTCCCGGCGCGGCCGTCTCGTGAGGGGACAGGCCCTCCCCCGGCCCCTCCCGCAAGCGGGAGGGGGGAAGAAGGGTTTGGCGTTACGCCTTCAGGTCGAAGCGGTCGGCGTTCATCACCTTGGTCCAGGCCGCGACGAAGTCCTTCACGAACTTCTCCTCATGGCCGTTCTCGGCATAGACTTCGGCAACCGCGCGCAGTTCGGAGTTGGAGCCGAAGATCAGGTCGGCGCGGGTCGCGCGCCAGGTTTCGTGGCCGCCCTTGCGGTCGGTCGCGATGAATTCCTGATCGTCCGATCCTTCGGCGGCCTTCCAGACATTGGTCATGCCGAGCAGGTTGACGAAGAAGTCGTTGGTCAGCTGGCCCGAGCGCTTGGTGAAGTGGCCATGGCCACGCTCGCCATGGTTGGCGCCGAGCACGCGCAGGCCGCCGATCAGCACGACCAGTTCGGGGACCGAGAGGCCGAGCAGCGATGCGCGGTCGAGCATCATTTCCTCGGTCTTTACCGCCAGCTTCTTCTTGCCGAGATAGTTGCGGAAGGCGTCGGCCTCCGGCTCCATCACGGCGAAGCTGTCGGCGTCGGTCTGTTCCTCGGTCGCATCACCACGGCCGCCGGTGAACGGGACCGGGACGCTGTGGCCCGCGTCCTTGATCGCCTTCTCCAGGCCCACCACGCCGCCGAGCACGATCGCGTCGGCCATCGACAGGTTGCCGCGCAGCCCGTCGAGGGTGCTCAGCACCTTGGCCAGCATCTCCGGCTCGTTGACCTCCCAGTCCTTTTGCGGCGCGAAGCGGATGCGCGCGCCGTTGGCGCCGCCGCGATGGTCGGACTTGCGATAGGTGCTGGCCGATGCCCAGGCGGTCTTGATCAGCTGGCTGACGGTCAGGCCGCTATTTGCAATTGCCACCTTCACCGACGCGACCTCCGCGTCGCTCGGCATGGTGCCGGCGGGGATCGGGTCCTGCCAGATCAGGTCTTCGGAAGGCACTTCCGGGCCGAGGTAGCGGACCTTGGGCCCCATGTCGCGATGGGTCAGCTTGAACCATGCGCGGGCGAAGGCGTCCTTGAACGCTTCATGGTCGTTGCGGAACTTCTCGCTGATCGCGCGGAATTCGGGGTCCATCTTGAGCGCCATGTCGGCGGTGGTCATCATGGTCGGGACCTTGATGTTCGGGTCCCATGCCGCAGGGGCCATGTCCTCTTCGCGCTGGTTGATAGGCTGCCACTGCTGCGCGCCGGCGGGCGAGTGGACCAGCTCGTAATCATAGTCGAGCAACAGGCGGAAATAGTTCTCCGACCATTGCGTCGGCGTGTTGACCCACGATCCTTCGATGCCGCTGGTCACGGTATGCTCGCCGATGCCGCCGCTTTCATGGCTGCTGACCCAGCCGAAGCCGAGTGCGGTGATGTCGCCACCCGCAGGCGCATTGCCGAGCAGCGAGGCGTCGCCATTGCCATGCGCCTTGCCAAAGGTGTGGCCACCGGCGGTCAGTGCGACGGTTTCCTCATGGTTCATCGCCATGCGCTCGAACGTCGCCTTTATGTCGCGCGCCGAGAGCAAGGGGTCGGGGTTGCCGCCCGGCCCTTCCGGATTGACGTAGATCAGACCCATCTGGATCGCGGCGAGCGGGCCTTCGAGTTCGTGCATGCCGTGTTCGGGCGCGATGCGGGTCTGGACGCCTTCGTTCACCCACTTGTCTTCGCTGCCCCAATAGATGTCCCGCTCGGGCTCATAGACGTCGGCGCGGCCGCCGCCGAAGCCGAACACCGGGCCACCCATGCTCTCGATCGCGACGTTGCCGGTGAGGATGAACAGGTCGGCCCAGCTGATCGCCTGCCCGTATTTCTGCTTGATCGGCCAGAGCAGGCGGCGCGCCTTGTCGAGATTGCCGTTGTCGGGCCAGCTGTCGAGCGGGGCGAAGCGCTGCTGCCCGCTATTGGCGCCACCGCGACCGTCGGCGGTGCGATAGGTGCCGGCGGCGTGCCATGCCATGCGGATGAAGAACGGGCCGTAATGCCCGTAATCGGCCGGCCACCAAGGCTGGCTGTCGGTCATCAGGGCGACGAGGTCGGTCTTGAGCGCAGCATAATCGAGCTTCTTGAACGCCTCGGCATAATCGAAGTCGGGGCCCATCGGGTTGGACGGGCCATTGGGGTTGAGGATTTCGGTGGCGAGCATCTCCGGCCACCAATCCTTGTTGGTGCGGCCGAGCAGCGCGCGAACGCCGCCATTGCCGTGCACGGGGCAGCCGCCGCCGTCGATCGATCCGGTCTTTGCGTCCATCGGGAATCCCTCCTTGGGTGGGTTGTCGTGGTGTGAAGCTATCGGAGCGCGGGCGCGCGTTGAAACGGGATAAACCGGTCAGTGCGAGTGAAGAAATCGATCATGTCATCGTTGCGTCATCGATTAGGGCGAACGAGGTAGGGATTGCGCCCCTTCGTCACCCCGGCCTCGTGCCGGGGTCCACTCAGCCTCATGCGCGGCGATTGAGCCACCTGCTTCGCGCCAGCCTCCCGGTGGCCCCCGGAACAAGTCCGGGGTGACGGCATCAATGCGATCGAATCGCGTCGATGAGTTCGTCCTTGGTCATGTCGGAGCGGCCTTCGATGCCGATATCCCTGGCCTCGTCATACAGCTCTTCCTTGGTGCGATCCTCGAGCCGGGTGCTCTTGTGATCGAGCGAACCTTCCGCCTTGGCATTGGCGATGCGCGCGGCTTTCTCTTTCGAAGCGCCGTCCTTGCGCAGGTCTTCGTAGAGCTTGTCGTCCTTGATCTGGGGTCCGTGGTCCTTGGCCATGATCCGTCTCCTGCTGATCCCCAGAAAACCTACGGAGAAACACAATGATCCCGGATTTGATGTGACAAACAGGCGACAAAGCCGGATCGCCTCCCTATATGGCCGCGGATCGACCAACGACTCCCCCGAAGGGCCGATGCTGACCACACATCCATTCGACGACGACAAGCTGCGCGAAGAGTGCGGCGTATTCGGTGTTTCCGGTGCGGAGGGCGCGGCTGCGCTGGTTGCGCTGGGCCTGCACGCACTCCAGCATCGCGGGCAGGAGGCCGCCGGCATCACCAGCTTTGACGGCGCGAACTTCCACACGCACCGCGCGATGGGCCATGTCGCGGGCAATTTCGACCGCGACGAGGTGATCCGCGCGCTGGCCGGCGATGTCGCGTGCGGGCATGTCCGCTATTCGACCACGGGCGAGACGGCGCTGCGCAACGTCCAGCCGCTCTATGCCGAGCTGGCGAGCGGCGGATTTGCCGTCGCGCACAACGGCAATATCTCCAACGCCATGCACCTGCGCCGCGAGCTGATCCGGCGCGGTTCGATCTTCCAGTCGACGTCGGATACCGAGACGATCATCCACCTGGTCGCGACCAGCGGCTACAAGGATCTGCTCGACCGCTTCATCGACGCGCTGAAGCAGGTCGAGGGCGCCTATTCGCTGATCTGCATGACGCCCGAAGGCATGATCGCGTGCCGCGACCCGCTGGGCATCCGTCCGCTGGTGATGGGTCGCCTCGGCGACAGCTTCATCTTTGCCTCGGAGACGGTGGCGCTCGACGTGGTCGGTGCGACCTATGTTCGCGATGTCGAGCCGGGCGAACTGGTGATCGTCAAGGACGGCGCGATGCGATCGATCCGCCCGTTCACCGCGATCGCGCCGCGCCCGTGCATCTTCGAATGGGTCTATTTCAGCCGCCCGGATTCGATCGCGCAGGACCGGTCGGTCTATACCGTGCGCAAGGGCATCGGCGCCGAGCTGGCGATCGAATCGCCGGTCGAGGCCGATCTGGTGATCCCTGTGCCGGATTCAGGCGTCCCCGCCGCGATCGGCTACGCCCAGCAATCGGGTATTCCGTTCGAGCTGGGCATCATCCGATCGCACTATGTCGGTCGCACCTTCATCCAGCCGAGCGCGGAAGTGCGGCGGCTGGGGGTCAAGCTCAAGCACAATGCCAATCGCGCGCTGATCAAGGGCAAGCGTGTCGTGTTGATCGACGATTCGATCGTGCGCGGGACGACCAGCCTGAAGATCGTCGAGATGATGCGCGAGGCCGGCGCGGCGGAGGTGCATATGCGCATCGCCAGCCCGCCGACGACGCATAGCTGTTTCTATGGCGTCGACACGCCCGAGCGCTCCAAGCTGCTCGCCGCGCAGCATGATGTCGCCGGCATGGCCAAGTTCATCAAGGCCGACAGCCTGGCGTTCGTGTCGATCGACGGACTGTACCGCGCGCTGGGCGAGGCACAGCGCGGCGACGTGTTGCCGCGTTATTGCGACGCGTGCTTTACCGGCGAATACCCGACCCAATTGACCGACCATGACGAGCAGGCGGTCGGCCAGCTCGCCCTGCTCGACGAGAAGCGTTGATCCCATGACCGAACAGGCACTTGCCGGGCGCGTCGCGCTCGTCACCGGCGCGAGCCGCGGCATTGGCGCGGCGACCGCGATCGCGCTGGCGGCACAGGGCGCGCATGTCGTGCTGACCGCGCGCACCGCCGGGGGGCTGGAGGAGGTCGAGGAAGCGATCTTCGCGGCGGGCGGGTCGGCGACGATCGCGCCGATGGACCTGATCGAGACGGATTCGATCCCGCGCCTGGCCGCCGCCGTGGCGGAACGCTGGGGCAAGCTCGACATCCTCGTGCTGAACGCTGCCGCTCTGGGCACGCTGTCGGCGGTGTCGGCATTCGATCCGAAGGAAGTGGCCAAGGTGCTGGCACTCAACGTCAGCGCGCAGGCGGCGCTGATCGGCGCGTTCGACGGGCTGCTGCGCAAGTCGGACGCGGGGCGCGTGATCGGCGTGACGTCGAAGGTCGGGCGTCAGCCGCGCGCCTATTGGGGCCTGTATGGCGCGACCAAAGCGGCGTTCGAGAACCTGCTGCTGAGCTATGCCGACGAGGTGCGCAACCTGACCAAGGTGCGCGTGGCGCTGCTCGACCCGGGCGCGACGCGGACCAAGATGCGCGCACGCGCCTATCCGGGCGAGGCGCCCGAGAGCGTCAAGCCGCCGGAAGAGGTGGCGGCGCGGATCGTCGCGATGCTGGGCGCGGATTTCGAGACGGGGGCGTTTGAGGCGTTGGGGTGAGCTCAGCCGAGTAGTGGCATCACCGACACCAAGCGAATGTGATCGCTGTCCCGACTATAATCGAAGTGTAGTTTCTGACCCGCAAATTCAAACCAATCCAAGCCCGAACTTCGAGCGGGTAAAAATGTCCGGAGCCTTCCCGGCTCCCCCTTGGTTCCCCCATCACTGCCCTGACATCGGCGCGCGAGCTCTGAAAAATTAGCTCAGTGGGCAGGCTTCCAACATATTGCCGGTATCTCCGTTTATTTTCAGCACCGAACAACTGCACGCACGTGCAAACGTCGTCCCAATCAATCAAGATTGCAAGCCTCGATCTGGCAGTTCAATGTAGCGATCCAAACCATACTCCGGATCGTCTTCGGGAGGTCGCTCAGGTGCTGTTACAGAGTAGCCGAGAATAGAGGCGAACTCGCGGAGACGCCGGCCAATTAAACGATGCTCGATCATGGGTTAAGCCGCCCATTTTCGGGCTAAATCAGAAAACACAGTCGCGCCACCTCCCCCTCTCCTTCCGTCATGCTGAACTTGTTTCAGCATCCACCGCGCAACAGACGACTGGGCCGCTGGTGGAAGGGTGGATCCTGAAGCAAGTTCAGGATGACGGGGACGTGGTTGGTGACCGGCGCACTGCACCGGCGCGCTGCGTTGGCGGTCCGGGAGATGGGCCCCGGGTCAAGCCGGGGGTGACAATGGCGGCGGGGCGGTTACTCCCCCGCCCCCTCGATCCCCAGCAGTTCCACCGTGAACAGCAAGGTCGCGCCGCCCGGGATCGGGCCGCGGCCGTTGGGGCCGTAGGCGATCTCGGACGGAATCGCGAATTCGACCTTGTCGCCGACGCCCATCAGCTGGACGCCCTCGGTCCAGCCGGGGATGACGCGGTTGAGGGGGAAGGTGATCGGCTGGCCGCGCTTGATCGAGCTGTCGAATTCTGCGCCGTCGGTGAAGCTACCGACATAATGGACGGTCACGCGGTCGGTCGGGCCGGGGTGCTGGCCGGAACCATTTCCCGCGATCAACCGCCAGCGCAGGCCGCTCTTGGTCACGTTCCAGCCTGCGCCGCCGTGACGCTGCGCCAGCGCGAGCGATTGCTGGTTGTGCCATGCGACGTCCTGCGACCGGTCGGGCGCGTCCTGCGCGGCGGCGGGCAGCGCGATCAGCGCGGCGGCCAGTGCGATGGCGGCCTTCATGCTGCGAGGAACGCCTTGACCTGTGCCTGGAAGAAGGGCGCGTTGTCCCACATGATGAAATGCGCGGAAGATGGCACGCGCACCAGCTTTGCGCCTTTGATCGGGGCGTAGGACGCCTGGTAGAATCCGTCCATCTGCGCGTCGGTGACCGGGGCGCCCTTTGGCGTCACATAGAGCACCGTGGTGGGTGCGGTGATCTTTGACAGTTCGGGCATCAGGTTGGTCATGATCAGCTCACCATAAGCGCGGGCGGAGACGTCGCGGTCGGACTTCACCGCGTCGTCGAGGGCGGGGGCGCGCATGCTTTCAGTCGCGACCATCGACGCGATCGTGCCTTCGAGCTGCTTGGCATAGGCGTCCTGCGGGCTGTTGCGCATGCCGTTCATGATCTGGTCGGCGATGGGCTTGAGCGTCTCCGGCGTTGCCTGTGGCCCGCCGAACATCGCGCCGAGGAAGGGGAGCATGTCGACGACCATCAGCTTGCCGATCTGATCCGGGTGGCGCGCGGCAAGCATCATCGCCATCGTGCCGCCCATCGAATGGCCGATCACCGCGACCTTGCCGAGCTTGTTTTCGGCGATGTAGCGCGAGATTTCCTCGGCCACCGGCGCGGCGACGTTACCCTCGGTGTTCCCGCCCTTGTCGAGCCCGCCAAACCCACGCACCTGCACCTTGTGGTAGCGATAGCCGGGCAGCGCGGCGGTCATCTCCGCCCAGACGCGGGGGGATGACGACAGGCCGGGGATCAGGATGACGTCGGCGCCCTTGCCCTCCACCGTCACGGCGATGCGGTCGGACGCGAAGCCCTTTGCCGTTGCTGGCGTGGGGAGCAACGCTGCGGTGAGCAGCATCGCCAGTGTCGCGAACAGGCCGCGGCGGTTCATCATCTCAATCCCTCCCATGTCAAAGGCGCCATGCGGGCGGCGCCGGGTCCCCCAGTTCGATCAGCAGTTCTTCGTCCACCGCCGCAGCTTCGTCCAGTTCCTCGGCGCTGAAAATTTCGCGGTTCATCACGAAGCTGCCGTGATAGCCGGAAAAGCGCCATTCGCCGGTGACTTCGGTGCCATCCTCGTTGATCCGGCCGCTATAGGCGACGCTGTGCGCCAGCGGACCGGACGGGTCATATTGCTTCACGAAATCAAGCGCGTCGCTGGCGCGCGTGCCGGAAACAAAGGCGCGGCGGATGTCGGACAGGCCGGTGTCGTCGGGTTCGGTGATCACGCCTTCGATCGCGCCGCCAAATTCCTCAAGATGAGCGATGAAGCTGTTTTCGGGCACGTCCCAGCCGGTCGCGAAATAACGGCCATACCAGACGCCGGTCACGTCGTTTGGATTGTCCATCAGCTGCTGTGGTCCGCAATGATCTTCCAGCCTTTGGCCTCTCGGCGGAACAGCAGCGAGGTCATACCGGTCTTGACCTCACCGCCCGCCGCCGGCGTCAGCGTCCAGCGTGCGATAAGATGCGCGTGGGTGGTGCCAATCAGCTGAAACTCGCGGTAGCTGAAGCTGAGGCTGGTGCGCTTTGGCCGTTCGCCCTGGCCGAATTGATCGGGATAGTTTCCCGCATAGCGCGCGCGAATTGGGCCAAGCCCAAGCTGGACGCCCTTCGACCCGGTGAAGCTGGTGCCGGGATCGTCGGAATAGACCGCGAGGAACGCGTCGAGATCGCCGCGATTCCAGCCATCGGCGCTGTCGTCCATCGCCGCCTCGATCTGGATGCGCGGATCGGGCCGCTCGCGGGCATCCGCAGGGAGCGTGGTGAGCGCAAACAGGCACAGTAGCAGCCAGCGGATCATTGAGCCTCCATCAATGCGACGAGTTGCGGAACGGTGAGCGGCTCGGCGCAGAGATAGCCCTGATAGAACTGGCACCCCTCCTTTGCCAGCAGGTCGAGCTGTTCGGCGGTTTCGACCCCCTCGGCAATGACCGTGAGGCCGAGCGAGCGCGCCATGTCGATCACGCCGCGCACGACGATGCGGTCGCGCGCGCTGCCGGTAATGTCCTGGGTCAGCTTGCGATCGACCTTGAGGTAATCGAGCGGGAGCGACTTCAGGTAGGCGAGGCTGGAATAGCCGGTGCCGAAATCGTCGATCGCGACGCGGCATCCGGCAGCGCGGAGTTCACTGAGCAGGCGCGAGGCTTCACCGAGATCGTCGATCAGCCCGCCTTCGGTGATCTCGACCGTCAGGCGCGCGCGGGGGAAGCCGCTGCTGTCGACCCAGTCGAGGAACAGGTCGGCGAACCCCGAGCGCGCGACATCGGCGGCGGTGACGTTGACCGAGAGGCGGAGGTTGCGCAGCGATGCCGGCCAGCGCGCCGCCTGTGCCAGCGCGAGGCGCTGGACATGCTCCGACAGCGCGACCTCCAGCTCGGCGCGGGCGGCGGCGGCGAACAGGGCTTCGGCGCCGACCTCGCCATGCTGCGGGTGGCGCCAGCGGGCCAGCGCCTCGACCCCGACGATCGCGCCGGTTGCGACCGCGACCTGGGGTTGCAGGCGCAGTTCGATCTCTCCCGCCTCCATCGCGCGGCGCAGATCGACTGCGAGCGTTTCGATCGGGATGGTGCGGTCGTCGGCGTCGTCACCCGCCAGCGCTTCGCCCACGCGGCGGAGCAGTGCGGCGGGATCGTCATCGGCACGCGATTGCGCGACCGCCACCCGCGCGCCGACCGGGGCGATCGCATCGCCGATCACGAAGGGGCGGGTCAGCGCCTCCTGTATTGCCTTGGCCGCGGCGGCCAGCGCTTCGGCATCGGCATCCTCGGTCGCCACAAGGAACTCGGCCCCGCCCATGCGCGCCAGCGCCGCCCGCCGCCCCAGCGTCGCGCGCGCGGCATCGGCGATGCGGGTCGATGCGGCGCGCAGCACGGCATCGCCCGCGTCGCGGCCATAGGCGGTGTTGACCATGTCGAACCGGCCCAGCGCGACCAGCACGACGCCGACGGGCTGGGCATCGTCCAGACGGCGGGCGAGCCAGCGGCGCATCCCCACATCGTCGCGCACGCCGGTCAGGACGTCGCGGACGACAGCACTGGCGTCCACCTCGCCCAGCCGTTCGATCAGCGCATGGACACGGCCGGTACGCGCGTCGCGCTGAAGATGTTCGACCACCCGCCCCGCGCCGGGCAGGTCGTGCGCGAAGGCGGTCGCCTGAATCCCGTCGCGCAGCCGCGCCAGCGCGCCGCGCATCGCAACGCGATCCGCCGCCTCGACATGGCGCAGCATGGTGCGCAGCGACGGCGCCGCGCTGAGGCCCAGCATCGCGGCAAGCGCGGGCGTGACCTGCAGCGAGCGCAGCGCGGGATCGTAGCGCCAGCCAAGCGGCTCCCCGGTCGCCCGGGGCGCATCGCTGCCGGTGCGCTGGGCGTGGCGGGCGGCGAAACGAAGCGCCTGGACGAACTCGACCTCACGCATCGGGCTGGCGAGGAAATGGGTGGCGCCGGCGTCGTAGAATTCGCCGAGCCGGGCGGTGTCGTCGCGCGAAACGAGCGCGAGCAAGGCCGCGCCACTGGCGCCGGTGACAGCTGCCAAAGCGCGGGTCGCGGCCAGCCCGTCGGCCACCGAACCGCGCGCATCGACCACCGCGACCGCCGCCCCGCTGGCGAGGAAGCGGCGATCCGCCCCCTCCCCGCGCCGCGCCGCGACCACGCGCCAGCCCGCGCGCGCCGCCTGCGCCGCGAGCTCGTCGCGCTGACGGAAGGACAGCAGGAACAGCGGCCGGTCGCGCCCGGTCATCGGTGTGGCAGAAACGGGCGCGGCGTCGGTCATCGCCCCCATTCCTAACGCAAGGGTTGTCGGGATGCTATGAACAGCTTAGCTCCATTTACATGGCGAGCGATCGGCCTCTTGTGGACCGGCATGGCCGCGCGATCCGTTACCTGCGGGTGTCGGTCACTGATCGCTGCGACCTGCGCTGCCGCTATTGCATGGCCGAGGAGATGCAGTTCCTGCCGCGCAGCGAAGTGCTGTCGCTTGAGGAAATCGCGCTGATCGCGGAGCGGTTCGTCGCGCGCGGCGTGACCAAGATCCGGCTGACCGGCGGCGAACCGCTGGTGCGGCGCGACGCGCTGGAACTGGTACGGCGGCTGGGCCGCAGCGTTGGAGCCGGGCTGGACGAGCTGACGCTGACCACCAACGGCACGCAATTGGCGACCCATGCGGAGGCGCTGGCGCAGGCGGGCGTGCGGCGCATCAATGTCAGCCTCGACAGCCGTGATCCCGCCATCTTCCGCCATATCACCCGGCGTGGCGATCTGGCCCAGGTGTTCGACGGCATCGCCGCCGCGCGCGCGGCCGGCCTCACCGTCAAGATCAACATGGTCGCCCTTAAGGGGCTGAACGATGCGGAGATTCCCGCGATGCTGGCGTGGACCAGCGCGCAGGGCATGGACCTGACGCTGATCGAGACCATGCCGATCGGCGCGATCGACGAGGATCGCGCCGATCGCTTCGTGCCGCTGACCCGCGTCCTGGATGATTTGTCTGCACAATTCGACCTGTCCCGAGATGCCCATGACAGCGGCGGGCCGGCGCGCTACTGGCGGATAGGCGGGAGCGGCGCACGGCTGGGCCTGATTTCCCCGCTGACGGGCAATTTCTGCGACAGCTGCAATCGCGTGCGGCTGACTACGGAGGGCAAGCTGTTCACCTGTCTGGGCCATGACGATCAGGTCGATTTGAAAGCCGCGATCCGCAGCGGCGGACTGGCGGCGGTCGATTCCGCGATCGACGCCGCGCTGGCAAGCAAGCCGGCGCGGCACGATTTCGATGTCGCACCGGGCGCCGCGCCCGCCGTGGCGCGCCATATGAGCGTGACCGGCGGATGAGCATCTTGCGCCGGGCGCTCGCCGCCTCCCCGACGACTCCGGCCGAAACGGCCGCGGCGGAACTGCTCGCCGGGCGCGACTGGGTGCCGGTCGAGGAGGCCGACATGGTGGTCGCATTGGGCGGCGACGGCTTCATGCTGCAGACGCTGCACGCGATGCTGGAGCGGCGGCGGATCGTGCCGGTGTTCGGCATGAACCTGGGCACCATCGGCTTCCTGATGAACGACTGGCGGCCCGAGGGGCTGGAAGATCGGCTGGCGCGCGCGCGGCCGTTCAAGGTCAGCCCGCTGGTGATGACCGCGACGACCATGGAAGGGGAAACGCATGTCATCCCCGCGATCAACGAAGTGTCGCTGCTGCGCGAAACGCGTCAGACCGCCAAGCTGGAAGTGCGGGTGAACGACCGCGTGGTCCTGCCCGAACTGGTGTGCGACGGCATCCTGGTCGCGACGCCGGCGGGATCGACCGCCTACAACCTTTCGGCACATGGCCCGATTTTGCCGCTTGGCTCGCGGCTGCTGGCGCTGACGCCGATCAGCCCGTTCCGCCCGCGACGCTGGCGCGGCGCGATCCTGCCCGAAAAGACGCGGATTTCGCTGCGCGTGCTCGACCCCGGCAAGCGCCCGGTGAGTGCGGTGGCGGACCAGCGCGAGGTGCGCGACGTGGCGCAGGTCGACATCGCGATCGACCGCAACCGCGACCTGACCCTGTTGTTCGACCCCGAGCATGCGCTGGACGAGCGGATCACGATGGAACAGTTTATCGCTTAGTTTGAGGTCGGCTGTGCCGACGCGGCACCGGCCCGCTCCCCCACCCGGCCACCCATAAATTACTGACGTAGGCTGGCCGGGTGGAGGAGCGAGCCGGTGCCGCACAAAAATGCCCTTTCCCCGCTTGCATTGCCCGGCACCCCTTCGTATAGGCGCGCCCTCGCTGGTGTTCCCTGATAGCTCAGCGGTAGAGCTCTCGACTGTTAATCGAGCGGCCGTAGGTTCGAATCCTACTCAGGGAGCCACTTCACCGGATCAGGCGGGATCAAGGCGGGTCAAAACCCCTTGTATTCCGCCGATCCCGGCGACAAACCCGGATCATCGCGGATTATCCCGGATCAGGGAAGCGCCCCCAAGGTGGGGGCACTTTCGGGGCACCGGTCACCGCACCTGGGGGCATCGGTTGCTGACCGACATACAGTGCCGCAAGGCGGCGAAGAAGGACAAGCCGTACAAGCTGGCCGATTCGCTCGGGCTGTATCTCTACGTCACGCCGACGGGGTTTCGCTCCTGGCGATTCAAATACCGAATCGATGGCAAGGAAAAGCGGCTGATCTTCGGCCCTTATCCCGAGGTGTCGCTGGTCGAGGCGCGCGAGCTGCGCGACGCGGCGCGAAAGCATCTTCGGTCGGGACGGGATCCAGCGCTCGAGCGCAAGCGGGACCAGGCGGCGGCGGCGCGCTCTGCGGCCAACACCTTCGAATCGGTGGCGATCGAGTGGCACCAGCTGAAGTCGCCGGCGCTCGCTGTGCGCTATGCGGGCCAGATCATGGATCGACTGAAGGCCGACGTCTTCCCGATCATCGGGGGGCACCCGGTCGCGGACATCACGCCGGCCGAGGTCCTGGACGTCATCCGGGCGATCGAGAAGCGCGGATCGACGGAGATGGCGCACAAGGTGCGGACCCATATTTCGGACGTGTTCGTGCACGCGATCGCGACGGGCAAGGCGCAGCAGGATCCCGCGCACGTCATCCGCAAAGCGCTGCAGCCGACCACGCCGCGGCTCTGGCCCGCCGTAACGCGGATCGCGGCCGCGCGCGAGGTGCTGAAGACGGTGGAGGCGCAGCATCGCAGCTATTGGGGGTCGCGCTTCGCCTCGCGCCTGTTGGCGCTGACGGCTGCGCGGCCCGGTGTGGTGAGGCTGGCGGAGCGGCACGAGTTCGAGGACCTGGACGGCAAGGCACCGATCTGGCGCATCCCGGCCGAGAAGATGAAGCTGACGCGCGAGCGCAAGAGCGACGTAACCTTCGAGTTCGTGATCCCGCTATCGCGTCAGGCGGTCGAGGTGGTGGAGCGCGCGCTGACGCTGTCGGACGCGCCCAAGCTGCTATTCCCGAGCATCCGCAGCCTGCACAAGCCGATCAGCGATTCGACGCTGAGCAAACTGTATCGGGACGCAGGCTTCGCCGGTCGCCACGTTCCGCATGGCTGGCGCGCGACCTTCTCGACCATCATGAACGAACAGGCCGCGATCGACGATCGCGAAC
This sequence comes from Sphingomonas sp., assembly GCF_965227385.1. Taxonomy (GTDB): domain Bacteria; phylum Pseudomonadota; class Alphaproteobacteria; order Sphingomonadales; family Sphingomonadaceae; genus Sphingomonas. The sequence continues at coordinate 3,906,729 of NZ_OZ245750.1, forward strand.
GCGACCGCGCGATCATCGACATGATGCTCGCGCATATGCCGGAGGGCGTCGAGGCTGCGTACAACCGGGCGGCGTACATGCCGCGACGGCGCGCGATCGCGCAGCAGTGGGCGGATGCGCTGACCAAGGGGCTGGAAACGGCGGAGCAGCTCGCGCAGCGACGCTGATCGCGGGAGGCCGGGCATGAGCGCCCGGGCCGGATTCAGCAGCGCGCCGCTCGGCTATGCTTCGCGGCGCACGATGCAATCGGTGCGGCGCAATAGTCCACACGCCGGGTCGGCCGAGGTCGAGCTGTGGAAGCGGCACAACCGCTTCAGCCGGGCGGAGAACAATGCCTGGCTCACCGCAGCCGAGGAGCACGAGCGCGCGACGAAGATGCCGGGCAAGCGCAACGGCGCGCTAGGCGACATTGGGATGAAGGTCCTGCGCCTGTTGCTGCGACTGCGCGGGAAGCTCGATGGTCGCCTCGACCCCAGTTACACTTGGATTGCGCAACAGGTCCGGATCGCACGCAGTTCGGTCGGCAAGGCGCTCGCTCGGCTCAAGGCGGCTGGCTTCCTGGACTGGATGCGCCGATCGGAACCGGTCGAAGATCCGGAGCCAGGCGGTCAGTACGTCAAACAGGCCAGCAACGCCTTCATCCTGCGCGCCAGCGGCGCCGCAGCGGAGATGATCCGACGGCTGCTGCGGCGCCCGACGGCGGCGATGCAGCGCGTGAAGATCGAGCGCGAGCGCGCCGCTAAGCTGAAGCGCCCAGTGAGCGAGATCATCGCCGACGCGAAGGACCCTGCCCTCGCCGCTCTGCTGGAGAGCCTTTACGAAGGCGTGCGCGATGACGTTGAGGGTGAGAAACCGCCGAGCGGTCTCAATACGCCCCTGAATGGATCAATGGGATAAGGAATGGGCCGCTTAAGGCGGCCCATGAGCCAGTTTGTTGATCCCCCCCGCGCCGAAAGGCCCCTCTCCCCCTCCCCCGACTGCCCAGACTTGGCTGTCGGATGCGGGCGGCTGCGCCGCCCTCGGGCTATCAGGGGGGATGAGCACGAACCGTGCCACCCCATCCTCGGCCAAGTCGCCCGCGGCAGCGGGCAGGATCAAGAATGGATCAAATCCGCCCAGGCCAAGAATAGCCGCCGACGTCGATCGAGCTGCTCGGCCCGGTTATACGCGGCCTCGACCTTGTTCTTGTTCGTGTGACCCAGCGCGGCGTCGATCGCCTCGCGCTCCCCGGGCAGCACTTCATTCATGATCGTCGAGAAGCTCGACCTCCAGCCGTGCGGCACATGCCGACCCTTGAACCCGGCCCGCGCGATCAGCGCGCCGATCGCCGCCTCGCCAACCGGGAACACCCGCGCCGCACGATCGATCATCCCGGCGCCGCCAACGAATTGATCGGCCGCGACCTTGCGCAGCACCTCGACCGCAGCAGGCGCGAGCGGCACCAGGTGCGCGAAACGCGCCTCGCCCTTCTTCGCCTTTGCCAGCTTCAGGTGGTCCGCGGGGATCCGCCACAATGGCGCCGCGCCGTCGAGATCCTCGATCTCGCTCCAGGTCATGGCGCGCAGCGAGCCGAGGCGCGGCACTGTCAGCGCAAGAAACTGCGCCGCGCGGCGCACGATCGGCACGCCGCCGGCGCGCTCGCACGCTGCGAACAGGGCGCGGCATTCGTCCATATCCGTCAATGCCGGCATCGGCCGCGCGGGCGGCCGCACCGCCAGCTCGTCGGCGACGTCGGCGGGATTGTGGCTGACCAGGCGACGGCGCCGCGCGAAGCGGAACACGCCATCGATGCGCTGGCGAAGGCGGCGCGCGGTCTCGACACAGCCGCGCGCCTCGACCCCCTCGAGCAGCTCGAGCACGCCGCCCTCGTCGATATCGGCCAAGCGCTTCGCGCCGATCGCGGGGAAGACGTCGCGCTCGAGGCTGACAAGGACGTCGCCGGCATGCACCGCAGACCAGCGATCGATGCGCGCCGCATGCCAAGCGCGCGCCACCGATTCGAAGGTGTCGGCCGATGCGACCGCGCGATCGCCGCGCGGATCCGCGCCGGCCGCGATCGCCAGCCGCGCGGCATCGCACCGGGCGCGGGCCTGGGCCAGCGTCATCTCGGGATAGCGGCCGAAGGTCAGCAGCAGCTCGCGGCCCTGATACCGGCACTTCATGCGCCAGCTCTTCAGGCCGGTCGGCGTGACGAACAGGAACAGGCCGCGTTCGTCGGCCAGCTTATAGGCGCGCGAACGCGGCGACGCGGCTTTCACCGCGGCGTTTGTCAGCATAGGGTGTCCTCAGGAGGGTTCGATGGCCGATGAGACGATCACGCTGGTGGGCGGACCTGCCGCCGGCAGTAAGTTCGCCTGGAGCGGCGGCGATCTGTTCAAGTTCGTCCCGCCGCCGGCATTAATGATCGCGACCGAGCGGGGCTTAACCCGGCCGAAAGAGCCGATGCTCTATCGCCGCTCACTCAACAACAGCGCGCTGTTCGTCTTCCAGCCCTGACCACGGCGGACAATCCCTCCGCCGTGGCGTGACGCCGAAATGGCGGAAATTCGCCAGTTTCGACGCCACGCAGTGCAGGCGATACCCCCATTGATACCCCCAGCTGTTCGACGCTATTCAGGCGTCCAGCTGGTGAGCAGTCTTGAGAACTGACCACGCGAGCGCTGCAGCCAGGCTGCATACCCCGTTACCCGCGCCCCGGGTGCGGTCCAGCCGGTCGGCCATCCCATCAGCATCTCGAGGAACTGCGGGTTCGGCACCAGGGTGTCGAAGTAGCAGTGCTTCCCACTCCTCAAGCTCAGACGGACCGGGTGCGAACAGCGGGAGCGCATGCTCGGCCGCCAGCCGAGCGCCTTCAGCGCATCGCGAAACGTGACCCACATCTTCGCCGCTGTCCCGGCCGAGATCTGCGCCATCGATGTCTCGAGGCGCTCCGGCTGACGCACGAACCGTATCCCCTTCCCCGACAGCTCGAGGTCCGGAGGGTGGCCGCTGTCCGACGCGATCGGCGTGGGCCAAAATGAAGATTCGGCGCCGCCGGTGATTGGCGCCCGCTTCTCGCGCTGTGAAGATGCCCGCCTTTGTCGTGTAGCCCAGCTCGCGAAGGTCTCGAACGACGTCGGCAAATCCCAGATTGATGTGGCCTTCGACGTTTTCACAGAACACCCACTCGGGTTCGACCTCGCTGACGATGCGCGCGATCTCTGGCCAAAGGTGCCGAGGGTCACGGTCGCCGCGTCGCCGCCCAGAATAGCTGAACGGCTGGCACGGATATCCTGCAGAGACGAGATGAACGCGGCCACGCCACGGTCGGCCGTCGAAGGATGGAAGGTCGTCCCAGATAGCAGCTTCAGCCAGGGCCTGGTCTGCCATCCGCGCCACGAGAGTGGCCGCCGCATGGCTTTCCCGCTCGACGAAAGCCACAGTTCGATATCGGGGCTCGGCGATGTGCAGGCCGAGGTCGAGGCCGGCATATCCGGCGCAGAGGGAGATTCCCCTGAAGTCGTCGACTTCAGGCAGGAAGCGGGAAGATAGGTCCACAATGTGAGCTCCGTTCGGTCGCTCGATTGGCGATCGCGGTCGGGTGGCTCACAGGCCGTATGGAATTGAACTGGCGGCAACGCCGGCACTTAATCTCGATTATTCCGGCGATCGCGCAGGCGATCGCTTTGAACAGGAGCGCCTTACACCCGGCGCAGCGAAACGATTCCTTCAATGCCTTCTCCTCGCCACCGCAATGCGGTCGGCGGCTGATGGCACCCGGCTAAGCGTGCGATGGTGGGCGACCGGCTGACCGGTCGCCACTCCCATGCCGCTTCATCGTCACATCCGCGTTAACGCGCAGGCCCGGTGATAATCAGCTCGGTCACGCGCTTCGCTTCACCCGCGCCGATCGTCCAGCACGTGTCGGCCGTGCCGATCGCGAAGCGGTGAAAGGCGCAGCGGATCTCCGGCGCATCATTGATCGACAAGATGAAGCGGCCGCTGATGCCCGCCAGGAGCTCGGCGAGCTGCTCGAAGTCGGCCGCGGAAAACACCCCGGGGCCGTAATCGCCTTCGCACCCGAAATAAGGCGGGTCGAGATAGAACAGGGTTTCGGGGGCGTCGTAGCGGCGGATGAAGTCTGCATAGGGCAGCCGCTCGATCGTCACCCGGGCCAGACGATCGTGCAGCGCCGCCAGCTGGTCTATCAGGCGGGCCGGGTTGAACATGGCGGGCCTATCGCGGGCAACCCCATAGTTGCGCCCGACGACCTTCCCCCCGAACGAAAGCCGTTGGAGATAAAGGAATCGAGCGGCCTGCTCGATGTCGGTCAGCGTCGTCGGATCGACGCGCTTCTGCCTTTCGAACTCGTCACGTCCTGCGATCATCCAGCGCAGCTCGTGCTCGAGCGCGGCGCGATGGCGACGCACGACCCGGAACAGGTTCACGACGTCCCGACTGATATCGTTGATCACTTCGGCGGGTGCCGGCGATCGCCGCTTCAGGAACACGCCGCCCATTCCGACAAAAGGCTCGGCGTAGGTTCGGTGCGGTGTTGCTTCGATCAGCTCGACGAGGCGGCGGGCAAGGTTGCGCTTGCCGCCGATATAGCGTGCGGGCGTCTGCACCGCGGCGGAGGTCTTCATTATGGATCACGTCCTTCAGGCAAGGCACGTCGGCTACGCGCGCCTGATGGTTTCGGCGGCTCCTCGAGCACGCCGATCGGCGCCGTCCTGGCGGCGCGCAGATCTCGATGATGCTGTGGTGGGGCGGCTCCTGCTGCCCGCGGCCACCCGAAAGCCGGGTGGTTAGCCGCACGGACCACAGGAACCGCGCCCTGCGTATTTCCCCAAGGGTATTCTATTCCGCAGGCCACCCGACAAAGTCGGCGACCTGTGGTACCGCGCGCGCGGGCCACTCCTCTCGGCTAAGGTCAGAGCGGCTTCAGCCCTATGGCACGCCGGCGGCGGTCTCACTAGCCCCGGCCAGCGCCCGTCGCTCAAGTTCGCGCGCGGCCATCAGTCGCTCGGTCAGCTCCTGATCTGGCGGGATGCCGAGCGCGCGCCAGATCCTGTGCAGTTCCGTGTGCAAGCTGCTCGCGCGGATGATGCACCGGATCGAGTCGTTGTCGGCCCAGGGCAGCGGGTCGGCGCAAGCCTGCCAGAACGCGCGGAACGGCGCGGGATCGCCGCCGGCGCGCTGGTGCAGATAGGCGAGCGCCAAGCGCAGCGCGTTGGTGCGCGGGACCGGCCCCGCCTGCCCCTGCAGCATCGCGGCATCGAGCAGGCTCAGCGCCAGAATGACGGTCATCTCGCGGTCGAGTCGCTCCATCCGCCCACAAAAGAACGAAAGTGGAACAGCGCGCAAGCCGCCGCGCGATCATCTCGGCTGCGCGAACGTCTCCCGGTACCAGTCCTGCCAGCCCTCAGCCTTCACGGTGTTGGCGGTGCAGATCCGGATGTCGTCTTCATCCAGGAGGGGCGTTGGACCGGTTCGGTCAGCAGCGCCGGCGGCGTCGGTGCGCGCGGCGGCTCCACCCGCTTCGCCGGCACCGCCGTCAGTTCCTGTGGCGGAGAGACCCGCGAGCTGGTCCCGCAACCGGCGAGCATAATCAGCAGCGCGGCGCAGCTCGGTCTCCATCCTTTGGGAGAGTTCATTCTGGTGCTCCTTGGAAATCTGCGCGTCTCGCGCTTCGATGGCCCGCGCTTGGGCCTCGCCATCGGCGCGGGCGGTCTGCGCGGCGAGCCGCACCTGGTCGAACGCCTTGCCGTAGCGCTGGATCTGTTCGGGCAGCTGATCGACCTTGAGTCGCTTGGTCGCGGGCCAGCCATTGGCGACCCCGGCGGCCGCGACCGAGGCAGCGAGGATCTGGCCGCGCTCGGCAGCCAGCGCGCGCTGCGCGTCGCGATCGGCGTCAATCGCAACCGTATTGGCGACGATCGCCGCGATCACCACGCCCAGCACGATCGGAAGCCAGTGGCGGCGGAGGAACGCGGGCACGCCGATCATGCGCCCAGCCCGGTCAAACACGCGGCGCGCTCGCGCTCGCGCCGGAGCTTCAGTCCGCGCACCTCGACCATCCGGCCGTTCACCCGGGCAAAGCGCCAGGCGATGAACCCGTCGCATCCAGCGCGCCATGCGCCAGCGTTGAACCGCCGCGCGACCGTCGATCGACAATAGGCGCTGGTGCCGATGTTGAACGCCAGCCGCGTCGCGGCCGCCAGCTGGTGCGGCCGATCGGCAAGGCCCGGCGTGCAGTGCAGGACGCCGCGCAGGTGCTTCTCGGCGTCCGCCTTCAGTAGCGCTTCGCACTGCGCATCGGTGCGGTACCGGCCGACGCGGACGTCGGGACCGGTATGCCCGTAGCATTCGGTCGGCACCCGGGCGATATCCAGATAGCCGATGTTGACCTTGCCCTCGTCCGGCTTCAGCGCGGCAACGGCCATCGCCAGCGCCGCGATCGCGCCGGCGCCGAGCGTTCCGATCGCCGCCCGCGCCTGACCCGGCGTCAGGTCATTCGCCATCGCCCGTCCCCTTCCCATGCTTGCGGCCGAGCAGGCTCTGCACGGTGTCGGTCTCGTAGATGCGGATCAGCGTCCAAATGACGGTCAGCAGCGCTGCGATGTGGGGAAGGACCTGCGCGAGCGTGCCGACGGCAATGCCGACCGACGTGATGTCAGCCGACATCTTCACCGCGACCGGGATGTGGTCGAGCGTCATTTCTATTCTCCGGGGATGGGCCGGCTATGGCCCGGTAAGGGTCAGGCGGCGGCAACCGCGGCGGTGCGCGCGGCCTGCAGTTCTGCGGTGAGGGCGCTGTTCTCACCGGCCAGGCGCTGTATCTCCTGGCGCAGTTCGGTTTCACGCTTGGCAGCCTCGGCCAGCTCGCCGTCGCGCTGCGTGATCAGCGCGGCCTGGCTCTCGATCGTTTCAGCGCGCGCGGCGGCGCTCTGTTCGGCGGCGACCAGCTCGGCGCCGATCTGCTCGATGGTCTGCTGCAGATCCAGGATGACATTCGCCTTCGCCGCGGCGTCCTCGATCGCCGGGCATCCTCCATCCAGCGCGCCGGCCAGGTCGCCCGCTTCGACCGTGCGGACCTCCGGCTTGACCACGACGAACACCTGTTGTGTTCCGCCGGGGGCGTCGGCAACGACCCGCTCCTCCAGATAGCCGGTATGTTCGTGCGCCTCGCTGCCGCGCACCGTGCCATCGGGGTTGAAGATGACGGTGACGCGCTCGAGATATTTGGTGATGTCCATCGGTCGATCCTTCAGGCTGCGATCGTGCGATCGGTGACGCGGCGCCAGTTGGTGCCGTCGGAGAATACCGGCACGGCGCCGCCGGCCTCGTTGGTGCAAAAGGCTTCGGCCCCCGCGCCGACTGTCGTCGGATTGGGCAGACCCGCGACGGTGTAGCTGGGCAGCTTGGGCGGGTAGAGGAACGTCGTCTGCAGCGTCGTGAAATTGATGCGGATCGCATCGGCGATCGCCGTTCCCTGCACCTGCTGCCCGATGGCGAAGGTGCCGTCGGTGCGCAGTCCCATGCCCCACTGCTGGAAGTCGGTCTCGCGGAAGAAATCCAGAAACAGGTTGCCGTTGCCGATGATCCGCCCGCCGCTTCGGCCGCTGGCATGGGTGTTGCGCACGCTGAACCCGTCGAACCGCGTCGACGCCGAAAGCTCGGCTTCGAAGCCGGTGGCCGATCCCGTGATCGCGTTGGTGTTCATATAGACCAGGCGCGCGCCGTTCGTGAATCCGGCGACCCCCGTCAGCGCGAACAGCGACTGAATGTCGAGCTGGTTCAATCCTGGCGAAGCGATCGACGCGTAGATCGGCTGCCCGATCTGCAGATGGTTCTTGAAATCGAGGAAGGGCAGGTTCAGCCGCGCATTTCCCGCAGCGTTCATCTGACGCTGCCAGGGGGTATTGTTACCCTCATGGCTGATGCGCACCTGATTGCTCAGGAAGATCGACTTGTCCCCGCCCTCCGTGCCGCTGAAGATCAACGACACATGGACGTTCCGATAACCGTCGGCGAAGGTGTGTTTCGCGGCGGTGAAGCTCACCCCCGAGTCATAAGCCCAATCGGCATTGTTGAACGGGGCATAGACGCTGATCGGCCGATACTCGATCCCGCCCGATCCCACGGTGTGCATCGCGTGGTGAAATTCCGACCCATCGATCCAGCCGCCGGGATTGGCCGGGTTGATCGTCGGCACCTTGAAACGATGCTCGATGCGGATTGACGGCGCGCCCTTGGTGTTGACGATCGGCGTCAGGCTGGAATTGAGGTTCCAGCTCAACCCCGCCACGTTGTTCGTATATTCGGGCTGTCCCGAATATTGCGCATTGGCGGCATATGGATTGTGGCTGAAGGTCAGCGCAAACCGGACGCTCGACGGCACACCGCCCTCACTGCGGTTGGGCGAATCGAATTGGAGACCTGCCTGGCTCGTGCCGGACGCCGGCGTCGCGGGGGGCACCGTCGCCACGTAAAACGCCTGCGCGGTGGAGGAGTAGTCATCGATCCGCTCCAGCCCGCCTGCGCGGCGCGCGAAGCGACCTGAATTCGACACCGGGGTGGGGCTGCCCGTTACCGGGTCCAGATGCGAGCCGCTGTCACCGAGCACGATGATCGTTTCGTCGATCGTGCCGGTCGATGCAGCCGCCGCCGACCACGTTTTGAAGCTTTTGTAGCCGGGGTCACCCTTCGCGCCCTGCGCGCCCGTCGCGCCGGTGCGACCGGTCAGCGCCCGCACGCGCGCTCTGCTCAACGTCATAGCGTGTTAACTCCAGGATAGACGATGAACGGCGCGAGGCGGAGCGAGTCTTCCGTCCCGTTCGCGTAGTGAATCTTGATCTCAAACCAGAAGGTCTGAGCGGAACCGATCTCAGGCTGGTGCAGGCCCGGCAACGCGGCCAGTTCCGCGCGCGTGATGCCGGGGTCGATGATCAGGAGCCGAAGGTCCGGCTCTTCATCCGTGGGATAGGGTTCGTCGATGATGGCAAGATTGGACTTGCTGATGAGCGCCGCGCCGGCCGCTCCCTCATACTGCCGAACCTCAAGCGAAGCCGTCGCGCCGGCGAGCTCGGTCAGCTGCCCGCCGGTATAGCCATGCTCGATCGGCTCGAGATCCATGTTGCGCCGCGCGTACAGCGGGTCGATCACCGCAGTCATTCGCTGGGCTCCATCGCATTCTCCATCGGTTGAGGTTCAGGCCGCGCTCAGCGCCTGAAGCTGCGCCGTCAGCGCTTCCAGCTGCTCCGCCATCCGCCGCTGCTCCGCTGCTTGGCAGGCGAACAGAAACAGGTTCAGCTCGCCCGTGCGGACGCCGAAAACGTTGCCAGCCGGTCGCTCGCGCCAGACCAGGCCGTCCGCATCGATGACCTCGTCCTTCTTCGGGCGATAACTGGGCGTGGCCACCCGCTGCACCGTGTCGGTCACGGCGGCCGCGGTCGCCGTCGCGCGCTTGACGCACTTCTCGCGCATCACGGGCTCACGCTCCGCTTCCCAGCTGTCGAACGTCAGAAATGACATGCGAAAGCTCGGGCGATCGCCCTCGGGTATGGAAGCGTCCGCCGCGAAGTCGAGCGGTTGCAGATCCTCCACGCCCTCGTCCATCAGGATGCGCGCCACCTGCTGCGCCCGCACGCCCACATGGATCCGGCTTCCATCCAGCCAGCAATACAGCCCGATCTCACTGGCGATGCGCAGCCCCGCGCGCAGCATCGCGGGCGTCAACTCGCCCAGCCAGTTCTTCAGCCGCTCGTCGGATGTGTTGATGGTCGCGTTGCCCGCGAAGACCTCTTTCCACCGGAAGGATGCGGTCCCCAGATTGGCGCTGTTATCGGCGCCGGGGCGAACATCCGCCGCGCTGACCCGGAGGATCGTCGTCCCTCCGGTCGCAAAATTCCGAAACGTGGCGACGCCATTGTAGGCATCGAAAAACACGCCGCCCGCGGTCTCGCTGCGAAAGACAAGGCTACCGTCAGTTGCCAGACGCATCCGGCCCGCGAACGCCGAACTATTGGCGGTGAAGTAGAAGTCCGCACTCCCCGTCGAATTGAGCACGATCTGAGTCGCCAACGCGGGATTGGTCGCCAGCACCACTGGCCCCGTGCCGGTCACCGTGTTCGACAGGTTCCCCAGCCCGACCGCTGCGGCGTTCAGCGGCTGCCACGTCTTGTCCCCGCGCCGATATTGCGCCGTGGTACCGGCGGCGACCGCCGGTTCCTTGGCGTTCAGTGCCGCCTGCAGGTCCGTCTGCGCCGACAGTAAGCCGGTGATACCACCCCACGCTACCGCGCCCTTGGCATGGAGAAGCGTGGCATAGTCATCGGTACCATTCCCCCATTTGAAGAAGCCCGTGTCGATCTCGACGCACGCCTCGCCCAGCTTCGGGATTGGATTGATGCTCACCCAGTTGGCCGCGGTGTCGGCCGAGGCGCGCAGCGGAACGATCCGGACAGTCATTATCGCGCCAGCACATCGGCGGCGGTACCGCCCCAATATTCGACCCCGGCCACACTGACAGGGCCAAGGATCAATCGCCCGCCGGTCTGCCCCCGCGAACGATACCGCACGCTCGCCTCGTAGGTTGCCCCGGGGTCCAGGCCAGCGATCGCCTTCTCCGTAATCGTCGGGGGCTCGATGCCTGCGGCGATCCAGTCGCCTCCGGCGGGCCGATATTCGAACAGAACGCTATCTGCGATGCCGTTGTCCACGGCGCCGCTCAAGATCATCCTGCCCCCGCCGTCAGTCGAAAGCGCCCATTCTGGCGCCCCTGGCGGGTCGATCGTCGTGTCGTAGACGATGCCGGCATCGGGTGGGGGGCTTCCGATCTGGGCCAGCGCTGCTGCATGCTTCGAATCCGTTTCCGACCGGACAGTGAAGGTCACGATGCTGTCGGGCTCGATCGACCGCGACAGCAGCAGCAATTTCACGTTGTCCGTATCCGGGAGATCAAGAGTGAGGCAATCCCCGGGCGCGTAGTTCAGCCATTTCGGCTTCAGCGGGAAGGTGCCCGGTCCGATCTCGCGGCTGTCTTCGATATCGTAGCGGGCGAGAACGGCGGCCTGCGCGGCATTTTGCACCAGCGGATACTCTAGCTCTTTGGTTCGCCGATCTCCGTCCGCCTCGACATAGGCATCGACCGAGATTTCGCTGCCGGGGACGATCTCCCATTCATGGTCCGGCGAACGAAAGCGCGGGATGACGGTATTGAACTTGGATCGCCGCGGCGCGGAGCGCGCGAGCTGGGCGTCGCCGACGATATCCGCTGCTGTGATCGTCGCGAGCGAAACGCGCGGCGTGTTGATCAGGCAGCCGATCCGGGCTCCGATGCGGAGCGGTTGCCCAGCGCCGGCTTGAAGGATCAGCTTGAGCACGTTCCATTTGGTGTCCGGACGCGAATAGACGACACCTCCGACCTTCCACCCGTTGGCGTCGGCGATGTTCGCGCCCTCGACGAACATGGGCACGATGATCTGGTCGAGCAGCGCGCCGAGTCCGGCGATCCGCTTGCGCTTGCCCGCGACGATCGCGTGCCGACCGATGCACCAGGTCAGCGCGTGCAGATACGGGTTTTCCGTCCACTCCCAGGTCTCCTCATCGTCCCACCGATGGGATCCCGAACCGCCGGGGAAGGTGCTGTCCTTGCGCGGATCATAGCAGCGGACGCCATCGATCAACCATTGCGGCTTCGGCACGCCGCTCTGGAAGAACACTTCCTTCTTGCTGTCATAGCGCAGGCGCCAGAGGGTGGCCGCCATACCCGAGATCTTGTGACTGGACGTCCAGCCGGTCGGATTCGCCGAAGATCCGGCCGTCACCTGAAGTGCGGAGGATTCCGGCGTTGCCCCAAGCTGGCGGTCCTGGAACATGATGTCGCGGTACTTGCCGATCGCGTTTCCACTCGCGTCGAAGGTGACCGGCTCCTTGTCCGAGGTGAAGCTGACGAAGCCGCCGATCGGGCCGCACCCGGACAGGATGGTCACCAGATCGTTCAGGTCGTTTTTCGCATTGCTGCCAAAGCCGTCGGCCGCGCGCCGAAGCACGATCTGCCCCGCAGTTGCAGTTCGGCCCATCGCATAGGGGACCCCGGCATTCGGATCGGCGGAGAACTGGGTCTGCGATCCACCCCCGACCCCGCTTGGGCGCTTGGTCAGCAACCCCGCACCGATTGTCAGCGCCCCCGACGCCAGAAAGAGCGTGCTTGCCGAGACGCCGATGCCAAAGGATGTGGCGGTGGCAAGCGTCAGGCCCGCGGCGAGGCCAACACCGGTGAACGCCAGCGCGACGGCGCCGACGATCATCGCGGCCGCTCTCAGGAACTTGGCCATGCCGGCTCCACTCGCCACGCTGCTGTGATTTCGAGGGGCTGCACCACGACCGCGCCGATGGCATCCTCGTGATAGCCCAGCGCCCGCCCGTTCCCCATTGCGATCGCCAGCGCGCCGATCGGCTCGACGCTCGGCAACTCGAGGATGTCGCCGACGATCGCTTCCGCAGGGGCGATGCGTTCCAACCCCAGATCGTCCATCGCCGCGGCAAGGCTATCGTAGCCCCGCGCGCGCAACTGCTTTAGCGCTGACCGATACGAACGATAGGAACCTGACGCGGGGAGCCTCACCCGATAACCCAGCTTCCGCAGGTGCATTCCCACCATGCGCAAGCAGTCGCGTACCCCATAGCGAAACGGAGCGTCCTTGAAGCGGTCGAGAGTTGCCTGCGCAGCTTCGACGCGCGCGACCATTATGGGTTGCTCGCTCATTTTTTGACGATCGCCCCGACATTGTCCGTGCCCCACGGCACCGTTTCTGTGACCCCGGTCACGAAGGAGAGGCCAAGCTCCCCCGGGTAGATGCTTTGGTGCCAGGCATCGGACAGGCGGATGCCTTCCTCGAGCTCAAAGAACCGTTCGAACACCGAAGTGACGCGATATTCGACCTCGCGCTTGTGCATGCCCCATTTGATCGTCGGCACGTCGATTGTGCCGTCGAACAGGACCAGCGGGTCTGGAATGACCAGGCCGGTCAGCCGGTCGAGCACGCCGAGCGAGATACGCACCCTCGATCCCTGCACTTCCTCGCTCGAGATCTGCAGCGCGGCCTCGTGCGACGGTGGCTGCAGGGTCATCGTAATGGTGGGAGCTTCGTCGCCGGTGCCGTCGCTGATCCCTTGCAGGGCCACCACCGTTCCGGCGATCGGATCGCGCCCTGTGAACTTGTTGCCGCCGATCATCACCGCACCGGACCCGTCGAGCAGGCGGACATCGTGCCCGGGCAGGTTGATCTCGAACGCGCCGAACACCAGCGGGCGGTCGGCCGAGATCGCGCCCAGCAGGGCCGGCGTCATCTGGCCCATCAGGCGTCCTCGTCGATCCGGACCGTGCCGACATCGATATGCGGTGTCGTGAGCACGTCCCAGGGGAAGTCCTGGCCGATCAGCGATCCCTCGATCTTGGGGACCATATCGACCACGTCACCGTCGTCGGGAATGACGCGCAGCATCGGCAATAGCGGGAGCGTGGCAAGGCCAGCGTCATCAGCGATCACCTGTGCGGTGACCATGTGCAGATAGCGACGCCCCCCATGGATGAGGCTGAAGAACTGGCCCGGTCTGAACGGATAGACGGCGGTCGCGCCCTTCACTGCCAGCAGCGATCCGCTCTGCCCGTCGCCATTGACCGTGACCGCTCCCGGTGCGCCGACGTCGAACCCATCCTGAATGAACGGCATGATCGCGCCGTCCAGCTTGGCCTGGGCCAGCTTCGCCACCCAGTTTCGACCGACCGGCTCGGTCCGCAGCGGCGGCATCACGAATTCGAAGGACCAACGCGTCCCCAGTCGCAGCAACGTCTGTGTTTCGCCTCCCAAGATCGGCACGAGCCTTCCGCCCCAATCGAGCAGGCGCGGCTTGGCGCTACGGATCCCGGGGCTGGAGGGAAGCAAGATCGAGCTCATGACAACGCCGTCGACGATTGTTCCGCGAACTGCTGCTGCGCCAGGCGCGCGCCGCCGATCGTCGCCGCCACGCCAACGCGCTGCAGCTCGTCCAGCAGACCCTGAGCCAGGATCGCGCCCTGCGCATTCACCTGCCAATGGTGTTGATGCACCACGGCGGCGCGATCATTGGCGCTCAGACGCGACAGATCCGGCAGTCGCGCGATCGATCTTGGAAGGCTGCTTGGCAGGCCGCTGGGGAGACCGCCGCTGGCGAAGCGGGGCAAGGTCCCCTTGTTCATCGCGTCAATCACCGGCCAGTACTTGCGCGTCGCCTCCGCGTTCACGATGCTTTCGCCGTTCGATACGAGGATCGGGTCGCGCCCGTTCAGCAGCGCAAGAATGCTGTCCGATCGCCCCGTTCCGGGGCCAGAAATCCGACCATTGGCGGCGCGATCTGGCCGACCGCCATCGGCGAAGCCAAAAAGCTTTCCGATCGAGCCGAACAGCCCTCCTCCGGTCGACCCGGGCCCGCCAAACAGGAACCCCGCGATCTGGCGCTCGATCCCGACCCGGATCAGAGCGGCTACCACCTCGCCCAACGCGCCCTTTAAACCGAGCGCCTTGGTCGCTGCGCCGGCTAGCTCGTCCCCAAGTTTGCGGACGGTGTCGATCTTGATGTTGTCGATCTGGTTGTTGATGTTGTCGATCGAGTTCAGCTCGCGCTGATATCGATCGAACGCGCCTTCATTCTGGCGCTTCAAACCCTCCTCGTCGTTGGCCTTCCGCTGGGCCAGGTCGGCAGCCCGCGCGATCGCCTTAGCGTATCGGTCCCAGTCCTTCGCCGCGAACGCCGTCGCGATCTCGATCGCGGCCTCGTTCATCTCGATCCGATAGGAATTTTCGAGCAACTGACGCTCGATCCGCGCCCGATCTTCCTGTGTGTCCGCGATCTGAAGCTGCGAGCGGAGCAGATCGTCGCTCCGCTGCACCTCGTCGCGCAGATCCGCGAGCTGCTTTTCGGCATGCGCGGCGATCTGTTCGCGCGCGATCGCCGCGCGGCGCGCTTGCCGCGTCTGTTCGTTCACCTCGAGCAGCTGGGCCGCCTCGGCTTCCTCGAGCTTGCCGGCCGACAGCTGCAATCCGATCTTACGCGCGCGGGCCGTCGCTTCTGCGTCAATCTCCTCGACCAGCAGTCGGGCGCGCTCCTCCTGAGTGACGGCGGTCTTGCCCTGGGCGTCGAGCAGCCGTCCACGCGCCGCGCGCATCTCGTCGACGAAGCTGATATCTTCCGCCAGCTCGCGCTGGCGCAGCGTCTCCTGCTGCCTCTCGATCGCCTCACGCGACTTGCGAGTCTTGGCGAAGGCGACGTGGAAATGGTTGCTGTGCCCCTTGTCGCCGGGACCGAGGAGCTCCTTGATCTGCACGCCCTGCGCTTCGAGCGTCGTGCGCACCTGTGCTTTGCTGACCGATCCCATGCCGCCCGCAGGCACGAAGTCCACGGCCTGACCTTTGTAATGGTACGATCCGGGCACGTGCTTGCCGCCGGTCGTCGAGGTGACGGTGCCGCCGAAGGCGGTTTTCAGCAGGTCGCCGACCTGCTTGGGCGTGGCGCGCTCCTCGCTTGGGGTTGAGCTCGCTCCGCCCTTCGCCTTACGATTGTTCTCCTGAAGCTGCTTCAGCTCCTTCTGGCGCTCGCTATCGAGTTGGGCCAGCGTGCGCGCGTATTTGGTCCAATCGCGCGACCGCTCTGCTTCCAGCCTGGCTTGCTTTTCCAGCTCGTCGAACCGCGTGTTGACCCGCCCCTCAGGCGTGGACCTCGCTTTAACCCGCTCTGCCACGATGCGCGCCTGCGCACGGTCCAACGCCTTGGTGAGCCGCTCGATGGCAGCGCTGTTGTCGGCCTGTTGCGCTTCAAGCTTGGCGAGTTCGGACTCTCGCGCAGCTATCAGGGCGGCACGGCCCGCCGCCGCACCCGTCTGTCCATCCCCTCCGCCACCGCTAGGGGCAGACTTCGCCGCCGCGAGCTGCGCTTTGGCCTGCTCGATCAATGCAGCGGTGCGCTCACGGGTGGCGATCGTCGCCTCACGCTGCTGGCCGATGTCGATTAGATCCTGGCGAATCTTCTCCGCAGTCGATTGAACGGCACGATCTTGCGCTTCGATCAGCGCATCGATCGCCTTCGCATGGTCTTTGGTGGCCTTCTCGGCCTCCTTGTCCGCGTCGCTCTTTTCCCAAAGCTTGGCCACAAGAGGAGTCAGCAACACCAGCGCCGAGGAAATCGCGATCCCCCACGGCCCACCGATGAACCCGACAAACCCCTTCGTGCTGTTCGTCATCAGCCCGATCGCCTGCGTGACCTGACCGATCTGCTGGGCAAACACGATCGAAGGAGGCGTCCCGGCCGCCAGCTGGGTCGCGACATCGCCCAGCTGATAGCTCAGCTGCTGCATGCCCGCGCGGGCCTGCCCGGTGACCTCGACGATACGCTTGCCCGGTGCGACGACCGAATCCATCCGCCCTTCGACCGCGGTCAGCGTGTTCGCCTGTTCGCGCAGCGCGATGGCATAATCTTCGGCCTCGCGCGCGGCGACCATCGCGGCCGCTGCATACTGGGTCACCTGGGTGTTGGTGTTGCCCTGGGCGAGTGCTTCGGCGCGCGCGGCGTCTGCCACAATGCGGATAGCGGCCGCGCGCTGCTCGGCAGCGGCCGCCGCCTGACGCGACGCGTTCGCGTTGAGAACGGCCATCGCGTCGGAACCGCTATCGGCGCCCAGCACCTGCTGCGCGTTGGCGCGGATCTCGCGAAAGGCGTTGGTGTAATTCTGGGTCAGCTGCTTGGCGCTGGCGGCGGGGTCGCGGCCCAGCTGGCGCAGAGATTGCTCGACGGCTTCCAGCTGCTTTTCGGCGTTCCCGGCGAATTCGACCAGCGCCGAGCTGCCACCCTTGAGCGCGTTCTTGAGCGGATCGACGGTGCCCGAAACCTGCAGGAACAGATCTCGGCGCGCATTGCCACGAGCCATCGGGCCTCCGTCAGATTATCCGGCGCGGACGGCCTTGACCGCCTCTTGCCGTGCTTCGACCATCGCCCACAGCTCGTGTGGGGTGGCATTCCAGAATTGGTCGACCGACCAGTGAAAGGCGTCCAGCACGACGCCCATCAGTTGCCGGTAGGGGATCAGCTGATCGCCATCTCCGCTACCGGCTTCATTTCCCCCGTGGCGGTTCGCCCTCCCGACGCGGCATCGAGAAGACAGATCGTGACGCGCGCCATGACGTGCGGCATCCCCTCCTCGAAGATCAGCTCGGCGATTCGCTCGGCATTGACGCCGGCGGTCAGATCGTCGCCCTTGCCAGCGCCGGCGCGGATCAGCTCCGCGACGACGACGCCGAGGTGGGCGAGCGACAGGTCCGACGCATCCGCCAGGCGCAGCAGCGCCATGAGCGAGTGGCCGGTCTTCGCCTCAGCCGCACTGATCGCGGCATAGGAAGGGCGCAGCACGTAGCATGTCTTACCGAGCTTCAGCTCGTGCTCGCCACGCGCCGCGTTAGCGGGGTGATCGCTCACGCGACCGCCGCCATGTTATCGGTGGTTGGCACGGCGCTGGCGACCATGTCGAACGACCAGGTGCGCGGCCCATCCTTGGGGCCGGTGACATTGACGTTCCCGATCGCGACTTCGCCGGCATAGAGCACCACAGCGCCCTCCAGCAGCTTGACGTTGACCTTCTTCGTCGCCGACTTGGATACGGTGATCGCGCGGGCGAGGCCGTCGTCGGGCAGCTTCGTGATGCCGCTCACCTTGATCGTGATCTTGCGCTGGCCGAAGCTGAATGCCGCAATGTCACCATCGTCCTTCGAGCTTTCGTCCAGCTCCTGGGCGGCCGAGCTGTATTCCCAGCTCGTCTCCCCACCGATGATATCGAACGCCTCGGTCGGGGTGGTGCCGTCGCCGATGTGGAGACGCGAGTCCTTGCCGTGCTTGGTAGCCATAATTCACTCCTTCTCGGCGCTCAGGCCGGTTCTCCGAAAACTTCGAATTCGATGATGCCGGCATGGGTGATGCCGTCCGCGCCTGCAGGGCTGGATGCCGCGCCGCGCCACTCGATTGCCCCGAACTCGACGCCAGCGACGTCGGGCACATTCCCATCCAGCGCGACACGCACCTGGTGCATCAGCGCATGCAGCGCAGACCGCTGCGTCCCGCGGTAAACCACGATGACCTGCACACTCAGCAGCTCGGCCTGCTCGCCCTTGCCGCCCTCGCTCGAGCTATCGATTTCGCCGATGATGACGAAGCGCCGGTCGCTGGTGTCGCTCGGATCGATCGGGGTCGGATTGGTGGTGACCTCTGCGATCTCCGGCCCGATCGCGGCGTCCAAGAGCGCGATGAACCCATCCGATGCTGCGGAGACAAGATCGACGGGCTCAGTCATCCACCTGCTCCCGTGCGCGTCAAAACCTTCGCCCAATAGTCCGCCAGCTGAAGCTCGGCCGCGCCCTGCAACTCAGGCTGCGCGATGAATGGACGCGCACCCTTCGCGCGGACCCGCAGCTTGTACGGGTCCCCGACGAAGCTGCCTGCGTTCGGGCTCGATCGCGGACGTCGCCGCTTCTTTGCACCAAGATATTCCACCCTGCGCGCGCTTTCTGTGCCGTTGCCCCGGATGCGCCGCCGCTTGACGCGCCGTGTGACGAGCACCGTTTGCGCCTTCCGGCCGAACTCGATCAGACGGCCGACGAAATTGTTCCTGCTGCCCCGCGAGCTGGATCCACGGATCAGACCGATCCGCACCTTCAGCCGCTCGACCAGCAGCTGCAGCGTCAATGCCTGCGCGGTCGAGCCGGTATCCCGCGCTACATCGGCCCGCTGCGCAGCGAGCACCTCGCGGCCGAGGATGCCCATTTCGACGGCGAGCTCGTCGCGCGCGGCCTCGGGGATGGACTGATCGAGCAGCGCGATCGCGCCGCTTAGGCCATCAACCCGCGACTGTCGGCTCATCGTCGCCTGCAGGCTGAAAGGCGATGTCCGAACGGATCAGCCGCGTCGCTTCCTCAGGCGAACAGCGGTATCGCGCGCGCGCAGCGGCACCGGGGATCGCGCAGCGCGTTCGCACCGTGGCCATGCCGTCGGCATCGATCGCCAGCTCTGGCAGAACGTCGGCGCCATCTACCGGCTGAGCTGGCGGGGCGGATCGTCTCGGTCGCTTCATTTGATCCTCGCGTCAGGCGGTCTTGAGTGCCGCGCCGGAGCTGGCGGAAATCAGCAGCCACTCGCGGCGTCCGTCGGGGTTGGAGGGCGGTGCGGTCACGTTCAGGTCGATCGCGCCGTACTTCACCTGCCACTTTGCGCCGACGTCGCCCCGCCAGCGGATCCAGATGCGATAGCTGGAAATGCCTTCCATGACCTGCCCGACCATCGCCTCGCGGCCGTCCAGCGCCTCGACAAAGGCGCGCACGCCGGTCGCGATCTCGGCGAAACCCGCGGTGTAACCGCCCTTCCCGTCCTTCTCGCGGGTCGGTTGAAGCAGATCGACGCGGTGGCGAAGCTTGCCCGGCCTCATTCTCCGTCGTCCCATTTCATCAGGGGCTCGATGAGCCAGGTCAGGGTGCCCGGGATCTCGCGCGGCGCGGTTGCCTCGCTCGCGATGTGCTCGCGACTGCTGAACCAGGTGCCGACGATCAAGCGGATCGCGTGCTTGGCCATTTCTAGATCGGCGCCCGCGAGCGAAGGCTCGTCAGCGACGATGGTCTGCCCCGTCTTGATCTCGATCGCGCGGCGCGCAGCCAGCAATAGCGAGGTC
Source organism: Sphingomonas sp. (assembly GCF_965227385.1). Lineage (GTDB taxonomy): Bacteria > Pseudomonadota > Alphaproteobacteria > Sphingomonadales > Sphingomonadaceae > Sphingomonas. Next base: position 3,926,455 of record NZ_OZ245750.1, read on the forward strand.
AGATAGGCGTCGTCAGTCGTGTCGTCGGGATCGAGGTGCAGGTGGACCTTGATGTCCTCGATCCCGACAGGTTCGCTCACGCCTGCAGGCTCCGCGCGTATTCAACCGCAGCCGGCGACGGGTCGACCTGCTCGCCATGGGCGATCAGCTCGTCCTCGGTCAGTTCGACGACGTCGTTCGGCTCGTGCCCGTCAAAGGCGACCAGCACGCGAGCGTGGATCCGTTCGACGCTCCGCTCGTCTCCTGCGCTGGCGGGCTCTTCCGCCTTCTCCTCAGCCGCGGGAGGTGCGGCGGGCTGCTCGGTGGGCGCAGGGGGTTCAACCGCCTGCTCGGCCGCGATCGGCGCCGCTGGGGTCTCTGCGGCGGGCGCCGCGGCGGTTGCCGGGGCGCTTGCCGCCGGCGTCGGGGTACGCTTGGTCATGACCTTCTCCTTCGCTTTCGGGAACGCCGCGGACGGCGCTCGCGAAAACGGGAGCGGCGAGACGCCGCCCCCGAATGCTGGTCGGGCGATCAGGTCGCCGAGTTCTGGTAGTATTTGACCGGCGAACCGGCGGTGACGAGCTTTCCATCGTGCCGCGACCAGGCGAGGAAGCCGATCTGCCCCTTCTTGATGAAGGCGCTATCGTCGAAGCGGAACAGCGTCACCTGCATGATGTCGCGGATCATGTACGAATGCAGATCCCCGAACAGGATCGACTTCGCGTTCGCCGCCATTACCGGCATGGACTGGTTGATGGTGTAGCGATAGCCGAGCAGCACGTCCGGCTCCTTCACCGAAATCCCCGGCTGCCACAGCGGACGGTTCTCTCCGTCCTTCAGCTTCTTCAGGTTCCGCAACGTCGTGTCGTGGAACATGAAGCCGACCGTCGGCAACTCGCGATATGCCGGATCCACCGAATGCTCGAGATCGACGAGGTCGTCATGAGTTACGGTAAGGGTCTGGCCGGTGGTACCGACCTTGCCCGAAGCGGCCGCAGTGACGATACCCTGCGGCTGACCCGAGCCGGTCCCAGTGGTAAAGTGCTTGTTGGTGATCCGCGCAATGCGCTGCGCCGCAGCGCGACGGACAAACGCTTCGACATCGATGCCGGGGCCCGCGTCCTGCAGCAGCTCGAACGGAATCGTGAACACCTTCGAGCTGTATTTGTAGGCGCCGATCTGGATGGTGCCGAACGCGGCGTCGCCATCGGACGCGGCCGCGTTTTCTGCGACGATCTCGCCTTCGACGGCGGATTCATCGACCGTCGGCCAGGGCAGCGGGTTGCCGCCGGCAGTGGAGATCACGTTCGCGACGTTGCGCATGCCGCCGAATGCCTTCAGCGCCTCGAGCAGCTGGCCACCCCAGCCCGTCGGGACCAGATACCCGCCCTCGCTGGGGGTGCCGGTGGACTGCGCATTCTGGATCGGGCCTTCGCGCAGCGCGAGGACCTCCTCATTGGTCATGCCGCGCTCACCGTTGAGGATGAAGCTGCGGAAGGCGTTGGAGTAGCGCTCTGCGCGCTCGCGCTGCTCGGGCGGCAGACCATTGAGCAGACGCTCACGGCCTTCGTTCGCGCCTTCCTGCGCGGCCGCGTCGCCATCGATCTTGGCCTGCTTTTCGGCGCGCGCAATCTGCGCATCGATGCGGTCGATCTCCTCGTAGATCGCGTCGACCTGGTTCTCGATGTCCTTCGACCATTTGTCGCCGGTGTTGGTGTCGAGCAGGTTGCGGGCTTCCTTCGCCTTCGTGGCACGCTGGTCCCGGAGCGCCTTGATGTTCGGCATGGGGTCTTCTCCAATAAAAAAGCCCCGCTGGAGGGCGGGGCTTCAGGCAGGCGTCCGGTGGGACCGGCGCCGGTTTCGTCGGCGGTCAGGCCGTCCGTTCGTAGAGGCCGCAGCGGGCGAGCATGCGCTGGCGCACCTCCTCCGCATCCGGCGTCGGTTCGATCAGCGCCTTGGGCGCGTTCTGGTAAGCGGCGATGTTGAAGGCGCTGGCCTTGGCCTTGCTCGCGTTCGTGGCCATGATCGCGTCGGCGAAGCCAGCATCCACTGCCTCCTGCGCGTTGAACCAGCTCTCGACCTTCATCAGGTTGCGGACTTCGTCGGCATCCTTGCCGCTTTTCTCCACATACCCCTCGACCAGCACGTCATCGATCTTGGTCAGGAGCTTGGCTGTGGCGGTTAGGTCGTCGGCGTTGCCCATCGCGAACGTCCACGCCTGATGGATCATGTAGAAGCCGCCGTCGGCAATCTCGACGCTATCGCAGGCCAGCGTCAGCGCGGTCGCGGCCGACGCGGCGAGGCCGTCGATCTTGGCGGTGAACGTCGCCGGGTGCTCGGCGATCGCCGTCATCATTGCGCGCGCTTCGAACACATCACCGCCCGGCGAGTTGATGCGCAGCACCACGTTCGGCGCTGTGATACCCGCCAGCGTCTTCGCGAAGTCGGCGGCCGAAACGCCCCACCACGCGTCGATCATGTCATAGACATAGACCGTGGCAGTATCGCCATCGACCTCCGAACGGATCCCCGCACCCTTCCCGGCATTGGCCTGGGCCAGGTCGAACAGCTTACGCATCGTCGTTTTCGTCCTTCTCTGCTGGTGCCGGCGCAGGATCGCCCTCGGGATCCTCGTCGACGTCATCGGCTGCGCCGCCGGGCACCGCCACAGCACCAGGGACCGGGAAATAGACCTTCCGCGATTCCTCGGTGTTCAGCGGCTGGAGGTTTTTCTTCCGCCGCACCTCGTCCTGGCTCATCCAGCCCGGGATCTGGTTGCCGCCCAGCGCCTTTCCGAAATAATCGCCTTGGCTCTTGAGATCGCCGACGTCGAGCGCGTCGGGATCGAAGTCGATGAACAGCTTCGGCACCTTCGCGCCGACTACCGGGAATAGCTTGCGTGACAGCTCCTTCGCGAAGCGGCGCAGATGCGGCATCACGGTGTAGAGCCGGAAGCCCATCGTCATCTGCTCGATTCCGGTGCCCCAGCTGGTGGCAGCGCTGGTCTCGCCGATCATGTGCGGCGGCGTGCCAAAGATCCGCGCGACGTCGACGACCGAATACTGGAGCAGCTCGAGCAGCTGGGCGTCCTTTGCAGTGACCGCGACCCGCTTCCACTCGCCGCCATTCTCGAGCAGCAGCGGATTATGCGCATTGGCGACGCCCTGCGCGCGCTTCAGCAGATACGCCTTGAACGCGGCCCGCTGATCTTTCGAGATCGTCTGCCCGGCGGGAAACTGGAAATAATCGCCGGTCATCAGCCCGCGCTCGAACTGCCCCGAGGTGTATTCCCGGGTGGCGAGGTTGATGCCGATCGCCTGCGCATGCTGCGAAATCGGGCCGAGTGCCTGGATGCCGTTCGCGTCGCGCCCTGGGCCGCGGAAATGGATCACGTAGGAGCTGTGATGATCCTCGGTCGAACCATCGTCGTTAGTGAACCGGTACCAGACGCTGCGATCGGCCGATCGGAACGGCATCACCCGCGCGGGGTGATAATAGTCCATCGACGTCATGCGCCCATTGCGGGATTGCCGCATCAGCGCATAGCCGTTGCCGCGCAGCAGGATCGCCATGCTGGCAAGTTCGATCATCTCGGGCCCGGACATCTCCTCGTTGGGCTCGATCTGCAGGAAACGGTTGAAGTCGTGGTCCTCGACATAGCGTCGGCCATTGCCGGGGAGCCGCTCGTACACGCCCAGGGGAGCGGACATATTGGTCCCGCTGATCAGCGTCACGCATCGCCAGACGGCCGAGGAGCGCATCGCCGTCTCCGGTGTCACATTGACCCCGGCGACGCGCTGGCCGCTCCCGAACCACTCCATCATGTCGGCATCGCCGGCGATCACCGGCACGCTGTCTGTCGCATTCAGCACGGGTCCGCCATTATGGCCCAACCCGGCGCTAGGCGCTGACCAGCGCGCCTCGGCCTCCGCCGCGCGCGCCGACAATCGATAGGCGGATACGCTCATTCGTCCTCCGCCTCTTCCTCGTCCACGTCGTCAAGATCGACGACGAAACTGCCTTCGTAATTGTCCGCCTCGAGCGGCACGTTGTCCGCCGCTCCGGCACCCATGGCGCTGGTGACGATCCCGTCGATGCGCCCGCGCGAGCGCTTCTTGTCGAAAGCCCGGTTCTTCATACCGTCCTCGATCAGCGCGGCGTTGGACGCGCACATGTAGGTGACGGGGGATTCGTCGATGACGATCGTCTCCTTCAGGATCCGATCCTCGAACCGCTCGATCGAGCGCGGCATGCAGTATTGCCGATCCTCGAATACCACGCGCGTGCCCTGCGCATGCTTCACCAGCTTCAGGCCGCTGCCCGCTGGCTTGTCCGGCCCCTCATATTGCCAGACGTCGAACCCGATTTCTTCGCAGGCGGTCAGGAAGTCCGCCATCTGCGCGATGTCGAACACCAGCTCCTGGACATCATGCTCGGCACAGATCTTGGCGACCTGCGCTGCGATGAACGCCTTGTCGATCGTCGCCCCAGGAACCGGCGTCAGCCAGCCCTGCTCAACCCATTTCTCATAAGGGGCCTTATCGGCGACCGCCCGATCGGCGAGCCCGTCGGCCGTCGTCCAGTACCAGGTCTTTTGCCACAGGATGCCCGCGCCATCGATCCACGTCGCGGTCAGCGCCGTAAGGTCGTTCTTCTTCGACAGATCGAGGCTGAGCCAGCATTTGCAGCCCTTGAGTGCCACCATCGTTGCGTCGTCGACCGGGCCGAGCACCTTCGCCCACTTCTCCTCGGCGATCCAGAAATCCGCCGCGCCGGCGGGAATGCCGAAGTACAGCCGCTTGACCGATGCAGCCTTCGACAGCCGGGTCTTGGCCTCCTGCACCGCCTCCCGGATGTTGGTCACCGGATAGGTGACGCCCAGCGCCGGAAGCGACTTCCCCCAGGCCGCCTCATTCTCGAAGATGGTCTCGTGATCGCGCTTGTCGGTGCGCGCCACGAAACCGAAGGCGGTGTCGCTCTTGACCTCGCCTTTCGCCACCGCCTGCGCGGTGTCGGAAATCTCGGTGCCGACGTGCTGCGAAACCGCCGGGGTGTTGCTCCCCAGCACCATCATCGCACTGCCAGCGATCTTGTCGATCGCCGCCTGCCAGATCTCGATCTGGTCGATCGACGAAAACTCGTGGATCTCGTCCGCGAGCACCATGCGCGGACGAGGTCCCGACTGCTGCTTTCCGTCCGCGAGCGGAAGGAAGAACGACTGCGAGCCGGGGTGCTCGATCTTGCCGGCGTTGTCACCTTCGCCGCGGATCACGACGTGGCCCATGGATTCGAGCGTCTCGTGCTCGTCGTAACCTGGCACCGGTGCGCGACACATCGCCGTCGCGTCCTTGAATAGGACCATCGACGTCTGCTTGTTCGCCGCGATCGAGTAGATCTGCGACCGGCGAAACCCGCACCAGCCCATGGCATATAGGCCAAGCCCCGCCATCATCGGCGACTTGGCTTGCCCCTTGCCCGTCTCGACATAGGCGGTGCGAAACCGCCAGCGCCCCGTGGCATTCACCCAGCCCATCAGCGAGCCGACGATGAACACCTGATACGGGATCAGGCGGAAGGGCTGGCCTTCAGCTGGCCCGTCCGTGATCGTGAACAGCGACGGAAAGAAGTCCAGCGCGCGCTGGGCCAGCTCCGGCCGCCAGAAATAGCCTCGCCGCTCCGCGTCGCGCAGATCGCGCAGATGCCGCTCCGCCGCGTGGCGAACCAGGTCGCCGACAATGAAATCGCCCCGCACCGCCGCCTCGGCCCAGGCCGTGGTGGGATCGCTTGGGCTAGCCCTTCGGGCCGAGGAACGCGTCGGCACCGGCGCTGCGCTCCCGCTTCTTCGTCACCTTCCCGACCTTCGCGCGCCGCCCGGGCGTCAGCCCGAGCTGCTGCTCGAGCCGTTCGGTCGTCTTTTCGGCCTCCCGCATCGCCTGATAGTAGATGGAGAGGCGCGCGATCGCCTTAGGGTTGTCCTTTGCCGGCTCGGTGACCAGGCCGTCGGTCGCGACGCTCAGCGAGCAGCGATCATAGACCAGATATGCGAGCACCAGGCGCTGGACTGAGTGACTGTTGGAATCCGCGAACGTCTCCCGATCGCGCATCTCGCCGACAATCCGCTGCCAATGTGCGCTCGCCGCGATCCGCTCCGCCGCGTCTGGCAAAAGGCGCTCCCAATCGGGCTCGCCATCCATCCGCTTCGGTTTGGCCGGGGCCCTCCGTCGCTTTGCCGCCGGCTTCGCTTTCACCATCGCCGATCAGCCCTCCCGGTCGACCGAACTTTTTGGTTTCAAAACCCCGATATTGCACACGGCTGCACTGCGCGGTGTCCGGGGGGTGGGCGCACCGACTTTTGACCCCCCGGGGGGCCTCACGCCCGCCCAGGGATGGTCGGGGTGCGTCGGGCGCCCTGCCTGATCGATGCGACCGCGGCCCTCGGCCTGGTCGAACCCGAACTGATCGGCGGTCACCTCGATGTCGCAAGGGCGACACAGGTTCTCGGTGTTGTCGTCCTCATCACTGCCACCATGGGCCAAGGGGACGATATGGTTGACCCGTTCAGCCAGCCGCGTGTTGGTCGGCGTCCGACCGGCCCAGCGGTTGATGCCCAAGCATCGCTCGCAAAGGCCATTCGTGCGCTTCAGCCTGCGCTGGCGCTGCGCCTGCCCTGCGCGGCCGCGCTTGCGCTCAATAGGTGCCGCGGCCAAGGCTGAACCCACGCCGCAGGCGGCGAGCCAGCTTGTTCGGCCCACGCTCGCGCTTCCTGCGCGCCACCGCAACGCCGAACTCGACCATCAGGGCCGGCTGCATCGAAGCCGGAGCGTTATCCGCACGCTTCTTCAGCGCATCGAGGCGCTGCAACGTCATCATCATGTGGGCATCCTTGCTCGTCGAAGCTCAAGGTTTCTCGGGCAGCCAGGCGCGCTCGACAGTGACCGCATCGATGGTCAACTCGGCGCGCCCGGCCAGCGTGTAGATATCGCTGGCCTTGAGTTCGGAGATCATGTGCCCGGGTAGCTCGAACGCATCCGCGTCCAGCGCCCCCGCCCACGCCGATAGCCCGTCGCCCGCATCGGCCACCAGCACCAGCTGATGCTTGCCGCCGGTAAAGGTCGGCGACGACCAGGGCCGTGCCGCCTGCGCCGCCAAGGTGACGGTCAGGCCCGCGGCCACCGCCGATCGCTCCAGCGCTCGCCACAGCCGGTCGCAGGCTTGCACCGCGCTCACAGTCACCGCCCCAGCGTTGGCAGCTTCACGCTGCTCACGAAAAACACCGTCGCCTGCCTCTCGCCAAAGCCCATCGCCTTCAGCGCATCGCCGCGCTTGCTGCTCAACGCCTCGCGAGTCTTGGTCTTGTCGACCGAATAGCTCACCGTGATGAGCGGTTTGGCCCACTTCTCCGCCTGCAGCTGCGCCAGGCCGAAATCCTCCGCCGCGCCTTCATAGGTCAGCGACGCCGCCGATTCCCGCGTGCCGATCTTGCATCCGCCCAGCACTATCGACTTGGCGGTCTTGCGCGCGGCCTTCGCCTCGTCACTGTTCCACCATGGCTTCAGCCGTTCGACGAGGCGCTCACGCTGGGCGAGCGCCGGGACCAGCAGCCTGTCGGCCGACGCGTTGATCTGCGCGATCTTCGCGACCCGCACTCCGTGCCGCGCGACGATCCGCGCATCGAGACGCGCGATGCGCTCGAGCAGCCGGGTCGCTTCGGCCAGATCCTTTGGAGGTTCGATCATGGCCGGACCTGCTGCAGCGCCGAATATGGCTCTCTACGGATCATCTCCAGCGCCACATGCGGTTCGCTGCGCCCCGCCAGCACTGCGCGCGCCGTGGCACCCAGCTCGAGGTCACGAACGAGGCCGAGCAACGTCGCCTTGTCGAGCGGCACCGATGCGCCCTCGGGCAGCGCCTCGACGTCGCGGCGGAGTGAAGCGTGATCGATCATGGGCATGCCCAGACGCCCTTTCCGGTGCGGACGATGCGCCCGCCTGCGGGCTGCGGCTTGCGGAACGGCGCGACGATCGCCGCGGCGATCGCCTGCGCCTCTGCTTCGAGCTCGTGCAGCTCGAGCGGATGTCGGGAGCCCAGCCGCGCCTTCTGGATCAGAGCGTCGAAATCGGGAACGACGCGATCAAGGGCGTCGGCAATCGACGCATGCGATACTCGCTGGCTGGGCATGAAGGTGGAGACCTCCGAAAACGCGAAAGCCCGCCTCCGGGGGGTAACGGAGGCGGGCTGGGCGCAGGTATCGCTGCTGTCGAAAATGCCGATTAGGTGGCCATTTCGGGAGGGGCAAAAGCGTCACACCCTCAATTTATCCGCGCATGAGCCCGATCCACGTCTGCCTGATCGATGTCGCGGCGCGCCTCGGCAAGCATGCGCGGCCACTGGTCCAGAGCGTCGATCAGCATGCGGCGAAGCCTGCGCACATGCAGGCGATAGCGCTGCGCGACGATAGTCACCCCGCGGTCCTGGGCGATGATCTCGATGATGGGACACGCGAACACGCCCAGCATGTCGCGCCATCGGCCATAGGCGCGCTCGGCGCGCACCTGCGCCAGCGTCTCGAATGCGGCACGCTCGCCAATCCGGCTCACATCGACGCGGGTCTCGAGGCTTGCGGTCCCGATCGTGGCGTCGCGCATGATCCGCTCGACGATCGCCGCGATCGCCACGGCCGATCCAAGTTGCACCTCGTCGATCGCGCCCGAATGATGAAGCCGCGCGATCGCGCCAGTGCGTCCCGTCCGCAGCTCCTCTGGCGTCAGGCTCGCGACCAGGTGCGCAAATGTCTCGGGCGTCCCCTGTCGTCCGCCAAAGGTTTCGCGCAAGGCGACGGCGCGCTCGATCTCGGGGTCCAGCTGATGGGGCACCTTCCGCGCCGACTTTCCCCGGCCGATCTTGCGCGCCGGCGGTCGCGGGCGGCCAAGCACCAGGTGCTCGATCCGCTCGCGCTCCCGCGCTTTCGGACAGCCGTCAGCCGCCTTCGTCGTTTCCATGATCCACCCCGACATCGAACTCGATGTCCGGGATGTAGTGCAGCGCGATCGGCACCAGCAGGGGCGAATCCGTCACAGGCGGCGCTGCGATCTCCATGCGGGCGGGATTGACGACATATCCGGCCTCACGCAGCAGCTGAAGCGCGCGTTCGAATTCCCCTATCGGCAACAGTCCGCGCGGCACACCGGGAAAGCGCAGGATGCGGCCTTCTTTTGCCAACTGCCTGACCAAGCGCCGCGCCTTCTCGACGTGGATGCCCCCCAGCGCAGTTGCGAGCTGACGCAGCCCACAACCATGCCCGGTAAGGAGAAAGTTGTGCTCGATGAACGCCACCGCATTCACCTTCAAATTCGGCCGCTCCGGCGCGAGAGTAAACGCGGCATCCATGCGGCTGCCCTCCCCAAGAAGGAACATAGCGGGAAAACAAGAATTTGCGAGGGGCGATTGTGGCGGCGGTCCGGCAAGTGTATCCGAACGCCGGAGCGTGAGCATCGAGCTGGTGGCGAATACCCATCGTCGTTTCGGACGTTGAGCAAGGGGGCGCGCTCTACACCTTTTGCAGAGGCCGCGGGGTCGGATCGTCAGGCGCGAAGCGCTGCTTTCGAAGAGCATCCATCGTCTTGTCGCGCTCGCCTTGGACTTTCGCGCGAGCGACCAAGAGCGCGTGTTTGCGGTTGATGTCGAGGATCGCAAAAAATGCCCGCCCAACCGCGTGAATCCGCCCGCCCAGTAGCGCCAGTTCGATGCAGGCTAGAGCGAGCAGCAGCCTAGTTGCCACACCGGACCATCTTGGGTGCGCCCCGGCATCGATGGCGATAATCGCAACCATCGTCGCCGCTAAGGCCGCCGCCAGCGCGAATGTCGCCACGAGAACCTTCATCACGAATTTCAGTTGCCCATACAGCTCGTCGACCTGGAGCGGCGAGCGATGGTCCCCCTTCATCGCGCCGATCGTCAGCGTCATGCAGGGAAAGATGCCGGTCGCGAGCAGCGCTATCGCCGGCACGACGATACGCGCGGCTGGCTCGACCGCCGGTAGCGGGAACCAGATCGATGCGATCGCAAAGAATAGTCCGACAGCGGCGGCTTTCACGGGTCCTGACCGAGGTTGATGGTGCCTGCGTTGCCCCATCTATACAGCTGGCCGATAATTTGTTCTATCGCCTCGTTCGGATCGAGACCCGCCGGCGTCTCTGTCACCCGCACGGGCTCGGCCAGGTAGAGTTTCCCGCCCCGCGCCTTGGAACCCTTCCGATCAATATCGAGATCGTCCTGATCAACATTTCGAAGGGCGTGGTTCAGCGTCCTGCTGGAGACGGCCTCGCGCTTACGCCCACGCCGAATATAGACTTGGAAGTCGCCCTCAAGCTTCCCGTCGTCAGGGATGTCTTGGCGAATGCTTTCGATGGCGTCATCGCCAACACCAAGCACCCGCAGCACTTCGAGCACCGTGCCGCCCTCGCCCTTCGCGTCCTTCTTCTTGACCCGCTCCGATTGACCGGCTGAGTTCACGGCGCCGGCGCGAATTCGGAAACCCCGGGCTTCCGCCTTTGCTGCCTCGGGCGCGTCAGCTACAGGGAGGAAGTTGCTGAGCTCGATCACGTCTTCGACGTCCAGAAGCTCGCTCTTGTCTTTCATCAACCAGGTCAGATAGCGCTCGAGCCATCTTGGGGTCACCGACTGCGATGCGATGATGCCACAGTGATCGCCGATCGCCGCGAAATAGAGCGCGCCCACGATCGGTTTGTTCTTCCCGTCAGTTTTGAACAGGTTGAGTTCGAAACGGTTATGCTCACCATCGAGATCCTCGCTGATCGCGGGGACATCGAAGCCCTTCCTGTAGAGCAGAAGCTCGCCTGCTAGGAACGAGTCGGCGTCTAGCCCTTTGATCCCGTTCAGGACCGTCAACTGGCCAGCCTGATCAAGATCGGCGATCCGCAACTTGGCCCGCTCGCCAATGACGTGTTCGCCATGTCGCATTCGCAGCCCCCGCGCGAGCAGCTGGGAAAGCGTTTCGGTGCCAGGCGCAAGCCCGGCCCGCGCGCGATGAAGATATCGATACTGAACGGTCCGCTGAACTTTCGCCATGTCCCCTCCGACTAAACGGCCTGTGCCGGCCACCTCACTGCATGCCCGCCGCGCAGCTGCGCATCTCCCAGATCGTGGCCGCCGACGCTGCACCGTGCCACTGGGCGGCCGTACCGATCGGTGCGCTGAAACCCCGTCTCGAACGGATTGGCGTCGACCACGCGGCATCGCACCGGCCCGGCCGCGATCAGGCGCGCCAGATTGTCGCGCGACGCGCGCGGATCGCCGGGCGCACAGCGCCGCCGCGGCGGACACCCGTGCAGCTCGGGCGCGTCGATCCGCGCCAGGCGCACCCGGCCGATCCCGCCACACCGCAGCGTATCCCCATCGACCGCGATCGCGGCGGCGCAGAGGAAGGTGAGACTCAATAGTCGCCTTCGGCCATTTGTCTGCGCGCTTCACGCATACCTCGCCCGGAGATCAGCATCTCGACCGGGACGTCGATGCCTTCCTCCAGCTGGTCACAGATGATCTGATCCGGTCCGCCTTGAGGCGGATCGCACGGACAGTAGTCCTTATAGCACATCGCGGGGCGCTCACGTGTCGGTTGGTCTCGCGATCCACTTCCGAGTTTTCCCGCGCTAATCGCTTCAGGTGCCGATCCTCGGCGCCGAGCAATCTCTTCGTTCAGCGCCACTTTGAGATTGGATATTTCTGCGTCTCGGTCCATCAGCTCGCTTCGAAGAGATTCGATCTCGTTGACGAGGTTGGCGTCTGGAATCTCTTCGCCTCCAGAGCATCCGGCCAATAGAAGCAGGGCGGCAAGCGCGTGCCTCATCGTCGGCCCGCCACCTGCTTGAGCGCATCGCTAATTTCAACCGCCCACTGCACTTCCTCAGCCGCGTGCCGACGGTCAGCGTCAATGATGGCCGCACCGGCGTCTAAAACGTAGCGGCAAATACGCGGCCCCTCGGGCATCCGCGTGAATCCCCGAAGTGCCTTCACGACGTCGCTGCCATCCGGCGCGAGTCGTCCGCATTGCTCTAGCGCAGCTTCGATCGTCCGATCGTTGCCCCCAAAATAGCGGGCGTATCGCTCGATTTGCTCGCGCAAAGCATCTGCCTCGAGCGGGTGGTATTCGCCGTCACAGCGCGCCAGAAAGCAAAGGAGCCGGGCGAGGTTCGTCAGCGCCTTGTCTTCGACCGTCAACGCGCCGGTCGAGGCCAGCAGCGCGAAGTGCGGCGCCGCTTCCAGCACCTCGCCGGTCTCTACGCAGACGAGTTCTGTAATATGATCTACCCGGAAATTCCGGGGCTGCTGACGTTCGTGACAATAAGCATGGACGATATCGGCCGCGCCATAGTGCCCGCTCAATCGCTTGCATGTAATTCGGCGCTCAGAGGCCTCGCCGCTCGCATCCACGTAGCAGATCCACGCGGACCAGCCTGACGACTCGTCTCGCTCCTGCGTGACCGGCTCAAAATCGTGAGAGGCGGGAGCACTTGGAGTGCGGCCGACTGGAATATTGGGCGTTACCCGAAGTCCGTCGAGTACCCGTCCAAGGTTCAACCAAAGCCCCGCGCCCCTTGGGCCGTGTTCGATCCCGCCCAGACCACCCATTCATCATCCCCCAACGACCGCGTCCGCCATGTCGCACAGCCTAACAAGCTGTCACCTTTTGTCACCATCTTGCGCAAATGAAGTGCGCCCGGAATGAACCGTGAGGTTGATCAGTGGCTGCGCCTCGCCGACCAGCGCCCTCAAAATCGTGTTGATCGCGTGTCGCTGCTCCGCCGGAATGGCACGCAGCCGCGCCAGCGTTTCCAGCTCCCATGCCTCAAATTCAGGTGTCTGGCTGGGTATTCCCGTGAGCAACTCGACAATATCGACGCCAGCCTCACTGATTCTCAGCAGGTAATCGACATCCGGCGAACGATCGCCCTTTTCATAGTTCGACTGTGCCGTTCTCTGCACGCCGGCAAGCGCGCCGAACGCTGCCTGATCAAGGCCCAGATCCTTGCGCGCAGCACGCAGCCTTGCAGAAAATGAACTCAATCGCGGAATCATATTGACCAACTTCGCGTATGGGTGCACGTAGCGACTCGTGGTGACATACGAGCACATTGCACATGCCTGACGCCAAGTCTCTCTCCCCGATGAAACGCCGCGTTGCCGCGGTGCGGGCGCGATTTGAGGCTGAGGGGATCAGCTTCGCCGATTGGTCGCGCGAAAAAGGCTTCGCCTACAGCACCGTCAAGGCGGTGCTGACCGGCAACCGCCAGTGCCGCTTTGGCGAGTCGCACAAGATCGCTGTCGCGCTGGGTCTCAAGGATCCGCCGCCCTCCGCGGCCGCCACCCCCACAGCGGACCGCCTCGAAGGTGTTCGCCAATGACCGGCTCACCCTTCACCCCCGAACAGGAAGCGCGGATCCGCAAGATCGCGCGGGACCAGTCGACCAGCCTCGGCATGGTGTCGTTTCTGTTCTCGCTGATCGCGATCGTGCTCACGCTGCTGCTGATCTTTCTCCACGCCGTAGAATGGATCTTCGCATGATCCCCGCGGCGTCCCTTTTCTCCCGGCGGCGCAATCTGTCCCGCGCCGCCGCATCCGGAGGGGGCGCGCAGCCCAAGCGGCGCGCCCCCGAAGGCTCCCGTGCATCCCCGTTCTCCCCCATTGCCCGGTGGCAGGCCGGTCAACCGCCGCGCGACTTTCCCTCCGCCCGCGGCGTCGCGAGTACCCCCTGCCGAGTAGCGCGTACCGTGCGGGGCGTCGGTGTCACGAACCCGCCGGCGCCCCGCATTCGCGCTACCACTGCGCCCTCCATCGGTCAGCGCCAATCGCGGCGCAGTTTTCGCGCGGGTGCCAAATGACAAAGCGCGTTCTCCCGTTGACCGAGGGCGACGCGATCGCCCAGATCACCGCCGCGCTCCCGGGTGGCATCGCCCAGGCGGCGCAGCTGGTCGGCCGCGACCCTTCGACCGTCTATCGCTGGGGCAACCCCGACACCGACGACAGCACCCCGGTCAGTTGCGCGATCATCCTTGAGCGCGCCTATCGCGAGGCTGGCGGCGTCGGCTCGCCATTCGGCGAATACATGGCGGCGGTCGCATCGCTCGCCGACGCCCAGGCGATCGCCGAGAATATCGAGGTTCACCGCCTCGCAATCGAGATCAATCGCTCCGCCGGTAACGCCAATGCCGAAATTGGCGAGCTCGCGCTGCCTGGCGCCACCGACAAGGATTGGCGCGAAGCGGCCGAAGCGACCGAAACCCTCCTGCAAAAGCTGACCCGGATCGTCCCGCTGCTGAAGCGCGGACCGCGCCTCCCCGATCAGCAGCAACAGCCTCCGTAAGGGTCCCCCCTTCCCCTTTGTAACAGCAAAACCTCTCCGCGCTTCGCTGGTCCGCCAGCGAAGGCGGTTTCTTGCACCCTCAATTCGGCGCACCCGCGATGACCAGCACCCTGCCATCCCCCGGCACCTATCTGCGCCTGCGGCGCGAGGCACAGCGTCTGTCGATCGACGAGGTCGCCGCCCTGGTGCGGACCGATCCGGACGTCCCGCTTGCCGCGCGTGCGGATCTGCTGCGCGCGATCGAGGCCGGTCTTACCCCGATTTCCGACGTCGTCATCGGATCGCTGATGCGCGCCGCCGATGTCGGGTCGTTCCGCTTCGATCCCGAAGTGCTGGTCCGCCTGATCGACATCGCCGCCGGCGACCTCAGCCGCAAGCCGCCGCGTCTTTGCCGCAATTGCGCCTGCAGCGAGTTCGACGCCTGCCATTGCGGTAGCCAGGGCGGGCACTGGATCGGCTGCCACTGGGTCGAGGCCGACCTGTGCAGCGCCTGCGCCCCATCCGATGCCCCCGCCGCCGCCCTTCAGCCCGAAAGCCGCGCGGCATGAAAGCGCGCCGGGCCATCCGCGCGGTTCATGCCGCGGCGTGGAGCGGTGCCGCCGCCCTCCCGCTCGCCGCTCTCGGCCACGCGGCCGCGGCGATCATCGCCGCCGCGATCGCCGCCTTCCTGATCATCCTCGCGCTGCTCTGGCAGCTGACACAGGAGAACAAGCGCTGATGCGACACGCCCACCACCGCGACGAACCGCGCCGGCCGATTGAGGTCCACCCGATCGACTGCAGCTGCTGCGGCCATGACGACAGCGCCCTGGACTGGAACGGCGTCGCCATCCGCGTCCTCGCCGGGCTCGGCCTCGGCACGGCGATCGCGCTGACCCTTTCCGCGTTCTCAGGAGTGCCGGTGCTGTGAGCGATTCAATCTCCGCCGAGCAGCTGCGGCTGCTGATCGAGCGCATCGAGCGGCTCGAGGAAGAAAAGAAGGGCATCGGCGACGATATCAAGGATGTCTATGGCGAGGCCAAGGCGACCGGTTTCGACGCCAAGATCATGCGCACCATCATCCGCCTGCGGAAGATGGAGAAGCACCAGCTCGACGAGCAGGACGCGCTGCTCGAAACCTATCGCGCCGCGCTGGGGATGGCATGATGGCGGGCAGCACTTTCCTCCGCATGAGCGCCTCCGCCGACCGCCAGCTCTCGACGCCGATCTGGCCGCGCGATCGCGCTTGCCCGTCGCGCGCTGACTTCGCGCCGATGCCCCGGCCGATCGTGCTGCTCAACGGTGCCGATCGGTGCATCGTCCCGCATCCCAGCGGGCATGAGGCGGTCACGCCGATCGTGGGGGGCATCAACCTCGCTTGGACCCACGCTGCGCCGATCGGCGGCGTCGCCCTCGTCCAGTTCGGCGGAAGCGGCGAACCGGACGGCCTCGTTACGATCCTGTCCCGCGACGGCCTGCGCAGCCTGATCGCCGATCTTCAGGCGATCGACGCCCAACTGGGAGATCGGTGATGGCTCGCCCAACCCCGCCAGCCGGTTCGCGCTTCGATCCATTCGCCGACGTGCGCGTCGGCAAGTCGCTTTTCCAAATGAGCCCCGAGGACTGGCTCGTGCCTGATGAGTCCTCGTCCGATGACGGCACGCCGGCGGTAGCCCCCGCCGGCGTGCCTCAGCCTCCTGCCCTATCAGCACCGGAGACCGTCCATGTCCGTTAGAACCTTCACCGCGGCGCAGCTAGACGTCTCGCCGTTCAACGTGCGCAAGGATCGCCGCGCGATCGAAAGCCTCGCCGGGCTCGAGGCGTCGATCCTGCGCGTCGGCCTGATCCTCCCCCTCGCCGTCCACCCGATGAAAGGGTCGAAGAAGTACGGCGTGTTCGACGGCGGCCGCCGTTTCCGCGCGATCCGCAATCTAATCGGCCGCGGCGACCTCCCGGCCGACTGGCCGATCGACGCCAGCGTGCGCGAGATCGAGAGCGAGGCGCAGCTGCTCGAGATCTCCAGCGCCGCCGGATTGCTGCACGTCGACCTGCTGCCCTGGGAGGTCATGGAAGGGCTGCGGCGCGCGACCCGGCGCGGTGCGACGCCCGAAGAGATCGCCGAGGTCACGGGCCAGAGCATCACCTGGGTGCGCCAGCACCTGCGCCTCGCCGAACTCGCCGAGCCGATCTTCGCCGCCTATGTCGAGGGCAAGATCACGCAGGACCAGGCGCGCGCCTTTGCCGCCACCGCCGATCACCAGCTGCAGCTCGCGGCGTGGGACGCGTTCGGCCACCTGCCCAGCTGGGACCGGACGGTCGCGAAGATCCATCTGCTGATGAAGGTCGGCGATCGCGAGGATCAGAAGCTGCTGCGCTTTGTCGGCGAGGAGAATTTCCGCGCCGCCGGCGGCGTGTTCGAACTCGACCTGTTCGCCGACGCGGCCGAGCATCGCGGGCATGTGGTGCAACCCGGGCTGCTGCGCGAGCTGGTCGAGGCGAAGCTCGAGGCCGCGCGCGCGGTCCTGCGCCGGCGCACCGGTCGCGCCGATCTGCGCTTCGCCCCGGAATATCCGCAGGCGCGGCACGGCGGCATCGATCGCGATCTTGAGCTGGTACCAGCGACGCACACCAGTCCGGCCGACGCGCAACGCCTTGCCTTCCTGCGCGACGAGCTGGTCGAGCTGGAGTTTCAGGCCGAGCGCGCGGGCGAGCCGCAGGCGACCGCCGCCGCGGTGGAGCTGGCCGATTGCCGTGCCGAGATCCGCGCGATCGAGGAGCGCGGCGCGATCGATCTGCCCGAGGGCGAGATCTACGCCACGCTGCTGATCGAACAGTCGGGCGAGCTCGAGGTGCGCTGGTGGTGGGCCAGTCACGCCGCGAAGCGCGCGGCCGAGGCACCGGCGCCGGAACGGCTCGTCTCCGCCGGCCCGATCGGCGCGCCTTCGCCGACGACGATCGCACTCGCGGTCGACGCCGGGCGCGGATCGGTCAACCAGCAACAGGCCGCGCACGCCGCAAAGACTGAGCATGCACTCACCGCCGACGGTGTCGAGATCGTACGTGCCGTGCGCCGCGAAATGCTCCGCGCCGCCTTGGTCGGCGAATATGGCAGCAGCATCGGCCACGATTACCTGATCTGGGGGCTGCTGCGCCGCGAGCTGACCCAGCGCGACCACCGCGCGATCGGCGCGCGCGGCCTTGCCCGGTCGGACGACGGACCGCCGGCCCAGCTGATGCCGGTGATCCAGAGCGCGCTGCAGGAGACGCCGGCGCATCGCGATTGGGTCGCCCAGCTCGATCAGCTGCGCGCGCATCCCGCGATCGCCAGCGCCGACGAGGTCGAGGCGTTCGCTGCCTTCCGCGACGAAACCGCCGAATGGAAGGAGCTCGCCGCCGCCGCCGTCGCCGCGATCGCGCTGACCCGAACCGCGAACCTCGATGGCTACCGCCTCAAGATCCACGACCATCTGATGTGGGAAATGGGCCTCACGGATGACGAGGCGCTGCGCGACCTGTGGGAACCGACCGAAGCATTCATCGCTCTGCTGCCCCGCGCCAAGCGTCAGGAGCTAGCAGACCCGCACCTGGACGAAGCGACCAGGCGCAAGCTTCTCGGGATGAAAGCGGCCGAGACGATCGCCCCCGTCACCCGCGCGCTCAAGCGCGTCTGCTGGGTCCACCCGGCCCTGCAGTTCCAGTTCGAAGACACCGCGCCGGTCGCGGGGGAGCTTGAGGAGGCAGCGGCATGAGCGAGCATCGCCAGCGGATGTGCGACGACTTCAGCAAGCAGCTGCAGGTCAAGGTTCAGGAGCTCGTCAACCGCGAAATGCGGGTCGGCGGTGTGGTTTTCGATCAGGCCGAGATCGCCATGATGATCATGGAACTGGCGCGCGGCATGGCGCTGGGTTGGGCCGCCCACTGCATCATGAACGCCAAACCGGGGGTGTCACCCGATCAGTTCTTCGATCAGCTGATCCCGACGTTCGCCTCCGGCCTCGTGACCGCGAAGCCGCAAGTCTTGGCCCGGGTCGCCGATCCGGCGTTCCGAGCCCAAGCGGAGCGGCACGCATGACCCCGCCTCGCCCAACCCGTGTCGAGTTCGGCGGCACCGTCGAATCGATGTCGCAAGTCGAACGGCCATCGCTGGCGATCATTCTGCCCGGCATTGGACCGGTCGTCACGCACCATGCCGCCTTTGCCTTCGTCGGCGAGCACTCCGAGCCGAGCGGCGACAGCATCGTCCTCGCGGTCGGCCGCAAGCCATGCGGTTGCGGCTGTGGTGCAACCGGTGTCGCCTTCATGGCGTATCTGCCAGCGGACGAAGCACGGGTTATCGCCGAAAGGCTGGTCAACGCGGCCGAAGCAGCGGAGGCGATCGCGGCCCGCCAAGCCGCCGCGGCGATCAATAAGGCGCGCGGCCGATGATCGCTCTGCCTCCCGCGCCCACCGGCGCCGACCTCGTCGCCGCGATCCGCGCCC
The DNA here is from genome assembly GCF_965227385.1 of Sphingomonas sp. GTDB lineage: Bacteria > Pseudomonadota > Alphaproteobacteria > Sphingomonadales > Sphingomonadaceae > Sphingomonas. The sequence continues at coordinate 3,945,272 of NZ_OZ245750.1, forward strand.
GCTCGGCCGAGACCGGCATCGCCGTGTCGCGGCTCGTGCTGCAGCTGTCGCCATATCCCAACAAATGGCTGACCCAGACGGAATGCGCGGCGGTCCCCAAGCCTCACACGATCGAACGCGTGCGCGCGCTACTCGCTGGGGAGCCGGTCCCACCGCCCCCATCGAACAACTTCCAGGCGTCGCTGGCGCGGACCGCCGATCGCGAAGCGCTTGAAGCGGCCGACCGCCGCGCCCAGGCGCTCCGTTGCAGCACGGTCAAGCACCCGATCACGCTTGATCGGCCCAAGCCCCAGCCGATCGCAATCTACGATCTCGACCGCCGCCCGCGGGCAGTTTCGCGCGACCCGTGTTTCCGCTGCCAGGTGCGCGGCGATCTCGGCTGCGCGCATCAACTCCCCTTCGAACTGGAGGCGCAGGTAGCGTGAGCGCCCTCCTCGACACCTCCAAGCTGATCGTCGGCGCTAGCGGCTCCGGCAAGACCGTCACAGCCAAGGGCGAAGTCGATCAGCTTCTGGCTCAGAACCGCCACGTCGCGATCGTCGATCCGACCGGCGTGTGGTGGGGCATGCGCGCGGATCCAGCGGGGGAGCCGAACGGGGCACAGCTCTACATCTTTGGCGGTGCGCACGGCGATGTCGCGATCACCGAAGATCAGGGGGCGACGATCGCGCGCATCATCGTCGAGCAGCGCGTGTCGGCGATCGTCGACCTATCCTCGATCGAGACCAGCCGGGGCTGGCGGCGCTTCATGCGCGACTTCATCGCCGAACTGCGGCGCAAGCCGCGCGGCAACTTCCACTTGGTTATGGACGAGGCCGACGAGTTCGCGGCCGAGCGCCCCGCCGACGATATCGGCTTCGCACTGCGGGAGGATCTGATCTGGATCGCCAAGCGCGGCCGCGTGGCGGGCTTCGTGCCAACCTGGATCACGCAGCGCACGGCCGAAATCGCCAAGGCGGTCATCAGCCAGGCGCAGACGATCGTAGCGCACCAGCTGATCGCGCCGACCGACCGCAAGGCGATCGACGACTATCTGAAGGGCCACGGCACGCCCGAGGCGCGGCGCGATGTGATGGCGCAACTTGCAGCACTCGGCTGCGGCGAGCACTGGATCTATTCGCCCGCCGAGGGCGTGCTCGAACGTACCATCACGCCGCCTCTCGCCACCTTTGACAGCTCGCGCACCCCTGAACCCGGCGAAACGCCGCTCGAGGCGCGCCCGCTCGCCGCGCTCGACACCAGCGCGATCGCTGCGGCGCTGGCACCGGAGCCAGAAAGGCAGAATTCTGGCTTTCCCGACGACACCATCCCGGCCGACTCGGTCGCGGCGTACCGAAAGGGCGGCGAAGTCGGCTCGATGCTGGTCGAGCGCGACGCGGAGATCGCGCGGCTGAAGGCGGTCGTGGCCGACCAGGCGGAAGAACTCGCGCACCTGCGCGGCGTCGATGAAGAGTGCGACGGATACCAGGACGGACTCAGGCAGCTGGAAGAACTGCTCGCCGCAATCAGCAGCGGGAACCCGTCCAAAGTGCATCGACAGGATGCAAAATCGAAATCCACCCCGGCGCCGGGCCGTCAATCCGCGCCGAAGGTGGAGGGCGCGCCCGCAGATGGCAATGGTGCCAGGCGGGAACCTGCGGGCGCGCCCACCAACCTCAACCGCACCGCGATCGATGCGGCCGAATATCTCAAGTCTCTCGCGCCCGCCTGCTCTCGCTGGAACGATATCCTGCTCGCGATCGGCCGCCGACCAAATTCGGGGGACAGCCGGAAGGCGCGCAATCTGCTGATCGATCAGCAGCTCGTCTACTGCAGCGGCGATCTGATCGGCGCGTCGCACAAGCTGTGCGATGATGATGCATTCGACCTCGCCCACATACGCTCCGCCTCGGAGCTGATCGAGCTATGGGCCGAGAAGCTGCGCGGCCCGGGCGGGGATATTCTGCGCGATCTGGCTCGCAACGGACCCTCGACGTCGGCCGAAATCGCCGCCCGCCTGTCCAGAAGCCCAACCTCGGGCTGGTGGCGGCAAGGGATCAAGGATCTGAAGGGATCCAATCTCGTCCGCGACGAAGGGCACGCGCTGCACCTTCACCCGCTGCTCGTCGAGGCAGACGATTGATGGCCTGCCAGCACGTCACGCTCCCCGACGGCGGTCGCGCGATCGTCTGCGGAACCCGGCCGCCCGCGGCCCGCTGCGCGTGCGGTGCCCCGGCCCCTTTGCTCTGCGACTGGAAGACCCCGGGCGAGCGCAACGGCACCTGCGACCGCCCGATCTGCGCCAGCTGCTCGACGTCGCCAGCGCCCGACAAGGACCTGTGCCCCCAATACACCAAGGCATGGGCAGAATGGAAGGCCCTCCGGTGAGGCTGCCGTTCTACCAGCGTCTCTGGCGCGACCTGCTGCTCGCCAAATGGACGGTCGAGGATATCGCCGACGGTTATGGCGTCTCGGAGCGGACCGTGCGGATGACCGTCGCGGATCCGACCGTCGTTGCAGTGCCCCCGCGCTGGGCCCGATCGGCCGCGTCCCGCTTCCCGATCGCGCCGACCGATGCGGACATCGCACAGGCAGAATCGCTCGCGCAGCGCGACCTCGTCCATCGTTTCCCGACGCTGGGCATCCAGCTCGAAGCCGCCCTGCGCGCCGCTTACCGCCGCGCGCTCGCCGACGCCGGCATCATCCCGGCTGGCTCGCCACTTCTCACCACCAGCAAACGAGTGCTGCCATGAACCAGGAACCCATCACCGCGGCGACCGACGCACCGCACGGCCGCTTCCTCGGCATGAAGGATGTGGTCGCGGACTCGGGGCTGTCCAAGCCGACGATTAATCGGCTGCATCGAGCAGGCGACTTCCCGCCCAAGCGCAAGCTCAGCGGCAACCGGATCGGGTGGTTTGAGAGCGACTATCTCGCGTGGAAGCACACCCGCGCCCGCGCGATCAACGACGGCTGACGCCCCGCTCAAGGGGCATCTTTGGGGGCATTAGCCAGCCTCTCCATCCAGTCAGCTACGATATTTCAGGGGGTTAGTGATGCAGTTCGGTTCGTACTCAGGGAGCCAGCGAGTTATCCTCCTGACATTGACACCGAACCGCGACGCATCGCTTGCGCCGCGCGGTCTTCTGTCGTTTCGTTCAGCATAGGGACATTTGGCCTGTGCTGAACGTTGTCACCGCAGCATCGGCACGATTCGCCGCAATATGAGATGCTTAGGAGGAAGATGATGTCCACCAAACCCGCCAGCCGGTCGCGCATTGCGGCGGTGGCCCTTGCCATGGCCAGTGCGAGCGTACTCGCGTCCTGCGCCACCCCGACGCCCTATCAGCCCGCGACCGGAAGCGGCACGTACCGCACCGGGTACTGGGACGAGCAGATCGAGTCCGATCGCTTCCGCGTCACCTTTGCCGGTAACAGCATGACGTCGCGCGAAACGGTCGAGCGTTACCTGCTCTACCGTGCGGCCCAGCTGACCGTGGAGCGCGGCGGCGATTATTTCGTGCTGTCCGACCGCGATACCGAAAAGAAGTCGCGCACCTATGCCACCACCAGCCCGTTCGCGGGCGGCCCATGGGGTGGCTGGGGTCCGTCATGGCGCTATTACGGCCCGCGCTGGGGCTGGCGCACGTGGAACCCGTGGGGCGGCGATCCCTTCTGGGACCGCGACATCGATATCCGCACCGTCGAACGCTATGAAGCCAGCGCCGAGATCGTGATCGGCAAGGGCCGCAAGCCCGACAATGTCCGCGCGTTCAACGCCCGCGAGGTGCTGGAGAATCTCGGCACGTCGATCGCGCCGCCGCGTCCGCGGTGAGGTGACCTGATCATCCCCCCGGAAAGGGGCAGATAGAAAAGGGGCCGCCCGGTTTGACCGGGCGGCCCTCTTCTTGTCAGCAGCAGGCGGTGGTTACACCACCGCGCCGTGGCACTGCTTGTACTTGCGGCCCGAGCCGCACGGGCACGGCGCATTGCGGTTGACGCGGCCTTCCCAGCTGGCGGGGTCGTCACCCAGCGCTTCGCCGGTCGGACGCGGGATCTGCATCGCGGGCAACTCGTTCGAGATCAGCCCGGCGCTGCCCGCATCCCAGTCCGCGCTGTTGTCGAGACCGGTCAGCGGATCGATGTGGGTCGTCAGGAAATCGGGCAGTTCGGGCAGGGCCGGCGGCGCCTGGAACTGGAACTCCGCCCAGGCCAGCGTGCGGGTCACATCCTCGCGGATCGCGACCAGCATCCGCTCGAACATCGCGAACGCTTCCTGCTTATATTCGTTGATCGGCGTCTTTTGCGCATAGGCGCGCAGGTGAACGACCTGGCGCAGCGCGTCGAGCATCGCGAGATGCTCCTTCCAGTGATGGTCGAGATTCTGGAGCAGGATCGACTTTTCGATCGAGGTCCAGGTTTCGGGGTCGAGTTCGTCCGACTTGCCGGTGACGCGCGCGGTGGCGAGTTCGCGGATGCGGGTTTCGACATCCTCGGGCTCGATCCCGTCGGTCTCCGCGATCCACTGATCGACCGGCGCCTCGACGCCCAGCATTTCCTGCACGCGCGCCTTCAGCCCCTCGACATCCCATTGCTCGGGATAGGTTTCGGGCGGACAGGCGGCGCCGACCAGATCGTTGACCGTCTCGGCGCGCATATCCTCGACCACGTCGCCGACGGTGTCGGCGTCCATGATGTCGGCGCGCTGTTCGTAGATCACCTTGCGCTGATCGTTCATCACGTCGTCATACTCGACGACCTGCTTGCGGACGTCGTAGTTGCGCGCTTCGACCTTTTTCTGGGCGGTTTCGATCGCCTTGGTCAGCCACTTGCTGCCGATCGCCTCGCCATCGGCGATGTTGTTGCGCATCATCTTCGCGAACAGCGTGTCCGGGCCGAAGATGCGCAGCAGGTCGTCGTCGAGGCTGAGGTAGAAGCGGCTGAGGCCCGGGTCGCCCTGACGGCCCGAACGACCGCGCAACTGGTTGTCGATGCGACGGCTTTCATGCCGTTCGGTGCCGAGCACGAACAGGCCGCCGGCCTCCAGCACGCGCTGCTTCTCGGCGGCGATCTCGGCCTTGATCTGGGCGATCGCGGCATCGCGCTCCGGCCCCTCGGGCATGTCGGCGAGTTCGGCCTCGACGCGGAATTCGAGGTTGCCACCGAGCTGGATGTCGGTGCCGCGACCGGCCATGTTGGTCGCGATGGTCACCGCGCCGAGGCGGCCGGCCTGTGCCACGATATGCGCTTCCTGTTCGTGGAAGCGGGCGTTGAGGACCGAGTGATCGACCCCCTCCTTGGTCAGATATTCGCTGAGCAGCTCGGACTTTTCGATCGACACGGTACCGACCAGCACCGGCTGGCCCTTTGCCGAATGCTCGCGGATGGCGCGGGCGATGGCGATGAACTTGTCCTGCATCGTCTTGTAGAACTCATCGTCCTGATCGATGCGCTTGACCGGCACGTTGGTCGGGATCGTGACGACGTTCATCTTGTAGATGTCGAAGAATTCCGGCGCTTCGGTCGCCGCCGTGCCGGTCATGCCCGACAGCTTGGGATACATGCGGAAATAGTTCTGGAAGGTGATCGAGGCGAGCGTCTGGTTCTCCGGCTCGATGTTCACGCCTTCCTTGGCCTCGACCGCCTGATGCAGGCCGTCGGACCAGCGGCGGCCGTCCATCATGCGGCCGGTGAATTCGTCGATGATGACGACCTTGCCGTCCTTGACGATGTAGTCGATGTCGCGCTTGTACATGACGTTCGCGCGCAGCGACTGGTTGAGGTGGTGCACCACCTGGGTATTCTCGAAATCGTAGAGGTTGGCGCCCTTGAGCAGGCCGGCTTCCTCGAGCATCCGCTCGACGCGCTCCATCCCGTCCTCGGTCAGGACGATGCTCTTCTGCTTCTCGTCCTTTTCGTAAAGGTCGGGCGCGAGCTGCTTCACGACCGCGTCGACGCCCATGTAGAGCTCACTCTTGTCGTCGGTCGGGCCGGAGATGATCAGCGGCGTGCGCGCTTCGTCGATCAGCACCGAGTCGACCTCGTCGACGATCGCCATGGCGAACGGGCGCTGGACCATCGAGGCGCGGTCGTACTTCATGTTGTCGCGCAGATAGTCGAAGCCGAATTCGTTGTTCGTGCCGTAGGTGATGTCCGATGCATAGGCCTCGCGCCGCTGATGATCGGCGAGGTTGGGGACGATCACGCCGACGGTCAGGCCGAGAAAGCGGTAGATCTGGCCCATCCACTCCGCATCGCGGCGGGCGAGATAGTCGTTGACGGTGATGACATGGACGCCCTTGCCGGGCAGTGCGTTGAGATAGGTGGCGAGCGTGGCGACCAGCGTCTTGCCCTCACCCGTGCGCATTTCGGCGATCTCGCCGCGGTGAAGGACGATGCCGCCGATCATCTGCACGTCGAAGTGGCGCATGCCGAGCACGCGGACACCGGCTTCCCGCACCGTCGCAAAGGCTTCGGGCAGAATCGAGTCGAGCTTCTCGCCATTGCCCAGCCGCTCGCGGAACTTGACGGTCTGCGCCGCCAGCTCCTCGTCGGACATTGCCTTGAGCGCAGGCTCGAAGCCCGCGATCTTGGCGAGGATGGGGTTGAGCGAACGAACATACCGGTCGTTGGACGAACCGAACAGGGACTTGGCCAAGCCGCCGAACATGATGATTTCCAGTCGTGTGAAATTGCAGGGGTCGCGCCCGGCATGCGAGCGCCAACGATTCGAATGCGAAATGGATGCCGGCCGCGTGCGACGCGACGGCAGGCGCGGCTATTCGAGCCGGCGCTCGCTGGTCAGGCGGGCAGGCGTGCCGGCCGGAGCATCGTGGATCGCGAACGGCGCCGCGGCGGGCGTTTCGCGGGTGGCATGGTGGGGGCTGGCCACCGCAGCGGCAACGCTCGCCACCGCCTCGACGGCGGTTTCGGCGGCGCAGGAGATGGCGGTGCCGCTGCGCTGCTGAAACCCGCGCAGGTCGCGGTCACCGGCAATCGCACCGGTGAGGCTCGCGAGGAGCGCGGAGAGGAACAGCAGCAATTGCACGCGAAAACCCGTTAAACGGCCCCTTGTTGCCCGCCGCTGAACGACGGACCGTGCGGACATAGGGACAAGGTACGCTTCATCCAAGTCCTAAAGAGTCGAACCTGTCCGGACCCGCACCACTTCACACCCCACGCGCGCATCGGGATAGACGTCGAGCTTCATCGAACGGACGCGGACTTCCGCGACACGCGGGTCGGCGGACAGGGCCAGCGCGGCGACGGCGTCGCACAGCGTTTCCTGAAGCTCAATATGCCCCTGTGCCGCCAGCGTGTGGATGCCGGTGCGCAGATAATCGTAATCGACCACGGCATCGATCCGATCCCGCGGCACTTCGGCATAAACGCAGCGCATCGCGACGTTGAGTTCGACCCGCTGCGGCGCGGCGCGCTCATGATCGTGGATGCCGAGGCCGATCTCAACCACCAGTCCGTCGAGATGGATCGTATATTCAGCCATGCGGACGCTCCCGCCCGGAAAACATCACGTCGCCGTCGCGTTTCACCAGGCGCTGGCCGCAATCGACGAAGACATTCTGACCGGTGATGCTGCGCGCGGTGAGCAGAGAGGCGACGGTCGCGGCGAGATCGGAGAGGTCGACCGGGCGTTCCAGCAGGTTGGCGCTGGCGACCGCGGCGAATTCCTCCGGCGTCTGGTCGAGGCTGGGCAGGCTCAGCCCGGGCGAGACCGCGTTGACGCGGATGCGGGGGGCGAGCTGCATCGCGAGCAGGGTCGTCGCCTCGGCCAGCGCGGCCTTGCTGAGCGTATAGGTCAGGAAGTCGGGATTGGGGTTGGCGAGTTTCTGGTCGAGCAGGTTGACGATCGCCCCCTCCCCCAGCCCGACCTGTGCCGCCAGCGCCGAGGCCAGCAGCAACGGCGCGCCGAGATTGACATGCATATGCCGGTCGAGCCCGCTGTAATCGGCGAGCGGGATCGCGTCCCAGGCGAAACGCGAGGCGTTGTTGACCAGCCCCTCGACCGGCCCGCCCAGCGCATCGGCGGCGGCGGCGATCAGCTGGCGAACGTCGGCGGCGTCGCCGAGGTCGGCGGTGACCAGCGCCACGCCGAGCGCCTCGGCCAGCGCGTCGGCCTCGTCATGCGAATCATGGTGATGCACCGCGACCGCATGGCCGTCGGCGACGAGGCGGCGGACGATCGCCGCCCCGATCCGCCGCGCGCCACCGGTGACGAGAACCCGCATCAATAACCCATGAGTGCGAGCACTTCCTTGCGGCTGCGCTCATCCTCGCGGAAGGTGCCGATGACGCGGCTGGTGACCATCGACACGCCGGGGGTGCGCACGCCGCGCGCGGTCATGCAGGCATGGCTGGCGTCGATCACCACCGCGACGCCGCGCGGCTTCAGATGATCCCAGATGCAGTCGGCGACCTGCGCGGTCAGCCGTTCCTGCACCTGCAGCCGCCGGGCATAGGCATGCAGCACGCGGGCGAGCTTCGAGATGCCGACGACATGCTTCCCCGGGAGATAGGCGATCGACGCCTTGCCGATGATCGGCGCGAGGTGATGTTCGCAGTGCGACTGGAACGGAATGTCCTTGAGCAGGACGATATCGTCATAGCCGCCGACCTCCTCGAACACCCGGCTGAGGTGATAGGCGGGATCCTCGCCATAGCCCTGGCAATATTCCTTCCACGCCCGCGCAACGCGCAGCGGCGTGTCCAGCAGACCTTCGCGACTCGGGTCGTCGCCGGCCCAGCGCAGCAGCGTGCGGACGGCATCGGCGACGTCGTCGGGCACCGGAATCTTGGGCGTGGGCGCGGCGAGGTCGCCATCGGCCGGATCTTCGTCGTGATGGCAGCTCATAATGACTGATGCCCTATCCTTTTGTGCTGACGCTACGGCAAGCGCCTCTGCCGTGTTGCCCTGGTGCAACAAACGGTGTCGGAACGGGAAATAGCAAGCATTTCCGCCGGATTCCTAGCGTGATTTGACGTTGACGTAAGGATTCGAGCGACGGTAGCGTGCGACCCAACAACAACAAGAAGACCGGTCCCGGAGGGAAACACCCCCGGCGGACCCAGAGAGGAGAGACCCATGCGCACACTCCAGCTGTTTTCCGCATCCGCGCTCGCGCTGATCGCGGCCACCCCCGCCATTGCCCAGGACGCCTCCGCCCCTGCCGCTCAGGAAGAAGAAGCGTCGGGCAACGAGGTCGTGATCACCGCGACCCGCCGTAACGAGACCGTGCAGGATGTGCCGATCGCGGTGACCGCGGTCCCGGCCGCACTGCTCGAAAATGCGGGCATCGAGGATATTCGCGGGCTCGAGCAGCTCGCGCCGTCGCTGCAGAGCTCGACCGGACAGTCGTCGGCGACCGGCACCACCCTGTACATTCGCGGCATCACCACCGCAGGCGACAATCCCGGGTTCGAGCCGGCGGTCGGCGTGTTCATCGACGGCGTGTTCCGCGCGCGTGCCGGCGTCGCCATCTCCGAACTGCCGCAGCTTGAGCGCGTCGAAGTGCTGCGTGGCCCGCAGGGCACGCTGTTCGGTCGCAACACCTCCGCCGGCGCGCTGTCGATCTTCACGGCCCAGCCGGCGTTCGAGCTCGGCGGCTATCTCGAAGGCAGCTATGGCAATTACAACGCGTTCGAGCTGAAGGGCGCGATCACCGGCCCGGTGACCGACCAGCTCGCGCTGCGCGTCGATGGCGGCTATCGCAAGCGCGACGGCTATATCGAGGACGTGAACGCCGACCGGTCGTTCAACAATGTCGATCGCTGGTATGCCCGCGGCCAGGCGCTGTACGACACCTCGACCTTCTCGTTGCGCCTGATCGCCGACTATTACGAGACCGACGAGCAGTGCTGTGGCGCGATTTCGGTCGTGCGCGGGGCGTTCGCGCCGCTGATCGAGGGCATTGCCGCCGCGCAGGGCCGGGACGGACTGTATACCGGCACGCAGCGCACCGTGAACGGTCTGCCGACCACGGTCGACCCCGAACAGCGTCGTATGGCAGCATCGCCCAACCGCGACCTGAGCGAGCGGGTGCGCGACTGGGGCATTTCGGGCGAGATCAACGCCGAGCTGGGCGATATCAAACTGACCTCGATCACCGCCTATCGCGACTGGCGCGTGCGGCGTAACCAGGATGTCGACTTCTCGGGCATCGATCGCGCCTATCGCGACGGCTATCGCAACGAGCTGACCGACTTCACCCAGGAACTGCGCTTCCAGGGCTCGGCGTTCGGCGGCGTGCTCGACTGGCTGGTCGGCGGCTTCTACCTCAACGAAACCAACAAGGTCCATGACACGGTCCGCGTCGGCAATGACGGCAACCGGTACGTCGATTCGATCTTCAACGCGCTGGCTGGCCCGTCCTTTGGCGGATCGGTGCAGTTCTTCGGATCGCTGGGCACGGCCCCGACCCCGGGCGCGGTGTTGCTGAACCCGGCAGTGCCGAACTCGCTCGCTGCCTATCAGGCCGTATATGGTGCGACCCTGGCACCGCTGGTCGGCTGCTTCCGCACCGCCGCCGGGACCGCGCCGTCGGGCACCGTGCCGGTCGCGACCTGCAATGCACTCGGCTATTCGGGCGCCCCGGTGGCCGGCCTCGCCGCGCTGGCCGCCAGCCCGCTGCCCGGTGTCAGCGCCGGTCAGGGCAACAACAACGACTATCGCGTCAAGACCAACGCCTTCGCACTGTTCACGCACAACATCGTCAACATCAGCGACAAGCTGTCGCTGACGCTGGGTGCGCGCTGGAACTATGAGAAGAAGGACTTCACCGCGACCGTCAACAACAACACCGGCAGCTGCACCTTCTTCAACCAGGTGCGCTCGGGCAATACGGCGGCGGTGCAATACGCCACGCTGCTGCGCCAGCTCGGCCTGTTCAACAATCTCTACCTGCTGGCCTGCAACCCGGCGATCAACTCCGAGTTCAACGGCAGCTACGCGCACGATCAGGACGAGAGCAAGATCACCGGCACCGCCAAGCTGGCGTACAAGGTGAATTCGGACATCCTGGTCTATGGTGGCTATGACCGCGGCTACAAGTCGGGCGGCTACAATATGGACCAGGCGACGTTCGACAGCGTGCTGCTGGGCGGCAACGGTCCGCAGGCGAGCGACCTGGCGTTCGGTTCGGAATCGGTCGACGCCTATGAAATCGGCGTGAAGACCCAGTGGGGCCGCGCCTTCACGTTCAACATCGCCGGTTTCTACCAGAAGTTCAGCGACCTCCAGTCGCTGGTGTTCAGCGGCAACAACTTCGTCGTCCAGAATGTCGACAGCACGACCAGCAAGGGCGTCGAGGTTGAGTCGATCATCCAGCCGGTGCGCAGCCTCACCTTCCGCCTCGGCTACAGCTATATCGATGCGCAATATGATGCCGACAACGACTTTGCCGGCACCCCGCTGCAAGGGCAGGAAGGCCGTCAGGTCAGCAATCAGCCCAAGCACACGGTGACGATCGCGACGACCTGGACGCCGCAGATCACCAGCGGCATCCGCGGGCTGGTGCATGTCGACATGCGCTACAACAGCGAAGTCAACATCCCGTCGAACAACCCGAACCCGGCAACCGGTCGGACCGCGTTGTACAACCCGGGCTATGCGCTGCTGGGCGCCCGCGTCGGCGTTCAGACCAACGACGGCAAGAAGAGCCTCGAGTTCTTCGTCGAGAACCTGACCAACCAATATTACCATATCACCGGCTTTGCGGTGCCGGAGCAGACCGGCAACTATGCCGCCTATCCGGGCCTGCCGCGCTTCTTCGGCGTCAAGGCGAAGGTCGGCTTCTGATCGACCCGGCGGGCTCTGTGGAGCTCGACTGGGAACGTAAGGGGGCGCGTTCGGGAAACCGGGCGCGCCCCTTCCGCGTTTACCCTCCCAGAACAGCAGACTCGGGAGACTCGACCATGGCCAAAACGCTGAAAAAGGGCGATCGCGTCCGCTGGAATGCCCCTGGAGGCACCGCCAAGGGCGAAGTTCTCCACAAACAAACGTCAGATACCACCATCAAAGGGCATCAAGTACGTGCATCGCGCGAAGAACCGCAGTACATCGTGCGCAGCGACAATGGTGGCGAGGCATCGCACAAGCCGTCGGCGCTGACCAAGATTTGAGCCGGCATCGGGTTGCCGGCTCGCAAAGGAGAAGAATAGAATGGCCGAAAAGAAGGCATCTGGCGGCGCCCGTGGCGGCATCGCGAAGCCCGTCACCCCCTCGCCTGAGCTCGCTGCGATCGTCGGCGCCGGCCCGCTGCCGCGCAGCGAGATCGTCAGCAAGATGTGGGAACACATCAAGAAGAACAATCTGCAGAACCCCGCCAACAAGCGCGAGATTCTGGCCGACGACAAGCTGAAGCCCATTTTCGGCGGCGACAAGGCGACGATGTTCGAGATGAACAAGCACATCGCCAAGCACGTCAAGTAAGTTCACGCTCCGGAGCAATCCGGATCGGACAGCGAGAGCCTCCGGAACCTCTGGTTTCGGAGGCTTTTTCGATCCATGATGGCAACCCCCGCTTCGACGGGGACACCGGCAAAGGGGGATGCGGTGGACGGGCGTACGGGTCGATTGCTGGAACGGCTGCCGCTTGCCCGCGAACATCGCTGGCAAGGCTATGGCTCCGCGTTGCTGCTGTCGCTGGTCGGGCTCGTCACGCGCTGGTTGCTGGCGGATGCATTCCCACCAGGCTTTCCCTTTCTCACGTTCTTCCCAGCCGTGGTCCTGTCGGGTTTCCTGTTCGGGCGCGGCCCGGGCATCCTTTCGGCAGTGCTGTGCGGGCTGCTCGCCTGGTATTTCTTCATCCCGCCCGCCAATGCCTTCTCGCTCGCGCCCGGCGCCATGGTCGCAATGGGCTTCTATGTCGGGGTCGTTGCAGTCGACCTGCTTTTGATCGACTGGATGCAGCGCGGCAATGCCCGGCTGCGCATCGAGCGCGAGCGCAGCGAGATGCTGGCACAGCGCAGCCAATTGCTCTTTTCCGAATTGCAGCACCGCGTGTCGAACAATTTGCAGATGGTCGGCGCGGTGCTCGCCCTGCAGCAACGCAGCGTGACCGACCCTGCGGCGCGACAGGCGCTAGGCGACGCAGGCGCCAAGCTGCAGACGATCGGCCGCATCCAACGCCAGCTTTATGACCCGAGCGGCGACCCGCAAACGCTGGACCAGATGCTGCCCGATCTGGTGCAGGACGTGATCGCCACGACCGACAAGCCGGGCGTGATTACGTCGGTCACGGTGGATGCCGGTCTGCGCCTGTCGCCCGACGCGCTGATCCCGATCGCCCTGGTGGTGGCGGAGTGCATCGCCAATGCGATCGAACATGGCTTTGCGGGGCGCGACGGCGGACGGATCGACGTGCGCATGACGGCGCACAGCGACGCGGCGACGATCACGATCGCGGATGACGGCGCCGGACCGCCCGACGGCTTTACCGCAGCATCGTCCTCCAGCCTGGGCCTCAAGATTTCGCGCACGCTCGCCGGACAGCTCGGCGGCAGGTTCGACCTGTCCCCGCGCGACGGCGGCGGGGCGATCGCGACGCTGCACTTCCCGCGTGATCGCACATAGGCCGGGATCGACCGGCCGGGTCGATGCAATCGGGTGGTGGTGCCCCTGGCCGGACTCGAACCAGCATGCCTTGCGGCGGTCGATTTTGAGTCGACTGCGTCTACCATTTCGCCACAGGGGCAGCGAGCGCGCTGGCTAGACGATGGGCCGCGCGGCGGCAAGCCTTTAACCGCGCCGCGTTTGACACCCACCGCTCTACTGCCTATATCCCGGCCCTGCCCCGATCGGTCGGGACATGGCACGCCGTCGCGCAGCGCGCCGTACGAATGGACCGGACGGGTATCATAGACGCTTGAGAGGCTGAGTTTTTCCCCGTTTCGACGATGGGAATCGCTCGGCCCTTTTGGCGTCTGTCTGCGTGCCTGTCCCGGCGGTTACCGGGGCGAAATTCAGGCTGAGAAGGCGAAAACAGCACATGGCAACCAAAGCGATCGAAAGCGGCACCGCAAAGCGCCGCATCCGCAAGGTGTTCGGCGACATCCACGAAGTTGTGCAGATGCCGAACCTGATCGAGGTTCAGCGGGAATCCTACGAACAGTTCCTGCGGAGCGATCCCTCGATCGGTTATGTTTCGGGGCTTGAAAAGACGCTGCGCAGCGTGTTCCCGATCCGCGATTTCGCCGGAACGGCCGAACTCGACTTCGTGACCTATGAGCTCGAAGCGCCCAAGTTCGACGTGGAAGAATGCCGTCAGCGCGGCATCACCTATGCCGCGCCGATGCGCGTCACCCTTCGCCTGATCGTGTTCGAGGTCGATCCCGATACGGATGCCCGTTCGGTGCTCGATATCAAGGAGCAGGACGTGTACATGGGCGACATGCCGCTCATGACCGAGAACGGCACCTTCTTCATCAACGGCACCGAGCGCGTGATCGTGTCGCAGATGCACCGTTCGCCGGGTGTGCTGTTCGACCATGATCGCGGCAAGACGCATGCGTCGGGCAAGTATCTCTTTGCCGCGCGCGTGATCCCGTATCGCGGCTCGTGGCTGGACTTCGAGTTCGACGCAAAGGACATCGTCAACGTCCGTATCGACCGCAAGCGCAAGCTGCCGGTCACGACGCTGCTCTATGCGCTGGGCCTGAACAGCGAAGAGATCCTCAACCACTTCTACAACACCGTCACCTATGTGCGCGGTCCCAATGGCTGGCAGATTCCGTTCGCCGCCGAAAACTGGCGCGGCGTCAAGCCGATGTTCGACATCGTCGACGCCAAGACGGGCGAAGTCGTGTTCCCGGCTGGCCAGAAGATCAGCCCGCGCGCTGCCAACAAGGCGGGCAAGGACGGTCTCGAGACGCTGCTGATCCCGACCGAGGAAATCTTCGGCCGCTACAGCGCGTTCGACCTGATCAACGAGTCGACCGGCGAAATCTACATCGAGGCCGGTGACGAGGTTTCGGCCGAGAATCTGGAGAAGCTGGACAAGGCCGGCATCGACCGGATCGAACTGCTCGACATCGATCATGTGTCGACCGGTCCGTGGATCCGTAACACGCTCAAGGCCGACAAGGCCGAAGAGCGCGAGCAGGCGCTGTCCGACATCTATCGCGTCATGCGCCCCGGCGAGCCGCCGACGCTGGAGACCGCGGAGTCGCTGTTCGGCGGGCTGTTCTTCGATCCGGAGCGCTACGACCTGTCGGCCGTGGGCCGCGTCAAGCTCAACATGCGCCTCGACCTTGATGCCGAGGACACGGTGACCACGCTGCGCACCGAGGATATCCTTGCGGTGATCAAGACGCTGGTCGGCCTGAAGGACGGCAAGGGCGAGATCGACGACATCGACAACCTCGGCAACCGCCGCGTGCGTTCGGTGGGCGAGCTGCTGGAAAACCAGTATCGCGTCGGCCTGTTGCGCATGGAGCGTGCGGTCAAGGAGCGCATGTCGAGCGTCGACGTGTCGACGGTCATGCCGAACGACCTGATCAACGCCAAGCCGGCGGTCGCCGCAGTCCGCGAATTCTTCGGCAGCTCGCAGCTGTCGCAGTTCATGGACCAGACCAACCCGCTGTCGGAAGTCACCCACAAGCGTCGCGTGTCGGCGCTTGGGCCGGGCGGTCTTACGCGTGAGCGCGCAGGCTTCGAAGTCCGCGACGTTCACCCGACGCATTATGGCCGTATCTGCCCGATCGAAACGCCGGAAGGCCCGAACATCGGTCTGATCAACAGCCTCGCGACGTTCAGCCGCGTTAACAAGTACGGCTTCATCGAGACTCCGTACCGCAAGGTGATCGACGGCAAGGTGACCGACGAGGTCGTCTATCTGTCGGCGATGGAAGAGGCCAAGCACACCATCGCGCAGGCTTCGGCCGAAACCGATGCCGAGGGCCGCTTCGTCGAGGAGCTGGTGTCGGCACGTCAGGCCGGCGAATTCCTGATGGCGTTCCCGGACACGGTGACGCTGATGGACGTGTCGCCTAAGCAGCTGGTGTCGGTCGCGGCCTCGCTGATCCCGTTCCTGGAAAATGACGACGCCAACCGCGCGCTCATGGGTTCGAACATGCAGCGTCAGGCCGTGCCGCTGGTGAAGGCGGAAGCGCCCTTCGTCGGCACCGGCATGGAAGAGACCGTTGCGCGCGATTCGGGCGCGGCGATCGCGGCGAAGCGCGCCGGCATCGTCGACCAGGTCGACGCCTCGCGTATCGTCGTTCGCGCCACCGGCGACGTGTCGGCGGAGGAAAGCGGCGTCGACATCTACACGCTGATGAAGTTCGAGCGTTCGAACCAGTCGACCTGCATCAACCAGCGTCCGCTGGTGAAGGTGGGCGACATGGTCAATGCCGGCGACATCATCGCCGACGGCCCGTCGACCGAGTTCGGCGAGCTGGCGCTGGGCCGCAACGTCCTCGTCGCGTTCATGCCGTGGAACGGCTACAACTACGAAGACTCGATCCTGATCAACGAGCGCATCGTGAAGGACGACGTGTTCACGTCGATCCATATCGACGAGTTCGAGGTGATGGCCCGCGACACCAAGCTGGGGCCGGAGGACATCACCCGCGACATCCCGAACGTCGGCGAGGAAGCGCTGCGCAACCTCGACGAGGCGGGCATCGTCTATATCGGCGCCGAGGTGGAGCCGGGCGACATCTTGGTCGGCAAGATCACCCCCAAGGGTGAATCGCCGATGACGCCGGAAGAGAAGCTGCTCCGCGCGATCTTCGGCGAAAAGGCCAGCGACGTGCGCGACACCTCGCTCCGCCTGCCGCCGGGCGTTGCCGGTACGATCGTCGACGTTCGCGTCTTCAATCGCCACGGCATCGACAAGGACGAGCGCGCGATGGCGATCGAGCGCGAGGAGATCGAGCGCCTGAAGAAGGACTCGGATGACGAGCGCAACATCCTCAACCGCGCGACCTGGTCGCGGCTGCGCGAGATGCTGATCGGTCAGGTCGCGACTTCGGTGCCCAAGGGCCTGAAGAAGGGTACCGAGATCGATCAGGACCTGCTCGACAGCGTCGATCGCCACGAATGGTGGAAGTTCGCCGTCGCCGACGACAAGGTCCAGGGCGATCTGGAGACGGTCAAGGGTCAGTATGACGAGGCCGTCAAGCGCATCAAGGACAAGTTCGAGGACCGCCGCGAGAAGCTGGAGCGGGGCGACGAGCTGCCGCCGGGCGTGCTGAAGATGGTCAAGGTGTTCGTCGCGGTGAAGCGCAAGCTGCAGCCGGGCGACAAGATGGCCGGCCGTCACGGCAACAAGGGCATCATCAGCCGCATCCTGCCGCAGGAGGACATGCCGTTCCTCGAGGACGGCACTCCGGTCGACTTCGTGCTCAATCCGCTGGGCGTGCCGTCGCGCATGAACGTCGGGCAGATCTTCGAAACGCATCTGGGCTGGGCCGCACGCGGCCTGGGCGCCAAGATCGGCGCCGCGCTCGACGCATGGCGTGAGGCAAATCCGAACCCGCAGGCGGGCGAAGCCCCCGAAGCGGTCAAGGAATTGCTGCTCGAAGTCTATGGCGACAACTATGCCGAGCAGATCAAGAACCGCGACACCGCGTCGCTCGTCGATCTGGCGGAGAATGTCCGTGCGGGCGTTCCGATGGGCACCCCGGTGTTCGACGGCGCGGTCGAGGCGGACGTGACCGACATGCTCCGGCTCGCCGGGCTGGACGAGAGCGGCCAGGTCGACCTGTTCGACGGGCGCACGGGTGACATGTTCGACCGCAAGGTGACCGTTGGGTACAAGTACGTGCTCAAGCTGCACCACCTGGTCGACGACAAGATCCACGCGCGTTCGATCGGCCCGTACAGCCTCGTCACCCAGCAGCCGCTGGGCGGCAAGGCGCAGTTCGGCGGCCAGCGCTTCGGCGAAATGGAGGTCTGGGCCCTGCAGGCATATGGCGCTGCCTATACGCTGCAGGAAATGCTGACGGTGAAGTCCGACGACGTCGTCGGCCGCACCAAGGTCTATGAGGCGATCGTCAAGGGTGACGACACGTTCGAGGCCGGCATCCCCGAGAGCTTCAACGTGCTCGTCAAGGAAATGCGCTCGCTGGGCCTCAACGTCGAACTCAAGTCGATGGACGAAGGCGACGAGATGGCCGAGGCGGCGGAGTAAGACGGGAACATGCGCAACGGATCGATCTGGTGGCTCATCGCGGACCTCATTGCCTCAATGGCATGGTGCGTGATGCTCATCGGATTGATCTGGGGCGGATGGGAAATGGACGGCACGGCCTGGCTGGTTTTCTTAGCCGTTAGCTTTCTCGGTATCTTCCTGGCTTTCCTGGAAATTTTCCGTCGCCGTCGGGCGGCTGATACCCTGCAAGAGGGATAAAAAATGAACGAACTGACCAACTTCGCGAACCCGGTGGCCAAGCCGGAGACCTTCGACCAGATCCAGATCGGCATTGCGTCGCCTGACCGCATCCGTTCCTGGTCGTTCGGCGAGATCAAGAAGCCCGAAACGATCAACTATCGCACGTTCAAGCCCGAGCGTGACGGCCTGTTCTGCGCGCGCATCTTCGGTCCGATCAAGGATTACGAGTGCCTGTGCGGCAAGTACAAGCGCATGAAGTACAAGGGCATTGTCTGCGAAAAGTGCGGCGTCGAGGTTACCGTCTCGAAGGTCCGCCGTGAGCGCATGGGCCATATTGAACTGGCCGCGCCGGTCGCGCACATCTGGTTCCTCAAGTCGCTGCCCTCGCGCATCGGCCTGCTGCTCGACATGCAGCTCAAGCAGCTCGAGCGCGTGCTGTACTTCGAATCCTACATCGTCACCGAGCCGGGCCTGACGCCGCTGGAGAAGTTCCAGCTGCTGACCGAGGACGAGCTGCTCGACGCGCAGGACGAATATGGCGAAGACGCCTTCTCCGCCGGCATCGGTGCAGAAGCGGTCAAGATCATGCTCATGGACCTCGATCTCGAGGGCGAGAAGCGCACGCTGCTCGAAGAGCTGGCGACGACCAAGTCGGAGCTGAAGCCCAAGAAGATCATCAAGCGTCTGAAGGTCGTTGAGAGCTTCCTGGAGTCGGGCAACCGTCCGGAGTGGATGATCCTCGACGTCGTTCCGGTCATCCCGCCCGAGCTGCGCCCGCTGGTCCCGCTGGACGGCGGTCGCTTCGCGACGTCGGACCTCAACGACCTGTATCGCCGCGTCATCAACCGCAACAACCGCCTCAAGCGCCTGATGGAGCTGCGCGCGCCGGACATCATCGTCCGGAACGAAAAGCGCATGCTGCAGGAAGCCGTCGACGCGCTGTTCGACAACGGCCGCCGCGGTCGCACGATCACGGGTGCCAACAAGCGTCCGCTCAAGTCGCTGTCCGACATGCTCAAGGGCAAGCAGGGCCGCTTCCGTCAGAACCTGCTCGGCAAGCGCGTCGACTATTCGGGCCGTTCGGTCATCGTGACCGGTCCGGAGCTCAAGCTGCACCAGTGCGGCCTGCCCAAGAAGATGGCGCTCGAGCTGTTCAAGCCGTTCATCTACGCGCGCCTCGACGCCAAGGGTCTGTCGATGACCCTGAAGCAGGCGAAGAAGTGGGTCGAGAAGGAGCGCAAGGAAGTCTGGGACATCCTGGACGAGGTGATCCGCGAGCACCCGGTTCTGCTGAACCGCGCGCCGACGCTTCACCGTCTGGGCATCCAGGCGTTCGAGCCGGTGCTGATCGAGGGCAAGGCGATCCAGCTTCACCCGCTGGTCTGCTCGGCCTTCAACGCCGACTTCGACGGTGACCAGATGGCCGTGCACGTTCCGCTGTCGCTCGAAGCGCAGCTGGAAGCGCGCGTGCTGATGATGTCGACCAACAACATCCTGAGCCCTGCGAACGGCAAGCCGATCATCGTGCCGTCGCAGGACATGGTGCTGGGCCTCTACTACATCTCGATGGAGAAGGAGGGTGAGCCCGGCCAGGGCATGGTGCTCGGCGATATGTCGGAAGTGCACCAGGCGCTGTTCGCTGGCGCGGTGACGCTGCATTCGAAGATCACCAGCCGCGTCCCGCAGACGGACGAGGACGGCAACACGTACATGAAGCGGTTCGAGACCACCCCGGGCCGCATGCTGCTGGGCGAATGTCTGCCGAAGTCGCACAAGGTGCCGTTCGACGTCGTCAACCGCCTGCTCACCAAGAAGGACGTGGGCGACGTGATCGACGAGGTCTATCGCCACACCGGCCAGAAGGAGACCGTCCTGTTCGCCGACGCGATCATGGCGCTCGGCTTCCGTCACGCGTTCAAGGCCGGCATCTCGTTCGGCAAGGATGACATGATCATCCCGGCGTCGAAGGAAGCAACGGTCGACGAGACCCGCGCGCTCGTGAAGGACTTCGAGCAGCAGTATCAGGACGGCCTGATCACGCAGCAGGAGAAGTACAACAAGGTGATCGACGCTTGGAGCCGTTGCGGCGACGTGGTGGCGGCCGCCATGATGGACGAGATCAAGTCGGTGAAGGTCGACGAGACGACCGGCCGCGAGAAGCCCGCCAACGCGATCTACATGATGGCGCATTCGGGTGCCCGTGGTTCGGCGGCGCAGATCAAGCAGCTGGCCGGCATGCGCGGCCTGATGGCCAAGCCGTCGGGCGAGATCATCGAAACGCCGATCATCTCGAACTTCAAGGAAGGTCTGACCGTCCTTGAATACTTCAACTCCACCCACGGCGCGCGCAAGGGCCTCGCGGATACGGCGTTGAAGACCGCGAACTCGGGTTACCTGACCCGCCGTCTGGTCGACGTGTCGCAGGACTGCGTCGTCATGGAGCAGGATTGCGGGACCGAGCGCGCGCTGGAGATGAAGGCGATCGTGCAGGGCGGCAGCGTTATCGCGTCGCTGGGCGAGCGTATCCTGGGCCGCACCACGGCCGAGGACGTCGTCGATCCCAAGACCGGCGAGGTTGCGATCCCGACCGGCACGCTGCTCGACGAGCCGATGATTGCGCAGATCGAAGGTCTGGGCGTTCAGGGCATGAAGATCCGCTCGCCGCTCGTCTGCGAAGCCAAGATCGGCGTGTGCGCCAAATGCTATGGCCGTGACCTTGCCCGCGGTACGCCGGTGAACATCGGCGAAGCGGTCGGCGTCATCGCGGCGCAGTCGATCGGTGAGCCGGGCACGCAGCTGACCATGCGTACCTTCCACATCGGCGGCGCGGCGCAGCTCAACGAGCAGTCGAACCTCGAAGCCCCTGTGGACGGCAAGGTCGAGTTCCGCGACCTGCGCCTGATCACCGATCAGCGCGGCCGCCGCGTGGTTCTGGCCCGTTCGGGCGAGATCGCGATCCTCGACACCGATGGTCGCGAGCTGGCGGTGCACCGCATTCCGTACGGCGCGTACGTCATGTTCGACGATGGCCACATCGTCAGCAAGGGCGACCGCATGGCGGAATGGGATCCGTTCACCATGCCGGTGATCACGGAAACCGGCGGCGTCGTGAAGTATCAGGACCTGATCGACGGCAAGACGCTGACCGAGCAGGTCGACGAAGCGACCGGCATCGCGCAGCGCGTGGTGATCGAAAACCGCGGTTCGGCGGCGAAGAAGGAAGATCTGCGTCCGCGCCTGACCCTCACCGGCGACGGTGCGGCGGAGGCCGCGCGCTACATGCTGTCGCCGGGTGCGGTGATCAGCGTGGAGGACGGTGCGACCGTGCAGGGCGGCGACGTTCTGGCCCGTGTCAGCCGCGAGTCTGCCAAGACCCGCGACATCACCGGCGGTCTGCCGCGCGTCGCCGAGCTGTTCGAAGCGCGCAAGCCCAAGGAAAATGCCATCATCGCCAAGGTCTCGGGCCGCGTGGTGTTCGGCAAGGACTATAAGGCGAAGCGCAAGATCGGCATCCAGCCCGAGGATGGCGGCGAGGTCGTCGAGTATCTGGTGCCCAAGTCGAAGGTGATCGACGTTCAGGAAGGCGACTACGTCAAGCGTGGCGACAACCTGATCGGCGGCAGCCCCGATCCGCACGACATTCTCGAAGTGCTCGGCATCGAGCCGCTGGCAGAATATCTCGTCGCGGAAATCCAGGAAGTCTATCGACTCCAGGGCGTGAAGATCAACGACAAGCACATCGAGGTGATCGTTCGCCAGATGCTGCAGAAGGTCGAGATCACCGACGCTGGCGACACCACCCTGCTCCCCGGCGAGCAGGTGGATCGCGACGAGATGGACGAGACCAACTCCAAGCTGGAGCCCGGCCAGGCCCCCGCACAGGGCAAGCCAATCCTGCTCGGCATCACCAAGGCGTCGCTGCAGACCCGCAGCTTCATCTCGGCGGCGTCGTTCCAGGAGACCACCCGCGTCCTCACCGAGGCGGCGGTCCAGGGCAAGCAGGACACGCTGATCGGCCTGAAGGAGAACGTGATCGTCGGCCGTCTCATCCCCGCCGGCACCGGCGCGGGCATGAACCGGGTGCGCATCGCGGCCACCAGCCGCGACGCCGCGCTCCGCGCCCAGCAGCGCAAGCTGCAGGAAGCGCTGATCGCCCCCAACTCGGCTGCCGAGGAGCGTGCCGCCGAACTGGCGCAGGATCCCGTAGACGCGATGGTCACCAGCGACGCGCTGGAGAAGGTCGAAGTGTCGGGTGACGGCAGCGACGAAGCGGCCGGCGATTACCTGAACAAGGGCGAGTAATCGCCCGGTTCAGCGACCCGCGCTGACAAAGAAAAGGCCGCCGCCCGGGAGATCGGGCGGCGGCTTTTTTGTTGGGTTCGGGCGGGCAGCCGCGCTCTCCAATCCTCACCCGCCAAGGGCGAGGATCAGGTGACGTCGCTTCGGGGAGGCGCTCAGAAGAAGCTCGACAGGGTGAGATAGCCGAATTTCATGTCGCCGGTTGCAGGCGCATTGGGCGCATCGGTCAGGAAACGCCCCTTGGCGAGCAAGGCCGCGCCCGCCTCGACCCGCAGCTTCTTCGGCACCAGCCAGTTGCGCACGCGCGCCTCGACCTGCGTCCCGGCATCGCGACCCGACGCGCCGCCGGCATCGCGGACCGATGTGGCGGCAAAGCTGTCGGTGGCGGATGCGAGCAGGAATTTGCGCGCCTTGACCGTAAAGTCCCACGCCTTGCTCGGCTTCGCCTCGATCGCGACGCCGGGGCTGACGATGTTGGACCAGCTGGCCGGACCATACAGGCTGAGCGGCCCGAAATCGCCGCGCCGTCCGCCGAACAGCGGATCGAAGCGCCGATAGTCGGTGGCGGTGGTGTCGCCGCTGGCATAGCCCAGAAATGCCGTCACGCGCGGCGCCCAGCCCGACGCGACGGTGTAGCCGATCTCGACATTGGCCATGCCGGCGCGCACCTTGCGGTCGAGCAGGTCGCTCGCCGCGGTTGACCCACGGGTGGTGCCACGCTGAAGCGCGCCCTCCAGTTCGAAATCCAGCTTGCCCTTGCCCGGGGTGCGGTTGATCCGACCGCCAAAGGTGAACAGGTCGCGGTCGCGCGTGGCCCGGCCCGCGCGGTCGCGCTCGTCCAGCCCATAGGCAAAGACTTCGGCATTGGCGCCGGCAAGCATCTTGGCGCGCGTGAAGGACCCGCCCCAGAAGTGCAGCCCGGCATTGGCGCGGTCCAGCTCGACCTTGTTATCCTCGATCGACGCGCGATCCGAGGGCAGCTTGTCGAACACCCGCGCCGCGATGAGCGCCAGCCGGTCGCCACGCGCGCTGCTCCACTCGAGATTGGCACCAAGGAAGCTGTTGGGCGAGTTCGACCAGTCCGGTCGGTCGAGCAGGCGGCCCGAGCCGGAAGAGGCGGTGAAGCGACCCAGGCGCAGAACGCCCTTGCCCTTCTGACCCGCGACATTGCCCAGATCGACGCCGAGATAGGCCTGAAGCGGTTCGAGCGCGTTGCTTTCACTCGTTCCCGCGGTCGACTGGCCATGCTGGAAATAGCTGCGCGCATCGTCGAGCTCGGCGGTGAGATGCACGCCACCGAAATCATAGCGGGCGGTGATCAACGTGCGGAACGAGAGCATGGCGTCGCTGTCGGGCGCGCCCGGTTTCACCTGCCCATCGACCACCTCGACCCGCGCACGCACGCTGCCCTCGATGCTCAGGCCGGTCGCGTCGGCGTCCTTGCCCGGTGCGGCCTTCGCACCGCCCGCTGCACCGATCAGCAGCGCCACCGCCGCGCCGCCCAACATGGCGGTAGATCCAGTCTTCATGCGTGACATCCCCAATTTTGAACGTGCACCCATTATAGACGACGGGATCGGGAACCGGCGTGAAGACGCGGCGATTGGCGTTCAATGCCTGTACCACAGCCGAATTGCGCGGGATGCATCGCAGAAAACGGGCGCCAGCATATTGGCCAAACGGCACGGCGACACGTTTCTGATGATCAGCAGGACAATCGACCTCGTATTAATACTATGGCGCGGCCGACCCTGATCGACGCGTGCTTCAGAACGCGAACGTGGTCCTGAGCCCGACGATCAGCGCGGCACCGCGCCCGCGCGCTCCGGCGGGGTTGATGACGAGTTGCAGGTCGGGCACGGGTCGAACAGCGGCTGAGCGCGCGCACCAGCGTTCGGCTCGCGCTGACCCGCCAGCAGCACGCGGCGTCGCTGCTGCGATCGCATCTCGAAGCCGACATGATGCACGACGCGGTGCGCAGCGACGTGCTCACGCTGCTCGCCGCAGCAGACCCGGCGACCGGGATCAAGCGCGGGCGAAGCAGATGTCACGATCGCGCCGACTGGGCGTGTCAGCGAACTGGGTGGGTTGACCGCGGCGACCGCCGGCTTTCAACAGCAGCTTGCCGCCGCCGCCGCCGCGCGTGAGGCGCAGATGCAGCTGATCGTGGACAGTATCGGGACGGGGCTAGGCGCCTTGTCGCGCGGCGATCTGGTGACCGAAGTGACGGCCGAGCTCGACGGCCCGGTCGCGCGCCTGATAGCGGATTTCAACGGCGCGCTCGCGCATCCGCGGGCGCTGATCGGGGCCGTGGTCAACGGCGCACAGGCGATCCATAGCGGATCGGTCGAAATCGCACAGGCATCCGACGACCTCGCCCGCCGTACCGCGGGCGCTGACCGAGCGCTTCAACATCGGGGGCAAGCCCCCGGCGCGGGCAGCCATGCCAGCGGTTGTCGCGGCCGCCCCGGTCCCGGCGGCACCAACGCCGGAGCCGCCCGCCAACGCGCACCAGGCCGGCCCGGCGGCAAAGCCCAGCGCGAGCCCGGCGCCAAGGCCTATCGCTCACCGGTCAAGGCGCTGCCACGGACAAATGGTGCGGCCGCCGTGGCGACGGACAGCGAAAGCTGGGACGCCTTCTGAGCGGCTGGACAGCCGTCCGATACGCGCCGGGCCGCGAGCGACCCGGCCGTGTCATGTCATCCGAACACTTCGGGGGCGTCGAGATCCGTCCCCTTGGGGTCCTCGCCAAAGCGGTTCGGGCCGGACGTGCCCGGCGTGCAATACCAGACCAGCAGCACGATCGAACAGATGAAGCCGCCCAGCAGCGCAATCCCGCCAAGGATCACCATGGACGACATGCCGCCGTCCATCCCGCCGAGCGATTGCACCATGCCGATCCCCAACAACACCGCACCGACCAGGATCGGCCCCAGGGGGAGGAGGATCCACCAGCCGCTGCGGTCGAGATCATGCAGCCGCCGGACACCCACCGCCAGGCTGGGGATGAGGGTGGCGAGCGCGAAGATATTGCCAAGCAACCCGCCCCGCGCCGCGCTGGCCGGCCCCGTCATGTCCGCGTCGCCGGTAGCGCCGCCGTCCAGCCCGAGCGCGGAGTCGACGATCGCGAGCACGATCGAAACGATCACCACGAACAGCGTGTACATCCAATATTCCTTGCGCCGCGAGCGGCCCGAGAAATCGAAATAGCGTTTGAACGGCAGGATCATCCATTCCATCGGTCATTCCCCCTAAACCCCGACTCGCCCCGGCGGCCGGCGGACTCAGAGCGTAACCTACTCAAAGGGCGTTGCAATCAGCTTCGCGGTGCCTGTCGGCGGTAGCTGAGCGCTTCGGCGATATGGATGCGCCCCACGGTGCCGACGCCCGCCAGATCGGCGATGGTGCGCGCGACGCGCAGCACGCGGGTATAGCCGCGCGCGCTCATCCGCATCGCTTCGGCGGCTTGCGCCAGCAGCTTGCGCCCCGCTTCGTCGGGCGTGGCGACGGCGTCGAGCACCGGGCCGTCGGCTTCGGCATTGGTGCGTGGGCCGTCGCCGCCATAGCGGGCCCGCTGGACGGCGCGTGCCGCCGCGACGCGCGCGGCGACCTCGGCCGATCCCTCGGACGGCGGGGGAAGCACAAGATCGGCGGCGGTGACCGGCTGCACCTCGACATGTAGGTCGATGCGGTCGAGCAGCGGCCCCGACACCTTCGCCTGATAATCCGCCGCACAGCGCGGCGCGCGGGCGCAGGCGAGCGCGGGGTCGCCAAGATGCCCGCAGCGGCACGGGTTCATCGCCGCGACCAGCTGCACCCGCGCCGGGAAGGTCACATGCGCATTGGCGCGCGCGACGCTGACCGTCCCCGCCTCCAGCGGCTGGCGCAGCGAATCGAGCACCGCGCGCTGAAACTCGGGCAGTTCGTCGAGGAACAGCACGCCGAGATGCGCAAGGCTGACCTCACCCGGCTTCACCTTGAGGCCCCCGCCGGTCAGCGCGGCCATCGATGCGGAATGGTGGGGTGAGCGGAACGGGCGCGTCCGCGTCAGCCGCCCGCCCTCCAGCGTCCCGGCGACGCTCGCCACCATCGACACCTCCAGCGCCTCGGCTGCGTCGAGCGGCGGCAGGATCCCGGGCAGACAGCTCGCCATCAGCGACTTGCCCGCCCCCGGCGGCCCAACCATCAGCAGGTTCGATATAGCTACACTTTCCTCCGAGGTATCTGTGGATAGATTGCGGGAGGCGCAGCGGACGGCGGCTAGTGGGCCGGTTGCTGCCCGTCCGCTTCACAGAATCTGCATGCCGGAAGCGGACATCACTGCCGCGGCCGCAGCTTGCGCGCAATGGGATGGGCGATTGTATGGCGAGATCGTCACTGCCACACGTACGGCCCTCTAAGTCGGTGCCTAATTAAAGCCGCAGGACTTCGCGAAGATTATCGAAATACATATCGATATTGCCGCTCGACAGCCGGCGCAGCTCCTCACCCTGGTCTGGATCGAGCGGCAGGAAGTGCGTCCGCAGGACGACCATGCAGGCATCCGGCCCGGCGGGCGTAACCGTAATCCGGCCGCCATAATCTGCCCAAGGCAGCAGGCCATAATCGACCATGTCATAGCCGATGACGCGCTCGATCTCGTCGAGCTCAATCAGCCGCTCGACCACCGATCCCCCGCCGATCGCAGGGTCGAGATGATAGGTGCGCCGCCCCCCTATGCCCCGACCGACGGTTTCCACCCTCGCGACATAGCCGCGCGTCAGCACGTCGCCCGCGAAGTCGCCGACGAATTCCCACGCCCGTTCCGCCGGTGCCTCAATACGATGTGCGACCTCCACCCACAGCATGGCCAGTCCCTTCAACGGATATAGTCGGCGCCGGGATGGGCGCGCGGAAAGGTTTTGAGGTAATCGACGAACCTGCCGAGCGCCTTGTCGCCGCGCGTGAACATGCCGCGCGTGAAGCGGATGGTGTTCAGGATCTCGACGTCCTGATCGACGACCGAGATTTCCAGCGCCTGCGCAAAGTCGAGCGTTTCCTGCACGCGCTTGTCGTCCTCCGGCGTGCCGTCCGACTTCTGCGTCGCGATGACGAAATAGCTGCGCAGCGTGCCTGGCCGATGGATGCCGCAGGGATACAGAAACGCAAACCAGCGGCCGTTCACGCTGCCCATCTGATAGAAGATGTTGTTGCCGTGGATACCGACCTTGTACTCGATCGTGGCGCCGGTCTCCTTGAATCGGCCGCGCAGATCGTAACTATAGCCATGGTCGTGCCAGTCGATATCCTGCGACGGATCACCATCCACCTCGATGCCGTGCACGATGTTGATGTGGTTGAAATCGGTGGTATTGCACATGAACACCCACGGATCGGCTAGCAGGTCGAGATGTGGGATCTCGCTGTGGAAGGCGAGTTCCTCGTCAGGAAAGCCGAGGTCAGGCAGATCGTAGAGCGGTTCCTCGCCGTTAAACGCCCAGATCAGGCCATAGCGTTCCTGCACCGGATAGCGGAACACCCGCATCGCGCTGGTCACGGGATCGTTGGTGGCGGTCCGGGCGCATTTACCCGCCATGTCGAACTCCCAATGATGGAAGGCACAGACCAGCCGGTCACCCGCAACCTTGCCGATCGAGAGATCTGCG